>NZ_PJFA01000001.1:0-858409 GCF_002843485.1 Paenibacillus sp. BGI2013
AGATTACGTGTACAATTACAACTACCGACGCTTTCAAGCCAAACTCAAACAGCGCGCACCGATTGAATATCGATGCGCGCTGGCAGCATAGCTTTTTTCATCTGTCTACTTGACAGGGGTATGACCAATGTGTAGTTAGTACTTGCAAAGAAAGATGATAAAAAAGCTGTCCTGCATGTTATACTCTATTGGAATTTGAGGAATGATAAACAGGATGTTGAGAGATTAGATGATCAGAGGAGTGAATGATGCATGTTTAGCAAAGTCGGCCAGATTATGTTGTATGTCAACAATCAGGATGAATCACTGGCATTTTGGACGGAAGTTGCGGGGTTCCACATTGTGGATGAAGTAAACCTTGACGAGGGTATGAGATGGATTGAGATTGCGCCTACCCCAAATTCGCAGACGAGCATTATTCTTCATGACAAGGAGTTTGTGGAGCGGATGTCGGCGGGTGTAAATCTGGGCACACCTTCGTTAATGTTCTTCACCGAAAATCTGGATCAGTTATATGCCGACTTGGCTGGTAAACATGTAACGGTTGGAGAGATTGTCGAGATGCCAACGGGGCGTGTCTTCAACTTTGCTGATAATGAAGGAAATTACTTTGCAGTCTTGGAACGGGCAAAGTAAGTTACAACACAAAACCCCAACGATTGTAAGCGATCGACATTCATGTCGGTCGTTTTTTTGTTGGGAAAAAGCTTCTGTTTTGGAGTAGAAAAGCACAAGAAAAATAGAGAACTACTGGGTAAAAATGTTATAATAGAGTGTGGCTGATTTATTGAAAATGATGAGGAATGAAGTCGGAAATGAAAGTTTGGATGGAGCAGTTAAGGAGGAATGTGGTTGTGGAAAAGACGATTAAAAGTGTACAGGACCTATATGATATGCTCGATGCGGACTTCAGATCTGCCAAGCAATTTTGGGAACCTTTCTATGAGGATCGGAACAGACCAATACCCTTTTTCCCAAACAAACCGGATGAGAATCTGGTAGAACATGTGAACGCAGGTCTGCTGAGCTGCGGCAAGGCACTGGAACTGGGGTGTGGCCCGGGCAGAAATGCGTTGTATTTAACCCGCCAAGGATATCAGGTAGATGCTTATGATCTTTCGGAGACAGCTATTGCTTGGGCTAAAGAGAGGGCGGCAGAGGAGCAACTGGACGTGCATTTTGAATGTCGATCTGTGTTCGAATTGTCCCCAGAGCAAGAATATGATCTTGTCTACGACTCGGGTTGTCTGCACCATCTGTTGCCACATCAGCGCATTCCCTACATAGAGATGATCCACAATGCACTCCGGCCTGGAGGATACTTTGGAATGACTTGTTTTGCTCCTGGTTTTGGCGATATTGGTGGGCCTGAGATCGTTATGAATGATTGGCAGGTGTATCAAGAGAAGTCGATGCGCGGTGGTCTTGCGTTCACGGAGGAGAAGCTTCGCTACATGCTGGAAGATGGCTTTGAATGTGTGGAGTTCCGTGCAATGAAGTCGCTGGAGCAACATGAACCGTATTTTGGTGTACCTTTTCTCTGGGCCACGTTGTGGAGAAAGAAAAACTCGTAAGAATAGTGAAATAAACATGCATTGAAAATAGAGGAGGAGTGGTATCGTAATGGGAACAGAAACAGGAAAAAGACACTTTATTATTACAGGCACATCCAAAGGGATCGGTTTACAACTTGCAGAGTTATTATTGGCTAAGGGGGATTACGTTTACGGTATTTCACGCGGGGGTTCGGATCTGTCGGAATCAAGCGAGGAATGGAGCGGGCGTTACCGCCATGTTCAGTATGATCTTGCCGACCTGAATGGGATCGATGATTTGATTACACGCATATTGGACCAAATACCTTCTCAAGAAGCTGAATTCATTGGACTCATTAATAATGCAGCGATGCTGGAGCCTCTAAAACCTATCGATCAATGCAGTGCGGCAGAGATAAGTCAGAGTCTTAACATCAGCCTCGCAGCACCAATGATATTAAGTTCCTCTTTTATTCAACAAACAAATCATCTGTCCGCCAGACGTAAAATTGTCAATCTCTCATCGGGTTCGGGAAGTTATCCCGCGCCTTCAATGGCAGTGTACTGTACATCCAAGGCAGGTATGAACATGTTCACCCAATGCGTATCTTTGGAGCAAACGGGCCAACAGAACCCTGTTGAGATTATTGCTTTTGATCCGGGGATGGTGGATACGGAATTGCAGGCTGTTGCACGAGGCAAAAGTGCAGAGGAGTTCGCCCTTGCAGGTATGTTCAATCAAGTATATGAAGCAGGACAATTAAGATCGCCACGAGACGTAGCGATGCAGTTGATCGAGCGGATGGACGAAAACAGTGATGCAAGCCATGGTATACACACTGTTGAGAGCTAATATGATATACGATACTTCTTTCAGCTCGTTTTCTTACGAAGTATGGATACCTTTTGATATAAGCCCAACTTCCCTGTACACTGGAATCAGCGATCGGAAGAACGATACGTTACGGTAAAGGTGATCCTTCAACAACGGAGTCTAATTACCTTATTCAACCTTAGAAGATCAGAAACGTGGTGAAGTCTCTTGTTTAAAATTATGCTCATTGAAGACGACGAGTCGTTATTCAGTGAAATCAAGGAACGTTTGTCCCAATGGTCGTATGATGTGTATGGTGTGCAGGATTTTGGAAAGGTATTGCAGGAGTACAGCGTAATTCAGCCGCAACTGGTCATTATAGATATTCAGTTACCCCAATATGACGGGTTCCATTGGTGCCGGATCATTCGTTCGCACTCCAATGTGCCGATTATCTTTTTGTCCTCAAGGGATCATCCTGCGGATATGGTTATGTCCATGCATTTGGGTGCAGACGATTTTATCCAGAAGCCTTTTCATTTCGATGTATTGATTGCCAAGATCCAAGCGACTTTGCGGAGGGTGTATAACTATAATACAGAGCATATTGAACTTCGAACCTGGCGCGGTGCCACTATTGAGTATGTGAAAAATACACTGACCTGCGGGGATGAATCTGTCCTGTTAACGAAAAATGAGATGTTTATCCTTAAAGTGCTGGTGGAGCACAAAAATCAGATTGTTACCCGTGAGGACCTCATCCGGAGCTTGTGGGATCATGAGCATTTCGTGAGTGACAATACGCTGACGGTTAACGTTAATCGGTTACGGAAGAAACTTGAACCCATCGGCTTGGAGCGTTACATTGAAACCAAAGTAGGGCAGGGGTACATGGCAACGGAAGAGGCAGAAGCATGATCGGAAAGTACATACGAGAAAGGGCTAGTTGGTTATGGCTACTGGTAAGCATGCAACTTATTATTTTATTGGTGGCCTACCTGGACTCGTCCATTCCATTCCAATCTGTGGTGTATATCGTAGGACTGAATGTGGTTGTATGCCTTGTTTTTATCTGGGCGAGATACCTGAAAGAGACCCGTTTCTATAAAAAGTTGAGCATCTGGGATCATACCTATGATCTGGGAGAACTTGATATCGCCGAAAGTCCATATGAGCAGATTGTACATGAGGCCGTCAGTTCCCAGACACAGCGGTATCGTAAGGAGTCTTCACATCATTTTATCGCTCTGGAACAGGAGAAGGACGAGATGTTGTCCTGGATTCATGAGGTGAAGACCCCACTGACTGCGTTGCAACTGATGATCGAGCGCTTGCCAGATGACAAGTTACAGAGCCAAATGACATATGAATGGTTACGAATTCATCAGTTGCTGGATCAGCAGCTTCATCAGAAGCGTATTCCGTTTATGCATAATGATCTGTTCATCGAAGAGACGGAACTTGAACCAGTATTGAATAGCGAGATACGAGCGTTGAAATCGTGGTGCATTTCCAAAGGCATTGGCTTTGATGTGTCTTTAATGGTATCGCGCGTGCTCACAGACAGCAAATGGTTAGGCTTCATCCTCCGGCAGTTGTTGAGTAATGCGGTCAAATATAGCGATTCATCGGACATCCTCATTGAAAGTTGGGAACAGGATGGACACATCATACTCATGATTCAGGATCACGGGCGAGGGATTGAGACTCAAGATCTGCCGCGTATATTTGATAAAGGATTTACGTCCACCCGAGGCAGAATGGATGGGGCGGCTACCGGGATGGGGCTGTATCTGGTTCGTCAGGTGGTCCAGACGCTTCATATGAACATTCATGTAGAATCTTCTCTTGGCGAGGGCACAATCGTCACACTTACTTTTCCGCGAAAAAACGACATGGTGCATTTTGCAGGCGTGTGACAACAATGTCACATGCTTTTTGGTTTTGTTCGGTGAATCACACGATAACACTGCACATTCCGCCTATGATATAGACACGAGCATTTTGCAGAAGATCTAAGAGGAGTGAGTGGGATATGTGGATACTGGAAGCCAAAAAAATTCATAAAGTCTATGGTAATAAATTAAATAAACAGGAAGTGCTGAAGGGGATTGATCTTGGGGTAAGCAAGGGAGAGTTTGTTGGTATTATGGGGCCTTCGGGTTCGGGTAAAACAACGCTGCTTAATGTACTTTCCTCCATTGATCGGGTGAGCCAGGGCACGATTGATATTGAGGGCAAGGAATTCACCGGAATGAAGGAGAAACAGCTGGCTGAGTTCCGCAAACATCATCTGGGCTTTATTTTTCAGGAATACAATCTTCTGGATACCCTTACGGTGAAGGAAAATGTATTATTACCGCTCTCGATTACGAGCATTCCAAAACAGGAGGCACACCACAAGTTTGAACAGATCGCACGTGAACTGGGAATCTACGAGTTGAAAGACAAGTATCCATCTGAGATTTCAGGGGGTCAGAAGCAGCGGACTTCGGCAGCACGAGCATTTGTCCACGAGCCGAGTATCATTTTTGCGGATGAGCCGACAGGAGCGCTGGATTCCAAGTCCGCTTCGGATCTGCTCGGCAAGTTAAGTGATATGAACAGCGCACGAAAAGCGACTATTATTATGGTTACCCATGATCCGGTTGCCGCAAGTTATTGCAGCAGAGTGATCTTTATTCGAGATGGTCAGATCTACACCCAGTTGAATAAAGGAGACGAGTCACGGCAATCGTTCTTCAACGATATTATCAAAACCCAGGGCGTATTGGGTGGTGTGCAGCAATGAGCTTGAATTATATTATCTTCCGCAATCTCAGAAAAAATCTGAAGAATTATTATCTCTATGTATTTGCGCTTGTGTTCAGTGTGGCCTTGTATTTTTCCTTTGTGACGTTACAGTATGATCCTTCCATGGATGAGGTGGCTGCTTCAACAAAAGGTGCGGCGGCTATAGGCGCATCTTCGGTACTGTTAATCGTCATTGTTGGTATCTTTTTGCTCTATGCCAATACGATCTTTATCAAGCGGCGTAGCAAAGAGATTGGATTATTTCAATTGATCGGACTGACGAAAGGCAGGATTTTTGGCATTTTGAGTGCGGAGAATAGTATTCTTTATTTTGGCTCCATGGCTATCGGTGTGTTAATTGGGTTTCTTGCGTCCAAGCTGGTATTGATGATATTGTTCAAAATTCTCGGTGTGGATGCGATTACGAAACTGTACTTCTCTCCGATGGCACTGATGCAAACGGTGATTGTTTTTACGATCATGTATCTGCTCATCATGCTGATGAACTACACTTTTATCAAGAGACAGAGCATTCTCTCACTTTTTCGGGTGTCGGCCACTTCGGAGCAGCAGGTGCAGAAGATGTCTGTCGGACAGATGATTGTTGGCGTCTTGGGCATTGCTCTGATTGTGTATGGATACTTCATGTCTGCACGGCTGTTCAGCGGTGAGGCAATGGATATGCAGCAGTTGATGTATACGATGATCCTGATTCTCTTCTCGGTCATACTGGGGACATACCTGTTCTATAAGGGTTCGGTAAGTTTTATCTTTAATCTGATTCGCAAAAGTAAAAACGGATACCTATCCATTCATGAGGTGTTGTCTTTATCTTCAATCATGTTCCGCATGAAGTCCAATGCATTGCTGCTTACAATTATTACAACCGTATCGGCGCTTGCTATTGGCATGCTGTCACTCAGTTACATTTCGTATTATTCCGCAGAGGCTCAGGCGAAAGAAAGCTTGCCGGAGGATTTCTCTTTTGCTCAGGTTGATGTGAAAAATCGCTTTGTAACGGATTTGGAACACAAACAGATTCCATATGAAGAGGAGCATAGACAGCCCATTTATATTGAAATTGATGCTCATAAAGTGATGGATGAGTCCATGACGGAAAAGTACCTGTTCAGTAGTGTGTTGAGTGACAAGATGGTAGATAACATTGATCTGCAACCAGGCGAAGTGGTCTTCATGGGATACGGAAATGCCATTCAGCAGTTGATTTCCATTCAGGAGACAGGTCCAATTGTCTTGCATGGATTGAAGCGAACGCTAGACCAACAACTGATCGGAACCACCCAAAAGGGGGTTCTTCCTGGATACTATTCTGGGGGCACGCCTGTAGCGGTAGTAGATGAAACGGTATACCAGCAGTTGCGGCAGGATCTCGATCCCGAGTTGCAAAAATCCGAGTGGGCGGATTACTATGGTGTACGTATTCTGAATGAGGGGCAGGCTGAAGAGGCATATGCCGTATATAAGGAGCTACAGTTGGAAGCACCGAGCTTCTCCCAGATTGAGTTCAGAAATAACCAACGTAATAATATGGGACTGATTATGTTCATTGTTGGTTTCCTGGGTTTGACGTTCTTGATCACATCGGGATGTATCCTGTACTTTAAACAAATGAATGAGAGCGAAGAAGAGAAGGGTAATTATACCATTCTGCGAAAACTCGGATTTACACAAGGCAATCTGTTGCGTGGAATTCAGATCAAGCAGTTGTTTAACTTTGGTATTCCGCTTATGGTGGGGCTGAGTCATAGTTACTTTGCCGTGAAATCAGGTTGGTTTTTCTTTGGTACGGAGCTGGCGACACCTACGGTCATTGTCATGATAGTCTATACATTGTTATATTCGATCTTTGGTCTGTTGTCTGTGTGGTACTATAAACGGGTGATTAAGGAAGCTTTGTAGAATTGGGATCACGAGTATGCTGATATAGCAAAATAGGTTGAGTAAAGGGCAGCTGTATTGTTTACAGACTGCCCTTTTTCTTGCAGAAATAAATATAGCTTTATGAAAAAAAGGATGATTATGGAATTGAGTCGAAATGATGATAGAGTCCATGCTTCTGATTCATGTATAACGGTGAAACGAGAGGAGTGGAGTAGCGTGCCTGGAGTTCTATATGCCTCGAAGAAAGAGTTACGTGAGACGATTCGACGCACCTATGAATTGTTTGAGGGTGAGTTCAATGACATCCATAACAGCGACAGAGATAAGTGGGTTGAAGGTGTGGACAAGACGCCTGCCCAGATGATCGCCTACCAGTTAGGATGGATGAACCTGGTGATGGATTGGGAGCGAAATGAACAGTTGGGAAATGAATTCCATATGCCGGCACCAGGATATAAATGGAACCAACTAGGGTCATTAAATGAATCATTTTACGAAAAGTATTCAGGTTGTACGCTGGAGGAGTTACGCTCATTGTTTCGGGAGACAGAACAACAATGGCAGAACTGGATTGACTCCCTTAGTGAAGAGGACTTATTTGTACAAGGGATGAGACAGTGGACGGGAACAAAGCCCAGGTGGGCTATGGTGAAGTGGATCCAGATTAATTCGGTAGCTCCTTTTAAATCCTTTCGGACCCGATTACGTAAATGGAAAAAAGGTCACTTAGCCAACATGGATGAGGGGAGAATAGATGTCTAATGAATCTGGCAAATAAAATCACGTTGGCTAGAATCGCGTTGATTCCATTGTTTATGATCTGTTTTCTCAATCAGCAAAGCGTGATGATTGCACTAATTATATTTGCAGTAGCGGCAGGTACGGATAAATTGGATGGATATGTGGCGAGGAAATATAACCAAATCACGAATCTGGGAAAGTTGCTTGATCCACTGGCGGATAAACTGTTGATTGCGGTAGCGCTGGTCATGATGGTTCAGGAGAATATGATCAGTTCATGGATTGCTGTAATCATTATAGGACGTGAAATTGTCATTACTGCATTGCGAATGGTAGCGACAGAACAGGGCATTGCTCTTGCAGCGGATCGATATGGTAAGATCAAAATGGTGCTTCAGGTGGCAGCGATCATTGCCATTTTGTTGAATAATGTTCCGTTTAGTTTGTTGACTGATATCAGAGTGGATGTGGCATTACTATGGGTTGCAACAGGCGTTACTCTCTTATCCGGAATGAATTACATTATCGTAAATTATAAACTGTTGAGATAAAAGGAGTGATTAGGAGATGTCCCCAATAAATATTAATCCAAGTACTTCAGAGGATTCAGAGTATGTTCGCCAGCAACTTATCGCATTTAATGCTGCACATGTGAGCGAGGAATTAAGGCATCGGTACGAAGAACTGAATTTCAATATCAAAAATGAGACCGGCGAGATTGTTGCAGGTGTGCTTAGCACACTTTGCTGGAACTGGCTGGAGGTTGATATTCTTTGGGTGGATTCTGAACAACGGCATCGGGGATATGGTTCACAGTTGTTGCTTGAAGTTGAGCGAATTGCGCGAGAGAAATCTTGTGATTTTGTCATGTTGAACACCTTCTCCTATCAAGCACCGGAATTTTACAAGAAACATGGCTACCAATTGATCACAACGATCAAGAATGCACCGACTGGACACAGTCATTATTATTTTAAAAAGGACCTCACTTAAGACAGACAAAGCATACGAAATAGGAAAAATCAGGAGGGTTATGATGGTTACCATTAAAGGAATCGAACTTGAAGATTTACCGGCACTAAGCCAGCTATACAATGAGTTGATGGGAATGCCTACCAATGAACAGCAGATGAAAAAGATGTTTCATTACATACAGCAGAATGGCCATTATCATGTGCTTGGGGCATTTTACAATGGCAAACTGGTTGGGTCCGTTATGGGGGTTGAGTGTATGGATCTGGTAGGGCCATGCAAACCGTTCATGGTTGTGGAGAATGTGATTGTATCGGATCAGGTACGCAGGCAGGGCATTGGGCAGAGGTTAATGCTCCAGATTGAGCGGATTGCAAAAGATATGGGTTGTGGTTACATGATTCTGGTGTCTGGCGATCAGCGTAAGGAAGCACATATATTTTATGAGAAGTTAGGTTTCAAGGATGAGAAGGTTCAGGGTTACCGAAAGCATCTTTAACAGACAGTTCAAGTGAAAATTTCTTACACAAGTGGAAGGATTACTTAAGGAACACGGCGAATAAGGCATAGTCTTAACAAAAGAAACGAATAAGAGGGAGGCACTCTCGTGTTCAAAAAATGGGCTAATGTTTTCATGGTTCTGAGCCTGGTATTCGCCGTATGTTCCCCAACCTCCTATGCTGCCGCCAAAACGGTAAAGGTAACCGTGACGCTGGTGAGCGCAGAGCTTGTCGAGAATAACTCTGTCGGTAATGAGTGGGCCATCGGAGCAAGTGTGAACGGCAAAGATCTGGAAGAGGGTTCGTCAGTCACCTTAAACCTGAAATCCACGGGTACGTTGAAACTGGAGGCCATCGCCGAAGAACAGGACAAAATTCCCGATTACGGGGATAAAAGCACCAACGTCAAACTATCTTCGTTCTCCAAATCAACCAACAAGACACTTTCCGTGGTGGTGACCGAGAACAGAGGCCGATATTCTGGTAACACAGCGACTTGGGCGTTCAAGTTTAAGATTAGCAAGAAGTGAATAGGAACCAACCGTGAGAAAAGGGAGCTGAGCTCTCTTTTTTTATGCGTAAATAATTGGTGATCTAAAGTAAGGCGACGTTTCGAGCCACGCTAATCTTTGTTAAACTAATGAGAACAACAGTATAGAAATAAAAGATGTATTTTCAAAAAAAAGTACATAGGAGGTTAACACAATTATGCGTATCGTAGATAACATTAAAGTCTGGGGGGAGCCGCTGGAGAACGCCGTAAGTCAGGCGGTGACTTGCTCGCAATATGGAGATGTATTGGGTGTGGCTCTGATGGCCGACCATCACAAAGGTTACTCGCAACCCATCGGTGGTGTTGTCGCTTATCGGAATATGATCAGTCCGTCAGGTGTCGGATATGATATTGCCTGTGGCAACAAGGCTGTGCGCACAAATCTGATGTGGGACGATATTCGGGATCGGATTGTAACGATCATGGATGACATTAATTCGACCATTTCTTTCGGCGTGGGTCGTAACAATCCAACACCCGTGGATCATGAACTGTTTGACGACGCGAGCTGGAAGCTGTTTGATACCATTGAACCGGGATTACAACATAAGCTGAAGACACTTGCACGCAACCAACTCGGAACCGTAGGCAGTGGCAATCATTTCGTGGATATTTTTGTAGAAGATGCAACGGGAAAGGTGTGGATCGCAAATCATTTTGGCAGCCGCGGGTTCGGTCATAAAGTGGCGAGTGGGTTCCTTAACCTTGCGGCAGGACGTCAGTTCAGTGGCAAAGCGCCTGGCGAATCCATGGATCAACCGCCTACGTTGTTTGATCTGAACAGCGAAATGGGTGATATGTATTGGGATGGAATGACTTTGGCGGGCCGATACGCCTATGCAGGACGTGACTATGTCATTGAACAGGTGCTCGGAATTCTGGGGGCAAGTGCTGAATACGCCGTACATAACCATCACAACTTTGCCTGGAAGGAACAACACATGGGTGAAGAGGTAGTTGTGGTTCGCAAAGGTGCAACGCCACTGGCACCCGGGCAACTCGGTTTTGTCGGAGGGAGTATGGGTGATATCTCGGTAATTGTGGAGGGGATCCACAGCGAGGAGAATACCGAGTCATTCCGCAGCACCGTACATGGGGCAGGGCGCAAGATGAGCCGAACCCAGGCGGCTGGCAAAATGAATTACAAGTTGCGCACACGCATGGGTGGCGAGATCAGCGAAGCACAGATGCATGAGGCGATTCGTGCCTATGGTGTCGAACTGCGGGGAGCGGGCACAGACGAAAGTCCGTTTGTGTACAAGAAACTGCAAGACGTGCTGAACGCACATGCGAATACGCTGAAAATCAACCATGTGTTGCGTCCCGTTGGTGTCGCCATGGCCGGAGGTAATGAATTCGATCCGTACAAGGATTAGTCATATATGTTCAACTGAACATTTACACGATAACGGAGAGGGCAGAAATAACTTGAAGAAGCGGAGCGTTCGCCTAAAAGCTTTCTAAAAGAAAGCTACATCGGAAGCATACGCTATCACCGGATTTCCCCTTTCAAAAAAAGGAATAAAAAAATCTGGGGATAACAGCGATCGGAAAGTTATTCTGCCATCGGAGTGCCAGTGTAAATATTCATTAGTTGAACTATATATAGAGAGGGTGAACTTCATGAGAAATTGTGCGATATATAGCTCTCAGTTTGACCTGGATCAGCTGTATGAACTGGTTCAATCCATTTACCCCGAGGGTACGATTGAACGCCGGGAAGACAAGACCCATATTCAAGTGACTCAGAAAAAATGGCTCAGTAAGAAAACCAAAGGCTTTAATATCATGACCAGCCAGACACATCCTGAGGAATTTACGACAATGATTCAGGGGATGCTTGGATTTTTGGGTCAGATTAAAGGGCGCAATGCTTCGCTACAGGAAAAGGTATTGATCAAATGTTCCACATTGAACATGGTGGTTGGTATTGAGACGGAAGAGGATATCTCGGAAGAATTCTTCGGCGAGTTATTACGGTTGGCTGATGCGCTGGATGCTGTTATCTTCTGGGGAGGTGGATCTCTGCTGAACGCACAAGGTAAGCTATTGCTGGATGTGAATGGAGAATCTGAGGTAGAGGATTACACGGTGACAGCGCACACCAGTTTCCTTGACGGTGACAGCCCCCAGTCGGAGTCTGGCATTCAACGTAAAGCGCGTTCAGAGCAACTGTTGACTGAACAAGGCATTCCGTATAATGCGCACTTGCCCGCAAGGGCCGGAGATGAGCACACCACGATTCGGAGTAAAGAGGAAGTTGCGCGCCGTGCGGTTGCCCTATGTCTTGCCGCGCTTAAGGGTGAGTGTCTGGGAGCCGGCGAAAGTGCGGATGATACCGCAGCACTGGTTCAGGAAGTGATCGACAAGTATGAGGCTGACTCCTTTTTCTCACCCGTAGAGAAGAGGTTTATCGACCAGTACGGAGCAGAGCAGCAGGAGATTATTTCCTTCTCTTGGGGATATGAAGCCTACCACGTAATGTTATGGGCGCTTGGTTATGTGAAGGAACTGGCTGCACCAACGGAGTTGTGTAACGTAGGGAAGGATGTCGGTTATTTGCAACAGAAGGATAGTTTTACCGACTTTCTCTCCGATGCATCTCTGCGTAACAAGAGCGAGATTCTGGATGAAGCAGATCTGATCTACCGTTATAACTGGGTGTGCGTGGATAGTCGTGTGAATGACAAAACACCTCCAGCTGGCCTGAATGGTGGAGTGGCTTATGAACGTCACCGTGCATTGAACTGGCTGATCTGTTATCTGGATCTGGCGTGGGATGATGTGCGTACAGATACGTAGAACGGGATGATGTGACGGCCTATTGTAAATAAACAATAAACATTACACAACATACAACAATGCAAATACCCCTTTAGCCGCACAAATACGGTTAAAGGGTATTTGATATTCTGCCATATTACCCACTATGTCTGCCAAACTGTTCACGGATAATGACGTCAGCAAGAATTAATTTTTTCTCGACGTTGCTCTCTGGATTCGCAATGCGCCATAACATCTGATCCACTGCACGCGCACCGAGCAACTCCTTGTTCACATTAACTGTGGCAAGTAATGGGATATTGTCGTATAGATTATCAAATCCCGTGACAACACACTGATCGGGTACACGAATACCCATACTCTCAAGGGCTTCTATGGTGTATAGCCCATAGAAATCATTCGCACATACAAACACTTCAGGCAGGTTATCCTCACTGATCACCGAAGTGAACGTCTGGCGGAACTCATCCAATGCCTGATTACTCAGCTCGGGAATCTGATGTATTTCCATCCCATGACCCATAAGCACAGAAGTATACGCAATCCAGCGTTCATAGAAGCTATGAGCATCCCCGATATTGCCAACGAACTGGAATGTTTTGAAACCCTTGCGGAGCAAATAGAGCATGATCTCTCGCATGGATGCAAAGTTATCGGTGAATATGCTGTCACTGTGAAAAACAGGGTCCAGATGATCCACCATCACAACCGGAATACTGAGCCGTTTGATTTCAAGCAGAATCGGGGTCGAGATAGAGCCAACGGTAATGATCCCTCGAATGGCATCCGGGTTGAGTAGGGTAAATAGCTGGTCTGCTGAGGGTTCCGTTAAGGTCAGAATATTAATCCCTTTTTGGTTCAGCTTGGAAGAGATCCCGTTAAAGACGGGGCCCCAGTATACGGAGTCTTGATTTTGGTACCGAACATTGGGGAACAAAATCAAGATCGTTCCGCTTGAACGTGTGTTCTTTGGTTCCTGAAGTTCATGGCTGTTATACAGTTCACCAGACAACATGCTGTTATCTTTGAAATATCCAAGTTTGCCAGCGGCCTTGAGAATGACATCCCTCGTTTGATCGCTAACTCCCGATTTTCCAGACAAAGCTCGTGACACCGCGAATTTCGACAAACCCGTAAAATGTGCAATCTCCTGAATTGTTACCTTTGTCTTCATCATACCATCCTTACACTCGTAGTTCTGCCGTATTCCTTATTTGGAGCGATATCCAACTGATCCCGGGGCGTATCTTATAACTCCGAAAGGAGCAGATTTTGCCGAATTTTCGTTCCAGGCCAGGAACTTTTTCGCAGGCGTACCGGGGTACGTCAAGAGAAAGTGACGCAGCAGGGGGCGAAAAGGCGGTGAAAGATGCCCTTAAGTGAGATTTAAGACACGCCCTAGTATAACATGATGTATTTCTCTTAATCTAATAACGGACAGAGAATTCAAAATGTTAGTGATGCACAGTATTTTAGGATGAACGTTCAACGTGACGGTAAGCATATTTTCAGATAGTATGACGAAAATTGTCTGCTTAATTATTATTTTGTTATTTTATAAAAATAACAAAATAAACAAAGTTAGAATCATGGTTTAATATGTTTGTACTTAGAGTCCAGGATATTGAATAAGCTGTGATACAGGCATTTTACAGCTTAATCAGAATTTTATCAGAGAAATTAGAAAATGTTAACAACAAAAATGTTGACGCTTACATTTTGCTGTGTTAAATTTTGTTTGTCAAAAACAAACAAGAAAATAACAAATGGTGGTGGTTGTTTATTTTCGATTGGTTGATGAATGGGGTTAATGATTTAGGGTGAACCATGATTGGTATACACATTCGGGGAGGTTGTTAAAATCATGATGAGAAGATGGAATGTTCTGCCTCTGATGTTATTGGCCGTGATGCTTTTTGTATCCGCTTGCAGTGGTGGGGGGACAGCGCAGACGGGGACCGAAGCAGAGGGAACAACGAACTCAGGTAACAGCACCGAGGTCGCTGAGACAGAGAAAGAGGGCGAAGCGGAAGAAGCTGTGCTTAATGTGCCTGATCTGGGTGGGCGTGTCATCAAGGTCGCGGCCTGGTGGGACTTGAAACCGGCGGGAGAGACGGCCTCCGATAAGGCCAGACTTGATAAAATTGCAGAGGTCGAGAAGAAATACAACGTAAAACTGGAGTTTGTTAACGTACCTTTTGAAGAATACATGAACAAATTCACAACGTCTGCACTGGCTGGCGAACCGTTCGCCGACATCGTTCAGATGGAGTACAAATCCGCATTACCCGCCATCCTCAAAGGGCAACTATTGCCCATCTCCGAATTCACTACACCTGAGAATAACATCAACCAAGAGGCTAACCTGATTGCAAAATTTCCTGCCATTGCAGGCAACGAATATGCCTTCGAATCTCCAACCAGCATTGGTCTGGGACTTCACTATAACCGTGACTTGTTCAAAAAATTATCTTTGCCTGATCCTCAAGAACTGTATAACCAAGGCAAATGGGATTGGGACAAATTCATGGAACTTGCCAAACAGGCAACCAAAGATACCAATAACGACGGCAAAACTGACGTATACGGATTTTCTGGCTGGGCGCTTGATGTCGTTCGTCATTTTACCGCAGCCAATGGTGGAACGATCGTGGATGATACCAATAGCAAAGAAGGATTGTCCGATCCGAAAACGATTGAAGCTGCCGAATTCGTCAAACGCCTGTATAACGTGGAAAATGTCGTGAAGGTCAAAACCGGCGACAAAACCAATTGGGAGGAAAGCAATACGTTCAAAGATGGAGATGTAGCTCTGTTCACCGCTGCTGAATGGCAGTTGGGCGATCTCACCTTTGCTGTTGGTGTTGTGCCGATTCCGAACGGGCCACAGGGTAGCAAAGGGGTAACGTATGCAAACAATGCAGCATCAGCGAAGTTCATTCCAAAAGGTGTGGAAGATCCAAAGATCGTCTACCAAATCTATGAAGAGACCTTCGACATCCCGCAGATTGAAGAGTATCCAGGTCAAGATTATCTGGAGAGTCGTTATACCGACGAGAAGGATATTGCGATCATTCGCGAGCACATCGCTGGAACCGGCCGCATCTTGCTGGATGATGCCTACACAGGATACCCTTTCGGGGATTATGTGAACGATATCATCAAAAACAATGCTTCCGTGACAGCAACAGCCGAGAAATACAAGGCACAGGCACAAGCTGCAATTGATAAACTCGGCAAACAATAACAACACTTATCACCAGCAAACGATTCAGGCAGGGGGGCTCGTGTCGGCAATGTTGCACGGAGCCCCTTTTCCTGAACCACCAAATCGGCATTGCTGGCATCAGCCTTGATGAGGAGGACTCGTAGGATGGCTGGAATTCTACAACGTAAGACATGGATATTGTCCACAGTATTCATCGTGGCGGCAGCCTGCATCATTCTATATGTAACTTCCGGCGCTGATGGAAAGAGTGCAAACATTCCACCTGGCAGTCTGCCTGCCATTGAAGTGGATGCAGTCTTGCAGCAGACCCGGCAGAAAAAGGGATACGAACAGTATCGATCCGGAACGGATCAGGCTACACAGCCGAATGTGGACATCACCATTGAAGCAGGAGATTACATAAAAGCCGAAGGTGAAGACGTCCGCAAACTGACTAATTATGAAGGAATGGATGGTGTATCTCTCCATACCGGAGAGACCGGACAAGTCGATTGGACGATTAATGTGCCGGAGACCGGGCTGTATAACCTGTCCGCAATCTATTTTCCCGTAGAAGGCAAGAGTTCGGCCATTGAGCGTGCATTGTACATTGATGGTGAACTTCCTTTTGCGGAAGCCGCCTATTTGCAGTTTGACCGGGTATGGGCGAATGAGAAAGATGTCGTTGAACAGGATAACCAAGGCAATGACCTTCGCCCGAGACAAGTGGAGCAACCACGCTGGCTGGAAGAAACGTTTCAGGACTCCGACGGGTACGAACAGACTCCATTCAAGTTTTATTTGGAAAAAGGGGAACACACGCTAACGCTAAAATCATCGCGTGAACCCATGGTGATTCGGTCCATTCGTCTTTTCAATGAGAAGACAGCTGTTCCTTACACAGAGACTGCAGGGGCACAACAATCGGACTCCTCTGGGCAGCCGAAGGATGTACTGATTCGCATTGAAGGAGAAGCCGCGATTGCCAAATCTTCACCTACGTTATACCCGACCAGCGAAAGGTCAAGTTCTGCTGTATCTCCTTATAGCGCTTCCCAGGTACGCATCAATACGATTGGCGGCTTTAACTGGCGTCTGCCAGGACAATGGATTGAATGGGAAGTGGATGTGCCGGAAAGTGGACTGTATCATATCGGTTTTACCGCTCAGCAGAATTTTGTCAAAGGCATCTATTCTACACGCAAACTGACCATCGATGGTGAAGTTCCGTTTGCAGAGATGGCGAAAGCACCTTTCCGTTATCAGAGTGACTATCGTATTGACGTGATGGGCGGCAAAGAAGCATACAAGTTTCACATGGAAAAAGGAAAACATGTGCTGCGGCTGGAGAACAGCCTCGGGGACTTCGCACCGCTTATCCGCAATGTGGAGGACAGTCTGTACAACTTGAACTCCATGTACCGACGTATTCTGATGATTACAGGCACCAAGCCTGATGAATTCCGGGATTACCGGGTGGAAAAACAGATTCCGAACCTGCTGGAAGTGTTCAGCGGAGAAAGTAAACGTCTCAAGGACGTGGCTGCACAGCTTCGTCTCCTGTCAGGACAGTCCAGTGATCAGGAAGCGCTGATTAAGACGATGGCGCTGCAGCTGGACGAGATGATTGATAAGCCAGATACCATTCCAAGACGGCTTGCGGCTTACAAAACCAATACAGGCGGTCTCGGCACATGGGTGCAGCAGGCACGAGAGCAGCCCCTTGAGATTGACGCACTGTACGTCACTTCGATTGACCAAGATATTCCCGGAACAGGTATGGGGCCACTTGCCAAGCTTGGTCATGAAGCGAAGATATTCTATCATTCGTTCTTCATTGATTATAACCAGATCGGCAATGTAGCGACATCGGAAGATCAGCGTACGGTAACAGTCTGGATTGGTAGCGGACGTGACCAGGCGAATACGATGAAAGCGATGATTGACAAGACCTTCACACCAGACAGTGGCATTAACGTGAATCTGAAGCTGGTGAATATGGGAACCTTGCTGCCAGCGACTTTGTCCGGTGAAGGTCCGGATGTAGCGATGCAGATCGGCAATGATCTGCCGGTGAACTTTGCGATGCGGAACTCGGCTGTAGATCTGACGCAATTCAGTGATTATAGCACCGTGGAACAGGAGTTCAGGGAAAGTGCAATCGTGCCGTATGCCTATGATTCAGGCGTATATGCCCTGCCGGAAACGCAAACTTTTAACATGCTGTTTTATCGTAAAGACGTGCTCGAAGAACTCGGACTTGAAGTGCCTCAGAACTGGGAAGATGTCGAAGCTCTGCTCGCGATTCTGAGCAAAAATCATATGGAATTTGGTATGCCGATTGTGACCCAAGCGAATATGCAGGGTGTCAATATTCCGCCGAACTCTCAGTATGCCACGATGCTGCTTCAGAACGGCGGCGCCTTCTATCGTAACGATGACAAGGAGTCGGATCTGGATTCAAGGATCGGAATTGAGACGTTCAAGCAGTGGACGGAGTTTTATACCGATTACAAGTTAGAGCGGGAATATGATTTTGCCAACCGTTTCCGGACAGGACAGATGCCTATCGGACTAACGGATTACACCATGTACAACCAATTGTCCGTATTTGCACCGGAGATTCGCGGACTATGGGGATTCGTTCCTGTCCCGGGAACCGTTCAAGCAGATGGTACCTTGAATCGGGACGTACCGGGTGGAGGCAGCGCAGTCATGATGCTGGAGGGTGCCAAGGATCAGGATGCGGCGTGGGAGTTCATGAAGTGGTGGACCAGCACACCGATTCAGGCGGAATTCGGACGGGAGATGGAAGGACTGATGGGTGCCGCTGCCCGTTATCCAACGGCCAACATCAAGGCGCTGGATTCCCTGCCGTGGCCTGCGGAGGATTACGCCAATCTCAAGGCACAATTCGAAACGGTGAAGGGCATTCCTGAAGTACCCGGTGGTTATTTTACAGGCCGCCATCTGTTCAATGCATTTTACAAAACCGTTGTTGGCCAAGTGGAAGCCAGGGAATCCATCATGGATTATACCCAATATATTCAGGACGAGATTCGAGTCAAACGTAATGAATTTGGTCTTCCGTAAGCAGAGGGAGGGTTAATCGTGCCACAAATATCACTCCGAGACGGACAAAACAGTCCTCCTGAGAAAGCGTCAAGGATGGGCATGAAATCGTGGTGGAGCTGGAAGATCCAGGAAATGAAGGCCAGCAAACATTCCTATGTTCTGCTTGCACCTTATATGCTCCTGTTCCTCATGTTTACCGTGATTCCGGTTGTCATCTCGATCATACTCAGCTTCACCTACTTTAACATGCTGGAATTCCCGCGTTTTATTGGCTGGCAGAACTACACTCGCCTGTTTCTGGAGGATGATGTATTCCTGATTGCAATCAAGAATACGTTGCTGTTTGCCATCATTACCGGGCCGATCAGTTATATTGCCTGTTTTGTCTTCGCGTGGATCATTAATGAGTTAACACCGAAATGGAGAGCGTTCATGACGCTGATCTTCTACGCGCCCTCCATCTCGGGCAATGTGTATTTTATCTGGCTGATGATTTTCTCGGGAGATCGTTATGGTATTGCCAATGGGCTGTTGATCAAATGGGGTTTTCTGTTGGAGCCGATCCAATGGCTGAAGACGGAAGCCTACATTATGCCTATTCTCATTCTCGTGCAGCTATGGCTGAGTCTCGGAACGGGATTTCTGGCTTTTATCGCTGGTTTGCAGACGGTGGACCGGACATTGTACGAAGCGGGAGCGGTGGATGGGATCAAGAATCGCTGGCAGGAACTATGGTACATTACCCTGCCTTCGATGCGTCCACAGTTGATGTTCGGCGCAGTCATTCAGCTGACAACCTCGTTTGCCGTGGCCGATGTGTCGATCGCGCTGGCCGGGTTCCCAAGTGTGAACTATGCAGCAGAGACTGTGGTGACCCATTTGATCGACTTTGGTACTACGCGGTTTGAGATGGGGTATGCATCAGCAATTGCCACCGTGCTGTTCATGATTATGGTGGGCACCAACTTGCTGGTCCAGAAACTGCTTCGAAGGGTGGGAGAATAGCTATGGCTGCAATTGCGACAGGCAAAAAGCGGGTGAATCGCTCGCTATCGGGAAGCCTCTCCCTGTTTGCTCTTCTGCTCGTTTTTGGTGCCTTCATGGTGCTACCGTTGATCTATGCGATCAACAATGCATTTAAACCATTGGATGAGATTTTCACCTTTCCACCAACGCTGTTTGTCAAAAATCCCACGTTCAGCAACTTTACAGATCTGCTGAATCTGCTGAGTGACTCGTGGGTGCCGTTCTCACGTTATATATTCAACACGGTGTTTATAACAGGCATCGGTATCGTAGGCCATGTGCTGCTAGCTTCCGCAGCGGCGTACCCACTTGCCAAACACAAGTTTCCGGGCAAAGTATTCATGTTCCAAGTGGTCGTACTGTCACTGATGTTCACACCTGCGGTAACGGCAATTCCGAACTATATGATCATGTCATGGCTCGGATGGATCGACACGTACTGGGCCGTCATTATTCCGGCATTTGCCTATTCACTCGGGTTGTATCTGATGAAACAGTTCATGGAGCAGATCCCGGATGCACTGCTGGAAGCAGCCAAGATTGATGGCGCCAGTGAATACCGGATCTTCTGGTCCATTGTCATGCCCAATGTGAAGCCAGCCTGGCTTACATTGATCATTCTACTGTTTCAGATGTTATGGGGCAGTGATGGCAATGGGTACATCTACAGCGAGCAGCTCAAGACCCTGCATTATGCAGCAGGTCAGATTATTCAGGGCGGAATATCCCGGGCAGGAGCGGGTGCTGCGGTAGCACTGATTTTGATGAGTGTGCCGATCACGCTATTTATTTTCTCTCAGAGCCGAATCATTGAGACGATGGCGAGCTCGGGCATGAAGGATTAAGGGGGAATGATATGGCACGCACAGTGAAAAGATGGCTTGTTCTCCTGGCGGCAGTATCTCTGCTGCTGGTGAATGCCGTGCCTGCGGCGGCCTCCCCGGCGCCGTATGAGAGTTATAACTACAACTACTGGAAAGAGGCTGTACCTTCACCAGATGCCTATCTGCCCGAGCGTACTCTATCAGGTCGTGACCTCGGCATTAGTGAGTTCAAAGACCCCGGTGATGTGAACGTTTCTCCCTCCGGGTTGATCTACATTTTGGATAGCGGCAACAGCCGAATTGTTGTATTGGCCCCAGACTTTAAGCTGTTGCGCGTCATCGATGGATTCATGATGGATGGCAGCAAGGAGACCTTCAACCTTCCGGGCGGATTGTTCGTGGATGAGCAAGAACGCATATACGTCGCTGATACTGGCAACGGTCGTGTGGTTGTCCTGGATGGAGAAGGGACACTGATTCAAACCATCACGAAGCCCGAGTCGGATATCCTGTCGACCCAATTCCAGTTCCAGCCTTTGAAGCTGACGGTGGACCATGTAGGCCGAGTGTATGTTGTGGCGCAGGGGGTCTACGAAGGGATTATGCAGTTTGACGAGAGTGGGAAATTTATCGGATATGTCGGTACCAACAAAGTGGAGCGGGACTACGGCGAATATATCTGGCGCATGTTATCCACCAAAGCCCAGCGCGCACAGATGGTTCTCTTTGTTCCAACGGAGTTCTCCAATGCGGATATTGACCACAAAGGATTTGTGTATGCAACGAATATTGATCCCGGCTCAAATGAACCGATCAAACGGCTGAATCCGTCTGGTGAAGATGTACTGAAGCGGTTTGGTTATTACGACGTCAAAGGCGATATCCGGTTCCGCAACAATCCGGGTCCATCCAAACTGATCGATGTGAAAGTGCTGGGCGACGGCATGTACAGTGTATTGGATGCGACACAGAATCGGGTGTTCACGTACGACGATGAAGGTCATCTGCTCTACATATACGGTGGTAAAGGAAATCAGGTGGGCACGCTCAAAACACCTGTCGCGATTGAACAATCGGGTGAGCACCACTTGGTTCTGGATCGGGGCAAGAATAACCTTGTTGTCTATGAGCCGACCCGTTTTGGTGCCCGTGTGAATGAAGCGGTGGTACTCCACTATCGGGGCGAGGACACGGAGGCCGTGAATATATGGAGAGAAGTGCTGAAGCTGAATGCCAACTATGACATCGCTTATATCGGTATCGGCAAGTCCTTATTAATGGAGAAGAAAAACGAGGAAGCGCTAGGTTACTTCGAACTTGGAATGGACCGCAAGAGTTATTCTGTCGCGTTCAAGAGGCATCGGCGGGAGATGATGAAAGAACATTTTGGTACATTCCTGACCGTTGCAATCGCGCTGATTGTCATTCTGATCCTGACCCGGGTAGCGGTTAAATGGAGACGGAGGAGGCAGGTTGATCGTGAAGCAGGATTTCATTAAGTTTCCGCTGCATCTCATTTTTCACCCCATTGATGCATTCTGGGACCTCAAGTCGGATAACCGGGGACGGCTGTTTGTTGCTTTTGCAGCATTGGCGCTTACCATTGTTATGATGGTTTTGCAAAAGCAGTACGCAGGATTTCTCGTTAATTACATCGATCCTCGTACGATTAATAGCATCATCGAAATCGCCACGGTTGCAGTACCTTTCTTACTATGGTGCATGGCCAACTGGGCGGTAACAACTTTGATGGAAGGGGAAGGCAAGTTCAAGGAAATCGTTCTGGCGACAGGTTACTCGCTCATTCCGGTTATTCTGATCTATGCCCCAATGATCGTGATCAGCCGTTTTATGGTGCAGGAGGAGACTGCTTTTTATTATCTGTTCAATAGTATCGCGTTCTTCTGGTTTGTACTGCTTCTGTTCATTGGCATGATGACGGTACACCAGTACACGGTGATTAGAACAATCATTACGATGGTGCTGACACTCATTGTGATGGGCATTATTGTATTCCTTGGAGCACTGGTCTTTAGCATGCTGCAACAGCTGTACGAATTCGGTTATAACATTTACCGCGAGTTGATTTTTCGGACCTAAAGGAGGCGGCATCCGTGAACAAAAGGCAACGATTATATACGGTGCTGGCTGGTGGTACAGCTGTAATCATGATTGCAGCCGGGCTGCTGTATATAAACAACAGGGGAGTTCCTGCCGTAGAAGCCGCGGCTTATCTGGATACGACAACCAAAGCCATGCCCGTCACGGAGGACCCGTTGCAGTTCCTTAGCGACTCCTCGCAGGGTGTGCCTGGTATGCAACTGGTCGCTGAAGATCAGGGACTCGCCCTGTACTATAACGAGGAGACCACGGAAATTGCAGTACGTGACGGGAAAAGCGGAGAGATCTGGTACAGCAACCCGAAAGAACGGGCTGAGGACGGTCTTGCTTCCGCGTATGAAAAAGAGGTGCTGTCCTCCCAGCTGAATGTGTCTTTCCGGGATTCGATGGGTACACTGGAGAACTTTCCGAATTTCAGTTCGAGTATTAGCAACAAACAATTCACAGTGGGCCAGATTGACCAGGGGATTCGGGTGAATTATACCCTTGGGGATACATCACTTGGCATTGATGCGCTGCCGAAGTTGATTAGCAAACAGCGACTGGAGGAGAAGGTTCTTTCCAAGCTGGATGCTACTGTCGCAAGATACACATCTGCCCGATATTATCCAACCAAGAACAATCCGGATATTCTGGAGCGGCTGGATGGACAGATCTCGAAGCAACTTGTGCTGAACAAGATGCTGGGTGCCTTTGAGACGGCGGGGTACACTGCGGACGATCTGGCTTTTGACAATCAGGAGAATGGAGTCGAAGGCGGAGGTGTATCGGATAAGCCCAGCTTTGTCATTTCTGTGGAATACCGATTGGATCAAGGGGCGCTTGTTGTGACTGTACCTCTAAGCCAAATAGAAGAAAGTGGGCAATACCGCATTCGGAATATTGATTTGCTCGCTTATTTTGGTGCTGCGGATACAAAGGGCGAGGGTTATATGCTCGTACCTGACGGTTCCGGCAGCCTGATCCATCTGAACAACGGGAAAACCCAGGAAGAGCAATATGTACAGCGTGTATACGGCGCAGACCCAAATGATAATTCGCTCAGTCGTCCTCAGGTGAGTGAATCCGCGTATATGCCTGTGTTTGGTCTGAAGAACGGGGAAAATTCCTGGTTTGCAGTCATTGAAAAAGGGGACGGTATTGCCAGTATCTCCGCGGATATTGGAGGCAGACAGAATAGCTACAACCACGTGCATGCGACCTTCTCCCTGCGGGGGGAGGATGAATTGGAAATGTACACCTCGCAGAAAATGCAGGAGATTCAGCTGCTTAGCGAAGAGCCTTACCGTGGAGATATTCAGGTCCGTTATCATTTCCTTCATGGAGAAGATGCCAGTTACTCGGGTATGGCCCGCCTGTATCAGCAGCAGTTGATCGAGCAGGATGTACTGAAGCCGCTCCCAGAACAGACGGAGATGCCGTTTTATGTTGATGTGCTTGGTGCAGTGGATAAAAAGGCTTCGTTCCTGAGTGTACCCTATCGGACCACTTTAGCCATGACCACGTACGAACAGGCTACAGAAATGGCAGCAAAGTTACAGCAGGATGGTGTTGAACGTGTACAAATGCGGTATCAAGGATGGTTTGGCGGTGGCATCAGTCATCATACGCCAACCCAGGTGAAGTTGGACAGTGAAGTGGGCAGTCGTTCCGAACTGCAGGCGTTGTCCACCAAGCTGGAGCAGTCGGGTGGAGCACTGTTCCCGGATGTGGCTTTCCAGCACATTTATCACGATGATATGCGCTTTGCTCCTTCCTCGGATGCAGCGCGGTTTGTAACAAAGGAGACAGCAGAATTGTATCCGTACAATCCTGCACTTAATCGCATGGATCAGAGTAGGGACAGCTATTATTTGCTCTCAGCGGCCAAGCTTCCTTATGTAGTGAGTGAGTTTGCTGACAAATTCAATCAACTGGACCTTGGTGGACTATCCCTTCGTGATCTTGGGCAGGTCCTGACTTCAGATTATCGGGATAGTCGGGTGATTCATCGAGAGACGGCGAAGAACATTGTGAAAGAGCAGCTGGGCAAGCTGGAACAGTCCTATCCGAACTTGATGGTATCTGCCGCTAATAGCTACGCTTGGGGAAGTGCACAACATGTTGTAAATGTACCCGCAGGGTCGAGTCGATTCAATATTACCGATGAAGAAGTTCCTTTTTATGCGATGGTCATTCATGGGTACATGAACTACGCAGCATCTCCCATGAACACGTCGGGGGATCAGGATCTCCACAAACAGTTGCTGCGCAGTCTGGAGCTTGGGGCCGCTCCGTATTTTCAATGGACCTATGAACCATCTTCCCGGCTGAAGCTGACGAATTATGATTCGGCTTACGCAACGGAGTATGCATATTGGGTGGATGACGCTGTTGCCTTGTATAAGCAGGCCAATGAAGTACTGGGAGAACTGGGGAATGAGCAGATCCTCAAGCATGAACGCATTCAGGATGGCGTGGTCCGCATCACCTATACTGGGGGTACATCCATCCTTGTGAATTACAATGCGGATGCAGTTACCGTGGATGGAACAACGGTTGGCGGGACGGACTATGTGGTGGGAGGAGCGAACCGATGAGAACCATTCGATTATCGCTGAAGTCACGGAGAGCGCTGCTTGGACTTGCATTTATTTCCCCGTGGCTGGTCGGATTCATCTTCCTCTTTGCCACACCGCTCCTGCAATCGATTCGATTCAGTCTGAGTAATCTGTCTGTTGCTCCGGGCGGATACGTCCTGGAATACGTTGGATTTAAAAACTTCAAGGATGCGCTTCTGGTTGACGCGACGTTCAACCGGATTCTGGTCGACTCGGTTGGAGCGATGCTACTGAATGTGCCGATGATTTTGTTCTTCAGTCTGTTTACGGCCACACTGCTTAACCAGAAGTTCAGAGGCAGAACGATGGCACGTGCAATCTTTTTCCTGCCGGTTATTCTGGCTTCGAGTGCAGTCGCAGCAGCTGAGTCTGCGGGATTAATCAATCTAATGGGGGATGCAAGTGCGGTGGATGCATCAGCCGATGGCGGTGCTTCGTTCAACGTAGTATCCATTGTGCGGATGCTGGCGGATGTGGGATTGCCGATGGCCTATGTGGATTACATTGTAGAAGCCATCATGCGGATCTATGAGATTATTAGCAGCTCAGGTGTTCAGATTCTGATCTTTCTCGCCGCGCTACAATCGGTACCGGGATCGATGTATGAGGTTGCGAAGATCGAAGGGGCGACAGCTTATGAATCATTCTGGAAAATTACATTTCCCATGGTCAGTCCGTTGATCCTGACAAATGTCATCTATACGATCATTGATTCATTTGCCGGGAGTCCAGTCACACAGGCCATCTACCAAACCGCATTCAAAACCCAGAACTTTGGCTTAAGCTCGGCGATGTCCTGGCTGTACACACTGGTGATTGGTCTTGTATTGATCGTAGTGGGATGGGTCTTGTCACGGCGGGTTCACTACAACTGACGGTTAACATTAAGGGAGGCTTCAGATTATGGCTGCATCAGGGACAGATCGCATGGTGGTAGTTCCGAAGCAGAATTATCACATGCATCGGGTGCGAAACAAAACATCGGACCTTCTCTATTCCATATTCAGATATGCACTGGTCATCGGCATTTCATTTATTATTTTGTACCCGTTATTTCTCAAAGTGTCAGTTGCGTTCAAGGATAAACAGGATATCTACAATCCAACGATCTATATGATTCCCCAGCACTTTACATTGGATAATATCCGGCTAGCGGTGCAAGTGATGGATTACCTGCCTCTGTTGGCGAACACGTTATTGTTTGTTACCATCACAACGCTTCTGACAGCGATATCCTGTGCACTTGCCGGATATGGCTTTGCCCGGTTTTCGTTTCCGGGTAGTAATGTGCTCTTTGTGCTGGTGATTCTGACGATTCTGGTGCCGACAAGCACACTTATGGTGCCAATGTATCTGCATTTCCGCAGCTTTGACTTTATGGGCATCATCCAGTTGTTCTCTGGAAAAAATGGCATCAATCTGCTGAATACGTATTGGCCTTCCATGATCACGGCTGCTACAGCGGGAGGGCTGAAGGCGGGGCTGTTCATCTATATTTTCCGTCAGTTCTTCAAGGGCATGCCAAAGGAAATCGAGGAGGCTGCATTGATTGACGGCGCAGGTGGATTCAAAACGTTTGCTCGAATCATGCTGCCCAATGCAATCTCGCCGTTGATTACGGTTATTCTGTTCTCGTTTGTATGGCAGTATAACGATACCTTTTATTCGGCATTATTCATGAGTGAAAGTCCACTGATCTCGCTGAAAGTGGCTTCCTTACCTGCTCAGGCGAACCAGTTGATTCCGCAGCTGATGGGCTTTGGCTCGAACTCGGGCATCAAGGCCGATCCAAACTATGTGGCGATGATTGTGGATACAGGCATTTTGCTGGCTATTGCACCCCTGATTATTTTGTATCTGTTTGTGCAACGTTATTTCGTGGAGAGTATTGAACGTTCTGGTGTAGTGGGTTAACATGTTAAATCCAATTGGAGGTGTAGAGATGACAGTGCGTGAGATCAGCAGAGTTCCGGTGAATAAAGCAGCGACTCCCGAAGCAAAAGAACTGATGGCGTTCCTGGTAGAGCGTTATCAAAAAGGGATGTTGTCAGGCCAGCAGGATTATAGCAATCTAAACTGGATTAATGAAAATACAGGACGGAAACCAGTTGTGATTGGCTTTGATCTCATGGAATATTCGCCATCAAGAACAGAGCGCGGTGCGGTCTCCCAGGAGATTCGGGATGCGGTAGACTGGCACAAACAAGGCGGGATCGTGACGCTATGCTGGCACTGGAACGCACCGACGGATCTGATCGATGAACCGGGTAAAGAGTGGTGGCGGGGGTTCTATACGGACGCGACAACCTATGATCTTGCCTCCGCGATAGCTGATACTGAATCGGAAGCATTTCAGTTATTGATCCGGGATATCGATGCGATTGCATTTCACTTGCAAGAGTTGAAGGATGCTGGTCTTCCTGTATTATTCCGACCACTTCATGAAGCAGAAGGTGGGTGGTTCTGGTGGGGAGCGAAAGGCCCCGAACCTGCCAAACAGTTGTATCGTTTGTTGTATGATCGATTGGTTCAAGAACATCAGCTGCACAATCTTATCTGGGTCTGGAACTCGGAAAAACCGGAATGGTATCCGGGTGATGATATCGTGGATATTGTGAGTGTAGATGTATACCCGGAAGCGGGAGATCACAGCCCGCTGGCGGCACGTTACACCAACCTGCGAGAGCTTGTGAAGGATAGTAAAATCATTGCACTGGCCGAGAACGGCTCCATCCCTGATCCTAAGCAGATGAAGGAGCAGGATGTACACTGGAGTTGGTTCTGTACCTGGACAGGTGGATTCCTGAGAGACGGGACACATAATGAACTAACGTTTTTGAAGGAATTGTACCATAGCAAAGAGGTCATTACGCTCGATCAGTTACCGAAGTGGAGTTGGTTATAAGGATCCCACGTCCAACTTGAATTGGAATCAATGAAGCGTTAGTATTCGCTGTAAGAATTCATGCGAATACTAACGCTTCATTTGTTAATGGAACCCATCACCCCTGAAACATTAGAAGTTGAACAACCATTTAGTTTGAGGGGTGTAACATAGCTTGGATATTGGTATGTAAAGTCACGCTGGAAGTGAATAAAATATACGATTGATTCACTGTGCGGATCAGAATCCTCTCGCTTGTGCCATTGACTGGACCGATCCGAATGGCGGATGGTTCGCTTCCACCGTACGTATCATCCAGGGTGACCGATGTGATATGTGTGATGGGAATTTCAATTTTGGAAAACTGCCACCGGATGACCAGTTGATCTTCTACTTTTTTCACGTTAACACCAAACATAGGATGACCTCCTGTTGTAATTCATATTATTGAAGTAATCTCGTATGTCCAGTTTATCATATTTTGGATAAAATTACCTTATTAATAATGAAGAGTGACAATTTCTATCAACTGATATCAGGGATGGGAACTTGATGTAAAACATACAGGATTAACCATGATGTATATCGAATACAAATAGAGAAATTAGAGAACTTATACTCCAACACAAAGGGTGTGCCACATGACGAATCTATTCGAACATTGTTCAGGTCAAACATTATCTGCCAACCTGAGATGGCTGAACGAGCCAGCAGATTGGTCCATTGAAGACGGCAAAGTAACGATAACCGTTTCGCCGATCAGTGACTTTTTCATTGATCCGGGTGGTGAGCCGGTGAAAGCTTCAGCTCCATTTTTACATACGATAGTCAAGGGAGATTTCAGCATCGTCACTCAAGTACAGGTGGACATGAAAGAACAGTATGATTCGGGCTGCCTGATGGTGAGGGTGGACGATACGAATTGGGCTAAAGTCTGCTTTGAGTATTTTGAAGAACAGCCGTCTATTCTTAGTGTTGTTACTCGTGGTAACTCCGATGATTGTGTATCAGCACCCGTAGACGTTAATAAGCCTTATTTACGTGTAGCTCGGGCAGGCAACAGCTTTGCTTTCCATTATTCTCAAGATGGAGAGAAGTGGAAGCTCGTTCGTTATTTCGGACTCGACTGCCCGGAAGAGATCAAAGTTGGCATTGTGGCCCAATCCCCGATTGGGCAAGGGACCACGGTTACTTTTACAGACGTACAGCTTCAACATGGAGTGACCGGAAGTGTTCGCCGGGTAAAATGACAGCGATCAGAAGGTTGTTCTGTCATTTATTTCACCCGAATTAACATTCCGAACAGACCGAGTATAGCAAAGGCCAGAAATGCCGTTGTATTGGAAAACACTTCGATCGTATAACCTGCCATAGATGATCCAAGGAATTGCCCAACACCCAGCGCGAGAAAGGCAAGGCTAATTCCGATGGACACATTTGGACTGAATAGTCTCGTCGCCCAAACGATAAATACACTGGTCAGGAAAATATACGTGCTGCCAAATATGATCGCAGAGATGAGACTGGCAGTCATTGAAGGCAGAAGGATAACCCCGAGCGAAATAGCCAATAACAGTATGCCTATTCGGTAGGACCACCCAATCTCGAACCGTTCAATAATGCGACCAGCGCATCCACCGAGTATCCCCATAACCCCCATCACAATCCAGAACAACACGGCTTCCGAATCGGAGGCCCCTTTCTCGTCTGTGAGGAAGTTCCGGGCAAAGGTCCAGTAGATTGCAGAACTGAAACCTGTCAACAGACAAGCCATGAGCAGAGCAGACCCTGGTCTGGTAGGTTTCATACATGTCCAGAGAGACTTGGTACAAGGCAGTGTCTTGGTTGCCGGAATAACACGTCTGTTCCACAAAAGAACCACAACACCGATTACAGCAAACAGGATGTAGGTTAGACGCCAGTAATCCGTGAACAGCCAGTAGAGTGGACCTGATATTACAATTCCGAAGCTGGTCCCTGTGTTAATCCAGCTGTTGCCTCTTGCTTGTAGCTCGGGAGCAAGCTCGGCATTAACCGTGTTACCGAGGGCTGGAGAGGCCCAGCCTGTACTCAAACCTGCTAGAAATATACTAAATGTAAGAACCCATGCATTCTGAGCCAAGGCGATGCCGGTTAATCCGAGCACTGCGCTGATTCCTGCCAATTGAATGACATAATGATGTCCCTTGCGATTAATCAACAATGGTGCAGTTAGAAGGGACAGACAGTAGGCGATATACGTTCCTGAGTTAATCGCGCCAGAGGCTGCATCATTTAATTGTAAGGCTTCCGAAATTTCCGGCATAAACAATCCATAACTGAATCGCCCGAATGCATAACATACAGCGATAAGTGCAATGCCTGGAAAGATAATTTTTTTCATTAAATCCACCGCCTTTTAGATAGAACGATCATTATATTTCTTATTAAATAAAAAAGTGAGTTGAACTACTAACTCACCCGGAATAGCTTTACTTGAAACTGGTCTGCGTCATATGGATCAGTTCACGGCAGACGTTATTTACATTTTCTGTCTCAGCAAGTGCCGTGGAACCCTCCAGCAGCAGGGAGAATCGCAATAGATCTCGATCACTTGCAACAGGCGCCAATGTTTGAATTAAAGTTCGCATATGTCTTTTGTGCGCATTTACTGTCTGGACGATGATATGGTCTGTATGACCTCCGAATTCTTCTTTGGCGCGTAAAAATAAGCAACCTCGTGATTCGTGTTCCTTCAACCAGGTTGCATGTCCTTCAGCCAGATTGAGAAACATAGGTTGTGCTTTATTGTCTGCATATTGCCTGAGCTGTTCTAAATAACGCTGTTCGCGTCGCAAGAGTACCTGGACAATGAGATCATCCTTGGACTCAAAGTGATTGTATAGCGTCATAATCGCAATCCCGGCATCCGTGATAATCCGCTTCAAACCGATGGAATGGAAGCCATGGAGGTAGAATAATTCTTCAGCCACGTTCAAAAGCATTTCTTTTTTGCTGCTCATATTCAATGATACTCTCCCTTCAAAATAAGATAGAACGATCATTATACTTGTAGGCTATAATAATTCGTAGACATTGTCAAATGTTGTGACTCCCCTTTTCTTTGGTTAGTTCAAAGCCTGGGCAGGGCGTTATATGAACAACGTCTTTGCACATTAACCGGACATATGAGAGCACAACATGACAGGTTTTTGGGTGGTTTATCCGTTATATTAGACATCAAGGAGTGATTATTACATGAACTGGATCAACGCATTACAGGTCGCTATTCAATATATGGAAGACCACTTGCTCGAAAATATGACGATGGAGCAGATTGCAGCACAGGTCCATATCTCTCCTTTTCATTTTCAACGTACCTTTGCCTTATTAACGGATGTTACTGTAGCCGAGTACCTAAAACGCAGACGATTGACACTGGCGGCACATGAGCTTCTACAAAGTGATCACAAAATCATTGATCTGGCGTTTAAATACGGTTATGACACACCGGAATCTTTCTCCAAAGCATTTCGTAGACAACATGGGATCGCACCCAGTGAGGCTCGTAAGAATGGTAACGCTATCCAATCGTATAATCGTCTGGTGATTCAAGTGAGTCTAAAAGGAGCAGAACCGATGAAATATAAAATCGTTGAACATCCCGAATTTACGTTGGTCGGAGTAGAGCAGACTTTCTCATATGCAGATGGAGAACATCTGCAAGGAATCGGAAAGATGTGGCAGGAAGCGTGGACGAGCGGTACAGAGGATCGTTTATTTGAACTGAACAACAGGGATATTCCAGGGTTACTTGGCGTCGTTGTGGATCAGAGCGAAATCCAGGAAAAACAGATGCAATACTGGATTGCTACGACTTACGATGGTGAAGTACCGGAAGGATTATCAAGCTTCACTATGCCTGCTTCCAAATGGAGTGTATTTGAAGTAGAAGGCCCGATGCCGGAGAGTATGCAGCTTCTATGGAAACGGATTATTTCGGAATGGTTTCCATCCAACCCGTATGAGCACGCATATATGCCGGAGCTGGAAGTATATCCGGGGCCCAATCAACCGCCACAAATCTGGATACCGATTAAATAAATTTTAACCGTTTCAAACTCGATCATTGTAGCCCATAAACATTCGGATAACCGAAGCTGTTTATGGGTTATTTGGTTGTGATTAATCAGAGATTCGAAGTTGTACAGAGGATGTTCAAGCGTTGTTCATTTTATTGCGGATAGGTAAACATGATATATTGGAACGAAGGTTAACAGCAATAAGAGGACAACGAGGTAAACCGCAGGAGGCAGATATGTTATATGAGAACCCATTCATTCAGACGATCATCCAACACGAGCAATTAATGCGTGACCTGCGGAGAGTTCGTAGTCTCCATTTGCCTCAAAGTTACATAGGTGCAGGATATATTCGTAATTATTGAATAATAAGTGATTTGCGGAATAGTGGGTACAAGAAGGAGTGTCTACGGATTTGATAAAAAAGTTCTTACAAAAAAATGGACTGATCATTGATCTTGTCCTGTTGGCATGTTTTGTGGCGTTCCTGGCCTTCTGGGGCCAAAGATTCCCAGTCATGTTTTTCGGAATGATCACGGTGGCTTTTATCGTTCTAAGACGGATTGACTATCAGAAGCATGTTATTCTGAAACGGATTATCCTTACCGGAATTAGCGTGGCTGCCGTCTCTTTTGTCATTATCGAAGCCCTTGTATTCACACAGCTCGGTGCGAATGATCCGGATGAGGCAGACTATGTCATTATTCTGGGTTCAGGCATCCGTGGAACGGAATTGTCATTGACCCTGAAACAAAGGTTGGATGCAAGTTTGGACTACATTCGCAGCCACCCTCAGACACCCGTCATTGTATCGGGTGGGCAGGGACCTGGAGAATCCATTCCTGAAGCGCTCGCCATGAAAAACTATCTAATTGAACAGGGGATTAACCCCGTCCAAGTCATTATGGAAGATCGCTCCACAAGTACACAGGAGAATTTGGCCTTTTCCAAAAGAATCATTCTTGAATCCGGGTTAGAGCACCCTGAGATCATGATTGTCACCAGTGACTATCATATGTTCCGTTCCAAATACATCGCTGTCAAGAACGGTTATGCAGCAGAATACGGCATATCGGCCCCGTCACCGGGTTATCTGAAACCCGTCAACATGATCCGTGAATATTTTGCTACGATCAAAACATTTATCTAATGCACATGACAGAAAAAAGCAAACAGGACGAAGCGGAGATCTATGATCTATGCTTCGTCCTGTTGCATATAAGGATGGCTATTGCTCCTTAACGATAGGTTATTTTTCTGAAGGAGCAGGTACAGTTACTGAAACCTTATCCCCAGGGAGAGCTACCATTTCAGGAGATTCACCAGTAAAAGGAACAGTGGCTGATTCTACAACTTTAGCCTCAGAAGGTTCAGTAGTAGATGGAACAGTAGTAGAAGGTACAGTAGCAGACGGAACTGGCACAGCTTCGGAAACTTCATCCTCAGGGAGAGCCACGATCTCAGGAGTTTCGGAAGTAGAAGGAGCAGTTACAGCTTCGGAAATTCCAACCTTGTTGGGAGAAGCTACGATTTCAGAAGATCCACCCGTAGAAGGAACAGTCACAGCTTCAGAAGCCTCAGCCTCCACTTTAACCGTGTGGTTTGATGCCCATACGGCGGTGGACGTACTTACACCTGTAATAAGCAGGAGGGCTCCCATACTTAACATCCAATGTTTCTTTTTCAGTTTCTTTACATTAAACATAATCATCAATCTCCTTTTTAATTGTTTGCCTTCACCCGATAGGGACGAACAAAATTGAGCAGGCATTTTCTTGGTTCCCGCCATCACATTTAAAATTGTCTCACCATATCGTCTGCGTTCTTCGTGGGACATCTCTTTCACCACATCTTCATCACAGGCCAACTCGCTCCAGGTATGAATGTCCCTGCGAATCATATGAATCAGGGGATTGAACCAGTGCAGGGCACTAACCCCCAAGGTCAAAGCTTTGACCCACAGATCTTTATGTTTTAGATGTACCAACTCATGATGAATTACCATACTGATGTCCATTTTCACCGTATTTTCGGGTGGCAGATATATCGTGGGTTTAAACAAGCCAACCAGTATAGGGCTTCGTACTAGCGTGCTGTGAGCAAGCGTGATATTACGTTTGAGACCCAAAGCTTCTTTGATTAATGGTAGCTGTACAGCTGCTTCACTATGACAGAGGACTGGGGTACGTGTACGAGATAATTCATTCAGAAATCTTCGATAACAGTACACCTGCCATGCAGAAAAACCAATGACTCCAATGCCCCAGACGCATAACAAGAACCAGGCTGTGGTTACCGAGATGGTTTGTTCCGGGATAAACGTTCCTGCAAGTACATCCGAAGCTGCTGCATTCTCCGTACCTGGTATAGTTGATGTCGTTTGGAATGCAATATCCAAAAGCCATGAAAGGCCAAGAGATACCGGGAACAGATAAAACAAGATAGCCAGTTTACCGAGTCTGTAGAGCCACTTGGTCGGAAAGACAGAACCGGGTATAAGTCGTAGTGCCAAAATACAAACAGAAACGATACTTCCCGCCACGGTCAGGCTGCACAGAATCTCAAAAAAGATATTCATCATCTGCACCTACTTTTCCGAAAGCCATTTTTTCAGTTCTGAAATGTCATCGTCTGAAAGCTTGTCACCGTCATACATGGCCGAAACCAAATTCTTGACTGAACCTTGATACAGTCCATCAAGAACATGCTGCGTTTCCTGTAGTTTGTAATCTTCGGGTTTCAGAAGAGGCTCATAATCATTGGTCCGTCCACGTCTCGTGACGGTAAGAGCGCCTTTATCCACCAACCGTGACAGAAAGGTAGACATGGTCTGCGCTTTCCACGCTTTCCCCTTCTCAGCAAATATGTCTAATAGTTCTGTGGAGGTGACCGGTGGGGCGCATGACCATATAACAACCATTAACTCCATTTCTGTTTCGGATAATTTTTGAATCTGGTTCACAGTGAACACTCCTTAACATCGTTATGCGTCCATAACGATCGTATTACTACACTACGTAGTACGTATAAACTACTACAACTTGTAGTGGATAGTCAAGTTATCCTGATAGATGATTGCCAAACCATGTTATAATATAGGTCATTAATAGAAGAACGATGTAGGAGTGAATGATCATTACAGCATATCAATTACCTGCTCTCTATGAGCAGAAGCGAATTTCAATGCAAGCGATGGAAGAGATTGTACGCCTGTTGGCGCAGGCACCACTATTATATGATGATGGACAGGGCATCCAGGTTCAGGATTACATGGGAGGCTTGGAGGTCGAACTTGAGCATGAGGTACGCCGTGCAGTGACCGAGTTGTACGAACTGGCTGTTCAGGCCTGCCGGGTCTTCGCCGATCCATTGGCGTACGAGCAACTTCAGGATGCGCTTGGGTTACAGGCTGAGTTATGGCAGGAGGAAGTGCTTACTCTTGCAAAGTGGATGGACTGGCTGAAGCAGATCAGTGAAGGAAAGAGAACACTGCCCGAGTACAACTTTACAGCCATGCTTGGCAATCTGCCAGATGGATTCATGATCCATGATTTTTATGATGAACTCCGATATCAGCTGGAACAAAACCCTGCAAACGCATGGGCTATCGAAGAGCGGGATCGCTTGTACGCAGCTCTTGGTGCGAAATAAATCAAACCAACGGGTCACCGGCGGTGTTAATCTAATATCTGTATTTTGCATGCATAGAAACATTCCAATCTATATCTTGCGAATTCTTTACCCAGTATGGGAAATGAGGGGATACCGTGAAGAAGGTTGTATTAGCTGGTGGAACGGGATTTGTTGGACAGGATTTTGCCCAAAGATTCAGAAAGCTGGGGTATGAGGTGTTAATTATCTCGCGTCAGCCCGGTCATATTGCCTGGGAGGATCGTGCAGGAATTATAGGGGCACTGGAAGAAGCAGAAATGTTGATTAACCTGGCAGGTAAATCGGTGAACTGCCGTTATACGGATGAGAATCGCAAAGTCATTCTGGAATCCAGAACCCGTACAACGCGCATTCTCGGGGAAGCCGTCCTAGCTTGTAATCAACCTCCCGAACTATGGATTAATTCGAGTACAGCGACCATATACAGACATGCTGAAGATCGTCCCATGACGGAAAAAGAGGGCGAGATTGGCTCCGGATTCTCGGTCGACGTTGCCAAGGCATGGGAACAGGCTTTCTTCGAATTCAGTCTGCCGTCTACGCGTCAGATTGCACTTCGGATTGCGATTGTGCTGGGCGAGGGCGGCGTGATGGTGCCCATGACGAACCTCGTCCGTTTTGGACTGGGAGGATCTCAAGGCGCAGGAACACAGCAGTTCAGCTGGATTCATATCGAGGATCTCTTCCGCATGGTAATTTATCTGCAAGAGCATCCACACTTGAATGGTGTGTTCAATGCGTCCTCTCCGCATCCGGTGACGAATCGGGAGCTAATGGCGCGTCTGAGAGAACAGATGGGGGCGCGGATTGGACTACCTTCTCCTCGCTGGATGCTTGAACTGGGCGCACGCTTCATTCAGACCGAGACGGAACTGGTTCTCAAAAGCCGTTGGGTGATTCCCGAGCGAATGGAGAGGGAAGGCTTCACGTTCACATACGGTACACTAGATGCAGCTCTTGCCGAGATTTTGAATAAGAAGAAATGACATTTCATAACAAAAGAAAACACAACAGGAAGGGCAGAGGCATCTGCCCTTTTGTTATATATGTTCAACTAAACATTTACACGATAACGGAGAGGATAGAAATAACTTGAAGAAGCGAAGCGGTCGCCTAAAAGCTTTCTGAAAGAAAGCTGCATCGGAAGCATATGCTTATCCCCGGATTTCCCCATTTTACAAAAGGAATCAAAAAAATCTGGGGATAACAGCGATCGGAAAGTTGTTCTGTCATCGCAGTGTCTGTGTAAGTACAATTAGCTGAATATATATTAATCAGTCAGATGAACAGAAAGAGGTTGGGGAAATGCAACTTAGAAGAGTAAGGATCGCGGGAACAGGGAAGTACCTGCCTGAACAGGAAGTCACCGATGAGGAACTGGATCGCCGCTTGGACGTGCCTGCGGGCTGGGTTAGCAAAGCTACAGGCGTAGGTGTACGTCATTATGCTTCGGGTGAAGAAACCTCCTCTTTTATGGGCGCGCGGGCTGCGGAAGCTGCACTGGCGGATGCAGGATTACAATTCAGTGATATCGACTGTCTGGTGTGCACCAGTGGCACGAAGGAACAACCGTTGCCAAGTACGGCGGTATTTATCCAGCAGGCCATGGGGCAGGAAGATTCTGGCGTACCTGCTTTTGATATGGATGCAACCTGCCTGAGTTTCCTGAACGGACTCGATGTGATCTCCTATATGGTAGATGCCGGACGTTACCAGCGAGTATTGCTCGTAGCCACCGAGATTGCCTCAGCCGGACTGAATTGGTCTGATAAAGAGAGTGCGGCCCTGTTCGGAGATGGAGCGGCCGCTGTTATTATTGAGCGTTCGCCTGAAGGGTCATCCTCTCAGATTGTACATGCTTCCCTTCAAACCTACAGCCGAGGTGCTCGCTTCTCGGAGATTGCAGGTGGAGGTACACGGCTGCATGCTTCGAATTATAAGGCAGATCAGCCTGAACCCTACCTTTTTCATATGGATGGACAGGCGATCTTCCGCATGGCTTCCAGACTTTTGCCTGGATTCATTGGTGATATGCTGCAGGCGACCGGGAATCGAATGGAGGATTTCCAATTGGTCATTCCTCATCAGGGAAGTGCGATGGCGATGAGACTGATTCGCAAGAAGCTTGGCATTGCTGAAGATCGGTTTATGGACATCACACGAAATCACGGCAATACGATTGCGGCATCAATCCCGATGGGGCTGCATGAAGCGATTAAACAACAGCGTATTCAGCGTGGAGATCGGGTGTTGATGATTGGCACGGCTGCCGGATTATCATTGGGAGGACTCATTTTTGACTACTAGATCTGGGAAAACTGGACATCGTACAGCTGATTCTCTCCGTGTGTTGCTTACAGGCGGAAGGGCTCCCGTAACGCTTGATCTGGCACGCATGCTTCGCCGAGCAGGCCATCGGGTCTATGTTGCGGAGAGTGCCATACGGCATCTGACCAGATCATCCAGTGCAGTGGAACAGTGCGCTGTGGTCCCATCGCCGCGTCATGACACAGCTGCGTATCTGGCGGAGTTGGAACAGTTGGTTCAGGATTGGCAGATTGACCTGCTGATCCCAATGTGTGAAGAAGTCTTTTATGTTGCCCAAGGGGCAGACAGATTGCGTGTATATTGCCGTGTTCTGGTTACAACTCTGGAGCAGCTGCATGAGCTGCACCATAAATATGATTTTATCCAGCTTGCAGGGTCACTTGGTCTTTCGGTTCCGGATACACACCTGATCCAAAGTCGGCAGGAATGGATGGAAGCTCAGTCTGTTCTGGGAAAAGTAGGAGATTGGGTATGGAAACCGGTGTATTCCCGCTTCGCAGCCAAAGTTCGCATGCCAACACTCATGAACGATGAGGCTAGGGCAGGGACGGATCAGGAAGGAAACGTAAGTGAAAAGAAACGTCGACATTTCCGTAACGACCCTCCGGACGAGGTAGCACTATCATCTATTTCACCTTGGGTTGCACAGGCCTACATTCCTGGTCAGATGTTATGTACATACAGCATAGCGTATGAAGGGCAACTGGTTGCACATGCCACTTACGACAGTCGCTATCGTACAGGAAGCGTGGGAGCCAGTGTTTTTTTTGAACAGGTGGAACATGAGGATGCCCTTGCGTGGGTGAGACAATTTGTTGAGGCAACGGGGTTTAGCGGACAGATTGGGTTTGATTTTATAGAAGGTCAGGACAGGCGAGTGTACGCGATTGAGTGTAATCCGAGGGCAACGAGTGGGATTCATCTGTTTCACCCCGGAGATGACTTGGTGCGTGCATTGACTGAACCGGAGACGTTGGTCAAGGAAGGAAAAATGATCACGCCCGCACGGGGCAGCAAAGCCATGCTCATGCTTCCCATGCTGGGAAGTGGAGTACAGCAGATCTTAGGCAAAGGAAAGCTCCGTGCATGGATAGCAGCATGGCGTGGAACCAGGGATGTGGTCTATGTAGGGCAGGATATCCAGCCTGTATTGGAACAATTCGGAGTGGTGCTAGCCGCATGGCGTCTGGCAAGATCGCAGAAGTGCTCGCTGACTGAAGCTTTGACTCATGACATAGAATGGAACGGTGAACAACAATGAATAGAGCATTGGTTACGGGAGCTACGGGATGTCTGGGCAGGCACCTAGCGATGCGGCTTGCCAAAGAGGGATGGGAAGTCACTGGCATGGGCCGACAGCCAAAGGTTGGTGCAGAACTTGAGTTGGCAGGAATCCGATTCCTGAATGGAGATATACGGGATGAGGCTGCAGTGAACGAAGCGTGTGTGGGGCAGGATATGGTCTTTCACTGTGCGGCACTATCATCGCCATGGGGTAAATATCGTGACTTTTACAGCAGCAATGTGGAAGGAACGCAGAATCTTGTAGATAGCTGCCTGCATAATGAAGTACAGCGATTCATACATGTCTCAACTCCGAGTATATATTTTAATTACAATCCGCGATATAACGTACATGAGAATGATCCGTTGCCATCCAAACCAGCCAATCATTATGCAGCCACGAAGCTTCTCGCTGAGCAGGTTGTAATGGAGGGGCATGCGAAGGGACTTCCATCGATCATGATTCGACCGCGAGCGATCTTTGGTCCGTATGATCAGACGTTATTTCCCAGAATTGTCGCAGCAAACGCAAAATCGGGCGTGCCCATGATCGGTGGTGGACAGGCTTTAATCGATCTGACATGTGTGGATAATGTGGTGGATGCCCTATTATTGTGTCGCGATGCCTCTGACGAAGCGCTCGGCAGAGCCTACAATATCTCGAATGGCGATCCAAGGGCGTTTAATGAGTTGGTGAGCAGTCTGTTTGGCATGCTGGATATGCCCTTGCGTCGTCGAAACATTCCTTATCGGATGGCATATGGTGTGGCAGCGTTGCTAGAGCGAGTTCATGGCTCTATTCCTGCGTTGGGTGAACCTGCGTTGACACGGTATACAGTCGGCTCCTTATCCATCCCACAGACGTTGGATATTACGGATGCACGGGAGCAATTGGGGTACGTCCCTCGGGTGTCCATTGAAGAGGGGTTACAACAATTTGCAGACTGGTGGAAGGCTGAATCATGCTGACAACAACTCCGGTGAAACTATATTTGGGTGCGGCGGGTTACTGTACACATCCAGAGTTTCTGACGCTGCGTGGTGGTCGATTGAGTCCAGTACATTTCCCGGCAGGATTTGCCTGCATCATTCATCCCGTACATGGACCGATCCTGTTGGATACGGGATATAGTTCCCGCTTTTTTGAGGAAACGGCTCATTTGCCTAATGCAATGTATCGTCATATTACACCAGTGGTCTATCGTGAAGAGGATAGTGCCGTTCATTTTTTGGCTCGAATTGGACTGAAAGCTTCGGATATTCGGTATATCATCCTCTCTCATTTTCACGGCGATCATATTGCGGGTGTACGAGATTTCCCAGAGGCACAATTCATCTATCTGCCAAGAGCCTATGATGCTGTGCGCTCACTTGGTCCGATTGCGGCTGTAAAAGCAGGTTTTCTTGCGGGGCTGTTGCCCGAGGATTTTATAGTCAGATCATTGCCAGTTACGTGTGAGCCTGAGCGATGGATAAGAGCGGGGGAAGCTTTCCCTTTTGATGAGGTCTACGACATCTTTGGTGATGGCAGTCTGCTTGGGGTGGATGTATCCGGTCATGCGGAAGGCATGATGGGACTCCTGTTGCGCACAGAAGAACATGACTATTTTCTCTGCGCGGACGCGGTATGGTCGAGTCGGGCTTTTCGTGAACAGCGCAGACCGAATATTTTTGCTGGAATCATTATGTCGAATCGACAGGAATACCATCGTAACTTTGACAAGCTGGTTCAGCTGCATCAGCAATCTCCCCACATTCGGATTGTGCCGAGTCATTGTCGAGATGTACTGGACGCTTGGGGTGCAGGAGGGCTGAAACGATGAGTAATACCTTTCGTATTGTGGTTCATTATGCACTCGCACGTGGGCTGCGAACATGGAAAACACGAGAACAACTTGAGCGCTGGCAAGAGCGCCGGATTATTCGGCATGTTCATCAGATCCGTGCCCGATCTCCGTTTTACCGGAAGTGGTGGGGTGGCGTGGACGCAACCGACTGGAGAAGCTTTCCGTTGATTGACAAATCAACCATGATGGAATATTTTGATACACTGAACACGGTGGGTATTACCAAGGACAAAGCGCTGGCTCTTGCAGGTGAAAGTGAAGAAACACGTGACTTCAAACCTTCCATTCAAGGTGTGACGGTTGGACTGTCTTCGGGCACGTCAGGGAACCGGGGGATATTTTTGGTGAGTGATCGGGAGCAGGATGCGTGGACGGGTACGGTGTTGGCCAAGTTGCTGCCTGGTGGACTGTGGAAACCTGCGAAGATTGCGTTTTTCCTGCGGGCCAACAGTAATCTGTATGAATCGGTGCAACGTGGAAAATTGCAGTTTCAGTACTTTGATCTGCTGGAACGTGTGGAGACCTTGGTTAAGCGGCTGGAAACCTACCAACCTACCGTGTGGGTGGCTCCTCCATCCATGCTGCGTCTGTTGGCGGATGCGTATGTGGCAGGATATCTGACTGCTGTACCGGATAAAATCATCTCTGTTGCCGAGGTGCTGGACCCCCTGGATCGCAAGGTGTTGGAGAAGATCTTCGGACAGACCGTTCATCAAGTCTATCAGTGTACAGAAGGGTTCCTGGGTGCAACCTGTCGTTATGGCACACTGCATTTGAATGAAGATATCGTGCATATTGAAAAAGAGTTCATTGATCCCGCCACCCGACGGTTCGTGCCCATTATTACGGACTTCTCCAGAACATCACAGCCGATCATCCGGTATCGGCTGAATGATATTCTGACCGAGGCGGCGCTGCCATGTGCCTGTGGTTCCCCGTTTACTGCCATTGAGCGGATTGAAGGCCGCTGTGATGACACGCTTTATTTTTCAAACATGCATACGGGTGAGGCGGTACCGGTCTTTCCGGATTTCGTTACCCGTTCGGTCATTGCGGCTTCGCCGGATATTGAACATTATCGTGTGGTGCAGCAAGGGGACGGAACAATGGAGGTATCCCTTCGACTTGGCGGGAACGCAGTGATGGCTCAGGTTGAGACCAATGTACTGCTGGAACTGATGAAGCTGGGAGAGCGGCTTGAATGCACCTTACCTGAGATCAGATTTGTACCGTATACGTTTGAACCGGGACTTACGAAGCTGCGCAGGGTGGAGAGACGGCATAATGGAGTGGCGGATTAAGCAGCAGGGGCCGTGCGGTATAGGTAGGAACGGGAAGTAAGTAATTTACCGAGGAAAGAAGGACACACCGTGACAGTAGAGGAAAACTTAACAGAAGCCGGACAGGGACGGATTAATGCAGGTTCTGATGTAGTGAAAAAGACGAAGGAAGGAACTAACGCTCCGGTGGCCTTAATTACGGGTACATCCAGTGGTTTCGGTATGCTTACCGCGATCACCCTTGCCAAGCAGGGATACCTTGTTGTTGCTACAATGCGTGATCTGAGTCGAAGAGAAGAATTGGTGAAACTGGCTGAACAGGCGGGGTTAGCTGAACGTTTGCAATATGTGCAACTGGACGTGACCGATGCTGAATCGGTGCAGAAAGCTGTGCGGTCCGTACTTCATAATAATGGCCGAATCGACATGCTGGTGAACAATGCGGGATTTGCGGTGGGCGGGTTCATTGAGGAAGTGTCAATGGAGGATTGGCGGCGCCAGATGGAAACAAATCTATTTGGATTAATCGCTGTGACACGTGCGGTCCTGCCTGTGATGCGTGAACAGAAGCAGGGGTTAATTATAAATTTGTCCAGCGTCAGTGGGTTGTCCGGTTTTCCAGGGTATGCGCCCTATGCTGCCTCCAAATTCGCTGTGGAAGGATTCACGGAAAGTTTACGGCATGAGATGTCTTTGTTCGGTGTTCGGGTGGTATTAGTTGAGCCTGGCTCTTATCGCACACCGATCTGGAATAAAGGTTTGGGTGAGATTCACCGGAGCGAGGACTCTCCGTATAAGCATAAGCTGGACGCGGTTCTTCGTTATTCCAAACATGCGAGCGAGACGGCACCTGATCCACAGGAGGTAGCCGATCTGATTGGCCGAATTGCACGGATGCGTGCACCAAGACTTCGATATGCTTTGGGAAAAGGTTCGCGTGTGCTCATCATAGGTAAAGTACTGCTACCCTGGAAGTGGCTGGAGTGGATCATCGCCCGTGGATTAAAATAGAGATAAGGTACGAGTCACGATTGCGTATTTTCCGAAAAGGAGAGATTAGCCATATTCGAATTTATCGTCATTATTTTACTTCTTGCGATTGTGGGTCTGCTCTTTCATATCAATAGTAAGCTGCCAGCGCGTGACCGGGTGAAGGAAGCAATGGAACGGGATCGGAATCAGAAACATAATCAGGATGCTCCAAATTAAAACGCGGAGGTTACCAATGAAAATGGCATTCGTTTTGTTTGATGGACTGACTTTCCTTGATTTTGCAGGATTTTATGATGTGATCAATCGGTTGAATTTCTTTGAACCTACCAAAGGAACGACGTGGGAAACCTGTGCCATGACAGACCAGGTCACGGATGAGTCTGGTCTAACATTGAAGGTGGATCGAGTGAAGCCTGACCTATCGGAATATGATCTCGTGTTTATCCCCGGAGGCATGGGAACGCGCAAGCTTCGATATGACGAGACCTTTGTAGGTTGGCTGAAACAGGCTGAGTCTGTGCCTTTGAAGGTTTCGGTGTGCACAGGCTCTCTGCTGCTGGGTGCGGCTGGTTTTTTATCCGGCAAAAAAGCAACAACACATCCCCGTGCATATAATTTGCTTGAGCCGTATGTCACCGAGGTGATTCAGAAGCGGATTGTAAAAGATGGAAATGTAATTACTGCCGGTGGTGTGGCCACGTCCATTGACCTTGGGATTTATGTTGTTGGGTTGCTTGCAGGACAGGAAGCGGCAGCGAATGTAAAACTTCAGATCGATTATCCTTATGAGATGCAGGGAGTGGTCGAAGAATGAATGCAGATCGCAAGCAAGAGACTTATATCATTCGCAATATTCAGCGGGATGAAGCAGACATCTACTGGCCTTTGCGACTGGAAGCACTGAAAACACATCCTGAAGCCTTCGGGGCTTCGTTCGAGTTGTCCATTCAACTCCCCATGAGTGAAGTGCAGGAGCGCATACATAATGAACCGGATGATTATATTCTGGGAGCATACACAGAAGAAGGAACCTTGGCGGGAATGATGGGTTTCAAAAGAGAATATGGCCTAAAGCTCAGGCACAAAGGCATGATCTGGGGCGTCTATGTTGCTCCGCCATATCGGGGAAGTGGGCTGGCTTCGCTCTTGCTCCGCGAGGTGCTGGATCGTGGAAGACATCTGGAAGGCATCAAGCAGATTAATCTGAGTGTAGTGACAACGAATGAATCAGCCCGACGTTTATACGAGCGATATGGATTTGAAGTTTTCGGCATCGAGCGTAACGCATTGGAAGTCAACGGTCAGGGATATGATGAGGCGCATATGAATTACTTTTACACGGAGCATTCAACATTGAATGAAGATACCAGCACAGGAGGAGTCCGATGACAGATCAATTTGAACTTGAGATCGACGGTGTTTCCTTTGTCTTAAAAGAGTCTCATTCTTTCGACTGGTTACAGCCCTTGGGTACGGTCTTTCGCGTATTCGATCAGCAGGATTCAGGGAATCTCTCTTTTGGTATTGTGCAAAAGGATGGAAAGCGATTGTTCGTTAAATATGCGGGAGCACATACAATTCATGCGAATCATACGGGAAGTCCCCCGGAAGCCATTCGTAATCTGAAATCATCTGTTTCCGTTTACGAAGATTTGGCGCATGACACGTTGATTCGACTAACGGATCATTTTGCAACGGATGAGGGGTATGCCTGTGTATTCGATTGGGTGGATGGGGAGTGTTTGCATTCCCACTGGTATTTTCCGCCTCCGGCCAAATATGAAGATCCGCGTTCGCCCTACTATCGGTTCAGACAACTCCCAGTGCAGACAAGTATTCAGGCAATGGAGCAGATTCTGGATTTTCATATCGAGGTGGAACGAAGAGGCTATGTGGCTGTAGATCTGTATGATGGCAGTCTGATCTATGATTTTGACAGAAACTTTATGAAAATTTGTGATATCGACTTGTATCGGAAGGGCTCTTTTATCAATACCATGGGTCGTATGTGGGGATCTTCCCGCTTTATGTCTCCCGAAGAGTTTGAGCTAGGTGCACCCGTAGATACTGTTACCAATGTATTCAATATGGGGGCAATGGCGTTTGGTTTGCTTGGCGGGGAGAAAGATCGTTCCTATGCCAGATGGGATGCCGGAGAAGCGTTGTATCAGGTTGTGATACGTGCAGTGAGCGATGATCGGTCCGAGCGGTACGCAACGATTGCGGAATTGGGTGACTCCTGGAAACAAGCCGCGATTAAAGGTCAATAGTGAGTGGGTGGAATTTTCGCAAATATGCAAAATCCATTCGTATATGTGTGTGAAATCCCGTATAATGGAAATTATTAAGGGGGTGCAGATGATGTGCAGATATGCCTTGTCAGGACCATATAAAGACATCTATGCATGTTTCATTTGTCGCAAATCATTTAAACAAGTTTCCAGACATGACCTGAGCCCTGAGGTGGTGGCACAACTTGAATATAAATGCCCGCAATGTGCCAAGTCTATGGTCAGCATGGGACAGGATTTCCAGGCGCCCAAGCAAAATGATACCAAACAATGGACCAAAGTGATGATGCTGTATCGTCATGGTTTTACCTATCATAATTGCGGGTGCGGGGCTGGATATCGACCTGCAGAATTACGTCAATTATCCGAATTTCTGGAGCAGCAGGAAGCTGGTAAAGGCAGTGTAGGCAAACGATTATTGCGAAGGTTAACTTCATAGTTATGGTTCCAAAATCCAACCTGTCGTCTATGGGAATGTTGAAAATACAGGTGAGTACTTTATATAGTATTAACGAGCAGCAGCGTCTATTAAGCATCAACGAGCCGGGTGGTGGGCAGGCTCCAGCCATTTTTATCGGCATGACTTCTGCTGGTTCACTGATCTATTATCATGAGCAGTTACCGCCGGATCTAATGGATGAGTTGGGGAAGGATTGCGAGCTTCCATTGGATATTCCGAAACTGATTCGAAAGGTGGAGAACTTTGAGCCAGTTAACCGTGTGTGGATGGGACCCGCCTATGCTTTTCCTGAGATATCTTACAAGTGGAATCAGAAGGTTCAGTTGATTGGTCAGGAGCAGCGTTATTTGCTGGCAGAGCATTTCCCTGAATTAACAGACTACTTATATGAAAAAAGCCCTGTTGCCGCTTATGTTATTGGGGATTCTGCTGTGGCAGTGTGTTGCTCCGCAAGGTTTTCCGATCATGGGGCGGAAGCGAGTCTGTATACGGCACCCGGTTATAGAGGACATGGATATGCAGCGGAGACAGTAAAGTGCTGGCAGTATTATGTCAAGGAGCGTGGACGCATGCCAATCTACAGTACATCTTGGGATAATCTTGCTTCACAGCAAGTTGCCCGTAAACTCGGATTAATTCAGTTCGGTGTGGATTTCAGTATCACAACTGTGGATTTGAGGAAGGACTGTGATGTCTGATGATTCGCACTTTCGTACAAAAGGATCTGAAGTATGTCATTGAAGCGCATATCCGAATTTATCGAAACGAGTATAATTATGATCATAGCTTTGCTGAATTTATCACCAATGGCGCGCGTAGATTATATCAATCTGTGGGCTTTGAAGTGAAGGAAGTCCGCAAGCAGATGTTGTCAGGTCAGGAGCTTACCGAAGAACAATGGGAACTTGTTCTGTAGTTGGCCGGGGGCTTGAGCATGAAAGCCGGATCTGTTGTTTTAACTCATTGTTGAAAGGAGTGGCACAGTGAATAGCAGAAGACTGATTCTGGGTTTGTTATCCGTATGCACAGCCTTGACGGTAGTAGCATGTTCGACTCGGACAGAAGACCAAGCATTATCAGAAACCATTGAAAGCAAGTTGCAGCAGATGGTTAGCGACCCTGTCCTCGTGACCAGCAGTAATCCCAATGATTATATTGGTGGTAACCGGGAGGCTTACGACGACATCTTGAATACGGGTGAGGCAGGACTGCCTTTCCTGTTACAGCAGCTCGAATCCAGTCCGGATAATGGTCTCAAGGAATGGATCATGGCTCAGGCAAGTACTGAACTGCTCGGAGAGCATAACCCTGTAGAGGCGTGGCATAGTGGCAAGGACTGGCTCAAGCAGTATAAAATGAACGTAGAATAATGGTTTATCTTCTCTATAGTACCTGACTTAGCGGAAGTAATAGAGGGGGCGGAATCGATTCTGAAGAAGCGATAGCGTTCGCCTTTGTCTCCGATTAGAAGAACGATCCGTAACCGGAATGGTTCCCGCAAGCCGTCAAGCACTGTAGTGTGTGATGAGCCGGAAGTACAAACCTCACCTCCAGTCAGCATGAGCAGCATTGAGAGGTTCTTGGAACCCGAAAGAATACATTATAGAGGTGAAATCCTTGAAAAAGAAAATTGCTTTTTTTGATTCAGGCATCGGTGGTTTAACCGTTTTGCATAAGGCATTACAACAGTTTCCGGAAGAACAATTTCTGTATTATGCGGATACTTTGCATGTCCCTTATGGAACCAAATCTGCGGATGAGGTTAGAGGACATATTTTTGATTGTGTGGAAGCCATCGTTCAGGAGGATGTTCAAGCAATAGTGATTGCTTGTAATACAGCAACAAGTCTGGCTGTGAAGGATCTGCGCGCCAAGTACGATATCCCGATCATTGGCATGGAGCCTGCGGTGAAACCAGCCGTGGAGATGAATCGTGATAGTGGAAAGAGAGTGCTTGTATTTGCCACGGCCCTCACCTTGAGCCAAACCAAGTATAACGAACTGGTATCGCGTGTTGATGATCACCACAGTGTGGATTCCATTGCGCTGCCGGAACTTGTGGAGTGGTGTGAACAACTACATTTTGAACCGGACAAAATCGCTGATTATTTCAGGTTGAAGCTGGCAGATCTCGATCTTCATGGGTATGGCACAGTGGTGCTTGGTTGCACGCATTATCCATTCTATACGTCCATTCTGCGCACGGTTCTGCCCGATCATATACAGATTATTGATGGCAGTACAGGCACGGTGAACCATCTGAAGCAGCAGCTTGGACTGGTGGCTCAACATGGAGACAGAACAGGGAAAGAAGTCACTTTCCTCAGTTCATCAGGCCGACTGGAAGAGCAGGAGAAGATGTACAGTGCACTTCAATATCTTGAGATGAACTCCAAGTAAGTTACACCATAGGAGGTGATAGCTATGCAGTCGATTTATCTTATCCGTCACGCCAAGGCCACAGGGCAGGAACCCCATGCAGAGCTTACAGATGAAGGGATCAGGCAGGCTGAAAAACTTGCAGATATCTTGGCTCATCATTCCATAACGTATATTGTCTCCAGTCCATGGAAAAGGGCTGTTCAGACGGCTATGCCACTGGGCATAGCAACGCTGCAACATATACATACGGATGAACGTCTCCAGGAGAGGATACTTAGCTCTCTTGATCTGTCTAACTGGATGGATGTACTGAAACGTACATACGATGATGTGGATTGGGTGGAAGAAGGCGGGGAATCTTCGAGAAACGCGGCTGCAAGGGGGCTGGCACTACTGGAAGAGTTGTGGAGCAGACCGGAACAGCACGCGGCCGTGGTTACACATGGAAACTTGTTATCACTGCTTATTCGTGAGTATGAACCATCCTTTGGTTATGAAGAGTGGAGCAAACTGTCTAACCCGGATGTGTATGTGCTGGAGAGACAACGACCGGATGCAGGGCTGTCCACCATTCGAAGAATGTGGACAGATTAAACAGCAAAAGAGTGCTCCAGCGATATTATATCAGCCAGAACACTCTTTTCGTTTATCCACGGGGCAAGTTTACAATGCGGCAATCATGATCATAACCCATCCAGCCAAAAATGCGACTCCGCCAAGTGGGGTAATGGCTCCCAATTTGCGAACACCCGTAACACTTAAAACGTACAGGCTGCCAGAGAACAGGATGATTCCGGCGAACATCAGCCACCCGGCAAGCATGACGAGCGAAGAGGATTCAAGGCGGTCTGCCAGCAGTCCGATCAGGATGATCCCAAGTCCATGGATGAGGTGATATTGAACACCGGTTTCATAGATTTTGATCATGTCAGCGGATAGTTTGCGCTTGAGCGCGTGTGCGCCAAAAGCACCCAATGCAACAGCCAGGAACATCATAATACTGCCGAGTATAATCAGGGTTTGCAATGTGTTTTTCTCTCCTTTTAAGGGTAATTAGATATAACATCAAAGTGTACTGCACGAGTGTTGTCTACAGTTTGCGCAATTGAATCTGCCCAATGGAGTGATCGGCTTCCTTTTTCAGAATCAGTCTGGCACGTCCTTTGGTTGGCAAAATGTTTTCATGCAGGTTTTTGGCATTGATATCTTGCCAGATCTGGTTGGCCGTACGTACGGTTTCTTCTTCATCGATATTGGCGAATCGTTGATGGAAAAAGGAATCTGTGTTCTGGAACGCTGTATTGCGGAGTAGCTTAAAACGCTCAACGTACCAGTGTCGTATATGCTCTTCTTCCGCATCAATGTAGATGGAAAAATCGAAGAAATCACTAACCAGCAAAGGCGTTTCCTTTTTGATCTGAAGTACATTGATACCTTCAATAATGAGAATATCCGGTTGACAGATCTGCTTCTCTTCTCCTTGAATGACATCGTAGGCGAGGTGAGAGTAGACGGGTGCTTTCACTTCGGGTTTGCCAGATTTCACATCACCCATGAAGTGAATCAGGGATTTGATATCATAACTTTCCGGGAATCCCTTGCGGTTCATGATGCCCTTCTCTTGCAGCACCGCATTGGGATATAAGAAACCGTCGGTTGTGACAAGGTCAACCTTCGGGCTATTCTTACCTCTGGCGAGCAGTGCCTGTAGTAAGCGGGCCGCTGTACTTTTGCCCACGGCAACACTCCCCCCGATTCCAATGATGTAGGGAGTGGGGAGGGCTTCTTTTTTCATAAAGGAGGCCGTCAGTTGATTCAGCTCTCGTGAAACTCTTGCATATAGGTCAATAAAGTGGGTAAGAGGCAAATATATATCTTCGACTTCTTGAATCGATACCTCTTCATTCAATCCCTTTAACTGTTCTAATTCGGCTTCCGTCAGTGGAAGAGTGGTCTGATGTTCTTTAAGTTCAGCCCATTCCTTGCGGTTAAACTCGATGTAAGGAGAGTATAAATTCATGAGATCCCGCTTTCTGTATGTAATATAATTGTGGACACAACCTTTAGTGTATCAAATTTCAGGAAACTGACAACACCTTTACATTGTGCCTTTCATAATGCCTTTCGTCAAAATGGAGCAAAAAACAACTTACTAGGAAAGTTTAACCCAATTTATGTTAAAGTCAACGTATACCATGCGGAAGGGTGACAGCAAATGATCGTATATGAGAGAGAGCATGATTTTGTTTTGACTGCACAGCATGAGCATGGATTAGTAGCCGGAGAGATGGCTTCCCACTGGAAAAATGAATTACTAGCCGATGCTGCGCATCGGGATGAATTGATTCTAGCGGCCAAGGAACATGACCGTGGTTGGATTGAACTGGATTCATCTCCGTTCTGGAATGATTACAGTCAATCGCCGTATTCGTTTCGTGACTTTCCATTGCGTCCGCGTTTTGTATTCTACCATAAAGGGATTGAAGAAGTTCGTCAGAAAAACCTCTACGCCGGATTATTGTGTAGCTTAATGTACACGGAGCTATTTCAGAAAAATCTGGGGGCCAATGCTCAGGATGATGATGACATCCGAGATTATCTGGAGCAAGAACACGAACGTCAGCTGGATTGGGAGAAACAGCTTGGTGGTGAAGCTGAAGCACTGAAAAAGAGGCTGCAAAGTGATGTGGAGATTATGCTTTTCTGTGATCAGCTCAGTCTGTTTCTCTGTATGGAGGAACCTGGAACACCTGCTGCGCGTTATGATTTTTTTGCAGAAGGGCTCAGTTGTACATTTGATGCCTGTTCCAGACAACCGATTCAGGCAGAGTGGTTATCCAATGAAAAAGTAGGCCTGTCTTTTTTCCCGTTTGATGAGGACTTTACGATCGTTTTACCATATAAATCGGTACCAAAGGCAAGTATCCGCAAATTTGGTATGCAACAGGCTTATCGCCGGGCTGAATGGAAGGAACGCCGGGTGTTGATTACGGAATTGCACTGAGAACTGGAAACTCCAGGCTTGAGGAAATAGCAGCATAGAATATAACAAAACAGGCGGGCTTCTGATGTACAGGTGTACAGGGCGTCCGCCTTTCGTATGCATATATATCATCATAGACTATACTGTGAGACCGGTGAAAATACGAATGAATCAGAGTGGGAATAAAGAAGGAAAACACAGGTTATTCCCAGAAATGTTAGTGTACAACAGAGAAACGCATGTTAGCAGGAGGACGAATATGGATACTAGAATAGAGATATTAACGATGTGTATGGTATGGGACAAAACGAATGATCAGGTGCTGTTAATGAATCGGCCGGACCGCAAAGGATTTCCGGGATACATCGCTCCTGGGGGGAAGGTAGATTTTCCGGAGAGTATCGTGGATGGTGCCGTGCGGGAGGTTCTGGAGGAGACAGGGCTAATAGTTAATGAGATTACATATAAAGGGCTTGATGAGTTCTGTGATCCCGAACAAGGATTGCGGTACATGGTATTTAACTATTTGGCGACTTCATTCGAGGGTCGGTTATTGCAAGATCCGCCCGAAGGCGAGCTGTTATGGGTGCCGATGAAGCGGGTTTTTGAGCTGCCTATGCAGGATTGGTTCGCTGAACGTTTCCCACGTTTTTTCCAAAAAGGCACTTTTGAGCGGAGTGTGATCTGGGAGAAATCATCCGGACGTACGTTGCAAGAAACATTTATGGTGTATAGCGATTCCGTACTTGAACAGAGTGGGACCCGATAAGTTAAACCGTCAGAAGGAGGAAAAATCATGGGATACCAGCATGCCCTGCAAGGATACATTGCGGCGCCGCTTGATGGGGAATGGAAATTAATTCATGAGCATTTAAGCTTGGGTTAGGATAAAAAATAATGCCTCATAATGTATCATCCATATCTATATATTTATATCCAAATATTATGATATAATGAAGTTTACTATTTTTATAGGAGATGACTAGTCTGTGGGTAATAGTGTGTGATTAATAGATTGAGTAAACTAGTTTGTTGAAATGAAGAATGATATATTTGTGGATTTGCCATACATAGGCTTCTGCAAACAGAACGTAAATGAATATTGTACGATGAAAAGGTGGAGATTGGCATGAAATTGTCGTTCCGGATTTTGGACTGGGAAGAAGAGAGACCCTACGAACTTTTGTTGATGGCTGATCCTTCAAAAGCAATTGTGGATGAATACCTGAGTCGGGGTGTTTGTTTTATTGCCGAGTATGAAGGAGAGATGGTTGGGGAGTTCGTATTGTTGAAGACTCGTCCAGAGACTGCGGAGATTGTTAATATTGCCGTACAGGAAGAACTGCAGGGACAAGGTGTAGGCAAACACATGATTAAGGAAGCGATGGAAGCTGCACGTAGATTGGGATGCCGAATTCTCGAGATTGGGACGGGAAACTCCAGCTTTCATCAATTGAAGTTATACCAACGTTGCGGTTTCCGCATTATCGGGGTTGATCGTGACTTCTTTGTGAGGCATTATGAGGAAGAGATTATAGAGGATGGTATCCGCTGTGTGGATATGATCCGTATGGCCATAGATCTGGATGCTGTTACAGAGGATGAAAACGAAAGGAAGAGTCCTTAAGTGAATCGGCATACACATATTGGGGTATATGGCTTGGTAGCTTGGGAGGGCCAATTCCTGTTGATTCATAAGGCTCGCGGAGCATATCAGGGGCAATGGGATTTACCAGGCGGAAGGCTGGAATTTGGCGAGCAGCCAGAGACTGCTCTTCATCGTGAGATTGAAGAGGAGACGGGCCTGACCCATCTACAAGTGATGATTCGTTCTGCGGAGTCTACGGTACTGGAATGGGTGTATCAAGGTGAGCCGGAAGAGTTGCACCATATCGGGATGTTGTATGATGTTGTTTTGACCGCAGCCAGTCAGCCGGATCATATCAAAAAAGAACCCGATGGTGAAGATTCGTTGGGCGCGGACTGGTTTACACTGGAGCAAGTTAGAGATCTTTCCCTAACGCCGTTTGCAGAGTATATGATTAGCAAAAGTACATCTTAATGTGCATCCTCAACTTTATTGTTAACTTAAATTTGATGAATCCAAAGAAGCTGCTCGGATAATTTATGTCTGGGCCAGCTTTTTGCTGTGGGTCTCCTGAAGAAAACCCTAATTATTTGTTGAATGTGACGTCAAATGGTTAATGTTTAACTTGACGGTTTGTTTTTGCACATAATGGACCACAATTCAATTAAGGAGGTAAAATGGGAGATCGTATGCCTATTTTGTTGTAATTAAGCGTTCGTTGTTCTACCCAAATTGATCGATTTATTCGATTCATCTAATTTATGCATCAATTGAACTAAAAATAGGAAATGCTCCTGAGCGTAAAAGTTTATAGAATAGATAGTAGAACATGGACTTCACTTGAAGAAGTGGAGAAAGTGTAACCTTCGAACGGATCAGGACAGTATTCGACATCTGTGCGACGGTATATACAATCATTGTTTTACTTTGATTTTGAAAACGCAGACAAACCTTGACGGGAGCGTCGGACTAACGTTACTACCACCAACAGCACGATTATTGGACTTCATGAAAAATTTCGCTTAAAATGTTGAACGAACGCAAATTACGGCTTAGTCAATGATTTCCGTCAAAAACTTATGACTAAATCAAGACGGAGGGAACGTCGATGACGATCGTGGAAGGCAACAAGAAGCCCTGGGAAAGTTACTATGGCCCCAATATGGGATACGTACAGGAACAATATGAATTATTCACTCAAGACCCTGGTTCGGTTACACCGGCTTATCGTGAACTATTTGAACAATGGGGTGCACCGCCGATGTCTGGCAGGGATGCACGCACAACCTTGAATTCCGGCAACGCCCAATCGGCTTCCGGAAGCGTAGACATTCAACTATTACAGAAAGCGGTTACAGCGGGTAAACTGGTATGGAACATCCGCACCTATGGTCATCTTGCTGCAGATATAGATCCGCTTGGAATCAGTGAAGATACAGACACATCTTTGCTGGAACCTCAGCATTTTGAATTAAACGAAGAAGATCTGAAAGCTTTGCCTGCTTCCCTGATCTGGGAAGGTGCAGATGGGCAGACAGCAACCGGATGGGATGCAATCCAACGTTTGCGTCAGATATACACTGGACCCATGGCATACGAATTCAGTCATGTGCACGAAGTTCAAGAGCGTGAGTGGCTGAATCGTCGTGCGGAATCTCGGACATCACCGGCTCCACTTACGCCGAAAGAACGTAAGGCTTTGCTGGAACGTTTGGTTGAAGTCGAGCAATTTGAAGATTATCTTCACAAAACATTTGTTGGGCAGAAACGTTTCTCCATCGAAGGTAACGATGTGCTTGTGCCGATGCTGGATGAAGCTGTTCGCATCATGGCAGAAGCCGGATCAAGCCACATTCTGATGGGTATGGCCCACCGTGGACGGTTAAATGTACTGGCTCATGTTTTGGGCAAACCGTACAGCAAGATTTTCTCTGAATTTCATCATGCTCCGAACAAAGATTTGGTTCCATCGGAAGGTTCGACTGGGATCAACTACGGTTGGACGGGGGATGTCAAATATCATATGGGTGCCAACCGTTTTGTGAAAGACGGGGAAACTGTGCAGGCACGCCTTACTCTGGCGAATAACCCGAGCCATCTGGAATACGTTAATCCGGTTGTACAAGGGTTTGCTCGTGCCGCTCAGGATGACCGTCGTGACCCTGGATATCCGAAGCAAGACGTGACGAAGGCAGCTACCATTTTGATGCACGGTGATGCAGCATTCCCTGGAGAAGGGATCGTTGCAGAGACGCTTAACTTCAAAGCTCTGCCAGGATATCAGAATGGCGGAACCATCCATATTATCGTCAACAATCGTCTGGGTTTCACTACAGATAGCAGTGATTCCCGTTCAACGTACTACGCAAGTGACCTTGCTAAAGGGTACGAAATTCCGATTGTACACGTGAATGCGGACAATCCGGATGCTTGTATTGCAGCCATTCGTATGGCAGCCGAGTATCGCAATCGCTTCAAAAAGGATTTCCTGATCGACTTGATCGGTTATCGTCGCTACGGCCATAACGAAACCGATGATCCCGAAACAACTCAACCTATCGTTTATGACAAGGTGAAAAACCATCCAACGGTAAGCCACTTGTATCAGGATCAGTTGAAAGAGGAATCGATTATCGATGATGCATCCATTACGAGCATTCGCGATGGAGTAACGAACAAATTAAAAGAAGCTTATGACCAGATGAAGAAAAATGAAGTACATGAATATTATCAGCGGAAAATCAGTGAGCCGGAGGCTGTTACGATTACTCCGACTGCGGTACCGCTTGAGAATCTTCGCAGCATTAATGCCGATCTGCTGAAATGGCCTGAGAACTTCAATGTGTATCCGAAGTTACAGCGAATTTTGCAACGCCGGAGCACTTCCCTGAACGAAGGGGAAAAAGTGGATTGGAGCCTTGCGGAGACACTCGCATTTGCAACCATTCTGGCAGATGGCAAGCCAATTCGGATTAGTGGACAGGATGCCGAGCGTGCTACATTCGCTCATCGGAATCTGGTGTTGCATGATTCGGAGAATGGAGCAAAGTTCTGCCCATTACATCACTTGCCACAGGCAAGAGCATCCTTTGCAATCTATAACAGTCCGTTGTCTGAAGAATCCGTTGTTGGATTCGAATACGGATATAACGTATATTCACCCGATACACTGGTCATCTGGGAAGCTCAATTCGGTGACTTTGCCAACTGTGCACAGGTTATCTTTGATCAGTTTGTATCAGCGGGTCGTGCCAAGTGGTCTCAGAAATCCAGTCTGGTCATGTTGCTTCCACACGCGAATGAGGGTCAGGGACCTGAGCATACAAGTGCTCGTCTGGAACGCTTCCTGCAGCTTTGTGCAGAAGACAACATGACGGTTGCCAACTTGTCGAGTGCTTCGCAGTACTTCCACTTGTTGCGTCGTCAAGCTTCGTTGACTGAAACGGAAGATGCTCGTCCACTTGTGATGATGTCACCGAAAAGTCTCATTCGGAATCCGCGTGTTGCTTCACCGGCAGTCGAATTCAGTGAAGGCAAGTTTGAGCTTGTGCTGGAGCAAGCCGGACTGGGTACACAGCCGGATCGCGTAGAGCGCATTATTTTGTGCAGTGGCAAGATTGCCATTGACCTGGAAGATGCTTTTGAAAAAGATAAAGCAGATTGGTCATGGCTTCACATCATTCGAGTGGAACAGCTATATCCGTTCCCGGCAGAAGAGATTAAACGCATACTCGCACGTTTCAGCAATGTAAAAGAACTGGTATGGGTACAGGAAGAAAACAAAAACATGGGTGCCTGGACATACATGGAGCCTCGTCTTCGTGAAGTTGCCCCGGAAGGCACAACCGTTAGATACGAAGGTCGCCCGGAACACGCAAGTCCTTCCAGCGGTTATCAGCTTGTGCATAGTATGGAACAGCAACAGATTATTACATCTGCGTTGAAACAAACGACGAAGAATAATATTCCACTGGGGAGGTAACAGCTGTGAGTGAAATTAAAGTACCTGCAATGGGTGAGTCAATAACTGAGGGAACTGTATCCAGATGGATGGTTAAAGAAGGGGATACCGTTAATCAGGGTGATGTGCTTCTTGAACTGGAAACGGATAAAGTAAATATTGAGATCAGCGCAGAAGAAAGTGGCGTGCTGGAGAAGATCATTCGTCAGGAAGGAGAGACGGTCGTGATCGGTGAAACGATCGGTACACTCTCAGCTGGTTCTGGAGGAGGAAGCGGTGCACCCGCTTCCGAACCAGCAGCTGAAGAGAAAAAGGCCGTTACTCCTGCACCTGAAGCTCCAACACCACCACCAGCACCTGTTGCGGCAGCACCGGAGTCATCCGATAGTGCCAAGACGGCTTCACCGTCTGCCCGTAAGCTTGCACGTGAACGTGGTATCGAACTGGATCAGGTTCAGAGCAAAGATCCGATTGGACGGGTATACCAGGATGATGTGAAGAGCCATAACAATCAGGCGCCTGCACCTGCTGCTCCACCTGCGAGTAAAGCTCCAGCAACACCAAGTGCGCCGGCAGCTGGAAGTTCTACCTATACCAAACCAGTGGAGCGTCAGCGGATGTCTCGCCGTCGTGCAACCATTGCGAAACGTCTGGTAGAGGCTCAGCAGACAGCAGCCATGTTGACTACGTTTAATGAAGTTGATATGACTGCCATCATGGATGTACGTAAACGCCGTAAGGACAAGTTTAAAGAGAAACATGAGATTAACCTGGGCTTCATGTCCTTCTTCACTAAAGCGGTTGTGGGGGCTCTGAAAAAGTTCCCTACAATTAACGCAGAGATTGATGGCGAAGATGTTGTACTCAAAAAGTATTATGATATCGGCATCGCCGTATCTGCGAAGGAAGGACTGGTTGTACCGGTTGTGCGTGATGCAGATCGTCTGGGCTTTGCCGAGATCGAGAAGAGCATTGCGGATCTGGCATCCAAAGCTCGTTCCAACACGCTGGCGTTATCTGATCTGCAAGGTGGAACGTTCACCATCACCAATGGTGGAACATTTGGTTCCTTGTTGTCTACGCCAATTCTGAATACACCTCAAGTGGGTATTCTGGGGATGCATAAGATCCAGCTTCGTCCAGTGGCGATTGATGCAGAACGGATGGAGAACCGTCCAATGATGTACATCGCGTTGTCCTACGATCACCGGATTATCGACGGTAGTGAGGCTGTTCGCTTCCTCGTAACCGTGAAAGAACTGCTTGAAGACCCGGAATCCCTGTTAATTGAAGGTTAATCCATAACGTTTGATTATAGCTATTATTCATATCGCTTAACAAGAAAACCCCTGAACTGGTGCGCAGCGTGAGCTGTACATCCGATTCAGGGGTTTCTTTTTGCTCTTGATATGTCTCCGACTCTATTATATAGAGTCAGCCGTCTCAGTCAGGTTCAACGGACTAGAGTGTGTATTCGGGCCAGAGGTATTCCGCTCTAACCAGTTCACAACATGCTGAGCCACTTCTGTCCGGTTGATCTCATGCAGCATTTCATGCCGTCCATCCGGATACAGGCGATACTCAATGTTCTCCAGCCGAAGCTTCTTATACTGCGAGACCAGATTAAGAACGCCTTTGCCATGAAGTCCGACAGGGTCCTTCTCACCTGAGAACAGGTATACGGGTTTGTGTTTGGGTATGCGCTCCATATTGTGTGGAAGATGGACTTCAAGCAGCAATTTGAAGAAGTCGCGGAAAAAGCCTGCTGTACAGACTGCTCCGCACAGGGGGTCATCAATGAATCGCTGAACCTCTTGTGAGTCCCGGGACAACCAATCAAACGGTGTCGTTGCAGGGCGGAAAGAGCGATTAAATCCACCAAATACAATCGCGTTGAGCAGCATGCTGGGGTGGGTAGCCCCCTGAATGCCGCATTGTAAAAAGGCGAGTTTCTCTCCAAACCGGAGCAGACCGCGTCTGCCGTTTGTCCCGGATAAAATAAAGGCATGGTACTGCTCATGACCAGCGTACATGAGATGTTGTACCAAGAATGAGCCCATGCTATGTCCCATTAGAAATAGGGGCACCCCAGGATTCTCTTTGGCGGCTACTTCGCCCAGATTGATCATATCACTCGCCATCCAGCGGAAGGCATCGATACCAGCATTACCAAGCAACTTGGCATTCTCCACAGTTTTGCCATGACCCCGATGGTCATTGGCATAAACCGCATAGCCATTTTGGGTAAGGATGTCGGCAAATTCGGCGTATCGGGCTGCTGTCTCGCCCATGCCGTGTGCAATTTGCACTACACCTTTAACGTTGCATTCCGGATCGGGAAGCCAGCGGTACACATGAATACGGGTACCTTCACTAGCGACCAAGGCAAAGGTAGATTCCTGCATCTCGTGTAATTCCTCCTTCACAGGTTACATATAAGCTTGATTTAGGGCAGATAAGAGCGAAGAACAGTGGTATTCCCGTTCAATGTATAAGAACCCAGATTGGCTGGCAAGAGATAACATTGTCCAGCTTTCAATTCAATGCTGTCTGATTCAGCATGTGCCCACTCCAAAGTTCCTTCTCCTTCACAGACAACGAGAATCGTGAAGCTGTCAGGATTGGTGGAGAGTTCCCAACGTTTATTCACAATACCTTTTTCAACTACAAAATAAGGGCATTCCGCAAGCTTGAGCCATTCACCAGGAGTAGCGTTATTTGTTTTCATCGTTGAGGCACCTGCGCCCTCATAGGCGGTGACATTTAATGAGTCTTCAACATGCAACTCACGTGGTTTACCATCCAGCCCTGGACGATTATAATCGTATATGCGGTACGTCGTATCCGAGTTTTGCTGAATCTCAGCGACAACGACACCTGCACAGAGCGCATGCACTGTTCCGGCAGGGATAAAGAACGTATCGCCGGCCTCTACAGGTACCTGACGAAGGGTATCCATCACCGTGCCGTTTTCCAATGCTTCTTTTAATGTTGCCCGATCAACGCCTTCGTTCAAGCCATAGATGATGTGTGCGCCCGGTTTTGCGTCGAGTACATACCACATTTCTGTTTTGCCAAGCTCGCCTGGAGGAAGTGCCTCATAATCGTCTGTTGGATGAACCTGAACGGACAGGTCATCGTTGCAGTCAAGCAGCTTAATCAGAAGGGGGAAACGGCCGCCTTTTTCAGAGACACCTTTGGTTCCAAGCCATTCGGTGCCCAGTTGTTCACGAACTTCATCCAGACCCTTGCCAGCCAGTGCTCCATTTAATACCTTGGTTGTACCGTTGGGATGATCTGCAATCATCCATCCTTCTCCGATATGTCCTTCAGGGGGCGTAAGGCCGAATTGCTCCAGCGCACGACCGCCCCACACACGTTCTTTGAACTCAGGTTGGAATTGTAATGGGTATGGCGTAGACATCAGTAATCTCTCCTCTAGTATATGAAATGGTGGATCGCTTTAATCAGTCATGGGCATGTAGTCGCCATGAGCAAACAAGTGAATACGTTTGCATATGTAGATGTAGAACACAGATCGCAGTAAGAAAAAGCCGTTAATAGCTCGCCTTGCGATTGTGTCTAGTTTATTGTATTTGGTGAACAAAGGAAATTATTTTTTCTCGATTCCGATCAGAAAAGGAGAAGTTTCTCGCTGCAATTGGCGATAGATCACAACCTGTGCCTGTTCCACCGGCAGCGCAGAGGACCAGTCCAATACAGCTTCTGCTTCCTGTGCCCCTCCGTCATGACCGGGGTAGAGCACAACCGTAATAATTCCGCGAGGACGTAATAAAGCGAGTGCAGCCTCGAGTGCAGCGATCGTGCTGTCAGTCTCGGTGATGATGGAGGAATCTGCACTTTCTGAAGGCAGGTACCCCAGATTGAACATAACTGCACCAACCGTACCAAGCCATGACTCAGGAACTGCTTCTGCCATTCGATCATGGCTTAGTTGAAGCATGGAGATGGAGCCAAGCTTGGCTTCATCATTTTGTTTTCGAATCCGGGCCTGTGCCAGCGTGAGGGCTTCACTTTGAATATCGAATCCAATGACTTGACCACGCCTGCCTACTTGTTGTGCCAAAAATAGTGTGTCTGCTCCTGTACCCACCGTTGCATCTATCGCCAGATCACCTGGCTGCAGACGGGAAGCAATCCACTGATGCGCACAGCTGAGAACCGAAAGAAAGCCCATCTATGCTCGCCTCCAATACTTACCTTGCCATGAATCCCGCTCTCGCAGCTCACGATCAATGGAGTTTAACACTTCCCATTTGTTCATGGACCACATCGGTCCAATCAACAGATCACGTGGTGCGTCGCCTGTAAGACGGTGTACGATCATTTCCGGTGGAAGCATCTCCAGTGTATCTACGATCAGCTTGATATACTCGTCCTGATCCAGAAAACGTAAAAGACCAGCTTCGTATTGTTTCACCATTGGTGTTTTGCGCATCAGATGCAGCAGGTGAATCTTGATTCCCTGTACATCCATATTGGCAACTGCCCGTCCAGTGTCCAGCATCATCTCATGTGTCTCTTGAGGCAGACCATATATGATATGTGTGCACACACGTATATTCCGTTTGCGCAGTTTCTCAACCGCTTCTTCATAACACTTCGTGTCGTGCGCGCGATTAATCAATGTTGATGTGGAATCATGGATGGTTTGAAGCCCCATCTCAACCCACAGGTAGGTGCGCTCGTTCAGTTCAGCCAAATAATCAACAACGTCATCTGGCAAACAGTCCGGGCGAGTGGCGATGGACAAACCAACAACACCGGGTTGCTCAAGAATTTCTTCAAAATATTCGCGCAGCTCCTCAACCGGAGCATACGTATTCGTATAGGCTTGGAAGTAGCCAATATAATGGGCTTTAGGCCACTTGAGGTGCTGTTTATCTCGAATTGTATTGAATTGGGTGACCAGATCTTCACGTCTGCTGCCAGCAAAATCGCCTGATCCACGCGCACTGCAGAATGTGCAACCACCTTTGGCAATGGAACCGTCGCGGTTGGGACAGGTGAATCCAGCATCCAGCATCACTTTGAAAACCTTATTGTTAAATTGATCTCGCATCTCATAATTCCAGGTATGGAATCGTTTATCTCCCCACAGGAGAGGGGACTGTAATGCAGGTGCATTCATCTTCAGGGTACTCCTTTGGCTGTCGAATTACCGTAATCATACGTGAACAAAAGAAGAAGCGCTATGCGATTTCCGTCATAGACGATGGATAGCGATTATAGGTGTCTTCATGAACTTTAGCATTTTGCATTATTCGATTTCAATCGCTCACGGGTACAAGATATGGACAGGAAAAAGCATCCTGATCCATATCTTGCTGATTGGAAGACGCTTATGGGATTTATGCAAAATGCTCACTTTATCATTGTATCAAAAAACTAAAAAAAAAGGGAATCGAAACGCAAAAATAGGCCGTAAAATCAAGGTTTTCTCCTTGCTATAGTTTACACCTTATGTTATATTTAAATCAGCGTCAGACACCATCTAATGGGTATTATTCATCATAGCATTTGAATCAACGTTGACGTCATGGACCATACTATACCGTGAGGTGATATGAATGAATTCCCAAGTTAAAAACAATGAGTTGAATCATGTGTCTGTTGAATTGACGGCAGAAGAAGCACTGGCTTTAACAGGTGTTCGTTTTAATGGAAATCCGAAAGTGAAAGCGGCTGCAAGACAAAAAGTTCGCGATGCTTTCGAAAAGACATTTGATTTTTCACACCAAGATAAGGTAGACTATGAACTACTAAAGTAGTTGGACCCCAATTCCAAATAAATCGAAGAGGGAATCTTTGAGATTTGCCCAAAGTGGCAGATCCGAAGATTCCCTTTTCATTGCTCTTTACAATTTGCCAGTTCTTCGGCAAAATAAGTCTGAGACAAGTATGGGACAAACGGAGGAATAAAATGCGTTTACGTGGCAGAAAAGGGATAAGAGAAAATCTGGAGCAACAAGTTGATCTTGTTGTACTGGACCCCAAGCAACATAAAGGAAAATGGTCTGAACTGTTTGGCAATGATCACCCGATCTTCGTGGAATTTGGTATGGGTAAAGGTCAATTTATCAGCCAAATGAGTTATAAATATCCGGAATTTAATTTCATCGGTATTGATATGTATGATGAACTGGTGCGTCGTGCCAGTGAGAAAGCTCGTAATGCGTGGAGTCAGGCTGATGTGGAGACACCCCCTAACCTGAAGCTTGCGCTGGCAAATATCGAACAGATCGAAGAAGTTTTTGAACCGGAAGAACTGGAGCGCATTTATTTGAACTTCAGTGATCCTTGGCCAAAAGCAAAGCATGCACGTCGTCGGTTGACGCATCCGCGCTTCCTGAAGAAATACACGGAATTGCTTAATCCCAAAGGTCAGATTCATTTCAAAACCGATTCGGAGACGCTGTTTGATTTCTCACTCAACGCCATTGCCGACTTCGGCCTACAAATGACCAATATTTCTTTGAATCTGCATCGTGATGGTTTGAATGAAGAACATGTGATGACGGAGTACGAGCAGAAATTCATGGGTAAAGGTATGAACATTCACCGGGTTGAAGTGATTGTGGGTGAAGAGGCCCTGCGTGAGTATCAGCAGACACGTCTGGACAAGTATAAAGTTCGTGAAGCTTCGGATGAGTCTGGTGAAGATCAGGAACAGGAATAAATCGAAATCTAACTTAAACTCATTAAATAAGAGCGACACATGAGGTGAATGATTCATTCTCATAGGTCGCTCTTTTTCTGCATTAACAATCGATGTGCATTACTCCATAAACTCAAGTCTGGGATGATTTCAAAAGTTTTCTGAATGAAATTCTTTGCGGCGATAATCGTTTGGTGTAACCCCATTGAACTTTTTGAACATGCGATAGAAGTATGAACTGTTGGTGAATCCGGTCCTCTCGGCAATGTCGGCAACGGAGTTTTCTGTCTCCACCAGCAGATGCTGGGCCTTGGCTATGCGGGTTTCGTTAATTACGTCCGTGAGCCCTTTCAGGGTGAGCTGTTTGTAGAGCCTGCTTACATAGATGGGCGACATGCCCAACTCATCTGCGATAGAAGTTAGACATAGATTGGGGTCCGCATAGTCCCGCTCAATAATGCCATTGATTTTACGAATCAACTCTTCGTGCTTCAGTGTACGTTTCTCCTCGACTTTGGAACCAAGCTCATCAAACATCCGATAGAAGTGTTCATGTACTTCACTGATGTCTTCCGCGTCTTTGACAGGCAGCATTAGACCATCCGAGACTGAATCAAGCGTGAGTTGATTATTCTTCTTGAGGGTATTTCGTACATGGTTCAGTGTCATCGTCAGATGGGATAAGGCTAGCTGGAAGACGGTAAATGGATATGCAGCTGTTTCGCCCACGATATCTGCATAGACTTGTTTTGCTTCTTGCGTCTTACCTGTCATTAGATGATCAACAAGTTGTCTTTCCTTACCTGCTGGGAATGCGTACTCCTTGGCGTGATAAGCCATGATGTCAGAGGTATAGATCAGACAGCCCGGTCCCATGAACAAACGATGCAGTGAGGCTTCGGCTGATCTGGTGTAGGATGCAATACTGTCTTCCAATGAATCTTCTTCCGTGCCGATCGTACAGGAGATGGAGCATTTCAAATGGGTCATTACAGCTGCCTGCATCATACGTAGCAGCTCTTCGATCCGGTTATGAGCAGGTTGCTCAAGTTCATGGCTTTCCGCTTTTTCATTGAAGATGAGTGTGATCAGATCACCGCCCATGTCCACAGCTTCCGCATTGTAGTGGAGATCGGCTGTCTCGGTGCAGATGTTCATCATGGCGTATTTTACAAGTTGGGTCTCATCACGATACGTTTCGCTGAATTCGGTAAAATGGTCAATACGCAGCAATACCAGTCTGGATGCACGCTGAACATCAATGGAGGAACCATAGAACTTCATCCGTTCTTCCAGCATACCTCCAGTTACTGTTTCGCGGCCCTGTAGGGCCCCTCGTAGAAAATCCTGCCGTAACAAATGAAGACTGCCACGTCGCTCTGCTTCCATTACACGTAAACGAACAAGCACCTTATCAATAGGGTGATATAGTTTTCGGGACACAAGGTAAGAGAGCAGTAACCCTGCGAAGAAAAGTCCAACACAAAACAGAACGGTATGTGTGCGCATACTCCGTATATCTGAGGTAATCAGATCATAAGGTGTTATTCTTACATAACGCCAACCTAGGTCATCGGGAGCGGTATAGGTGATGAGAGATTTTTCTCCGTCGACCTTCTCGGTAAAGTAAGCTGATTGCCCCGTATCCTGCAAAATTGGCTTCATAAAAGCTTCGCTGGAGAGATTTTTCATCAATGCACGGTCGCCAAAGTCAGATAAAAGGTCTCCATTCTCATTCACGATAAAGGTTTTGCCGGGTTGATCCACAGCATTCATATTTGGACTGAGCCAATCATCCTTGATATTAACGATGACAGCATAGTTTAGCTTCGCGTTATCATTAATTGTGTCATAACAGAGATAGGTGTAGCTGTTAACCTCTGTTGCTTCGGTAGAGCCGACCTGATATGTACGCGGGATGGGCACAAAAGGTTTATAGTCATGGAAGCGTTGGAGGATGCTTGTAATCCCCTGATCATCGATCTCCGAGACGGACTGCTGCCCATTGCGCACGTCGGAACTGATAAAGAATTCATTGCTTTTGGAGTTATATACATAGATGGATTCGATAAAGGGAAGGGACATACGGTAGTTGTCTAGCTGCTCCATCGCCGATGTGATCTCATAAATATTTGGTTTGGAATAGAGCAGTAATGAAGAGATGGTGTAGTCCTGATAAATCTGATATGACAATGATTTTGCAGTCTCGGTCATTTTGGCCACTTCACGGCTGGTTTGAGTAAGACTGTTCATATCTGTACGATACACCTGACGAAGAGCAATCCGATTATAGTTGACGTACAAAATAGAAGAAACCACAAGTAAGGTAGCGACGGTACTGATAATAATGCCGATCAGAATCCGTGTGAAGACCTTTTGACTGTCCTCTGAACGTTTACGCATTCTTCTTCCCCCTCGAACCTCCTGTTTTGGGTGAACAACATAGAATTTCATATACATACGTGAGGCTTCATAGTTGGATGAGCAGAAGAGCAAGAGTAACTTGAATTATATATTATGTATGCGTTTACATCAATGATGGACAGGTTGTTTTGCCTGTTTTCTCTACATAAAGTTCAGCTTTCGCTGGATTGTTCACTAGGTGTAGCCTATGCACGATATCAACATTTGTGAACAGATGTGTGTCGATGTCTGTTCATTTCATGGTTCGTTCGTTTTGTTCATAGTTCATTTCGCAGAATCGTTCATTTTCTGACGGGAAGCTTCAGTATTCGTGAGTGAAGAGAGCATCTACAATAAAAAGAGAGCTCCACCACGCAGCACCGCAAGAAATTCGGGAGGGATCGAGCCATGCTCAAAGAATTGAACAAAAACAAAATCATGTTTCTGATGCTGTTGCCCACGCTGATCTTTTTTCTGATTAACTCGTATTTTCCGATGGTCGGCATCTATTATGCGTTCACCCGGTATGATTTTGAAGGCGGATTATTTGGTAGTCCATTTGTCGGTCTGGAGAACTTTAAGTTCCTGTGGCAATCCGGAATGCTGCTGAAGCTCACAACCAACACTGTGGGTTACAATCTCGCCTTCATTATATTAGGAAACGGTCTGGCGATCTTCTGTGCGATCATGCTTAGCGAAATCCGGGGCAGGTTATTCAAAAAAATCACGCAATCCGTCATGTTTTTGCCGTATTTCATCTCATTTGTACTATTAAGTGTAATCGCTTACAACATGTTCAACTACGAGTCGGGTTTTGTGAACACGGTGCTCAAACGTTTTGAGGCCGGCCCGGTCGACATTTATAACACACCCTGGATCTGGGTGTTCCTGATCATCATCTTTTATCTGTGGAAAAATCTTGGATACAGCATGGTCATCTATCTGGCCGCCATAACGGGTATCAGTGATGAGTATTATGAGGCTGCCCGAATCGACGGGGCCAATATATTTCAGCGGATCTGGTACATTACAGTACCGATGCTGAAGCCAACCTTTGTCATCCTGTTGTTGTTCTCACTCGGCAGCATTATGAAGGGGCAGTTTGACCTGTTCTATCAACTGATCGGCAACAACGGGGTGTTGTACAACGCTACAGATATTATTGATACGTATGTGTATCGTTCACTGAAAGTAACGTTTGATATCGGGATGGCAACGGCTGCTGGTCTGTATCAGTCCTTGTTTGGATTCATTTTGATCATGACCGTCAACTATATTATCCGCAAAGTAAATGAGGATTACGCCTTGTTCTAGAACGCCCGCAGGGCAGGAGGGAGAACGATCATGAACACGCCAATGAATACTCACACTCGTACGAATACTCGTCTCAGAGATTCGGAATTCACTTTCATGTTTCAACTGATTTCCTACAGCTTCATCATCATTTTATCAATCATGTGCTTGCTACCGTTCCTGCTGATTCTATCCGGTTCATTCAGCAGCAACGAGTCCATTGTGAGGGATGGTTATCACCTCTTTCCAACGGACTTTTCCCTGGAAGGTTACAAAATGGTGTTCAAATTCCCGACTCAGGTACTCAAGGCTTATGGAGTAACGGTCTTTACAACGGTGGTGGGGACTACGCTAGGGCTGTTCCTCATCACGATGGCCGGATTTGTGCTCCAGCGTAAGGATTTTAAATATCGGAACACGTTCTCGTTTTTTATCTACTTCACAACCCTGTTTGGTGGGGGACTTGTGCCTTGGTACATTATGCTGGCGAACTACTTCAATCTCACAGATACGTACACCGTACTTATTTTCCCGGGGTTGATGACGCCATTCCTCATTATCCTGATGAAAAACTTCATTCGCTCGGCAGTGCCGGATGAATTGATTGAGTCCGCCAAAATTGATGGAGCGAATGACTTCCGCATCTATTTCAGCATTGTGTTGAAACTGGCGATGCCTGGTATCGCCACCGTAGGGCTGTTTTTGGCACTGGGTTACTGGAATGACTGGTTTACCTCATCCCTCTTCATTAACAACCCGGATATGTACCAACTTCAATTTTATCTCTACAACACGATGAACACGATTACATTCATTGACCAGATGGCGATTGGCACAGGGATCACACTCAGTCAGGATGTGCCTACCGAATCAACCAAGATGGCAATGGCTATCGTTGTAACGGGACCGATTTTGTTCCTGTATCCGTTTGTACAACGTTATTTTGTTAAAGGACTCACCATTGGTGCAGTGAAAGGTTAGAACGTGAACGCGCTGTGGGCGTCAGGCCACTGATATCATTTCAGGTCTGAAACATGGCGAGTCTGCGCTAACATATAAAGGTTCACCACAAAAAGGGAGGATGCGTATGCGTAACAAAACAATTCGGCACCTGTCTCTGGTACTTGCCCTGATGTTGTTCGCCGGGGTACTTGCCGCATGTAATAACGATTCGGGGGGATCGACGCAAGGAAGCGAGCAGGGAGGAACATCCGGGAACAAAGGCGAGAAAGTCACGCTCCAATTTTACATGCTTGGGGATGCTCCGAAAGATCTACCTGTTATTGAATCCGAGATCAATAAGCTGGCGGAGGCTGATCTGAACGTCAATGTGAAATTCAACTACACCTCATGGACCGACTGGGATCAAAAATATAAACTGCTGCTGTCTTCCGGACAGCCGATCGATCTGATCTTCACAGCGGATTGGACATTCTACCAGTCCTATGCCAAGAAGGGCGCGTTCCTGCCACTGGATGAAATGCTGCCTACGGCAGCGCCGGCGCTGAAAGCTCATGTACCTGATGACATGTGGAATGCTGTCAAAATCAATGACAAAATCTATACTGTTCCATCAACTTGGATTGAGTATGTAACCGAGGGAATTGCGTACCGTGAGGACTTGCGCGAGAAGTACAATCTTCCAAAACCGGAATCCTTGGAGACGCTAGAAGCGTATCTGGAGGGCATCAAAGCCAACGAACCCAATATGATTCCGATTGCGGATAGCAATGCCAACCATACCCATGGTATTCGTCAATTGACATCCAAGCTGGTTAATACAGCAGGTCAACTTCCATATGGACTGGATATTATGTATGAAACACCAACAACCGTGACGTCCTACTGGGGATCGGCGCAACATCTGGAAGACCTGAAAACATACAAACGCTGGATGGATAAAGGCTTTTTCCCGAAAAACGTACTGAATGTAAAGGATACTTCCAACTCATTGCTGCAAAATGGAAAAGCGGCTGTTGTTCTGTCCGGGGAGAACCCGAACAAATTTAATGCAGATGTTATCAAGGTGCAGTCTACTCATCCAGATTGGAAACTGGCTTATTTCCCGTACCCGAATGCGAAAGGGTTTGCACAACCGGTTCACCCGATCCACAATGGTTTTGCGATTCCGCGTAGCAGTAAAAACCCGGAAAAAGCATTGGCATTTTATGAGAAACTGGTGACAGACAAACGATATAATTGGTTGACTGAATACGGCGTTGAAGGCAAAAACTTCGAGGTAGATAATGGATACTACAAAATGGTCGGAGATGCACAAACCAACGGCTTCCCGCGTGAAGGCATGAATGGCTGGGCTTGGCGTAATCCGGAATTCATGCTCTATGACAAAACCTTTGATGACGTGCTGACCATGTTTGAAGATCTCGACAAAATCAAGAAGCCGGATATTTATACCGGATTTGCTGAAGACTGGACACCGTACCAAGCCGAGAAGGCTGCATTGGAACAAGTGGAAAAACAATATCTGTATCCGCTTAATGTAGGTTTGGTGGCAGACGTAGAGGCTGGATTGAACACATTTATGGAGAAGGCTAAACAAGCAGGATTGGAAAAAATTCAGACAGAATACACCAAGCAGTGGCAGGAGTATTTGAAGTCAGCAGGCACTCAATAGTTTGTACTTTCCTTCATAAAGAAAAGGTGCCTTCAGGTTCGAAGGCACCTTTTCAATGTGGTTGCAGGCTTGTTTGAAGCCGTTGGTTAGAGGCATGATTGGACGAAGAATACGGGAAGCGACATCCTAATGGGATAAATTCATAAACGGGCCTCTTCTGCGGATGAAGGACGAACGTCCTCCAGCAGATCGATAATACTTTGAGCGCTCTGCATTGGATGAACCTTGGCGATTTCCGCCAGATGACGTTTGCGTTTACGTACAACATCCGGGTAGTGATGCAACAGCTTGTTCATCCATTTAACCACTACGTCGGGCGAAGTTATGGGTTCTCCCAACCCTCTTGCCGTAAAATAATGGACGTTTTCTTCTTCCTGACCAGGTATAGGATTGTGGAACAACATGGGAATTCCTTTGGCCAAGCCTTCACTGCATGTCATTCCCCCAGGTTTGGTAATCAGAAGGTCGGATACTTCCATTAATTTGTCCACTTCGTTGGTGTATCCCATAATGTGAATGTTTTCTTTGCGATACATGGGGTTCTGTTCCATGCTGATCCGTGTTTTATCGTTGCGACCGAGACAAAAAATGATCTGAATATCTTCATGCCAGCGTGTCAGCAGCGGATGGACCAGCTTGTCGCTGAGCATTCCCCAACCGCCGCCCATCACCAGTACAGTAGGCATGTTCTTGAGGTTAAATCTGCTTCGGATCTCTTCTCGCCCGGGATGCTCCCAAAAATTTGGATGCACCGGAATGCCCGTGACTCGAATGTTGTCTGCAGGTACGCCTCGTAGCATTAGTTTGGACTTAACCTCATCTGAAGAAACCAGATAAAGGTCTACTTCACGGTTAATCCACGTCCCATGTGCATCATAGTCGGTGATGACTGTGCATAGGGGAACCTGTACACCCAGACGTTTCAGTCTGGATATGACAGCACTTGGAATCGGATGTGTACAGACAATCGCATCGGGACGTAACTGGCGCACAACGCTGCGTGTGTGTGTATAGAACAGTTTATGCAACGCCAGTGTGGTCAGCCTGTTCAATGATTTTTTATATTGGTGTCTGTATACGTATCCGAAAAGTTTGGGTTGGTTGGTAACCGTTTTTTTGTATGCTGTTATAATCAGAGGTGCAACCTTTGGATTTAAGAAACTTCCCAATTCAAGCACTTTTGTCTGCACGTCTGGCGAGAGCTTTCGCAAATTGCTGGACAGTGCATAGGCGGCTTGAGTATGACCCGTACCAAAGCCTTCAGATAATAGTAATACTCTTTTTTTCTCCACGCTTACTTCACCTGTTCCTGCTAGGTTTTTCTGAGTCTAACATATCGGCTTTAAGACCAGAATGCAACTGTTGCAAGTGCGACTAAAGTACCTATTGTGGCACCCGCCAGAACATCGGAAGGATAGTGTAACCCCAGATAAATTCGAGAGAATCCGACAATAAGGGCCACAGGCAACAATATTAGCAATAAGATTGGATCAGTGGTCATAAAGGGAACTGTGACCGAAAAAATGGCAGTTGTGTGCCCTGAAGGAAACGAGTGATCCGTCAGGGGATTACGGAACGTAATTGTATCCGGCAAGGCCAGATAAGGTCGAATGCGGGGATACAATTTTTTCGCGATGGCTACAGGGATGTGGCTGACCGCAAGGGCGATACATGCCTGGAGTCCTGTTGTGCTCCATGGAGCTGGAGCAAGCAGCCAGATTAACAACGATATTGCAATAGATGAAGTTGCTCCACCCAGATGGGTGAAATAATACAGCCAAAAATTCATAAAACGATTATGAAGTCGGCCGTTGATCCACATAAAAACATTTCGATCATAATCTTGAAACTTTAAGAATAAACGGCTCATATTGGCCTCCTGCCAGTCAGGCCGCCCGTAATGGCGGCATTATTTCCGGTGATTTTCTGCATCCGGTTTCGTCCTGATTAGTATATAACCGTTTTTCATGAACTTGAGGTTATTTCAGGTATATGTTTATCATATTTTTAAATGTTGTCCTTTTCAAGAAGAACCCATGTAAAGAAAGTGAAATTCATGTTAAAGAGTGGATATATACCCATCTTAACTTTTTGACTTGGGTCAGCCAAAAAAGATACAATGATTCAACATGGCTGAAATGAGGTAAAAAAAATGTGAGTTCTGTTTCAAACTTTTTGAGGTCTGTTTGCGTTATTTGTTATAGAGCCTCTGACGAAGAATAACATGCTGATGAAAAAAGCAGGGACTTTAGAAATAAAAATCAAGTAAACGGCTGAAAATAAGATATAACAGGCATGAATGCGAGGTTGTGGTATCACGAAGTGTCTATTCAGCGTTTAAAGATCACATTTCTGCTTCAAAAAGTGGAATTGGGGTTTTGACAAATGACTGAAAAGGATACAGAATCGATAAAGCAGCCAACTGATAGCAACCAAGCTTTGAAACATTGCCTGATATATTCACGTAGTACACAAAAGAACAGGGTCATATTCTGCAGATCAAAAAAAAATAAATTGCAGAATCAGGAAGAGAAATGCTTGAGTAAACTGGGTTTTGAAAAAAAGGGGGTAACAGAGAACGATGTTGGACGCTATATTCGTCACGATGCAGGTCATTCTGGCACTGCTAGCCGTGTACCAATTCACGTTTTCGCTGTTCGGTCTGATTAAGAAAAAGAAAAAGAAACATTATCCGGCGACAAAATCATTCGCTGTACTCGTCGCAGCACACAATGAGGAACAAGTCATTGGTGCCTTGATGGAGAACTTGAAACAACTTGATTATCCGGAAGATCTGTACGATGTGTTTGTCATCTGTGACAACTGTACGGATGGAACGGCTCAAATTGTCAGAGAGCATGGATTAAACGCCTGTGTACGTACCAATGCCGATTTAAGAGGTAAAGGGTACGCCATCGAATGGATGCTTAAGTACCTGTGGAAATTGCCACGTCAGTATGACGCAGTTGTTATGTTTGACGCGGATAACCTGGTTGACCGTAACTTCTTGCTTGAGATGAATGATGACTTGAACAATGGTTCGCGTGTTATCCAAGGATACATTGATACGAAAAATCCGGAGGATTCCTGGATTACAGCAGCTTACGGTGTATCTTACTGGTACATCAACCGTCTGTGGCAGTTGTCTCGTCATAACTTGAATATGGCGAATTTCCTCGGAGGAACCGGAATGTGCTTTGAGACCAACCTGTTGAAGGAAATTGGTTGGGGTGCAACAAGTCTGGTTGAGGATCTGGAGTTTACGATGCGCAGTGTGCAACGTAATGTGTATCCTGTTTTCAACTATGACGCCAAAGTATTTGATGAGAAGCCATTAACATTTAAAGCTTCAGCGAGACAACGTCTGCGCTGGATGCAAGGTCACTTTACAGTTGCACGTAGATACTTCTTCCCGCTGTTATGGCAGTCCATTAAGGAAAGAAGCCTGGTGAAATTTGACCTTGCTATCTACGGAGCCAATGTCTATGTGGTGTTGCTTACGTTCCTGATGACGGCTGTGATGTGGGTAGACATGGCTATATTCAGTGGTCCGCACATTGCTAATATTTATGGATACTTCCCGTTATGGGTTGGGTTCGTGGCTATTGGTTTGAACATTCTGACGTTCCTGTTGTCCATGGCGCTGGAGAAGGTTACCTTTGCCAAAGTTTATCTATATCTGATTTTGTTCCCGATCTACCTGCTGTCTTGGTACCCGATTACGTTCTACGCTTTCTTTACGCAGAACAACAAACAGTGGAGCCACACTCAACATACACGTGTTGTACGGTTGGATGAGGTACAGAGCAAGCAAGGGTAAGGAACATGCGTGCGATACTTTGTTGACATCTGATATAACAAATGTATAATTTGCGAAAAAAAAGTTGTGAAAAATGTTGACAATGTGTTTCATGGGTGATATAGTATTCAAGTGCCTTAAAACGAATAGTAATGGAATCACAAGCAGAAGTCCGACTTCTCACCTGATCAACAAACATGTTGGCTGGTCAACGATCCCAATAATTTATGAAGTGTATACTCATGAAGAATTGTGTTGATTACAGGGATGTCGGTAGCTTGACCGGCATCCCTTTTATTTTTGTGTAACTGGATATTCAAAATGACCTGGAGGTGGACGATTATTAGTAAAGATCACATGATTAATGATGAGATTCGGGCGAAGGAAGTACGCCTTGTCGGAGCTGAAGGAGAACAAATTGGGATTACGCCCATTCGCGAAGCACTGCAAATGGCGATTGACCTGAATTTGGATCTGGTCAATGTGGCACCACAGGCTAAACCGCCGGTGTGTCGTATTATGGACTATGGCAAATTCCGCTATGAGCAACAAAAGAAAGATAAAGAAGCCCGTAAGAACCAGAAAATTGTTGATATTAAAGAAGTATGGTTCCGTTCCAATATTGAGGAGCACGATTATCAAACGAAGCTTCGTAATGTAGTTAAGTTTTTGAACGAAGGCGACAAAGTGAAATGTTCTGTTCGTTATCGCGGACGTGAAATTGCACATGCCGCGATTGGTCAACGGATTTTGGAGCGCGTTAAGGTAGAAGTTGCAGAACTTTGTACTGTTGAACGTCAACCGAAATTGGAAGGCCGCAGTATGATCATGATTTTGGCTCCTAAAGCCTGATAACATTGGAGGAGGAAACACAAAATGCCTAAAATGAAAACACACAGCAGTTTGAAAGGACGCTTCAAAATTACCGGTTCCGGTAAGGTCCTTCGTTACAAAGCTCACAAAAACCACTTGCTTTCCCACAAATCCAAACGTGCTAAGCGCGTTCTGAACGGTAACCCAGTTATGGCTGCCGGGGATGTTAGACGTTTGAAACAAGGCTTGGCTAACTTGAAAGGCTAATTTTAATTAGTACATTCCGTATGGGGGATCGGCTACGGCCGTACACATACCACGGATACATTTATATTTATTTGGGAGGTTCTTTAATATGGCAAGAGTAAAAGGCGGTTTTGTAGTACGTCGTCGTCATAAAAAGGTTTTGAAACTGGCAAGAGGTTATTTCGGTTCCAAACACCGTATTTTTAAAACAGCTAACGAGCAAGTAATGAAATCCCTGGTATACGCATACCGTGACCGTCGCAACACGAAACGTAACTTCCGCAGACTGTGGATCGTTCGTATCAATGCTGCAGCACGTATGAATGGTTTGTCTTACAACAAACTGATCCATGGTTTGAAACTTGCTGGAGTAGACATGAACCGCAAAATGTTGGCTGATCTGGCCGTTAACGACATCAATGCGTTCAACTCTTTGGCTACTGTAGCTAAAGGCAAAATCAACGCTTAAATTGTATGATACAAGCCGCCGTACCTATATGGCGGCTTTTTTTACGGCTTGGAAGAAATTAGAAGATGAATCTCTGAATGAGTAGAGCGAATAGGCTGTAGTCTGGAAGGGAACAATGAAACCAGATAACTGGTGAATAACGGTCCATTGGAATACATAAAATACGAACGGTGAAATAATACAAATAAAAACAGGTAAATCCCTCTCATCACTAAAGTTCACGATATGTTTTTGTTATATAACATCACATCGTTGTAACGTTAGTGTGTTAAATCGCTAAATTATTAAGCGTTTTCAATAAAAAAAGAACAAAAATATGTGATTTTTGGTGATGAAACATCTGGATTTTAACACTGGTTGATTGTATAATCACCTCTAGTAGGCTAGTCCTAGATTTTTCTCTCCATGTCATAATGTTCGGTTTTTCGACAGATGATAGGATGCTTCAAGGGTGAGAATGCGCTTTTAATGTCGAAGAAACCATACATTCTGCATAAAAGTCATTCCTGCTATCTGTTAACCGTTCAATTGTAGGCTGGATTGGAATGAGGGATATATCATTAAGGGGGAAAAAGAGAAATGAAAAAGATGCTCAGCTTGTCTTTGGTAATGTTGCTGGCGGTATCGGTTATGCTCGCAGGTTGCGGTAGCAAACCGAAAGAAGAAACAAATGCCGGAGGAGATACAGGTGGCACATCCACTGAAGCGAAATCCGACCTCAAAATCGGTATGGTTACTGACGTAGGTGGAGTTAATGACAAATCCTTTAACCAATCCGCTTGGGAAGCTCTGCAAGCGACTGAAACAGAAACAGGTACTGCTGTTAAATACCTGCAAAGTAAATCCGATGAAGAGTACATTCCTAACCTGAACGAATTCGTTAAAGGCGGATATGATCTGACTTGGGGTATCGGTTTCCAATTGGCTGATGCAATCAAAACTGTAGCTGAGCAAAACCCTGATGCTAAACTCGCGATCATCGACAGTGTTGTTGATGCTCCTAACGTTAAATCCGTAACATTTGCTGAAGAAGAAGGATCTTACCTGGTTGGTGTTGTGGCTGGTCTGACAACAAAATCCAACAAAATTGGTTTTGTAGGCGGTATGGAAAGCCCACTGATCAAAAAGTTTGAAGTAGGATTCAGAGAAGGCGTTAAAGCAGTTAACCCTGATGCTCAATTCATTTCTAACTACACAGGTGCATTTGATAAACCTGACTTGGGTAAAGCAGCAGCAGCAACACTTTACAATGAAGGCGTAGATATTATTTTCCACGCTTCTGGCGCAACAGGTAACGGTGTGTTTAACGAAGCAAGTGCTCGTAAGAAACAAGGTCAAGATGTATGGGTTATCGGTGTAGACAAAGATCAATCTCTTGAGTTTGGTGATGAGATCACTTTGACTTCCATGATCAAAAAAGTTGACGAAGCAGTTAAGCGCGTTAACAAAGAAGTAGTTGATGGTACATTCGCTGGTGGTTCCGAGAACCTGACTTTGAAAGAAAACGGCGTAGGTATTGCTGATACCTCTACTGCCAATGTATCTGCTGATACACTTGCAAAAGTAGAAGAGTACAAAGAAAAAATCATCAGCGGCGAAATCAAAGTTCCTACAGAGTAATTTTGATCTAAGTCGCAAATGAATAATCATTGGGGCCGGTCTTGACCGGCCTTATGATTGCAAGAACAGGAACATTTGATCAAGTCATCATAACAATTGTACAAGGTCACTGTGCACCAACGCTCCGGTAGGAGCTTTTCTTAAGATAATGGAATTGAGTTGTTCTTAATGAGCTGAACCATTCGATTATCGCAAGAAAAACTTCAGCTAAGCGCGGTCTGTCTTCTTTGAAAGTACGTCGATAGACGTTTTTTTTTACGTTTGCGGAACCACACTATATCAGTTATAAGGGTGATTACATGGGTGCAGCAACCCCCGTCGTTGAGTTAAAACAAATTACGAAGCGTTTCCCAGGCATTGTTGCCAACGACGCCATCAGCCTTCAGCTTCGTAAGGGCGAGATCCATGCGCTACTGGGCGAAAACGGCGCTGGTAAGTCAACGTTGATGAATATTGTATTTGGTCTCTATCAGCCAGATGAAGGTTCCATTGAAGTGAATGGCAAGCCTGTCATCATCGACAGCCCTAACCGAGCGATCGATCTTGGCATAGGCATGGTGCATCAGCATTTTAAACTTGTACAGCCGTTCACGGTAACAGAGAACATTATTTTGGGATCTGAACCAACGAAGGGTCTCAATATTAACTATAAAAAAGCAGCCGCTGAAGTTCAGCGTCTTTCCGAACAGTATGGACTGAAGGTGAATCCTCATGCCAAAATTCATGATATTTCTGTCGGAATGCAGCAACGTGTAGAGATTGTTAAAACGTTGTATCGCGGTGCAGACATTCTGATATTTGACGAGCCTACAGCCGTATTGACTCCTCAAGAGATCAAAGAACTGATGATCATCATGAAGAAGCTTGTAGCTGAAGGAAAGTCCATTATTTTGATCACGCACAAACTGAAAGAAATCATGGAAATCTCCGATACGGTAACGATTATTCGTCGGGGTAAAGTGATTGATTCGGTCAAAACTTCGGAAACAAATCCGAATGAGCTGGCAGAGAAAATGGTGGGGCGGAATGTCACATTCAAAGTGGACAAAAAACCGGCTACACCTGGAGCCAATGTGCTCGAAGTCAGTAAATTAACGGCCAAGAATAAAGAAGGTATTTCGGTTCTGAACCAACTTAACCTAAACGTACGTGCAGGAGAGATTGTCGGAATCGCAGGCGTGGATGGTAACGGGCAAAGTGAACTGATTGAAGCTCTTACCGGACTTCGTAAAGTAGAGAGCGGTTCGATTCTTTTGGAAGGCAAGGAGCTGTCCAATCATTCTCCGCGCCATATCTCGGAGTCGGGTGTAGCCCACATTCCGGAAGATCGCCATAAACACGGACTTGTACTTGATTTTTCAGTGAGCGAAAATATCGTTCTGGAATCGTATTATAAAGCACCATACACCCGTAAAGGGTTCCTTAACTTCGATGCCATCAAACAGCAGGCGAAGCGGCTTGTTGAGGCATTTGACGTGCGTACACCAAGCATCGAGACCAAAGCTCGGTCCTTGTCCGGAGGAAACCAGCAAAAGGCCATTATCGCCCGTGAGGTAGATAAAAACCCTGAACTGCTTATCGCTGCGCAACCAACACGTGGTTTGGATGTAGGGGCTATTGAGTTCGTGCAAAAGCAACTGATTGCACAGCGCGACCAAGGGAAGGCTGTTCTGCTGATTTCATTTGAGCTTGATGAGATTATCAATGTATCTGACCGAATTGCAGTTATTTATGAAGGACAGATCGTTGGCGAGGTGCTGCCGGAAGAAACCAATGACAGGGAGCTCGGCTTGATGATGGCGGGCAGCACCCAAAAGAGAGGTACTGCGCATGAATAACGTATTGAGATGGTTTACCCGAGATTCATTTATTTTGCCTGTAGTAGCTATTATTATGGGTCTTATTCTCGGTGGAGTTGTCATGCTGATTGGTGGTTACAATCCAATTGAAGCCTATGGTGCATTGTTCACCAAGGTATTTGGCGACATGTACAACTTTGGTGAAGCAGTACGGGAAATGACGCCACTGATCATGACTGGACTCGCATTTGCATTTGCATCACGTGCAGGGTTGTTTAACATTGGTGGAGAAGGTCAATTTCTCGTTGGTATGACCGCTGCAACATTTGTTGGTGTTAAGTTTGCAGGTTTGCCGATCTACCTTCATGCGCCACTGGCTTTGATTGCCGGTGCATTGTTTGGTGGTCTGTGGGCCGCGATTGCTGGTTATCTGAAAGCAGCGCGTGGGGTCAATGAAGTTATCAGTAGTATCATGTTGAACTGGATTGGTCTATATCTCGCCAACCTTATCGTTCGCCAATTCTTGCTGTTGAAGGGCGAGAATCGTTCCGTGGATATCAGCGAATCGGCTTCGATTAGTTTGACATGGCTCTCTGAGCTGATGGGCAATTCCCGTGTACACATGGGGACGTTGATTGCCCTTGTGATGGCTGTGCTCTTTTATATCTATATGTGGAAAACAAAACAAGGTTATGAAATCCGCGCGGTAGGTTACAACCCTAATGCCGCTGAATATGCAGGTATGCATGTTAACCGGAATATCGTAAAAGCGATGTTTATCAGTGGTATGCTAGCCGGTCTTGGTGGTGCATTCCAGGTTCTTGGTGTGTTCCAATACCAAACCGTAATGTCGGGTTCACCGGGAACAGGCTTTGACGGAATTGCAGTTGCCCTGATTGGTTTGAATCATCCGTTTGGGGTGTTATTGGGGGCAGTGTTGTTTGGTACCCTCACGTACGGATCTGCAGGTATGAGTTTTGCTGCGGATGTTCCGCCTGAGATTATTCGGATTGTGATCGGTTCGATTATCTTCTTCATTGCGGCACAAGGCATCGTGCGCTGGATACTTAAACCGTTCTATTCGAAGCGTAAGAAAGAGAAGGTGTTGTAGATGGACTTGTTGACAATTGGGCAAATTATCAATACGACGCTTGTCTTTGCTACGGCATTGATTTTTGCATCACTCGGCGGAATTTTTTCGGAAAAATCAGGTGTAACCAACCTTGGACTTGAAGGTTTTATGGTCTTTGGTGCCTTTGCAGCTGGAATCGGGGCGCATTATGCTCAAGAAGCGGGCATGGGCGGAACGACATCGGCCTGGATGGGGGTTTTGCTCGCGATTGTATTGGGCGTAATGGTATCTCTGATTCATGCCGTTGCGTCTATCACATTTAAGGCAGACCAGATTATCAGTGGTATCGTCATTAACTTTTTGGCAGCAGGAAGTACGTTGTACTTGGTTAAACTGTTGTTTGAAGGTTCTGGTGATTCACCGTTGGTTCAAGGCTTCAGCAAGTTTGATGTGCCATTGTTGAAAGACATTCCTTTGCTTGGAGAAGCCTTCTTCAAGAACGTATATCCAACAACATATCTGGCCATTCTGTTCGTATTCCTGACGTATTACATCATGTTCAAAACGCCATTTGGTCTGCGCCTTCGTTCTGTAGGTGAACATCCAAGTGCGGCTGATACGGTTGGTGTTAAAGTGCTTCGTTATCGCTATATTGGCGTTATGATCAGTGGTGCGCTTGCGGCTATTGGTGGAGCTGCGATTACGTTGACGACTACGGGTACATTCTCACACAATACGGTTTCCGGCCAAGGTTATATTGCCATTGCAGCTATGATTTTTGGTAAGTGGAATCCGATTGGTGCCTTTGGTGCGGCTGTCTTCTTTGGATTCTCACAAGCGATCCGAAACTATGTACAGTTGTTTGAATGGTCACAAAGTATTCCCCAGGAAATTATTTTCATGTTGCCTTACCTGCTTACCATCATCGTTCTCGTTGCAGCGGTTGGACGTTCTTCGGCTCCGTCTGCACTCGGTGAAGCATATGATCCGGGGAAAAGGTAACAACCTTTTCTATATCAGTTTAGCTATTCAGAGTTTTGATAAAGGGTCCGCCTTGTGCGGGCCTTTTTTGTTTTTTTGAGCGTCACCAAGCCACTTTTTCACGTTTAACTTGGTTCTCGTGCAGATACCCATATTTTCAGGTAGGGACAAAGAAACAGGCGAATTCAGTGATGGACGAATACACTGTTTTGAACGATCCGAGGAGGAGGGGAAAGTATGAAACAACAAGTTACGCGTGATGAAGCGATGAAATTAATAGGCAAAAATATTGTTGCAATCAAAAAAGACGGCACTCGGGTTACGGGAAAGCTGTTGAAAGTATCGGGCAACAAACTGGTACTCAAGCGTTTGAATGGCAAAAAAGTACGTACAAAAGCGATTCTGCCACTGGTATTGTTTGATCTGCTCGCTATTGCCACACTGCCTTATGCTTATGGAGGTGGTCCCGGCTTCGGTCCCGGATATGGACCTGGACCAAAACCAGGCCCTGGATATGGTCCAGGCTACGGACCGGGATATGGACCTGGAGGATCTGGTGGCGGATATGGACCTGGTCCTGGATTCGGCCCTTATGGTCCAGGTCCACGCCCACCAGGATTTTTCTAGGACATTCTATAATGTTTTTTCCAATTCGTAGCAGCGGCTTATCATGATGTATCGAATCGCGCTGTATCCATTTTTTTGATAAAACTGAAGCCCTTTGGTATTTCCCTCATCCACCATCACTTTAGATCTTCGACAACCCCGAGATACCGCAAAGCTCTCTGCTTTGAGCAACAAAGTTTGCCCGTAACGTTTGCGTTGTTCTTTCGGACTAACGGCCATCATATCGACATAGAGCAATTCCCCATGCATGAGAAAATGGATGAATGCCACAGCAGCTTTGTCTGGCTCCGGCGAGACAACAAAGGTCATGCCCCTGTTCATTCGCAGGGGTATTTCTTTGCGGATTTTATTAATTTCCTTTTCGCTCATATGGGATAAAGGAACAAGTTGAGTGTCAATCAGCTTCATGATGGCGCCATCATCCAGCTTGGATGTGCGTTGCCGAATCACCATGCGGAGCCTCCTTTCAGGACCAGTCGTGCTGCTCGTATATCCTATGCCTGAAGTAAGATAAAAGGTGACTGAATGAAGCGCTAGGATTAGGGCAACCTTATAGGCTGAAGAGGGAGGAAGGAAGGTTCTCTGAATTTTTATGCAAAACAGGTATTGACTTATCGGTTGGAGGAATCATATAATGTTCCTAACATTTAACGAGAATATTTCATCGGCTATGAAGAGGACGAAGTTTTAAGGGCTCTTTTGCTCAGAGAGTGGCTGGAATTGCTGAAACCACCACCATTATCCCTTATATACGAGCTCACCTCGGAGCTGTTTTCCTGAAAAGCACTGGATGTCACTCCTTTCGCGTATTAGGGAAAATCGTATGTCTGCGTTACAGACAACAGGTATGGGAAACGACTATGTTCGTTTGAGCTATTCGTTTTGTTGTACCTGGTAAGGTCCGTTATTGCGAAATTTCGGGCAAAGTTGGGTGGTACCACGGAAGCGATAACCTTTCGTCCCTCGCAAGCATGAACTTGTTTGCAGGGGATGGAAGGTTTTTTTTGTAACTTTAAATGTCAGAATGGTGTAAATTCCGAGAGGAGGATGACTAATGGGAGCTCAAATTCCAGAAGTACGATCGACAGATGAATTACGTGAAAAATGGATGAAGCCGGAGGTCATTAGCGGTTCCGAGATTCTGCTGAGAAGTTTGTTGCTTGAAGGTGTGGATTGCGTATTTGGTTACCCGGGTGGCGCAGTGTTGTACATTTACGATGCAATGTATGGTTTCGAGGATTTCAAACACGTCTTAACCCGTCACGAACAAGGTGCAATTCATGCAGCTGACGGATATGCACGTGCAAGCGGCAAAGTTGGTGTTTGTATCGCTACCTCCGGGCCGGGAGCAACCAATCTGGTTACTGGAATAGCCACGGCATATATGGATTCTGTGCCGCTGGTTGTCATTACGGGAAATGTTAATTCCAGCCTGATCGGCTCGGATGCTTTCCAGGAAGCGGATATTACCGGGATTACAATGCCGATCACCAAACACAGCTATCTGGTAAAAGATGTTAAGGATTTGTCGAGTATCATTCATGAGGCATTCCATATTGCCAACACCGGCCGTAAAGGTCCTGTACTGATCGACATTCCGAAAGATGTCTCAGCCAACAAAACCTTGTTTGAACCAAGTACTGAACCTGTTACATTAAGAGGGTACAATCCACGGACAGTACCAAACAAACTGCAGGTTGACCGTTTGGCTCAGGCCATTCAGGAAGCAGAACGTCCAATGATTCTGGCCGGTGGCGGTGTGGTATACTCGGGAGGACATGAAGAACTGTTCGAGTTTGTTGAGAAGACAGGTATTCCGATTACGACAACCCTTCTGGGGCTTGGTGCATTCCCAAGTGGGCATGAACTATGGACAGGGATGCCAGGAATGCACGGAACATACACATCCAACCTGGCCATCCAACAGTCGGATCTGCTGATTAATATCGGCGCACGATTCGATGATCGGGTAACAGGTAAGCTGGACGGATTCGCTCCACATGCCAAAATCGTTCATATCGATATTGATCCGGCTGAGATTGGTAAAAACATTGCAACCGATATTCCAATCGTTGGTGATGTGAAGACCGTACTTGAAATAGCCAACAAAGAAGTTGGACGTGCAGAGCGTGCAGATGCATGGAGAGACCAGATCAAACAGTGGAAACAAGAGAAGCCATACAGCTATACGGATTCAGACGAAGTGCTGAAACCGCAGTGGGTTGTTGAAATGTTGAATGATACAACCAAAGGTGAAGCGATTGTGACTACGGATGTGGGACAACATCAGATGTGGGCGGCACAATATTACAAGTTTAATCAACCACGTTCATGGGTAACTTCGGGTGGTCTAGGAACGATGGGCTTTGGATTCCCTTCTGCAATTGGTGCTCAGATGGCCAATCCGGACAGACTCGTTATCTCCATTAACGGTGACGGCGGAATGCAGATGTGTTCCCAAGAACTCGCAATCTGTGCCATTAACAATATACCGGTAAAAATTGTGATCATTAACAATCAGGTACTTGGAATGGTTCGCCAATGGCAGGAACTCATCTATGAGAACCGTTACAGCCACATTGATTTGGCAGGAAGCCCGGATTTTGTAAAACTGGCTGAAGCATATGGCGTGAAAGGATTGCGTGCAACGAATAAGGAAGAAGCAGCGCGTGCTTGGCAGGAAGCTTTGGATACACCAGGACCAGTCGTTGTAGAATTCGTAGTACGCAAGGATGAAAATGTGTATCCAATGGTTCCGCAGGGAGCAACAATTGATCAAATGCTGATGGGGGATGCTGACGAATGATTAGACATACGATTTCAATATTGGTAAACGATCAGCCAGGCGTCCTTCAGCGTGTGTCAGGGTTGTTCGGTCGACGCGGATTTAACATTGAGAGTATTACCGTAGGTCAATCGGAAGAACCAGGACTCTCCCGGATGGTTATTGTCACCATTGGTGACGATAAAACGCTGGAGCAGATTGAGAAACAATTGTATAAAATCATCGATGTTATTAAAGTGGTTGATTTCAGCCTGAAACCGATGGTAGCCCGTGAACTCGCTTTGATTAAAGTGAAAGCAGAGCCTTCCGAGCGTCCTGAAATTCTGGGTGTGGTAGAAACATTCCGCGCATCCGTTGTAGATGTTGGTCCAGGCAGCCTGATTGTGCAGGTAGTCGGAGATACGGACAAAATTGATGCTATGATTGAATTGCTCAAGCCATATGGCATTCGCGAATTGTCCCGTACAGGCATAACTGCATTGGTACGCGGCAACGTATAAAGTTATAATGAATGAAGAGGGACGACGGTTAGCTAACATATACAGTTGATCTTATGTGAGTGTCAGTCCCTTAACAGTTGTAATTTAACATTTTAGTGATGTAACGCTTGAAAATATAGCTACATTCCCGCATTAATGGGCGGGTGTCTGAACGGATCGGATCAGACCAGAGATGCTTTTGACACTCCAAGCGAGGCGGTCCCTTGAGACACCCGCTCATTAATGAAGGGTTCTTTACAATACAAAGGAGGACTTATAAACATGCCAGTAACTACTTATTATGAACAGGATGCAGAGCTTAACGTATTGAAAGGAAAAACGATCGCGGTAATCGGTTATGGTAGCCAGGGCCACGCCCAAGCTCAAAACCTTCGTGATAGTGGATTGAACGTAGTCATCGGACTTCGTGAAGGTAAATCCTTCGACACTGCAAAAAATGACGGATTTGAAGTTCTGTCCCCGGCTGAAGCAACAAGCCGCGCAGATATAGTTCAAATCTTGCTGCCAGATGAAACTCAAGCTTCTGTATACAAAAACGAAATCGAACCAAACCTGAAAGAAGGCGCTGCATTGCTCTTCTCACACGGTTTCAACGTTCATTTCGGTCAAATCGTTGCTCCAAAAAACAGCGATGTATTGCTGGTAGCTCCTAAGTCCCCTGGTCACATGGTACGTCGTACTTATGTGGAAGGTTTTGGTGTACCGGGCCTGATCGCGATTGAGCAAGATGCAACGGGTAAAGCTAAAGAAATCGGTTTGGCTTATGCTAAAGGTATCGGTTGTACACGCGCAGGGGTTATCGAAACTTCCTTCCGTGAAGAAACAGAAACAGATCTGTTCGGTGAGCAAGCTGTTCTGTGTGGTGGCGTGAGTGCATTGGTAAAAGCTGGATTCGAAACATTGACAGAAGCGGGTTACGCTCCTGAAATGGCATACTTCGAATGTCTGCACGAACTGAAGCTGATCGTTGACATGATGTATGAAGGCGGACTTTCAAGCATGCGTGATTCCATCAGTAACACAGCTGAGTACGGTGACTATGTAACTGGACCTCGCGTTGTAACTGAAGATACGAAGAAAGCAATGAAAGAAGTCCTGACAGATATCCAACAAGGTAAATTCGCACGCGACTTCATTCTGGAAAACCAATCCGGACGTGCATTCTTGACAGCAACTCGTCGTAACGAAGCTGAACACCCAATCGAAGTGGTTGGCGGACAATTGCGTGAGATGATGCACTGGATCAAGAAGTAAGCATTAACTTCTAGAGCATGCACTTTAAGGTAATCAAGTAAACTTAGAGCTTTAACTGGGAATAGCGGCCGTGCTTATGCGTGAGCCGCTATTGCTGGTTCAGAGAAACATATAATAACAAGTACAGGAGGTGCGAAGCGTGCGTAAAATCTATGTATTTGACACAACGCTGCGTGATGGAGAGCAATCCCCGGGAGTCAATCTGAACACTCGTGAAAAGGTGGAAATTGCCCATCAGCTCGAGCGGCTTGGCATTGACCGGATGGAAGCGGGTTTCCCGGCGGCATCTCCAGGTGATCTGGCAGCTGTCAATGCAGTAGCAAATGCGGTCAAAAATGTGACTGTAATTGGCTTGTCCCGTTCCAGAGAGCAAGACATTGATGCGGTTAAGGAAGCACTTAAAGGTGCACAGGACCCGTGCATTCACGTTTTCCTGGCAACTTCACCTATTCACCGCCAACATAAATTGCGTATGGACAAAGCGCAGGTACTGGATACAGCTCGTTCCGCGATTCGTTATGCAAAGAAAACATTCTCGAAGATCGAATTCTCCCTTGAGGATGCAGGTCGTACCGAGTATGATTTCCTCGTGGAAATGGTGAATATGGCTGTTGAAGAAGGTGCAGCTGTCGTGAATATTCCGGATACGGTTGGTTACCTGAGCCCATATGAATACGGAAACATTTTCAAACATCTCAAGGAGAATGTACACGGTATTGAAAAGGTACAGCTGAGTGCCCACTGCCATAATGACTTGGGTATGGCGACGGCCAATACACTTGCAGCCATTCTCAACGGAGCCGATCAGATCGAAGGTACGATCAATGGCATTGGTGAACGTGCCGGAAACACGGCGATCGAGGAAATTGCTATGGCGCTGGAGACACGTCAGGAATTTTTCCAGGCGAAAACATCGCTGCAGTTGTCTGAGATTGCACGGACCAGTCGTTTGGTTAGCCGTTTGACAGGTATGGTTGTGCCTGGAAACAAAGCCATTGTTGGGGCAAATGCCTTCGCACATGAATCCGGCATTCACCAGGATGGTATGCTGAAGGAAAAAACCACGTACGAGATCATGACCCCAGAGTCCATCGGTCTGAAGGAAAGTAAACTTGTACTGGGTAAACATTCTGGTCGTCATGCCTTCCGTGAACGGTTGATTGATCTGGGATATGAGCTGGAAGAAGAAGCATTGAATCGGGCTTTCGCCCAGTTCAAAGATCTGGCTGATAAGAAAAAAGAAGTTACTGACGAAGATCTGCTTGCCGTAATTGAAGAGAAATTGCAGGATGCACCTGAGGTGTATAAACTGGAATCCATCTTCGTAACGTACGGAGATGAATCGGTACCAACGGCCAAAGTCCGCATTGCAACGCTTGACGGGGATACGCTTGAGAAGCAAGCAGAAGGTAACGGATCGGTAGATGCGATCTACAATGCGATTGACCAAGTGAGTGGGGAAGATGTAACGTTGTCTGACTACTCCATCAAATCGGTAACGCACGGTAAAGATGCATTGGGTGAAGTACATGTTGTGCTGACTCAGAATCAGGTTTCGGTACAAGGACGTGGCGTAAGCACAGATATATTGGGTGCAAGTGCACGTGCCTATGTAGACGGCCTGAATCAATTGATTGAGAAGCGCAAGACATATACGAACCGTGTAAACGTTAATCTGTAGGCTCCAATGCAAGAAGCACGCACCCTTCATTGAACTGAACTTTAAGCTGAGATACATGTATGCTGCTAGAATGATATATCTTTAATTTAATGGATATAGAAGATAGTTCGGCTTGCTTTGTTACGTTTAGTGAGGTACGTAAAGAGTCTGACTCTCCTGTGGAGGGTCAGACTCTTTTGCTTATTATTTATATAATTATGGAAGTAAAACACAGTACATTTTCTACAATTACCTATTGTATTGGCTTACGCTATCAAGCTATTACCACGCGTATGCATTAGGTGCATGTCCACCTGGACCCGGGAAAATCTCATCCAGACGTTTGAGCACGGCTTCATCCAAAGTCACGTCCAGACATTTGAGTGCGGTCTCAAACTGCTCCAGCGTACGTGGTCCGATAATCGGGGCGGTCACTGCCGGATTGGCTGCAACCCATGCCAAAGCCACCGTATCCTGTGGTTCACCGAGATCACGACACAGTGCGGCAAAGTCTTCAAGCTGAGTTTGCTGCTGCTCGATCCGTCCAGCGATGCCCCCGCTGCGTGTTCCTTCCAGTTTCTGCAGAGCGTTACGTCCCAGTAATCCACCATCCAGTGGACTCCATGGAATGACGCCGAGGCCCAGCTCTTTGGCTGCGGGCAGTACTTCTAACTCAGGCAAACGACAGTTGAGACTATATTTATGTTGTTCGGAAACCAGGCCGAGGAAATGACGATTCTTGGCTTCACTTTGAGCGATTGCAATCTGCCATGCAGCAAAGTTACTCGATCCTACATAACCGATTTTACCCTGATGAACGGCATTCTCGAACGAACCCCACAGCTCGTCCCACGATATGGCAGGGTCTACATGATGCATCTGGTATAGCTCGATATGATCGGTCTGTAAGCGGCGGAGGGAGCCCTCCAGATGCCGTCTGATTTTGTAGGCGGAGAGGCCAGCTTCGTTGTTGGGGCCATCTGTATCATCATGCATGGAGCCATAGACTTTGGTGGCCAGAACTACTTTTTCACGTCTGCCCCCACCCTGGTTGAACCAGCGTCCGATAATTTCTTCGGTAAGGCCGGAATTTTCACCCCAGCCGTAGATGTTAGCGGTATCAAAAAAATTCACGCCTGCATCGAGTGCTGCGTCCATAATGCGGAAAGCTTCTTTTTCATCTGTAGCAGGCCCGAAATTCATGGTACCGAGACAGATTCGGCTGACCTTGAGGCCTGATTTACCCAAATACGAATATTGCATGTTGCTTATCCCTCCTACGTACCTGATTTGAATTCAGCTATATTTTAACCCAGCCGGGAGGTCAGAACAACTTGGAAAGGCCAATCTCTATTGGCTTATAGGTAAAATCTATTAAAGTCATAGATTGTATATCTTGGTCAAATGACCTTGGAATATGATACAAAGGAGAGAGTTAATATGAGACGTTACTTTATGAATAATTAATGAATGAAATATAAGGAGTGGACAACCCAATGGCAGACGTGAAAAAAATTGCAGTTATTGCAGGTGACGGAATTGGCCCTGAAGTCGTAGCTGAGGCTGAGAAAGTTCTTAAACGTACGGAGGAAGTATTCGGTTATCGTTTTGAAACAGAGCATGCGTTGTTTGGCGGAATCGCGATTGATGAGAAGGGTACACCTCTTCCTGAAGAAACACTGACTGTATGTAAAAGTGCAGATGCAGTCCTGCTTGGAGCGGTTGGTGGTCCAAAATGGGATAACAACAGCAAGGAGCTTCGCCCGGAAACAGGCCTGCTGGGTATTCGCAAAGCACTTGGATTGTTCTCCAACCTGCGTCCGGCTGTTGTATTTGATTGCTTGAAGGATGCTTCAACTCTGAAGCCTGAAGTACTGGAAGGTACAGATCTGATGGTGGTACGTGAGTTGACAGGTGGGATCTACTTCGGTGAGAAATTCAGACGTGAAAGTGCACAGGGCGAAGAGGCAGTAGATACGTGTGCATATAATGTAACAGAAGTGGAGCGGATCGTTCGTCAGGCATTCGAAATTGCGCAAGGACGTCGCAAAAAGCTGGCTTCTGTAGACAAAGCCAACGTATTGGAAACTTCCCGTCTCTGGCGTGAAGTCGTGAACCGGGTAGCACCGGATTATCCGGATGTTGAACTGGAGCATGTACTGGTAGACAACTGCGCGATGCAATTGCTGCGTCGTCCGTCCAGCTTCGATGTCATCGTAACGGAAAACATGTTTGGAGATATCTTGAGTGATGAAGCAGCGATGTTGACAGGTTCCATCGGTATGCTCGCATCTGCATCACTGGGAGAGGGCAGCTTCGGACTCTATGAGCCGGTACACGGTTCTGCACCGGATATCGCAGGTCAAGGCCTCGCTAATCCGATTGCAACCATTCTCTCTTTGGCATTGATGTTCCGTACAACCTTTGGTTATACAGAAGGTGCGGATGCCATTGAAGCGGCTGTATCGGATGTATTGAACGCAGGACACCGCACAAGTGATATTGCTGTAGACAAGAGCACAGCGATCAGCACGACCGAAATGGGCGATTTGATCGTGGCGGCTATTCAGAAACAGGCGTAATTATATTACCAACTACAGGCAGCCCTTTGTTTCCAGTTATGGAATGTACAGAGGGCTGTTCCTTTATCATTTTTGCCACGAAAAATCCTTATTTATAATGATTATAAAAAAATAATGTTTATAATCTTGACTTTGGGAAGTCCGGATGATAACATTTTACTTGTACTTGTTATCAAGTATCAAATCATTTTAATTACAGGAAAAGCGTACGCGTTTTTCTTGATGATGAGCAATCCGCAAGGATGCTTACATAATCCCAAAGGAGGAATTTTTAGTTATGGCAGAACGTTTGGTAGGTAGACCAGCACCGGATTTCGCAATGGAAACAGTATCGGGAGACGGACAAGACTTTGGTTCCGTTAAACTGTCCGATTATCGTGGCAAATGGCTTGTATTCTTCTTTTATCCTTTGGACTTCACATTTGTGTGCCCAACTGAAATTACAGCTTTGAGCGTTGCTTCCGAGCAATTCAAAGCTTTGGATACAGAAATTCTTGGCGTGAGCGTAGACTCCGTACACAGCCACAAAGCATGGATCAATACACCTGTAGACAGCAATGGTCTGGGTCAATTGAACTTCCCGCTGGCTTCCGATATCACGAAGCAAGTGGCTAAAGATTACGGCGTTCTGATCGAAGAAGAAGGCGTAGCATTGCGCGGTCTGTTCATCATCGATCCAGAAGGCGAATTGAAATATCAAGTGGTTAACCACAACGATGTAGGCCGTAGTGTTGAAGAAACACTTCGCGTACTGCAAGCACTGCAATCCGGCGGATTGTGTGCAATGAACTGGAAACCAGGCGACACTAACCTGTAAGCCAGATTAACTTGAACGGTTTTTGTTCAAGCCCTCATCCCGTTAGGGATTGAGGGCTTTTTGCACCCTTTTGACGGAAGTTATCACGAAGTTAATCAAAAGTGTTTGAACAAGCAGCTAAGCGTGTTAATAATATATTAGAAGAAAGTCTTCTTTTTATCTGTTGAAAGAGGAATTGATGGCCTTCAAGGCGAATAGGGTATGGAAACCCGGTAAATATTCCGGTGCTCTGCATTTATAATCTGTACATGAATGTGATACACTGATGGAACTATTCCTTTTTGGAAGTGCTGTAAGTGTACGGGATGGCATTTTAACAAAAAAAGTCCCGGCACGTAATAAGGAGGGTGAACAAAAATGAGTTACTGTTGTGGGGCAAGTATGGTTGGAACGAAGGGCACGCTGAAGCATTACCGCACCCAGGTTCATAATGTTCCCCTGCTGTTTTGCCCGGTGTGTCACCGGGTTGAGGTGCATTATAAAGTGGAAAACGAATACGAAATTCTGGCTGAATATGCGCATGGAGACGGTGCATCCGAGATTGACTTTCAAGATTATGTTACAGAAGATGAGGATGCGATTTTTGAAAACTGTGTAAACCGTGAGAGCGAGGATGCCATGGTCATTGTGCAGCGCCAGATTGATATGGCTCTGGATTTGCTCAGGCTCGCGAAGGAAACCAAAGACGAGAAGTGGGAAAGCGAACTTAAACGTCGATTAGCTGTGATGAGTCAGCGCAGACTGAAAATTCAGCATAATAAGACCGGACTATAGATGATCTCGGATATATCACCAATTAAAGATATTAAAAACGAAGCTGATTTGCCTACTGGGTGAAACGGCTTCGTTTTTGTGCTGTGTTCTGGAACTAATTCGAGGTTTTTTTTAAAATAATTTCCATTCGACACTTTCTCCGATTGACTCTCTTCTATAAACTTGTCTATGATAAAAACAGACTTGCAAAAGAGGCGGAGCAAAAAATGTTCGTGTTTGGGAATAGGAGAAGGTCAGAATGGGACAAACGTATATGATTTTCCGGATCGACTGTTGGTTACCGGGAATAGACCAGCTTGAGTTCCGGCCATGCCATCCATATTTTCGGCTCAGCCCCCCAACGAAAGGGCACCGGTAATGAAAAATAAAATCGGCCCTTCCTGTTTCTGTGATGATATGATGTCCGAATGGCAAGTTTATCATTTACGTGAAAAGGAGGAACCTGACATGATTAGTGAATTTCAGGATACAGTGCCTCAACCAACGGATGGTTTCCCGCCTGTGCATCTGGATAACAACAAGTACGAGAATGTACTGGAACATCTGGATAGCGGTATTATGTTGTTTGACAGTCACGGTGTATTGACGTTTATTAACGTTCAGATGGCAAAGTTGTTGGAACTTCCAAGAAGTCTGTTGAGCGGCTGCACCCTGATGCAAATGCTGCATCATCCGCAGATGAGCCGATTCAAGAAAAAGAAAATTTTACGTATCTATCGGGAAACTATTTTTCATCGTAAGCGCTATCATGAGTTGATTGATGAATACGGAAGGCATTGGCTGGTTACTGTGACGTACGGTGATCAGATGGATGGCGACTTCTTGTTCAGCGTCAAAGATGTATCTGATTATAAACAAATTGAACAGACCGCTTATCAAAATGACAAACTTGCGATGCTGGGGCGAATTTCAGCATCTATTGCTCATGAAATTCGTAATCCGTTGACTGCAATCCGTGGGTTCATTCAACTGCTCAGGCCCCATTTGCTGCAGCTCGGCAAAGACGAGTACGCTCGAATCATACTGACGGAGATTGATCGGGCGAATGACATCATCTACGAATTTTTGAATTCTTCCAAACCGTCAGCTCCACAGAAGACCGTGATATCCGTCGACTCTTTGCTCAAAGAGGTGGTCTTGCTGACCGAAAGCGAAGGGTTGATGAAGGGATGCGAGATCGTACTGGATGAAGGGGATGCCCCGCTGAATGTGTCCATTGATGTCAAACAGATTAAGCAGGTTATTTTGAATATGGTGAAAAACGCAATGGATGCCATTGAGGAAGTTGGCGAAGAACATACGGGTCTAATTCGAATATCTACCGCCACGGAAAACAAATTCGTGCAGATCTCCATCGCGGATAACGGTCATGGGATGGACCATAACACGCTTGTACGTCTGTTTGATCCATTCTTCACGACCAAGGAGAGCGGAACGGGGCTTGGACTTTCGGTGAGTTACCGGATCATCAAGAACCATGGAGGCACTATCTCTGTGGATAGCAAAAAGGGCGAAGGCACGCGGTTTATAATTATGTTACCCTTGGTATATTGAGAAAAGCGGGGAGTTAAGGAGTTGGCCATTTGCCAACTCCTTTGTTTTATGTTGCCAATAACGGTTATAGTTAGTAATGAATGCGAATACATAAGCTCCATAACGGAAGGATGAGATGCAGATGGAAATCCAAGGAATGGAACGAATGAATCAACAACTGATGGATCACGTGGGAAAAGTGATTGTGGGAAAAGAGCATACGATAGAGCTGGTGATGACAGCGATCATAGCGTCAGGACATGTGCTGCTGGAGGATGTACCGGGTACTGGGAAAACGATGCTCGCCAAATCGGTAGCCTCTTCATTGGACTGCACATTCCAACGGATACAGTTTACACCGGACTTGCTGCCCTCTGACTTAACAGGGATTCATTTTTTTAATCAAAAAGAAGGGGATTTTGAATTCCGACCCGGCCCCTTGTTTGCCAATCTTGTACTAGCCGATGAGATTAACCGGGCTACACCGCGTACACAATCAAGCTTGCTGGAGTGTATGGAAGAGCGCCAGATCAGTATCGACGGTTCAACGAGACAGTTGGAACGGCCATTCATCGTTATCGCCACCCAGAATCCTGTAGATAACCAGGGAACTTTTCCACTACCTGAAGCGCAGATGGATCGTTTTATGATGAAAATTCGCATGGGTTATCCAAGCAGTGAAGAGAGTGTAGAAATTTTGAGACGTACGGTAGCCAGTCGTTCTGTTGATGATCTCTCGGCAGTGATCAGTCGTGAAGAACTTTTGAAGGCGCAGGATACGTATAAAACAGTGCAAATCAACGAAGATTTGCTACGATATATCATTCAGTTAACCGAAGCGACAAGGCAACATCCTGAGCTTTCGCTTGGCGTAAGTCCACGAGGGGCTCAGGCATTACTCAAGGCAAGTCAGGCATGGGCTGCACTGCATGGCAGAGACTTTGTTTTGCCTGATGATATTAAAGTACTGGCGGAACCTGTGCTGGCGCACCGACTGGTATTCCGTAACCGGATCAGACAACAAGAGGGCTTGGCGGAGCGTATCATCCAGGAACTTCTGAATCAGACAGAAGTGCCTACGGAGAATCTCGCTACAAGCGGGCGTTAATCTTATGGCATTATTATGGCTTGTCCTTGTTGGAGGCATTGTCGTTGTTATACATGGTGTGTGGTTTGGACGACCTGCACTGCGAAAACTCAAGTACAGCAGACAATTCAGCAAGCTACGTTGTTACGCTGGAGATGAACTTGAGATGGTGGAGACGATATCGAATGAGAAACGAGTCTCCGTACCGTGGCTCAGACTTGAATCGATGATGCCAGTGTCGTTTGTATTTCGTTCCGGCTCAGGTATGGATATTAGTCAAGGCGAGATCTATCAGAACCATAAGAGTATTTTTACGTTAAAACCGTTTACTCGTATTACGCGCAAGCATCCTTTCACATGTACTCAGCGTGGAATTTATCCATTAAATACAGCAACGATGACAGGTGGGGATCTCTTTGGCGTGTGGCGTTCCACCAAACCGATTCCTTTGCAAATGTCTATGATTGTGTATCCCTCATTAGTGAATGCAGAGGATCTTCCTGCAATTTATCAGGTATGGCAGGGAGAAGTGGAAGTATCACGATGGATCGTTGAAGATCCTTTCTTGATTCTGGGTGTTCGGCCTTATGGTGCAGGCGACCCCATGAATCGTATTCACTGGAAAGCGAGTGCACGTACAGGTGAATTACAAGTCTACAAACAGGGATGGACGGCTGATCCGCAATCCTGGATTGTAGTCAATATTCAGGAATCTGCAGATATGTGGAGTGTTGTTACTCGACCGGAAAAGATTGAACGGGCACTTCGTTACGCTGCCACGGCTGCAGTGGATGCCATCGGGAGAGGGTTGCCGGCAGGCTTCGCCCATAATGGTTATCATGTGGGTGGAGGCCGCGATACACTTCGGATTGAGCCGGATTATGGCACGCCCCATCTGGAACGGTTACTGGAAGCTATGGCCGAGACAGAGTTAAAATGTATGGTGCCCATGGAGCAATTCCTGAATGATGAAGTACGTCTGAATGAAGAAGCACAGCAAATCCGCAGCTATCTGCTGATTACATCCTATGTATCTGCCGCTATGGAGCACGAGATTGCACGTCTGCACGAACAAGGACATCGTGTAACGATTCTCCCGGTAGAGGACGTGAAGGGTAATACGAAGGCGGTGAGTGCATGAGGAACAGACCGGTAGCGACGACCACAGGACTCATAGCAATGCTTGCCGTCTTGATGGCTGGTATATACCTTTTTCCGATATTTACGCTTGCTTCATTCTACGCAATGGAACATTTGCCGTACACATTATTCATCTTGGTTGTTCTTGTAGGTTGGTTGGGACAGTTCATTCAGCATAAAATTCCAGGTTTTAGCGAGAAAAGTACACTCATTCGTGGACTAGCGGCACTAGTCATAGGATTTCTCTTCGCACTCGTTGTTGGGATGAGCCTTATTCTCCCGTTGCCGGATATCATCACATTGGTACTGTGTGGAGTCATCTCGGCTTATGCAGGTCTGACCCTCCAGCCAGTCTTTCATTCTGTATTGTTATGGCGCTTGCAGATTATGGGTGTAATCAGTGCGATCGTGCTTATGATTGCTTCGAACTCGTTGGAATTCATGCAGCCGATACGAACCTATACCCTATGGATCTATATTGCCGGAGTGATCAGCTTTGCCTTTTGGCTAGTTGGACGATATATGCTACAACTGGATCAGGCAATACTCAATGACGGCAAGAGAAGATTGGTATTAAGAGATTTTGCACGTGCGAATCATCAGCGGTTCATGTGGATGTTTATTGTTATCGTCGCGATTGGTGCTTTCCCAAGTCTGGCTGCCTGGCTGGGACCGCTACGTGATCGCTTGCTTGCATGGATCAGGGGATGGTTTGGTCCGATTTCCGGCGAGGAGCCACGATTACCAATGGACAACCCCAATCAGCAGTTAAATATACCGAATGACTGGAGAGAGCCGCCATCCGAGCCCTCAGTCTTCTGGAACATCCTCGGATGGGTAGTGATGTGTGCTGTAGCAGGAGTAATTCTGTGGCTGCTTCTGAGGTTGGGACAAAAAACGATAAACAGACTTATGGACCGATTCAAGGGGATGTTACAACCAGGTGAAAAGAAGGCAGAACCACGGACGGAGTATATCGATGTCAGTGAGACGCTTGATGCGCCAGCAAAAGTCCGAAAGAATTGGTTTCGCAAGAAAGAGGCGCCACCTGCACAGGATGCCGAACGTGTTCGGTATTACTATCGGACTTGGATTGAAAGAGCCGCTCATCGAGGCGTGGAAATACAGCGGACACACACTCCGCTGGAGGCTGCACATACCATTATTCAGAATGGTATGAAGGTAGAAGAAGATGAGCTGTCTGCGAGACTGCCAGATACGTATAATGCCGTCCGTTATGGAGAGAAAGCTCCCGATCGTTCCGATATGGTTGAGATTGACCGAATCTGGAGATCTTATCGAAGTAAATAAGTCCGGAATCCCTTTACTTTTCTTGTCACGTTCAAGTATCATGAGAGGAATACACAAGTTGGTCAGAAAAGGAGCAGACATTAATGAAGACAAATCATTGCAAAATTGTAGATTGTACGATCCGTGATGGCGGATTGGTGAATAATTGGGACTTTAGCGTGGACTTTGTTCAACAGCTATATGCTGGATTGAATGAAGCTGGCGTTGATTATATGGAAATTGGATATAAGAACTCTCCAAAGTTGCTTAAAGGTGCCGAGGAAGCAGGACCATGGCGTTTCCTGAACGATGATTTCCTGCGTAAAGTTATTCCTCAAAAAGGCAATACCAAACTGTCTGCACTGGTTGACGTTGGGCGTGTGGACGAAAATGATATCTTGCCTCGCAGTGAGAGCATGCTGGATCTGATCCGGGTTGCCTGCTACAGCAAAGATGTAGACAAGGCACTTGCACTGGTTCAAACATTCCATGATCGTGGATATGAAACTACACTTAATATTATGGCACTCTCCAATGTTATGGAGAATGAATTGCTGGAAGCATTTGAATTGATCAAAGAAAGCGCTGTGGATGTTGTTTACATTGTAGACTCCTACGGTAGCTTGGACCATAATGATGTGAAATATCTGGTAGAGAAGTTCAAGACTCACTTGCCTAACAAACGTCTTGGTGTTCACACACATAATAATATGCAACTTGCGTTTTCTAACACATTGGTTGCGGCAGAACTTGGCGTCGAACTGCTTGATGCTTCTGTGTATGGTATGGGACGTGCGGCAGGAAACTGTCCAACCGAATTGCTCGTAGCTCATCTGAAAGGAACAAAATACAATCTGCGTCCAGTACTTGGTGTGTTGGAACAGTTGATGGTTCCACTCAGAGAAAAAGAAGAATGGGGTTACATTCTGCCTTACATGATTACAGGCGCGTTGGACGAGCATCCACGTTCAGCAATGGCGATTCGCTCATCGGAAGACAAGGATAAGGTTGTTGATTTCTATGATAAATTAACAACACCAGAAGTGAATTTTGAGAAGTAATATAGTCTGAAATACAGTTGCAAAATAGGAAAACATGGACTCTAACTGGAGATCCATGTTTTTTTAGTTCTTAATGCCTTGTTTTTCTATATATTTGTGAATAAATATTCCTAGGAGTAACTATTTTTTAGTTCACGTATACAAAATTAAATGTTATTATGTACCAGATAGCATGTGTATGCATGTGAATTGAACGTTGGTTAATATGTTTTTTGTCGAATCGTGTAGTAAGTTGTTAAGTTTGGTTAATGTAATTCAGGATAGGTGATCCCGGGAAGGAAAACACGGCATGAAGGTTAATCTGCAAGATCAGAGAAAAATAATTTGGGTCGCTGTGGGCGGCTTATTATGTTTCCTCGCAAGTCAATGGTTTCGTTCTTCTTCAAGCTCTGATCTGATCATATCGGGTTACCCGGTTTTGACACTCTTGGGTGGATTTGCTGCGGTAGCGGCTTGTATCGGCATCTATAATCAAAGCTGGTTGTTTCGGACACAGAAGCTAACGCTTCGGAGGACATTATTGACAACACTCTTTTTATTGATTGGACTATTTGAACTGGTTCATATCGTTTCATTTGCAGAAGAGATTCCAAATGGAGCCATGATGGAATCGGAGTTTTCCTTAATGATGTCAACCATGGGATCTTTGGTATGTTCCGTAGGTTTACTGCTCGTGTATACCTTAAATGAGAAAGAGTTTGCATTACCACGCAAATTCTTACTGTTAAGTGGGACATTGGGTACCTTTGTTATTTTGTACATACTGGCTATTCAGGAATGGAGCATGTTGCCGAGTATGCTTGATGGGGAAGTGCTTGGTGGTATCTTCACTCGAGTTCATCTTATGGTTGGATTGCTCTATGGCATTATTGCAGTTCTTTTGTTTGTACAATGGAAAAAAACCAAAGACAGTGATTTACCAACCATTCTATGTGGCATTCTGTGTTTCTTTTTTGGTGAATGTTATTTTGTTTCAGCAACTGGGGTGAACGATCTCAATCTGTTATTAGGATTGCTGAGTAATTGTATGGCATATTTTTTCATCCAAAAAGGACTGTATACGTCCGTAGTGGACACACCTTTCCTGCAACAGCAGGTCGCGGAAGCCAAGATGAACTATATTGCTCATCATGATGATGTAACGGGACTTCCAAACCGTCGTCGCCTTTCACAGCAGCTGAAAAAGATGATGGATGACGCCGTGGTGCAGGAACAGCTTGTTGGTGTATTGGTCCTGAATATTAATCGGTTCAAAACCATAAATGATTCGCTTGGACAGCAAGCAGCTAACCGTGTTTTGCGTCAGGTAGGTCAACGACTGAAACAATTGTCCCTTCCAGGAGAAGAAGTCTTTGGATTGGGAAGAGATGAGTTTGCATTAACGATGACAGATTTCAGTTCAACCGATACAGCGTTGCGTCGGACAAGATCCATTTTGCAACTTTTTGAGAAGCCCGTCTTGGTTGATGGCAATGAGTATCATCTGACACTTGGAATTGGGATGGCCATTTTCCCACATGATGGGGAGTCACCACTGGAGATTATTCAGAATGCCGATACGGCTTTGCACAGTGCAAAGGAACAAGGAATGGAACTGAATCGTTTTGCCCATGCGATGCAGATGAAGGCACAGGAGCGTTTGCAGCTTGAGAATGATCTGCGCAAGGCGTTGGATCGAGGTCAGTTCTACCTGGTCTACCAGCCGCAGGTTAATCTGCAAAGTGGGCTAATCGTTGGCATGGAAGCCTTGGTGCGTTGGCAGCATCCGCAACGAGGCTCGGTATCTCCGGCGGACTTTATTCCTCTGGCAGAAGAGAGTGGGCTCATTGTGCCACTTGGAGAATGGGTGCTTCGTGAAGCGTGTGCACAGAACAAACAGTGGCAGGAAGCCGGTTATCGTAAACTGTGTGTTTCGGTGAATCTGTCGATGAGACAATTCAGGCACTCCCATTTGTTGGACAATATCAATGGCATTCTCAAAGAGACGGGACTAGAGCCTGTATGGCTTGAACTGGAGATTACAGAGAGCATGACATTTGATAAAGACCGGTCATTCGAACAGTTGCGCAAAATCAAAGAAATTGGTGTGCATATCAGTATTGATGATTTTGGAACGGGATACAGCTCGTTGCACTATCTGAAGGATCTGCCGATTGATCGGCTTAAGATTGACCGTTCATTTGTGAATGAAGTCATGGAGGACAGCAATAACGCAGCGATCGTATCTACCATCACCTCAATGGCGCATCATTTACAACTGAAAGTCACAGCTGAGGGTGTGGAGAACGAAGATCAGATGGTCTTTCTTCGCAATCAACACTGTCACGAGGCTCAGGGTTATTTCTTCAGCAAACCGATTAAAGCCGCTGAATTTGAAAAGCAGTTTTTGAGAGATGTGGATAAGCCTACAGGATAGGGAACAGCGGGGGCGCGAGGGTGCTCCTGCTTTTTTTTGATGGATGCGTAATGAAAAAAATGGAAAATATGACTTGCATGCTATAGAGGATCATGGTATATTATTATTTGTAAAATCACTGTTAAATTCCTAAGGAACTTAACAATAAATCTTCAATCATGCGGGTGTAGTTCAATGGTAGAACTTTAGCCTTCCAAGCTAATAGCGTGGGTTCGATTCCCATCACCCGCTTAACGAAGTAGTACCGGAGTCCTTGCGATGCAGGGGCTTTTTCTATTACCTTAAAAGAAATCTCGTGGTAACAGCGATCAGAAGATTGTTCTGTTTTCGGAGTGGCGAGTAAGTAAGTATTCTTTAGTTTAATGTATATACCCTTTGCTTTTTTCCAATGATCTGGTACAATAACGGAGAAATTGATACTACACATGAATGAGAGGTAACCATACGTCCCATGAAGTAAAACACATGAATTGAACCCCAGTTAACTGCAGACGGTTTTATGACGCAGTCAGCCAGAGCGGCTGAGCAATGAGGGGATTCGTGTGTCCAAATTCAGCTATGGGAAAAGGTATGGAGCAAGTAAGCCATTGAGGTTTACGTGTACCCTGTATTTTGGGTTTCTTTGTTCATGCCGTAGCTTACCTTAGATCTGTCTTTGAATGCTTGATCCAACCCTGAATTGCCAAACCGCCGGCTGATGCCAGCGGTTTTTTTTGTTCAGCAAAAAGGATGCAGGAAGGATGAGGCCTCATGATGACATTGGTACGCTTACATGAAGTATCAAAAGAATGGAACGGTATTGAATTGTTTACAGGATTAAATTTGGAGATTAATGAGGGCGAACGACTCGCCATTTTGGGTCGCAACGGATGTGGCAAGACAACGTTGTTACGTATCATTTTGGGTGAGGAGCATGGTGGAGGACGGATTGAACGTCATATCCCTCAGCAGGAATGGGGGTTCATGCGCCAGCGCTCGGAGATTGAGACCGGGATGAATGTACTGGATGCGGTCCGCCGTGAGAGCGGTCAGATCTATGAAGTGAAACGGAACTTGGAAGAACTGGAACAACGGTTGAGCATGAGCACTGAAGCGGATGAAGAGCTGCTTGCAGCTTATACACAAGTGATGGAGCAATATGAACAGTTGAACGGTTATATGTGGGAGACTGAGGTAGAGAAAGTACTGACTCGCCTTGGATTATCCGCAGAGCATTGGAACAGACCCTATCATTCCTTGAGCGGTGGACAAAAAACAAAGGCTCGTTTGGCGGGGCTGCTTGTCAGCAAACCCAAGTTCCTGATCCTGGATGAACCGACAAATCATCTGGATGAGGGAAGCATGCGCTGGCTGGAAGAGTGGTTATCCTCATATGAAGGTACGTTGTTATTTGTATCACACGATCGTACGTTTATTGATCAGGTAGCAACAGGAGTCATTGAGTTCAGTCCAGATGCCCTGACCAAATACAAGGGAGGTTACTCCGACTACAAGATCCACAAAGAGCGTGAATTACGCGAACAGGAAACGATCTACCGCAGGCAGGAATTGGAACGTAAGGCGTTGGAAGAAACGATTCGAAATTATCAGGAATGGTTCCATAAAGCGCATAATTCGGCGACTGATGTGGAGGTGAAGATCACCCAGAGTTTCTACAAAGCCAAAGCCAACAAAAATATTTCACGTTACCATGCGAAACAAAAACAGCTGGAACGTTTGGAGCGGGAACGGGTGGATAAACCTCGTGAAGCTGCAAAGTTGAACATGGAATTACAGATGAATCCACTGGCTGCACGCCAGCTGATTGCGCTGGAAGAAGTGAGTTTTTCATATACGGGAGACAAACCATTGCTGCGCGATCTTCGGATTGCTGTGGAACGTGGAGATCGGCTTGCTGTACGAGGTCCTAATGGAACGGGCAAGACAACACTGCTGAAGTTGATGATTGGTGAACTGGAACCTTCGCAAGGCAAGGTCACACGGCATCCACAGCTGAAAATCGGTTACTTTTCACAGGAGCTGGAAGGGCTCCCCGAAAATCAGACGCTGCTGGACAGCTTGCTTACTCTTCCATCCATGACACAAAGTGCGGCACGTACCATTCTGGGATGTTTCCTATTTTCCAGAGATGATGTATTCAAGCGCATTGGGGATTTGAGCATGGGGGAAAAGTGCAGAGTGGCATTTCTGAGACTGTACTTTGGCGGAGCCAATCTGCTGGTGCTGGACGAACCGACCAACTATCTGGACATCGATACCCAGGAAGTCATGGAAAATGTATTAAAACAAGCTTCAGGTGCTTTGGTGCTTGTATCCCATGACCGGATGCTGACGAAGTCACTCGCGAATCGGTTATGCGATCTGGAGGCTGGTGGCACAGCAACTCTGTTTGAAGGAGGTGTGTCGGATTGGGAGCAGTCCACCAAACTTCGGGAGGTGGCGCTGGAGACCCGGGAATCCGATGACGAGCGGTTACGATTGGAGATGCGCCTATCGGAGTTGCTGTCTCCTGTGAGCACTGCTGGGAAAGACAGTCTGACACAGCCCGAGCATTCGAATGAGCGAGCAGTCGAGGCAGCTGAGATTCGCGAAATCCAGCAGCGCCTGAAACAATTGAAAGATAATGGTGCAAGCATAAATTAGAACATGGACGGCTTGCTATTTCGATCTATTTTGCATATAATTATGAACGATCATCGATGATTACATCGATATAGGTAAACTAAGCAAACGTGATGATGGAGATAAGTAAGCAGTGCCTCTGGACAGGGAGGAAGCGCCGTAGATTGAGAGCGTTTCTGTAGAACAAGGCTGCCGAAATTCACTCCGAAGCGGTTCCCTGAACCTGTTTGTGTGCAGACACAGAGGCAACAGTAGGGGCAAACGGTTAACGGTCGTTATTCCGTACAAAGTGAGACAGAACCAGTTGCAGGCCATAAGGGCCACGCAGCAATGGATGTCTAACAAGGGTGGTACCACGGTCTTTTCGTCCCTTCAGGGGAGAGAAGGCCTTTTTTTGTTGCAAAAACACCACAAAAAGGGGGCAATTACACATGAAAGAACGTTTAGAGGCATTGAAGATCGAAGCGCTGGAGCAGTTGTCTGGTGTGAATGATCCGCAGACGCTCGGTGATCTGCGTGTAAAGTATTTGGGGAAAAAGGGTGCATTAACTGAGATTTTGCGTGGTATGGGTGCGCTTAGTGCGGAGGAACGTCCAGTTATTGGTCAAGTCGCCAATGATGTTCGGGCTGCCATTGAGGAAGTCATCGACAGCAAGCAGGATCAGTTCCAGAAGGAAGAGACGGCGAAGCGTCTGCAATCCGAGAAAATTGATGTGACCCTGCCAGGACGTCGCGGACGTCAAGGCGGGCTGCATCCACTGACCAAAGTGGTACAGGAGATCGAAGATATTTTCATCGGTATGGGATACCGCGTTGCGGAAGGTCCTGAAGTCGAAATGGATTATTACAACTTTGAAGCATTGAATCTGCCGAAGAATCACCCGGCGCGCGATATGCAGGATTCTTTCTATGTTACCGAAGACTTGTTGATGCGTACCCATACATCTCCGGTTCAAGTACGTACCATGCAGAGCATGAAGGGCGAAGTGCCTGTCAAAGTCATCTGCCCAGGTAAAGTATACCGCCGTGATGATGACGATGCGACACACTCTTTCCAATTCAACCAGGTTGAAGGATTGGTCATTAGCGAAAACATTCGTATGAGCGATCTGAAAGGAACCCTACTGCAATTCGTACGCGAAATGTTCGGTTCCCACACAGAAATTCGTCTGCGCCCAAGTTTCTTCCCATTCACAGAGCCAAGTGCGGAAGTGGATGTAACTTGTGTACAATGTGGCGGCAGCGGCTGTCGCGTATGTAAGCAAACAGGCTGGCTTGAAATTTTGGGCGGCGGTATGGTTCACCCGAAAGTACTGGAAATGGGTGGATACGATCCGGAGAAATACAGTGGTTTTGCATTTGGAATGGGCGTAGAACGTATTGCGATGCTGAAGTATGGTGTCGATGATATCCGTCATTTCTACAATAGCGATCTGACCTTCCTGAAGCAATTTGGACGGCTGTAACTTTAAGACAAGAAAGATTAACCATATAGAGCAAGCGAATGAACCGGGAACACCAATTTATAGATGAAGGAAGTGAACGTCCATGAGAGTATCGACAGATTGGCTGTCTGATTATATTTCCCTTGAAGGTGTGACGCCACAGGAATTGGCTGAGAAAATCACCCGTGCGGGTGTCGAAATTGATGTAGTGGAGAACCGCAACAAGGGCGTCAATAAAGTTGTTGTAGGTTATGTGAAGAGCAAGGAGAAACACCCCGATGCAGACAAACTGAATGTATGTGTCATCGATGCTGGTCAGGAAGAAGATCTGCAGATCGTGTGTGGTGCGAAAAATGTGGATGCAGGCCAAAAAGTAGTCGTAGCCCTGGTTGGAGCAAAGCTCCCTGGTGGATTGGATATCAAAAAAGCCAAACTGCGCGGTGTTGTCTCCCTTGGCATGATCTGTTCCGCCAAAGAGCTGGGCATGAACGACAAATTGTTGCCGAAAGATCAGCAGGAAGGTATTCTCGTTCTGCCGGAACAAACAGAGGTTGGCACGCCAATCAGCCAGGTTCTTGGTCTTGACGATCATGTTCTTGAACTGGACCTGACACCGAACCGTTCCGACTGTCTCAGCATGCGTGGTGCAGCTTATGAAGTGGGTGCCATCCTGGGTCGTGAAGTGAAGCTGCCAAGTCCCAAAGACCAACTGGTTGAAATTGGTGATGCAGCCGCGAATCATATCTCTGTAGAGATCAAGGCACAGGAGCAATGCATTCACTATGCAGCTCGTTATGTAACCGGCATTAAGCTGGGTGCTTCCCCGCTGTGGATGCAAAACCGTCTCATGGCGGCAGGTGTTCGCCCAATCAATAACATCGTTGATATCACGAACTATGTCATGCTGGAATACGGTCAACCGCTACATGCATTCGATGCGGATAAGCTGGAAAAGGGCCATATTGAAGTGCGGATGGCCAACGAAGGCGAAACGATTGTTACGCTGGATGGACAAGAGCGTAAGCTGGAGCCACACATGTTGCTCATCACGGATGGCGTGAAACCAGTAGCCATCGCTGGGGTTATGGGTGGCGAGAATTCCGAGGTATCGGAAGACACGGTGAATCTGTTGCTGGAGTCCGCCAAGTTCGACGGCGGAACCGTTCGGAAAACGTCACGCCAACTGGGGCTACGTTCCGAAGCAAGCATGCGTTTTGAGAAGGAAGTAGACCCGGGTGCGGTGATTACGGCTTTGGATCGTGCGGCTGAACTGATTCAGCGTTATGCTGAAGGTGAAGTGCACCAGGGAATCGTGGAAGCTGGAGCAGAAGTTGCGGAGAAACGTGTAATTCAATTGTCGCTGGACAGACTGAATCGTTATCTGGGAACTGATCTGTCTTTGCTTGAGGTAAAAACGATCTTCGCTCGCTTGCACTTTGCATGTGGTGATGCTGATCAAGGATTGCTGGATGTGGAAGTGCCAACACGCAGAGGGGATATTACGCTTGATGTAGACTTGTTTGAAGAGATTGCACGCCTGTACGGATACGACAACATTCCAACCACATGGATTGAAGGGCCGACGACTCCAGGGGCATATACACGCTCTCAAGCAATGCGCCGCACGATTCGTGGATTGCTCTCAGGCAGTGGCTGGCAGGAAATGATCAGTTACTCCTTTGTACACCCGGATAAAGCGACATTGTTTCCGGCATTGACACAAGGCAGTAAAGCCGTGAAACTCGCGATGCCTATGAGTGAGGACCGCAGTGTGCTTCGTACGAGCATTTTGCCGCAAATGCTGGATGCAGCGGTGTATAACATGAACCGTAAACAGGATTCACTGGCTGTATTCGAAGTGGGCAATGTGTTCTTCACCGAAGAAGATCAATTGACCAAGCAACCACATGAGATTCCGGTACTGGGCTTGCTGCTCACCGGGAATCGTGCAAGCCAGCAGTGGAATGTTGGAGCGGAGAAAGTAGACTTCTTTGATCTGAAAGGTGCTCTTGAGCATCTGTTCGCCTATGTGGGACTTGAACAACGCATTCGCTTGGTAGCAAACAGCCCTGAAGGATTCCACCCGGGACGTTCCGCATCGGTTTACCTGGAAGGTAAGGATGGCGGGGAAGGTACATTGATCGGTACAGTGGGTCAATTGCATCCGGAACTGCAACAGCAGTATGATCTGAATGATGTGTACATCGCAGAGATTGCACTTGAATCGATCTATAATGAAGCAGACGCTGACATTCGTTATCGTGAGCTTCCGCGTTTCCCGGCCATGGAACGTGATATCGCGGTTGTTGTGAATGAGGATATTGAAGCAGGAGATATGCTGCGCGCCATTCGTGAATCGGCGGGTGAATTGTTACAAAACGTACAGGTATTCGATGTGTTTACTGGCAGTAAACTGGGCGAAAACAAGAAAAGCGTGGCAATGGCACTGGTGTACCGGAATCGTGAACGTACACTGACCGATGAGGAAGTTACTGAAGTTCATGCCCGTGTAGTGGCTCGTCTGGAAGAGCAATTCGGAGCGGAATTGCGTAAATAGGACAAAAGAAGATTTTTTGAACAAAGATTAGCAGGAATTGTTTGAAGTCACATCGAATCCTTAGCATTAGAGGATCGATGTGACTTTTTTGTGATTACAGCTTAGAATCAACATACAGACTTGAAGGAGGGCACAACTGTGACTACACCTGATCGTACACGCGTCACCGTAGAGATCTACGGGACTTCCTATAAACTGGTTGGCAGCAGTGCCGACTATATGAAACAAGTAGCTAACCTGGTGGATGAGCGTATGGGCGCAATCTCCAAGCAAAATTCCCGTCTGGATACTCCGCGTATTGCGGTACTGGCGGCTGTACATATGGCTGAACAGTCTCTTCAGACTCAGGAAATCCGTAATGAACTGAAGATGCTCACTGGAGAACGTACAGAACTGAGAAACGAATTGAATCGGTTAAACGCCATACAAAATGAACATCAACAAGAATTGGAACGGCGTGACCAGGCTCTTGCTGATTTGCAACAGCTGAAGATTGAAGCAGAGCAGGCGTTGCAAAAGTCCGAATCGGACAAAAATTCAGAGATAGCCAAGTTGAATAAGCTGCTGGAGCAAGAACGCGCTCAAGCAACGGAGCGAGTGCAGAAATTGCAGGCCCAAGCGACAGCACAACTGAAGGAAGCAGAAGCCAAGGGAACGAAACAGCTGAAGGAAATGGAAGAGAAAGCGGCTAACCAGCTTAAAAATGCACAGGCACAGGCTGCTTCCCAGCTCAAAGAAGCTCAGAACCGTTCTGTAGCCGAATTGCAGCAGGCGCAGGCCAAAGCTGCGGCGCAATATAAAGAGTTGCAGGACAAGACTGCAGCTCAATTAAAAGAAGCCGAAAGCCGTGCCGTTGCAGAACGTCAACAGATTGAAGCCAAGGCTGCGCAGCAGGTCCAGACAGCCAAGGAAGAAGCCGAGTCGGCCATTTTGTCCGAGTTGGAGCAGGCAGAGAGCAATCTGAAGAAAGCTCAGGAAGAGGCAGCGCTGCAATATAACGAACTTCAGCAACAGATGGAACTTCGTCTTCAACAGGCTGAAGAAAAAGCGCTACAACAGACACAAGAGCTCACGGATCAGGCGAATCAGGAACGGGCTGACTTGCAGGAACAAGCGGAGCAGAAGCGCCTGACTGAGATAAATCAGTTGAATGCGGAGTTCAAGGCGTTATCCGAGCAGTTGGAACTCGAATGGATGGAAAAAGAAGCAACCCTCGAGGAACAATTGCAGCAAGCCAAGGAAGCAGCAACGTCCCAGGCAAAAGAAGCCGAAGCGGCGGCAGAGGCCTTGTTGCAAGAAGAACAGGGCAAGCTCAAGCAGCAACTTGAGGACCAACGTAAACAGGCGGAGACTCGACTATTAGATGTCGAAGAGCAATTAGAAGAAGTGATGACCCAGCTCATCAGTGCACAGGACATGGTTGCAGAGCAAGAACAGCAGCTTCAGCACGAGCGTGGTCAATTGGAATCGTTACGTCATGAGCATGGGGTCCGTAAACAGGAGCAGGAAGTTCAGACTCGCCGAATTACGGAACTGGAGCAACAACTGGAGCAGTTGAAAGAGGACCGTTCCCAGTTGCAGGAGCTACTGCGTGAAACGGAACAGGCTGCCCAGCAATCCCGTGATTCACAGGAACAATGGAAGCAGAAGTATAATGAAACTGTGGATAGAGAAACCTCTCTCACAGCACAGCTACGCAAACTTCAGGAGCAACATGCACAGCTTGAACAGGAAGTTCAGAAGCTTCGTGAGGCTGAAGTGAAGTCGGAAGAGGAACAGCGCAGGTTGCATAAGGTGCTTGAACAGGCTCATGCTGCGGTGCGTACATTGCAGCATGAGATCGGCACGCTTACGGAACGTGAGCAGTCCTGGAAGGACCTTGCTGAGCAGCGATTGGCTGAGATCGGAGACCTGGAGAATCAGATTCTTGAAGTTGCTGAACAAAATGAAACGTTGGAGTCTGGTGTGCAATCCCTTCATGATGAATTGTCCGTGGTGAAGGAAGAGTCTCGTTTCAACCATGAAGAGGCTGTGCAATACCAGAAGGATGCAGAGCTTTTGGAAGAGAAACGCAATCAGCTTGAAGTTGAGCTAAATGTTGTTCGGGAAGAGCTGAACCGACTTCAGGATAACTATAAACAAATCCGTAATGATTACAGTGATGCATTACAACGGGAAGAGAATTACAGTTCCAAGCTGGATGAATTGAGCAAGGAGAAACAAGAGATTGTGAGCTCACTTGAAGAAGCGAGACAGTCTTCGGCTAAACTTTCCGAGCGTTACTCTGAGCAAGAGAGCCGGCTAGCCCAGACTGAGGAAGAAGCGTTGGAATGGCAGATCAAATACGAAGAACTGTCAGCCAAACAGACCGAGTTGGCATCCCGTCTGGAGCAGTTGACAAGACGTGAAGAAGAACTTCGCTCAAGTGTTGAACAAGCAGAGCAGAACGACCAGGTGTGGCAACGCCGTGCAGATGAATGGGCGGCTCAGGAACAATCCTGGCAGGAACGCTGGGCTACACTTGAGAATGAACTGACGGTTTGGAAGAGAGAAAGTGCTGCAAGTAGTGAGTTGCTGGAGGGACTGGAGCAAGAACGACAGCAACTGGACAAGTTACGTGCAGAAGCGACCCAAGAGAAAGAGATCATGGAAACTGAACTGCTTGAGATGGGGGAGCGTTACGAACTAGCGGCCAATCAATTACGTTTGTTACAGGTTGAACGTGAAATGGAGCAGGAGAAGGCAGAGCAGCTGAACACGGAATATCGTCAGTTGCATGATGAATATACGAAATTGCAGACGGAATATAACGAATGGATTGAATTGATTGAACAGGACCAGGCCTAGCGGAATGAATGTAGCAGAACTGGCTCGTGGGCAACGTACTCTGGTACAATTTGTTATACTAAAGAAGGAGCTCCCGTCGCTGCGGGGGCTCCTTGTCTTGAATACTATTCTTCAACGATAATTTTGGAGATCATGCTGCTGTGTCCTGAACCACAGAAGACAGAACAGGACATTTCAAACTCACCAACTTTGTCCGGGGTTATGACTTTGGAGCTATTTCTGGTATCCAGTTGAAGATTCAGCTCAGGCACAAGGATACCGTGATTTCCGTTTTCATTTTTATAAACAATGTTAACGGGAACGCCTTTTTTAAGATGGTACTCAGGTTGATCGAATTCATAGTTACTCGCCTTGATGACCAATTCTTCACTGGCTGTAACTCCAGCATCAGCATCGGATCCATTGCTGCCAGATTCTGCGGACTGTTTTGCTCCTCCACATGCAGTGAGGACCAGAATTAACATACAGGCAGCAAGCCATGTTATGCCTTTCTTCATCATGTGCCTCCTTAAAGCGTGATATGGATAAAATTTGAATGATTGCTCCAGTCATCATACCGCAATATGTGGATGCCTGTACACGCTGCGTATGTCGTTTTCTTGAAAATTGTACATGTACGGCAGAGCGTGTGTACTGCCCGAATGAAATAAACCCCTTCCGGCACAGGGCCTTCAGAGGTTTAGGAGAATACATGGGGACGTTAGGGTGAAGTGGAGATTAACTTTTGGAGCTTCGTCCGGCATCAAAAGGGGTGGATACCGGGATGAAGAGATCGATAATCCCGATAACCAGCGCAGCGAGAATGGCACCGAGCAGGCTGACTTCAACATGATCTACAACATATTGACCAAGCCAAATCACCAGTGCGCTAACGATAAATCCGACAATACCGCGACCAAACGGGTTGACTCTTTTGCCGAAGATACCTTCAACGATCCAGCCGAGCAGGGCAATGACAAGAGCAAGCAACAGAGCGCTCCAGAAGCCACCAACGGCGAATCCGGGAACGATCCAGCTGACCACCATTAATACAATTGCAGCGATGACAAATCGCACGACATGTCCCAGGAAATTCATGGTGTTTACCTCCTTTTATTCGGATTGAACTGAGCAGGGCAACTCCAAGGGGATGGAGAGGTTGCACAATCCTGACACCTGTAGTTTGTGGTGTTATGGTTGAAGTTATGTGTGGAAGGATTCGTTAAATAGCGTAAGAAAGTTTCTTTCGTTATAATACAGATATAGTTTGGAAGGAGTTGTACACTTGGACACGAAAATTTTACACACACTGGAATATCGCAAAATTTTAAATACATTGCTCAGCTTTGCCCAGACGACCATGGGAAAAAAGAAAGCGGAGCAACTTGAACCAAGCAGTGAACTTGAAGAAGTGAAGCGATTGCTGCAGCAAACCGATGAAGCCTTCACATTTGATCGCCTGAAAGGCTCACCGTCGTTTGGAGGAATTGTAGATATTACGGCTTCCATCAAACGTGCTGAAATTGGAGGCACACTTAACCCTCACGAACTTTTGGGAATATCCAATACAACCTTTGCGGCGCGGCGATTGAAACGTCAGATTGGTACTTTGCATGAAGATGAGCCCATCGAATCATTGTTCTATATCAGTGATCAACTGTCAGAGCAAAAAACGCTTGAGGATGCCATCAAAATCTGTATTGACGATAATGCAGAGGTTGCCGATAGTGCAAGCGTAACGTTGGCGCAGATTCGTCGTGAGCTGCGAGGCGGAGAAGCGCGAATTCGCGAAAAACTGGATTCCATGATTCGATCCTCTACCGTATCCAAGATGCTTCAGGATCAGCTCATCACCATCAGAGGAGACCGTTTTGTTATCCCGGTGAAAGCTGAATATCGTTCATACTTTGGCGGGATTGTGCACGATCAATCTGGTTCGGGTGCGACATTGTTCATTGAGCCGGAATCGATTGTTGCAATGAACAACAAATTACGTGAAACCCGGATTCGGGAAGAACGCGAAATAGAAATTATTTTGCAGAAATTGACGGCACTTGTCAGTGAGCAGGGAGAGTGGCTGTTGTATGATGTCGACTTGCTGGGATCACTTGATTTTATCTTTGCCAAAGCACGTCTGGCTCGTGAACTGAAAGCAACATTGCCTCGCATGAATGACCGCGGGTTCCTGAAGCTCAAGAAAGGCCGTCATCCACTGATTCCGATTGAAAACGTGGTTCCAATTGACATAGAGTTGGGCAATGATTACACATCCATTATCGTGACAGGTCCGAATACGGGTGGTAAAACGGTAACGCTCAAAACAATTGGATTGCTGAGCCTGATGGCCATGTCCGGTTTATTTGTTCCGGCTGAGGATGGCAGTCAGTTATGTGTATTTGATGCGATCTATGCAGACATTGGGGACGAGCAGAGTATCGAGCAGAATCTGAGTACTTTCTCCAGTCATATGACCAACATCATTCGCATTCTGAAAAACATGACACCAAAAAGTTTGGTATTGCTTGATGAACTTGGCGCAGGGACAGATCCGGCTGAAGGTTCCGCACTGGCGATCTCCATGCTGGAGCATATGCACCGGACGGGATGTCGCATGGTTGCAACCACTCACTACAGTGAACTGAAAGCATACGCATATGAGCGTAAAGGTGTTATTAATGCCAGCATGGAATTTGACATCAACACACTGAGTCCAACCTATCGCCTTCTGGTGGGTGTACCTGGACGAAGTAATGCATTTGCCATTGCAGAGCGACTGGGATTGCCGGGTTACATTCTCGACTACGCCCGTGGCGAAGTGAAGGAAGAGGATCAACGGATTGAGCACATGATTGCTTCTCTTGAAGAGAACCGTCTTACGGCTGAACAAGAGCGTGAGAAGGCAGAGAGCTTGCGCCAGGATATGGAGAAATTACGCAGTCGTCACCAGACCGAACTGGAGAAACTGGAACAGCAACGTGATCGCCGGATTGAAAAAGCAGAAGAAGATGCACGCAGTATTGTGGACAAGGCTCGCGCGGAAGCGGAGAAGATTATAGCAGATCTTCGCCTGTTGGCTATGGAAGAAGGTGCTTCCGTGAAGGAGCACAAACTCATTGCTGCCCGCAAACAGCTGGACAAGGCTGAACCGGAGAAACGCAGAAAAACGGTTAAGAAAACGGCAACAGCGCCGAAGACTCGTGCTATCGGTCCTGGTGATGAAGTGCTTGTCTACAGTTTGAATCAAAAAGGCCATGTTGTAGAGATGGCGGGCAGCAAAGACGCTATGGTACAACTGGGGATTATGAAAATGAAAGTGTCCCTGGATGACTTGGAACTGCAGCAATCGGCTCCCGCAGCCAAACCAAAGCAAAAACCGGTAACGGGTATGAAGCGCACACGTGATGACAATGTGAAAAGTGAATTGGATCTGCGTGGTACCAACCTGGAAGAAGCCCTGATGGAGACAGACCGGTTCATTGATGAAGCTTTCCTTGCCAACCTGGGCCAAGTTTATATTATTCATGGTAAAGGTACAGGAATTTTACGTTCCGGTATTCAGGATTACCTGCGTAAGCATAAACATATAAAAAGCTACCGGCTGGGCAATTACGGAGAAGGCGGTAACGGTGTGACCGTCGCAGAATTGGAATAGCCGGTCCATGAATCAATGATATTCTGCGACCTTATTCATGAAGGTCGCAGATGGGGAGAGGGGAACGGTGCGTGATAGAAAGCATTGACCAATTGCTGTCTCATCCCTTGGGGATGGTACTCGGTTTTTTCTCGGTAGCGATTATGGAGCTGCTCGTATTTCTGGCTTGTTTCGAACTGGTGACTAAGTATAAATGCTGGACGGAGATCAAGAAGGGCAATGTGGCCGTTGCGATGGCTACAGGAGGTAAGATCTTCGGGATCTGCAACGTATTGCGGTTCTGCATACAAGCGAAATCTTCGGTGTATGAAGCCATGACGTGGTCATTTGTAGGGTTTATCCTTCTGCTCATTGCCTACTTTTTGTTCGAATTCCTGACACCCGTGTTCTCCATTGATAAGGAGATCGAATCGGATAACCGAGCTGTCGGATTGATATCCATGATTATTTCAGTCTCGCTGTCGTTTGTAATTGGCGCGAGCATTATCTAGGGGGATCGGTCATGAAGATATTGATACGAATTCTGTTTGCGGCATCGATCGTGTTTTTTGCCATCGGTGTCATCTATGTAATGAATACATGATTATATGAAAGAGAAAGGTTGATCAATATGGAAACAACAGTATGCCCTTGGTGTCAGACGGAGATTGTATGGGATGAGGAGCTCGGTCCTGAAGAAGAGTGTCCTTATTGCCACAATGAGTTAAAAGGATACCGTACACTCAACATTAACATCGATGATGAAGAGAACGATGAAGCTGAGGACGACATCTATGATGTAGACGATGTAACGAACGAGAAACAGACTACGGATCTTTCGGATCTGTGGGGGGATGAAGTTGAACTCAAATTGCCGGAGTTGCGAACGTTAACCAAATACGCGGATGAAGGTAATGATCTCATTCAGTATGAACAAGGTGTACAGAAGCAACTTGATCATCAGGAAGAAGTACCAGAGTGCCCGAATTGCCGCGAATTCATGATTCTCGCAGGTACACAAGCTGCAACGCAGGATAACTTCACACCAGTTGCTAACGCAGCTTCAGGCGAAGGGTCACTATTGGCATCACCGTTTAAAGTATTGACCTATGTATGCTCGGGATGTTTCCAAGTTCAATACAGTCTGTCTGAGGAAGATCGTCTGCGTCTGATCAAGAACCTGAGTACGCAGGAATAAACATTTCGGAGATTCTAACCAATTTCATAGCAATCCTGAAGATTCATCATGTTTTCCTCTTGCTTGGGGCACGTTAACCCTAAGACCTACCTGTACATAGTTCACTTCAGGTGGATGAAGGAGGAGCAGATGAAGATTACTTTAGGCCGACAATCCATTCTGCTTTTGGGCGTGAATGGATTGTTTGCGTTAGCCGGAGCGCTGTCGGGAACCTTTTTGAATGTGTTTCTGTGGAAAAGCCGTCCGGATTATGCCATGTTGGGGTGGTTCACTCTCAGCCAGCAATTGGCCATTGGACTGACATTCTGGCTTGCTGGCAAATGGGTCAAGGAACACAATAAAATGAGTGCACTACGACTAGGTACTGCGCTGTCCGGCATATTTTATATGATAGTCCTCTGGGCTGGGTCCAAAGCTGTAGACTGGATATGGCCTCTGGGTATGCTACTAGGTTGTTCCTTGGGGTTATTCTGGATTGCATTTAATGTTGTGTATTTTGAAATAACGGATCGGGAAAACAGGGATCTATTCAATGGCTGGGTCGGGTTACTTGGTTCGATGACAGGAATTATAGGTCCATGGTTCTCCGGTCTGATTATTACTCGCATGACAGACAACACAGGATATCGGCTCATCTTCACGGTATCACTCGTTATTTATGTCATAGCAGTAGTTTTTAGTTTTTTTCTGAAAAAAAGAAAGGTGAGCGGTACATACCGCTGGTCGGAACCTTGGATACAGCTATCCAAGCGGGATAGTCCCTGGAGGACCTTAGGTTTGGGTTTATTCGCTCAGGGTGCACGTGAAGGTGTCTTTGCCTTCCTGATTGCACTGCTTGTATATTTGGCTACCGCACAGGAGTACAAATTGGGGCAGTTCTCACTCATCACTTCTGCTGTGGCACTAGTAAGTTATTGGGCAGCCGGGAAATGGTTCAAACCACAGTATAGATCAAAAGGCATGTTCATTGGAGCCCTCATTCTGCTTGTTGTGCTTCTTCCTCTTCTCTGGAAAGTGACCTATGGGACGCTGTTAATCATGGGGATTGGGAGTGCTGTTGCGATGCCGTTATATGTATTACCGATGATATCAGCGGGATTCGACATGATGGGCACAAGTGGCGAAAATGTGGAGAAAAGGGTTGAACTTGTCGTTTTGAGAGAGTTATGCCTGATGCTTGGCAGACTATGTGGGTTGGCCATATTTATTGTGACGGTCTTAAATGCTCCGTCTCTACGCATGTTAACCTGGCTTATTATTGTCCTCGGTGCTTCTCCGCTAATTGGATGGATCTTTATGCGCAAGTTATTGAACCGAACGGAAGGGCAAGAGCCCACGGCTTAGCAGGCTTCCCAATATATAAACAGGGTACAGCGACGGGAAAAGAGAACTTTCCGTGTGCTGTACCCTATTTGTAGTTGTATTGATTCAGTTGTTGGTTATACAGGAGATGGTTTACTTGTACGTGTGAGAGAGAACAGATCCATATCAGGGTTTTGTTTGCCAGTAATAGCATCCACAATTAAAGAAGCAGCAATCATGCTGTATACGGTCCCGTTACCTCCATATCCTTCTACAAAATATGAATGCGGATAATCGGGATGTGTACCGATCAGGGGGAGGCCATCATTCGTATTACCAAACACAGCGCCCCAGGCATAATCGACTTCAAGATCATCTAAAGGGAAATAGGAACGGACCTCTTCCAGGAGTGTATCTCCCCGGTGTTTTGAACGTATTTCACGTTGATCCTCTCGAGGTGTTTCTTCATCCAAACCGCCTGCGATGATTCTTCCGTCCGGTGTTGTTCGCATATACAAATATGGGCGAGCTGTCTCCCAAATCATGCTGTGTTCAAACCATTCACTAAGATCAGACAACGGTTTGGTAGCAATCGCGTAGGTCGTTTTCAGATAGGCTCCGCGATCCTTTTTGATGTCCTGTGTCTCGTAACCGGCAGCAAATATGACTTTCTTGGCACGGATTTTACCGTTGGCAGTGTGGCAGACTACACCATCTTCATCGTATTCACAGTGTATCATCTCCGTCTGACCATAGATTCGAGCGCCACGCTTATTGGCGGATTCAAACAAGGCATGAACAAAACGATAGGGGTTCACTTCCGCATCTCCCATGGTGTACAGTGCAGCGGGTTTGCTGAAGGGGAAATGCTGGCTTATTTTGTCGGCATCCCACAGTTCAGCTTCAAAACCATAACGCTTCAAGGTCTGATATTCTTCCTCCAATAGGGCCACATCATCTTCACTGCTCGCAAAACAAAGACTTGTTCGTGGGATAAACCAAGGGTCTGTATCCAGGCTGTCTGCAATTTGAGCAAGTTGTTTCATGGCTTCACGACAAAGCTCATAAAAACGTACGCCTGTGGCTTCACCAAAAGTGTGGATACATGAGGTTAGTGTCTTGTCATTGGTGTATTGTAAAAGACCTGTATTGGCAGAACTGCTGCCGTTGGCAATGTCTCGCTTATCAATCACAACAGTGTTAACACCCTGTTCCGTGAGTAGTTTAGATGTCAATGCGCCCCCCATGCCCCCACCAATGATGAGGCAGTCACAAGAGATGTCTTCTTGCAGAGCAGAATAATTAAATGTTGAATTGAAAGTGGAGGGCCAGAAAGGTGTGCCATAGACCAGATCCATTAGAAACATCTCCTTTATAATTTAAATTTGTATACTTTTGTGTGACCGGGTTAACAATAATTGCGCATAAACTTTATGCCGAGGAGGCCATCGAAACATGCAGAATCATACTATGCAAGCGCTGAGTCCCAAGGAATTGAACTACATTGCGGACTCTATCACCAATGAAGAACTGCTGATTAAGCAGTGTGCAGCCACAGCTTCCATCACACATAATCCACAAATTCAACAAGCTCTGAATCACTATGTTCGCTCACATGAACAACATCTGAACACGCTTGTCAATGCACTGCAGCAACATCAGTCTCTTGCACCGGCGCAAGTCAGTAATTGAAGACAACTCTAACTGTATAGGAGGAAAACGCATGTATTCTCAATCTTTATCATCTAATGGCGCTTTTATGCAGGAGCAGGATCTGCTGAAGTCGATTCTTGCAGATTTAAGACGAACCTCGCGCGAATATACGACTGCGACAACGGAAGCTTCCTGCCCCATGACACGTCGAATGTTCACAGACCTGACGAACGATACCCTAAGATTACAAGGGGAACTGTTCAATCTGATGCAGCAAAACAACATGTATTCTGTCTCGTCCAAGGCACTTCGTCAGGACGTGGACAAGCAAATTCAGTCCGCCCACCAGACCCAACAAAAGTGTCAGCAATTCATTCAGGAAAAGAATACGCAGAACAGTTCATATAGCCAAGCTCCTAATGTGTCTCAGCATCAACCGAATTACGGTAACCCTTATTACATGTAACCTTTGCAAAAGAGGTTTGAAGCACCTAACGTTACAGGACCATACCACCGCTTGCCTGAATTCAGGGCAGGCGGTCTTTTGTCTATGCATCAACGTCAAATTCATGTAATATAAGTATTAATTCATTTTCAGGAACCTGGATGACGCTGGAGGGAAAACCATGAAAGATTTGAACGATCTGCAATTAAAAGTTCTGGATCTGCTGAAGGAAGACGCGAGAAGGACTCCCGCACTGCTGTCGACGCTGCTGGGGGAGTCGGAAGACAAGATCAAGAACGCCGTGGCACAGCTAGAACAAGACCACGTCATCGTGAAATACGCAACCGTCGTGAACTGGAGCAAAATAGATGATGAAAAAGTAACGGCCCTGATTGAAGTGCAGATCACGCCGGAGCGTGGTCGTGGTTTTGAAGGGATTGCCGAACGTATTTATCTCTATCCGCAAGTAAAGTCCGTATATCTCATGTCCGGTGCATACGATCTGCTCGTTGAAGTGGAAGGTGGCAACCTGCGTGAAGTCGCTAATTTTGTGTCGGAGAAACTGTCTCCGATAGACTCTGTACTTTCAACCAAAACGAATTTTATTCTTAAAAAATATAAGCAGGACGGGATTATCTTTGAAGACCATCAGGAAGACAACCGTCTCATGATCTCGCCGTAAAGGAAGATGTGTCATGATAGTGAATGAACAGACAACCGGGAACAACAAGAAAATGACATCTTATCTGGCACCCCTCGTGCAGCAGATACCTCCATCCGGAATTCGTAAATTTTTTGATCTGGTTGGAGACAACAAGGATATTATCACATTGGGTGTGGGTGAACCTGATTTTGTTACCCCTTGGCATATGCGTGAAGCTTGTGTATACTCGCTGGAAAGAGGTATGACCAGTTACACATCCAACGCAGGTATGCCGAAGTTGAGAGAAGCCATCAGTGAATATTTGGATACTCAGTTTGATACCAAATACGATCCCAAGGATGAGATTATTGTTACCGTGGGTGGCAGTGAAGCGATTGACTTGGCTTTGCGCGCATTAATCGTACCTGGCGACGAGATTCTCATTCCTGAACCTTCGTACGTGGCGTATTCACCAATCGCTTCTATCGGTGGCGGTATACCAGTTGGTGTTGAAACCTACGCGAAAGATCAGTTCAAGTTAACGGCCGAAGCACTTGAAGCTGGTATCACACCGAAGTCGAAAGTGGTTATTCTGTGTTATCCGAGTAATCCCACTGGAGCCATCATGACGTATGAAGAGTGGTTGCCTATTGCTGAAGTGATTAAAAAGCATGATCTGATTGTGATCGCGGATGAAATTTACGCTGAATTGACGTATACGCAAAAACATGTTAGTTTTGCAGCTATCCCTGACATGAAGGAGCGGACTATTCTCGTAAGCGGATTTTCGAAGGCTTTTGCAATGACAGGTTGGCGGATCGGTTACATGTGTGGTCATCCTGAGCTTATTGCAGCCATGCTCAAAATCCATCAGTATACGGTAATGTGTGCGCCGGCCATGGGTCAGGTTGCTGCACTTGAGGCGTTGACGAATGGTTTGGGTGAGAAAGATCGGATGGTAGAATCGTATAATCAGCGTAGACGTTTAATTGTGCAGGGCTTCAGAGATATTGGACTTGATTGTCATGAACCTCAGGGAGCATTCTATGCATTCCCGAGCATTCAAAAGACGGGTATGAGTTCAGACCTGTTTGCTGAGCGATTGTTAACGGAGAATAAAGTGGCTGCTGTTCCGGGCAATGTTTTTGGCCCTCAGGGTGAAGGCTTCTTGCGTTGTTCTTATGCTACTTCTGTAACTCAATTAAATGAAGCTTTGGAACGAATCGGAAACTTTGTTTACAAACTGCAAAAAGAGGGTTAATACTAAAGTAGAATCTTTTTACAAATGTGACATTTTTATCATTGGAAAAAAATAACTTTCTTTTACAAAATAATGTGATATAATTTCAATTTGAAATAAGTTTTCATAAATTTGGAAACCATTTTTCCAAGGAGGGGTTAGCTTTGTTTTGTGTTGAATATGATTTACCGACGAATCGTGGGCACTATCTGGCAGAAGGCGATCATGGCGACCGATGGTCGGTGAAACCCGATAACGCATCTTTGCATGACATTTCCTTGGAAGATGAAATTCATATGCTTCGTCGCAAGATGGAACAGATCTTCCTCGAAGAGAAATCATTCACATCCGATATTGTAATTGAAATCAGCAGTTTGCTGGATTTAAAGATTAATGAATATATGAAGGCTAACCCGATTAAAGCAAAATAACGTTTATGCTGGATTGAAACGTTTCATTAATCGAATTAGAAAGTAAAGAAAGGGAGACCTGAGAAGGTCTTCTTTTTTTGTGTGAAAAGGCAGGGTGATCCCCCGATAAGCCAGGTTATTTTTTTGCGTGGAACAATTGTGATATATTGGACATAGGAGACTAAAGGGGGAACTGGAATGAAGAGATTTTGGGGGCTTACTGCAATCATTTCTATCGTTTTTCTGCTTGCTGGTTGTGGAGGTAAAGATGGTTTTTCCATATTCATCATTGATAACCAAGGAAATCCATCTGTAATCTCAGAGCAGTTACAGGCCAATCTGCAACAGAAACTGGGCGAGGAACCCAAGGTAGAAGTGATCACCAGTGCGATGTATGATGTTCAGAAAATTATGGTAGAATATGCGGCTGGAGGACATGATATCTTCATATTGCCTGAAACCGACATGAAACAATACGGAAGTAATGGCTCCAATGTTCCGCTGGATGATACTTTTGATCCCAAGAAGTTTGAACGGGGTGTATTTGAGGGTGGAGTATTGGTAGAGAAGGGTGAAGGAGATGGAGGTTCAGATCTCAAGCAAGAATCACATCTTTACGGCATTCCACTCGAAGATATGAAAATGTTTAAAGATGTAGAATATGCTGCGAGCAATTTGTTCGCTACCATTCCAGTGTCATCTTCTAATGTCGAAGAATCCAAAAAAGTGCTGAAGGCGCTGACAGAGTAAAGAAAATTCAGAATGGCTATGGAAGGAGGGAAGCGGATTGCTGATTACGGTCACAGGCGGCATAGGTAGTGGTAAAACCCGGTTTGCCCTCAAGTACGCAGCCGGGATTAGCCGGGAGGGTGTATATTTATCCACCGGTGATCATGATCCCGTTATTCCCGAATTGCCATCCGCTCATTATCGTGCCATTCATGCCGGGAACGGTCAGCATCTGACAGAGGTGATCACCCAGATTAATCGGGAATCCAATCTGTTTTTGGCGGATCAGCGAATTGTAATTGTAGACAGTCTGACCTCCTGGATGGCTGCCGGTTTCAGGGCAACAAAGGATCTGGATCATCAGCGTTCAGAGACACAGCTTTTGCTTGATGCATTATTGTCTTATCAGGGGAAGTTGCTTGTGATTACCAATGAAATGCATGGCACATTGCATCCTACCGAGGAAGAACGAATATTTACAGCGAGAATGGCTTCGGTTAATCGGATGCTGCAGATACATGCTGAAAAGATGTACTTGCTGGTATCTGGTCTGGCTATCGATCTTAAAAGTCAGGGCATGCGAAATGAAGATGAACGATAGCGAGATGACATAAACGGGTGACATAAAGAAGCCTCCTTAACCACGAATTGGTGGCGAGGAGGCTTTATTTATTAAGCTATTCTTTTTATTTCTGCTTTTTGCTACGTCTGATCCACCAGATGATACATCCGATGAGAATGATGGCCAGAATGACATACACTACAATGGAATAGACGTCCATAAAGTGCAAAATGCTCTCCCATGATGCGCCAAGCGCAGCACCAACGCAGACAAGAATGACATTCCAGATTAATGTACCAATGGTTGTAAAGAGAAGGAATAAACCAAATTTCATATTGGACATGCCTGCGGGAATGGAGATAAGACTACGGACGAGGGGAACCATTCGGCAGAATAATACGGTCCACATGCCATATTTGTCAAACCATGCATCGACACGGTGAATATCCTCTTTTTTGATGCGCAGAACATGTCCCCAGCGTTCCACAATTTTCTCAAGGCGTTCGACGTCAATGAGTAAACCAATACCATACAGGATCACAGCACCAAAGACAGAACCAATAGTTGCGGCGATAATAACTCCTGGAAGAGTGAGACTGGTATAGGTGGTCATGAATCCGCCAAACGGCAAGATGATTTCGGATGGAATTGGGGGAAATACGTTCTCAAGAGCAATGATGAGTGCAATGCCTATGTAGCCGTATTGTTCCATGAAATCGGTTATCCAGTTTTGCATAATCGTCTCCTTTACTTTTGGTTTCCTTTGATTTGTCGTATACTCGGCAGAGCACACCAATTCTTATATACGTGTAAAGCGATAGACGGGTTTCTGAAAAAATGGCATTCCCGTATTCATTATTATATTACCAATTGGAGGGATAACGATGGGCATATATACACGAACAGGTGACGAAGGACAGACTTCGGTCATCGGTGGACGCGTCATCAAGGATGATGACCGAGTTGAGGCTTATGGCACGATTGATGAATTGAACTGTTTTGTAGGCCAGGCGATCAGCCTTATTGACTCTGCTCAAGGGGAATTTGAAGATCTGCGTGAACATCTGCTGGAAGTTCAGCAGGAACTGTTTGATTGCGGGTCGGATCTGGCCTTTGTGAAGATTAGTGAGACCAAATATAAGGTGAGAGATGAAATGGTCACACGTCTGGAACAATGGATCGACCAGTATGATGCAGAGAACCCAAAAGTGGAACGGTTCATTATTCCTGGTGGCAGTCAGCTGTCTTCTGCTCTTCATGTGTGCCGTACTGTATGTCGTCGCGCAGAGCGTCGCACGGTAACACTTGGACAACATACAGATATTAATCCGTCTGTACGACGGTATCTAAACCGACTGTCTGATTATTTCTTCGTGGTTGCACGGACGGCCAACGCGAGACAACAGGTGGCCGATATTGAATATGTGCGGAGCAAAAAAGTCTTCCGCCGCAAAGAATGAGCCAGTACTATTCGCCGATTGTCTACACGGTGACCGAACAAGAAGATGGCTGGCTGCTGAAGACCGTGCTTCAGCGGCGGCTGCTGGTGTCGCGTAAGCTTTTGTCCAAAATTAAGCTGACGGAGCAAGGTGTCATGCTTAATGGAGAGCGCGTGTACATTAGCGTCAAGGTAGCTACGGGTGATGTCGTTGAAGTTCGGATGGAGCAAGAGGAATCGGATGATATTTTGCCCGAGCCTATTCCATTTACCGTTCTGTATGAAGATGAGCACTTGCTTATTGTCAACAAGGATGCGGGCATCATCGTTCATCCAACACATGGACATTACACGGGGACTTTGGCAAATGGCATTGTTCATTACTGGAAAACCAAGGGTGAGCGTTTCCGGTTCAGACCGATTCATCGACTTGATCAGGAAACGTCAGGTGTGCTCGCAATAGCCAAGAACCCTTATGTGCATCAGCATGTTTCTGAACAGATGATCGCTGGAACAGTAGACAAGAAATATATTGCACTTGTGCACGGCAGCCCTGTCCCGGAACAAGGGGCAGTAGATGGCCCGATCGATCGCGATCCTGAAGAGCCACACCGCCGAATCGTAACACCTGATGGTTACGCTGCAAGAACGTTGTACACAACCTTAACACGTTGGTCAGGGGGTAGCGCCAGTGCGATAAGCCTCAAGCTGGAAAGTGGCAGAACCCATCAGATCAGGGTACATATGACGTCCATCGGCTGCCCGTTGATAGGTGATCGAATGTACAAGACACTACCTGTGCATGAGATCGATGAGCAGACCATGGCTGTTCGAGAAGAACGGGATACCTGGATCGAACGCCAGGCATTACACGCTTGTGAATTGACGTTTGAACATCCAATTCTAAAGGAACGCATAACGTTCCAAGCTCCTTTTCCAGCAGATATGGCCGCGCTAGAGAAGCGTTTGAATGATGAGGCAGCTCCCAGAGAAGAACTGTAGGAAGCTGCGAAGGGGCTCTTAGTTTTGCACCTCGTATCGCAGTTTCCTGCACAGCCTGTCCTGTTTGGAGTTCAACGCTGTTTGTCTTACCCTTGTGAGGGATGCTTAATGCACCCGAACAACATGCCGTAGGCTAATCTTTATGGTTCTATGGTTAATGTATTGATGTTTACCAATTTGATGTTAAATATTTCAAGAATTCAAATCTCAAAAGCTTTTAAGGATACAAAAGCTGTAAGATTTTGATCCGAAAAAATATAGACGAATGTGAGTTTTTGATCTCATTCGCAAAAGTCAGTAAAATTACATGGCGATGGTATCGATTTGGAGCGACTTTTGGATTTGCGAAGCAAACCAAGGGAAGCGAGAAGTCGAAACCGGAGCATTTGGAGGAACACATACCATGAGTAACTTAAAAATATATCAATATGCCAAATGCGGCACATGCCGCAAAGCTGTAAAATGGCTTGAAGCTCAAGGACATGAGCTGGAGTTAATCCCTATTTTTGACTCACCGCCTTCAGAATCTGAACTAACAGAACTCATCCAAAAGAGCGGGCTGGAAGTGAAAAAGTTCTTTAATACGAGTGGGGAAGTATACAAAGAACAACAATTGAAGGACAAGCTTCCAGGCATGTCCGCTGATGAACAGATTCGTTTACTGGCTTCCAATGGTCGACTGATCAAACGTCCGATCGTTACGGATGGAGAAAAGGTGACGGTTGGATTCAAGGAAGAAACGTACGAGCAGGAATGGAATAACGCATAAACGCGCTGAATATCAGCCTTGAATTGTTCAAAATTCAGGGCTTTTTTGGCTGAACGATGGTTGGCGGAACTATGCTATAATGATAGAATTAGTTTCGATATTTTATATGCTAGATTTAGATAGGAGAGAACAAATTCAAGTGAATCAACGTAATGAACCTACTTTGTTGCTGGTAGACGGTATGGCGGTGTTGTTCCGTGCTTTTTATGCGACATCTGCAAGCGGATATATCAGACGTACAAAGGCAGGATTGCCTACCAACGCAGTCTACGGATTTATCCGTTATTTCTGGGATGCGGTTCAGACTTTTGGGCCAAGTCATGTCGTATGTTGTTGGGATATGGGCGGTAAGACGTTCCGCGGTGAAGAATATGCAGCCTACAAAGGCAACCGGGCCGAAGCTCCGGATGACCTGATTCCCCAATTTGCTCTGATTCGTGAAGTGATGGATAGCCTGGGTATTCCGAATATAGGTGCACAAGGATTCGAAGCCGACGATTGCATCGGGACGCTTGCGAAGTATTATACCGAAGAGACCGATATGAATGTTATGGTACTGACGGGTGACCACGACATGTTGCAACTGATCAATGACCGCACAAGTATCATTATTATGAAAAAAGGCCATGGCAACTACATGGTGTACAACCCTGAAACGCTCATGGCTGAGAAACAACTGACACCTCGTCAAGTGATTGACATGAAGGGTCTGATGGGAGATGCCAGCGACAATTATCCCGGAGTAAGGGGAATTGGTGAGAAAACAGCGTTGAAGCTTGTACAGGAATACGGCTCCATTGAGGGGATTCTGAGCAACATGGATAAACTGACCCCTTCGGTGCGTAACAAGATTGAGAATGATTTGGACATGCTTCATCTGTCCCGCAAACTGGCAGAGATTCATTGTGCTGTTCCGGTTGCCTGTGCACTGGATATCTGTGAATTGCGTCTTGATCCGGATATGGTGATGGACAAGTTTGAACAACTTGAGATGAAGAGCCTTGGCTCTTGGATGGGAGTGGCAATAGGGTGAGCAACATGAATAACGTACGAACAGGCAAAAAGTGGTGGACAGGGGCTATGGCCCTCGTCCTGGCCTTGCCCGTAATACTTTCGGGAGCAGTAAGTGCACCACAGACAGTGGATGCCAAAGCAGCAATTAACACCAAAGTACAGAAAGTAAAAGCAGCAGGACGTAATTTTACCGTACAGACCGTTTCGATTCCAAAGGGAACACCGGTTACCGTGGGACTCGCGAAGAAGCAAGTTGGTCAGACGGCAACATTGCCATCGATTGTGAAAGCCTATGGTGCGCAAGCAGCCATTAACGGAGCATTTTTTGAAGCATATAACGGAGCACCAGATCCATACGGTATGTTAATAGCAAATGGTAAGGTCATACATATTGGAAGATACGGAACATCCATCGGATTTAAGGAAGACGGCTCGGCGATCATGGATTCACTTCAGGTGAGTTTGACAGGTAAAGTAACGGATACAAAAGGTAAATCACGGAGTTGGTATGCAACCTTTATTAATCGAACACCTTCAGCGAACGCAAGCATTACGATGCTGTATACGCCTGAACGAGGTGCCACAGTTGGATTCAAAGGTGGCACTGCGGTTGTCATGGAGAAAGGTATCGTGACCAAAAAAGTGCCCAATACAAATGTAGCGATTCCTAAGAATGGCTCGGTACTGGTTTTCACAGGTAATCAGAAGTCTTCTTCGGACCGTTTCACCGTTGGTTCGACCGTAGAAATGAATTATAAGTATACGAACGCAGCAGGCAAAGAGATCCCTTGGCAAGATGTAGTGACTGCTGTTGGGGCAGGACCCCGTCTGGTAAAAGACGGCAAGGTAGCTGTCAATCCGACGAGCGAAGGTTTCAAGGATGCCAAGATTCTTAATGCTTCCGGAGCCAGAAGTGGTATTGCGATCATGGCGGACGGTTCTGTTATGCTGGCTACCGTTTCCGGAGCAACAATCAAGGAGTGGGCAGCGGTGATGCAGAAGCTTGGTGCCAAACAGGCCATGAATCTGGATGGCGGTGCTTCCTCGGGTATGTATGCCGGTGGCAAAATGCTGACTTCTCCAGGCCGGCTCTTGAGTAATACACTCGTATTTGGCGGCTCCGTGCGTTAAAAGAAAGTGATTATGGGAGGTATGACGCAAATGACACTCACATCTGATCGAAAGCCAGGGAAGGGCAATACAGCTGTTCTGGCCATTAATGTAGGACTGCCGCAACCGCTCCCTGGGCAGAAGCGTGAAGTGCTGAGCGGCATTGTGAAACATCCTGTATCCGACGCGGTTTTCCTGTCATTCACTGGAATGACAGGGGACGCTCAGGCGGATCTGGTGCATCATGGCGGCCCTGACAAAGCCGTTTGTGTATACGATTACAGTCGTTATCTGGTGCTCGAACAACTGATGGATCGTAAGCTGGATTGGGGAGCTTGTGGAGAAAATCTGACGGTTGAAGGCTGTGCCGAAGAAGACGTACGGATTGGTGATGTGTACGAGTTGGGCGAAGCCACAGTACAGGTCAGTCAGCCCAGACAACCTTGCTTCAAGCTGGGTGCGAGGTATGACTATAAGGAGCTGCCTGTTTATTTTCAGGAGAGTGGATATACCGGCTTTTACTTTCGTGTACTGCAAGAAGGTGAGGTAAGGCCTTCATCGATATTTCGACGGATCAGCACCGATCCAGCCTCAATGACGGTTCTTGAAGCCAATCGAATCATGCATCAGGGGAAAGAAAATGTCGAAGGTATTCAGGCGTTGCTGGCCATTCCTGCGCTGTCAGACAGCTGGAGGCAAACGTTAATGAAACGATTGTCCAAGCTGGAGAACAAGTAGCAGGCTAATTATCGTGTCATCAAGTAAAGCAATTCGAATTCCTTTTTAAACTAACTTGGGAGTGTGACTAACATGACGATCTTAGGCGCAATTGAAGCAGGCGGAACCAAATTTGTATGTGGTATTGGCACAGAAAACGGAGAAGTTCTGGAACGCGTAAGTTTTCCAACAACAACACCGGAAGAGACCATGGCTCAAGTGATTTCATTTTTTGAAGGCAAAGGCATTGAAGCTCTGGGTGTAGGTTCATTCGGTCCGATTGATCCGATTGAAGGAAGCCCAACATATGGCTATATCACAACAACACCGAAACCACATTGGGGACAGTATAACGTGATTGGCAAGCTCAAGGAGCATTTTGATGTGCCGATGACATTTGATACGGATGTGAATGGTGCGGCACTTGGAGAAGCAACCTGGGGCGCTGCACAAGGTCTTGAGAGCTGTCTGTATATCACTGTGGGTACAGGTATTGGTGCAGGTGCTGTGGTTGGCGGTAAAATGGTCCATGGATTGTCACATCCAGAGATGGGACATATCATTGTACGCAGACATCCGGAGGATACATACGAGGGTTTCTGTCCGTATCATGGTGACTGCCTCGAAGGCCTTGCAGCAGGACCGGCCATTAACAAACGTTGGGAGCAACCGGCTTATGAACTGCCTGCAGATCATAAAGCTTGGGAGATCGAAGCACATTATCTGGCACATGCACTGATGAATTATGTTCTCATTCTCTCTCCGCAGAAAATCGTCATGGGTGGCGGAGTAATGAAGCAGGAGCACCTGTTCCCGATGGTCCGTAGCAAACTGCAGGAGTTGCTGGCTGGATACGTTCAGCATCCGGCACTTCAATCCGACATTGACCAGTATGTTGTTTCACCAGGACTTGGTGACAATGCGGGTCTGTGTGGTTCACTGGCGCTTGCCAAGTTGGCATTGAATAAGTAGGTCATTAAGGGATTGACGAATTTTACCATTGTGGTATGATATGGGCAACAGCATAGTACGGTTAATGAGGAAGCACCTCTCTTGCATGGATTTTGCAGGAGGGGTGTTTTTTTGTGCTGCCTATAGGTAGCATCTTTAACTCGTATAAGCTGAATATTCAAAGGGAGGGAACGAAAATGGAAGTCATTTTCATGAACAGATTGTCCAGAATGTCAGATCAGAATGCAGAGTATGCACAGTTATGGATTGGGGAAGAGGAAGATAGTTGGCAGCTGGGATGGAGTCGCTACGAGGAAGGAGAGCGTGAGGACAGCATCTGGTATGAGGGGACTTCTTGGGAGGAGCTGCTTCATATTTACCGTCATCAGCTTGCCATACAGATGAGTGAGGGGTACCGACCGCAGTTGCAGGGGTTATTTCATGAGAATGATGATCTGAAGTCACGCAGTTATGGTGGACAGCGGCTCCATTGTTACAGTGAGTTATACGGCAATGAGCAATTATATACGGATCTGTGCACATGGCGCAGGAAGAGAGCTGTGTCTGACCGGAAGGCACCGTATTTTATTGCAACAAATCGTCTGCTGCGTTTGATCAGTGCCTTTGTTCCGCAATCGCTGGATGAACTGATGCAACTTCCGGGCGTAGGAGAGAGCAAAGCAACTGAGTATGGTACGGAATGGATGGAGATTACAACCGGACTGGAGCGTTCAACGACATTCCCGCTGGACTGGGTATACACGGCGCTGAAGGAAGAAGAGTATGAGAGTTGGTTATACAAGCAGAGAGAGCAGAAGTACAAGCAGGAACTTGATAAGTTCACCACACGTAAGCAGGTGCTTGAAGGCATGAAGGAAGGGTATACGTTAGAGGAGATTGTTAATCGATCCGGATTATCCCGACGCGAGTTGGTTGAGCTGTTAGAGGCACTGGATCACGAAGGTTATGACACCGATTGTCTTCTTGATGTGGAGCTGGCAGTGATGCCAGAGAACGAACAAGAGGCCGTATGGAGTGCGTATGAGGAGCTGGGAGATACGTTCCTGAAGCCAGTATTACATAAGGTGTATGGAGGAGAGAAACCCGATGGAGGAAGTCTGGAGCAGGTCTATGAAAGACTGCGCATGATTCGAATCCGCTTCCGTCGGCACGCAGAGACAGAGAAGAATGTTGGTTAATAATCAGAAATGAAAAAAGACGAGGCGTTTCTCCCGGAGGAGCGCTTCGTCTTTGTTATTTCATAAAAGTTCATACCCAGTCTTTCTTGCGGAAAATGAAGAACATGCTCAGGCCCAGTGTAACCATCAGACCAATCACAACAAAATAGCTGTATTTCCAGTTAAGCTCTGGCATATTCGTAAAGTTCATGCCGTATATACCGGTAATGACTGTCAGCGGCATGAAGACCGTGGTAATGGCGGTAAATACACGCATGATCTCATTCGCCCGGTTCGCAATACTGGATTGGTAGGCTTCTCGCAAGTTGCCCATCAGGTCGCGATAAGTCTCAAAGGTTTCAGATATTTTTACAGCATTCTCATAGATGTCACTGAAATACTTTTGCAGTTGATCATCGATGAGACGCAGATCTTTTTTATTCAAGGTGTTAATAACCTCTTTCTGAGGTCCAAGGACTTTTTTCAGCCACAGAATCTCACTGCGTAGCCCGATGATTTCATTCAGATGTGACTTTTTGGTGTGCATCAGAATGTCTTCCTCAAGCTTCTCGATCCGTGCTTCAATTCGGTCACCTACGGTGAAATAATTATCAACAATCAAGTCAACCAGCAAATACAGCAGACGATCCGGTGTACTGATTTCCTGTTCCCACAGGATGGGTTTCAGTGTACGCAATTCGCTGACCTTGTGCTTGGTAACACTAATAATGAAATGTCTGCCGAGAAACAGGTTGACCGCACGTAGAAATATCTCTTCATCATCAAAACGGATGCTATTAATCACAATAAAATAATGGTTCTCATAAATTTCAATCTTCGGACGTTGTTCTTCGTCACTAAGACAGTCTTCCACAGCCAGATCATGCATCAAGAACAGCGGCTGAAGTACCGCCAAATCGTCTACGTCTGCATCAATCCAGTAAAATCCTTCCGCTGGTGGAGTCAGCGCCTGCTGAATGTCGTCCACCGGAATAAATACACCGTTGTTAACCAACCGGATTTTCATCGTTAATCTACTCCTTCTGCACCCGCCAACTTGGCGGATATTATCATTATGGGCGCAAAAAGAACAAATCAGCCGGTCGGCAGCGGAGCCTGGAGATCAGGGCTGCGTTCACTATATAATCAAACGGAAGTCACGTCCCGCTGCCGGCATGCTGATGTCAATTCTCTATGCAGTTTGTCGGAATTCGGCTGCCAGTCAGGCCTCGGGTCGCCATCCATTTAATATGTCACCTCTCACATAAGGGTTTATAACACCTTGTTTAGTATACCGCTGGTACAAGGTGCTTTCAAGCGCAAAAATGTGTCTATTTCGCGCCCTGAGGCAGTGTATGACAACGGATGATGAACGGTTCCGATCTGGGAAGCAGACATCGAACTGCATCTTGACGTGAGGGCATTAATGTAATAAAGTAGACGGTGAACCATATTTAATTACAATCTAATACAGCGAAATCTTATCAAGAGTAGGTGGAGGGACTGGCCCGATGAAACCCGGCAACCGGCGGTATACCGCACGGTGCTAATTCTTGCAGTGACTAAGTGTCAAGTGGCACTGTTGTAACTGAGAGATGAGAGAGGCGCATATCTTTTTTACATATGACCTTTCTCGAAATCCGAGGAAGGTCTTTGTTATATGCCCCGACTTCTCAGCAGTGATTTTCGCTAAGGAACTTGAGGTTGTTTGTAACGTTGGATGAAAGAGCAATTCAATGTTTTTACAAGCTCAAGGCAGTCTATAACTGTATTGATGTGAAGACATCAAGCCAAGGGTGGCTGCATCTATCTATGCACAAGGAGGAGTTAGACTTACTATGCCAATCAAAATACCCGATACTCTACCAGCAAAAGAAGTACTTGAAGGAGAGAATATCTTCGTCATGGATGAAACTTCTGCATATCAGCAGGATATTCGTCCACTCCGTATCGCTATATTAAACCTGATGCCCACAAAGGAAACGACCGAAACACAATTGCTTCGTCTGGTGGGAAACACGCCTATTCAGGTGGATGTCGTTCTTGTACATCCCAAATCCCATACGTCGAAGAATACGTCTCAAGAGTATTTGGATCTGTTCTATAAAACCTTTGATGAGATTGAGCACCGTCGTTTCGATGGAATGATCATTACGGGTGCCCCGGTGGAACAGATGGATTTCGAAGACGTGAACTATTGGAATGAAATCCAGGAGATCTTCGAATGGACCAAAACCAATGTGACTTCAACCCTCCACATATGTTGGGCTTCTCAGGCAGGTTTATACCATCATTTTGACGTACCCAAGGTTGCACTTGATGAAAAGTGTTTTGGCGTTTTCCCACATACCATCAATAAACCACATGTTCCGTTGTTGCGTGGATTCGATGAAGTATTCAACGTTCCACATTCCCGTCATACGGAAGTGAGACGCGAAGATATTGAAAAGAATGAGAATTTAGAGATTTTGGCTGAATCCGAGGAAGCGGGGATCTTCCTGGTTGCTACCAAAGACGGCAAACAGATTTTTGCCACAGGACATGCCGAGTATGACCCGTTCTCATTAAAGTGGGAGTATGACCGGGATGCAGCCAAAGGGTTGGATATCGCATTGCCTAGGCATTATTATCCGAATGACGACCCTTCCCGTGTGCCACCAGCTACTTGGCGCGCTCATGCCAACTTATTATTCTCTAACTGGCTCAATTACTATGTGTATCAAGAAACACCTTACGATATTGGCCCGCAAATCTAATCGAGATTACAGGAGGATGCAGCAATGGAAGACAACAACAAGTTGAAAATCGAAAGCCGCTTAGCACAAATTGGGTCCATCAATGAACCGGTAACAGGCGCCATTAACTTTCCGATCTATCAATCCACTGCGTTTCGCCACCCTAAGCTTGGACAAAGCACGGGGTTTGATTATATTCGTACGACTAATCCAACCCGTAAAGTATTGGAAGAAGCCGCCGCAGCGCTGGAGTCCGGTGATGCAGGGTTTGCCTGTAGCTCGGGAATGGCTGCGCTGCAAACGATTTTTGCCATGTTTGGTCAAGGGGATCATCTGATTGTATCGCTGGATCTGTATGGTGGAACCTATCGTCTGCTGGAACGTATTCTGTCCCGTTTCGGCGTAACTGCTAGTTATGTGGACACGAATGACCTTGTAGCACTGGAGAAGGTTCGTCAGCCGAATACCAAAGCTGTATTTATTGAGACACCAACCAATCCACTGATGATGATCACCGATGTGGAAGCCGTTGCTTCCTGGGCGAAAAGTTACAACCTGTTGACCATTGTTGACAACACGTTGTTGACTCCATTTTTCCAACGTCCGATTGAACTGGGTGCCGATATCATCATTCATAGCGCTACCAAATATCTGGGCGGACATAATGATGTGCTCGCCGGACTAATTATTACCAAAGGTGAGGCGTTATCTGCTGAGATGGCGTTCCTGCATAATTCCATTGGAGCGGTATTATCTCCAAGTGACTCCTACCAGTTGATGAAAGGTATGAAAACGCTGGCTCTTCGCATGGAGCGTCATGAGCACAATGCACTTACTATTGCCAAATACTTGCTTGAGCACCCAGCGGTGGTTGAAGTGTATCATCCAGGTCTATCCGATCATCCGGGGTATGAGATACAGAACAAACAATCTACCGGTAACACAGGTATCTTCTCTTTCAAAGTGAAGGATGCACGTTATGTTGAACCGTTGCTGCGTCATATCAAACTCATTGCTTTTGCCGAAAGTCTCGGCGGAGTCGAATCACTTATGACTTATCCCGCAGTACAGACTCATGCGGATATTCCGCTTGAAATTCGTGAAGCCGTAGGTGTGGATGACCGTCTGCTCCGGTTCTCTGTAGGCATTGAACATGCGGACGATCTGATTGCAGATCTCGGCAATGCTCTGACAGCTGCACAACAGGAAGTGGAAGGAGGCGTGCACTCATGAGTGAGTCCAACAACAAGCCCAATTCCGAGTTGAAATTTGATACCAAATTGCTCCATTTTGGCGATGAGATTGACAAAACGACTGGAGCCTCCAGTGTACCGATCTACCAAGCATCAACATTCCATCATTTTGATATCTTCAATCCGCCTCAACATGATTACAGTCGTTCGGGTAATCCGACACGTCAGGCTTTGGAAGATTACATCACATTGCTGGAGGGCGGCGCACGAGGCTTTGCCTATTCTTCGGGGATGGCTGCGATCTCAAGCGTGTTCATGATGTTCTCCGCAGGGGACCACATGATTGTAACGGAAGACGTATATGGAGGTACGTATCGTTTGCTTACTTCCATATTAAGCCGTATGCAGATCGAGACAACCTTTGTAGACATGACCAATATAGATGAAGTGAAAGCGGCACTCAAGCCAAACACCAAGGCAGTTTATATGGAAACACCGTCCAACCCTACACTGCGAATTACGGATATCGCTGCCGTAACTGACTGGTCGAAGGAACATGACCTGATCACGATTCTGGATAACACCTTTATGACACCTTACTATCAGCGTCCAATTGAGCTTGGTGTGGACATCGTCGTACATAGTGCTACGAAGTTTCTCGGAGGTCACAGTGATGTACTTGCAGGGTTAGCTGTTGCTCGCACGGAATCACTTGGCGTACAACTGAAACAGCTGCAAAATGGACTTGGAACTGTACTCGGGGCACAAGAATCCTGGCTTTTGATGCGCGGGATGAAAACCTTGGGGGCTCGCATGGCTCATAGTGAACGGAGCACAGCCAAACTGGCGGCATGGCTTAATGAGCGCAGTGATATTACCGCTGTCTTTTATCCTGGACTGGAGGATCATCCGGGCCGTGAGGCACATGAGCGCCAGTCCACAGGATATGGAGCTGTCGTTTCTTTTGACGTCGGTTCAGGTGATCGTGCAAAAGCAGTTCTTAACCGGGTGAAGCTACCTATTGTTGCTGTAAGCTTGGGAGCTGTGGAGAGTATTCTGTCCTACCCAGCGATGATGTCTCATGCGGCAATGCCGGCTGAGGTTCGCCGTGACCGTGGCATTACAGATGGATTGCTGCGCTTCTCCGTAGGTCTGGAAGATATCGAAGATCTGATTGTAGATTTGGAGCAAGCACTTCAGGAATCCTAACAAAAAAGGATGCCCGAATACGCCGATGTGTATCACTTAAGTTCGAACTAATTCTTTTCCATATGTAAAAATTTTTACTTATTTTTAAAGCACCTGTACATAAGGTGCTTTTTTTCACATGTAACCTGTGTTACGATATGTGGAGTACAGAAATACGATGTTGCCACCAGAACTTGCTTCTCTTGAACAAGTTGGGACGGATCGTTATATAATTTCTCTTCATGAGGGAGGCTTTTTTACGATGAGTACGGTAGACCGTATCTTAGATAAAGCCCTTCGGGGCGAACGTTTGGACTTGGAAGACACGATTGAGCTATTTGAATCGAATGAAGTGGACAAAATCGGGGCAGCTGCTAATGTCATTATGAAACGCATGCACCCTGAACCATACAGAACATTTGTAATTGGGCGTAACGTCAACTACACAAACGTGTGTGATGTGTACTGCCGTTTTTGTGCTTTCTACCGCAGACCTGGTTCGGATGAAGGTTATGTGCTTCCGGACGAAGTTATTTTCCAGAAGATTCAGGAAACGGAAGATGTGAATGGTACCGAGATTTTGATGCAAGGTGGAACGAATCCAAACTTGCCTTTCAGCTATTATACAGACCTGTTGAAAGCCATCAAAGAGCGTTTCCCAAACATCACGATGCACTCTTTCTCCCCAGCGGAGATTATGAAAATGGTTGAAGTATCCGATGGCCTTACATTGGAAGAAGTTGTTCGTGCCATTCACGAAGCTGGACTGGATTCCTTGCCTGGCGGTGGCGCTGAAATTCTGGATGACCGCACACGTCGGAAAATTAGCCGCTTGAAAGGTTCATGGCGCGATTGGATGGACGTTATGCAAACTGCACACCGCATCGGTATGAACACCACGGCAACGATGGTTATCGGACTTGGTGAATCGATGGAAGAGCGTGCATTACACTTGCTCCGTGTACGTGAAGCTCAGGACGAATGTATTGCGAACAAGTATGACTCCGAAGGTTTCCTGGCGTTTATTCCTTGGACTTTCCAGCCGGATAATACAAACCTCAAGCTGGAGCGTCAGACTCCAGAAGAGTACTTGAAGACTGTAGCCATCAGCCGCCTGGTACTTGATAATATCAAGAACATTCAATCCTCTTGGGTAACGATGGGTCCTGAGATCGGTAAGAAGTCGCTTGAATTTGGCTGTAATGACTTCGGTAGCACGATGATTGAAGAGAACGTTGTATCTGCTGCTGGTGCAACTTACAAAGTTAACATTGAATCCATTCTCCGTTTGATTCGGGAGTCCGGTTATATCCCGGCACAACGTAACACCCGATACGAGATTGTGCGCATGTTCGACGAAGAAAATGCCGTACATGAAGATTTCGTAATGCAGAACTAATTCTAATTAATTCAATACTACTCTTTATAAACTTTGATCGTTAGATAAGTATTTATGAAGCCATGCCCGCTGACTACTCCGTTTGGAGAGACGGCGGGCTTTTTGATTTCTTTCTGCGGTTCGAGGTCATCAAACAGTACATGTTACGCAATTGCCGATATTTTATATTGAAATTGAACTGTTACAATGAAAGGGAACTTGTGTAGTCAGACACGCTGGAAGGGGTTAAACCGATGAAGAGAAGAATACTTGGCAAGACGGAACTGGACGTACCTGTATTGAGTTTTGGAGCATCCTCACTCGGTTCTGTATTTCGTAACATTGACCGGGACGAAGGGATTCGCACTGTACATGCGGCCGTAGATGCGGGGATGAATTACATAGACGTTTCGCCTTACTACGGGCTGACAAAAGCGGAGTCCGTGTTGGGTGAAGCCATCCGTAGCTTGCCGCGCAGTTCATATATGTTATCAACCAAAGCCGGACGGTATGGGGAAAATGAGTTTGATTTTTCACGTCAGCGGATTCTGGATAGCGTGCAAGAGAGCCTGGATCGACTGCATACAGACTATATCGACATTCTGTTCCTGCATGATATTGAATTTGTGCCAGCAGAGATCATCGTAGAAGAAGCCTTTCCAACGTTGCTGCGTCTGAAAGAGCAGGGAGTTATACGACATGCGGGCATTTGTGGATTGCCCTTGCCGTTGTTCGAGAAGGTTCTGCCACAGATCGATGCGGATGCGATCATCTCGTATTGTCATTATTCATTGAATGATACCTCATTATTATCGTTATTGCCCCTGTTGGAAAAAAAAGAAATTGGCCTCGTCAATGCTTCGCCTCTTTCTATGGGCTTGTTGAGTACCCGAGGGGCTCCTGCCTGGCATCCGGCAGATGATCGGGTGAAAGAGCTCTGCCTAAAGGCTGCCCGCTTCTGTGCAGAACAAGGCAGTGACATTACCAAGTTGGCCGTGCAATTCTCCACGTCGAATGAACGAATTCCGACAACACTGGTGAGCAGTGCCAGCCAGCGCAATATCCTCAATAATGCAGCCTGGATAGAGGAACCGATGGATCAGAGCCTGCTGGATGAAGTGCTGCGCATTCTGGCTCCATTGCATAACGAGACATGGTCAAGCGGAAGACCTGAATATAATACGAAGCCAAGCAACACGACAGCAGAAGCATCCAAGGGGGAACTACGATGAGAGCCATTGTATGTGAAGAAATAGATCAATTAAAGCTCCAGGACCTGCCTCAACCGGAACGAGCAGAAGGAGAGGCGTTGGTTGCCATTCGGCGGATTGGGATCTGTGGAACGGATCTGCATGCGTACAAAGGCAACCAGCCATTCTTTACCTATCCTCGTGTTCTGGGCCATGAACTGGCGGCTGTTATTGAAGAAATCGGTCCGAACGAGGCTGGGTTACAGCCTGGGGATCAGGTAAGTATTATTCCGTATCTGCACTGCGGTCACTGTATTGCATGTCGCAGTGGAAAAACCAATTGTTGTGCGTCCATGCAAGTCATGGGTGTGCACGTAGACGGAGGCATGAGAGAAAAAATCAACGTGCCTGTCTCACATCTGCTCTCAGCAGAGGGTTTGACACTGGATGAGACGGCAATGGTAGAACCATTAAGCATTGGAGCCCATGCTGTCAGAAGAGCAGGAATTAAACCTGGTGAGCATGTGGTTGTGATTGGAGCTGGACCCATTGGATTGGGTGTGATGGCATTTGCCAAACAGGCGGGGGCGCGTGTTATTGCCGTTGATCGTAATCTGGACAGGCTGGAGCTTAGCCGGACTTGGGCTGGAGCGGATGACCTGGTACAGGCCAATGAACATGCTGTACAACAAGTAGCTGAAATTACTGGTGGCGACTATGCTACAGCTGTCTTCGATGCAACAGGTAACGTGAATTCCATGAATGGGGCCATTCAATATGTGGCGCATAGTGGTCAACTCATTTTTGTAGGACTGGTGAAAGCGGATATTACCTTTCATGACCCCGAATTTCACAAGCGGGAGATGAGCATCCTGGGCAGTCGAAACGCAACCTGTGAAGATTTTGAACAAGTCCTGTCGACCTTGCGTCAAAAGAAATTAAGCATGGATGGGTATATCACACACCGAGTGGAATTTGATGAGTTACCTACTGCAATAGATCAATGGCTTTTGCCAGATTCACATGTAGTCAAAGCTATCGTTGAACTATAATATCAATTAATTATAATAACAGAAAAAAACGCTCTCTGACCTTGGTGGACAATACTGTCCATCCATAGGGGAAGAGAGCGTTTTTTTATTTTTCCGGATTCGTTACAATACCCGCATGTGGATCAATGTGACGCACAATGGACTTCAACCAGATCATCTCCAGCACATGTACCTCATAATAAAGTGCACCCGGGATTTGCCTGATCCATCCTTCCGCCATCGCGAGTTGTGTTGAGTCAGAAGTGGCTTCCAGAATTCCAGGTTCACGGCGTAGCCGTTTGCGTACAGCTTTTTCAACTTGAGAGCTTTGTGTGGTCAATATGCATACTTTGCGTTTGGAAGAGAAGCCCCTGAACGCAATGTACACCATTTCATAAGCAATAAGGTAGGCGATTACGGAATACATCGCTTGGTCCCAGCCAAAGACAACACCAGCGGCTGTCAGTATCAACAAGTTAAGAAGCATGATTATTTTTTCGATAAGCATCCGTTTTCCGCTAAACACACGTTCAGGTGGGCGGGAAGACGGATCACCGATTTCCAGCGTATCCAGTGTCCCGCCATACCGCACGACGAGTCCAATTCCGAGTCCGAGGCATAATCCGCCAAACATGGCAGCAGCCAGCGGATGCTCTACAAGTGGCGGCATGGGATGAAGCACAATGGCACCGATCGAAAAGACAACCAGACCTAGAACAGTAACCAGTACAAATTTCTTCTGCACAATCTTGTAAGACAGAAATATAAACGGCACATTGAATAAAAATAGGAACAAACCAATCCTCATTTCGGTCCAGTGGGCGAAGAGTGAGGAAATACCTGTAATGCCTCCAATAATAATCTTATTGGGGTGTAAGAACAATTCGAGTCCCACGGAGGCCAGAATTCCGCCCGCAATAACGAGAAACAGGTTTAACCAGCGGCGGGTAGACGATATCCTGGTCTTGGCGGTGTTTGGCACCGGATTAGCCGATATCAGAGGTGCTTTCATAGGTCATCCTCCTTAGTGCGGCTTTCGAGCCATTCTCCCTGGGTTAGTCACAGAAAGATCGGCGTAAGAGCCGCGAAGTACGTTAGTATGTCTGTTCTGTACAGACATAGGGATTATCCTTCTTTCTGCAGAACCTTTGGTTCTTCTTTCTTTTTCCGAGGATCTTTGAACTTGAATATTTTATCCAATAAACGGAATACATGTTTGGACTCTTTGGTTAATAAAGGACCCAGAATGGCCAGAATTAGGACATACAGCGCGGCAAACGGTTGAATCATTGGCAACAGTCCCCCGGCTTTACCCATGTTGGCCAAGATGATGGAAAACTCACCCCGTGACACAATGGTTAATCCAATATTCGCCGATGCTTTGGGTGATAGTCCTGCACTGCGCCCGGCCAGCATACCCGCTAGGAAGTTACCGAACAATGTAATAACAACTGCAATCAGAGCTAACCATACGGCATCGCCACCCAAGGACAACGGATCAATGGACAATCCAAAGCTGAAGAAGAAGATGGCTCCGAAGAAGTCACGGAACGGTAGAATCAAGTGCTCAATCCGTTTTGCGTGCTCTGTTTCAGCAAGCACCAGACCAACCAGTAATGCACCAATCGCTTCGGCAACATGAATGGTTTCAGAGAAACCAGCTACCAGGAACAAGGCTCCAAATACAACGAGAGAGAATAGCTCATTCGATCGAATTTTAAGCAATTTGTTTAGTAGCGGTGTTGCTTTGCGTCCAAGGATAATCACGATAAGCATGAATCCGAGGGCAATAAGTGCGGACATGATGACGCCTCCGATGGAGGATGAATCACTAAGCACAAGTCCGGACAAGATCGAGATATATACAGCGAGGAATACATCTTCGAACATAATAATACCCAATATCATCTCTGTTTCCGGATTGGCCGTTCGTTTCAAATCGACGAGTACCTTGGCCACAATGGCACTGGAAGAGATGGTAGTTATACCTGCGATAATAAGTGCTTCTGCAACTGGGAAACCGGACACAAAACCGAATATTAATCCCAGCGTAAAGTTAATGCCGATGTAGATCGAGCCGCCTACTGCAATGGAGCGACCCGATTTAATTAAACGACCTACCGAGAATTCAAGTCCAAGGTAGAAGAGAAGGAACAGGATACCGATCCGACCCATAAATTCAATAAAAGGCTGACTCTCAATAAAACGGAAGTCCAGATGCCAGATTTTCATGGCATGTGGCCCAACGGCCATCCCGATCAGAATATAAAATGGAACGACCGAAAATCTTAGTTTTGCCGATAAAAGGCCGGCTGCTGCAATGAGCACAAGGGCCAGACCTACTTCGAATATCAAATGATCCATCTATTTACCCCCTTCCAGTCAGGAGGAGGGATTTAAACAGTTTCTGCTGATTGCGTTCGCCAACGGCTACCACCGTGGATTCTGCACTGATAACTACCTCCGGACCTGGGCTGATATGTTTTTTGTGATTTTTCTCTACAACGGCGATAACCGTTGCCCCAGAGTTTTGACGTACGTCCAATTCACCGATGGATTTACCGATACTTCCGAAGGATGGTTCGATTTTGTACCACTCGATAATCAGGTCGTCAAACGTTACTTCAATATTTTCAAGCTGTTTTGGTTTGTAAGTTAATCCGCCAACAATAGCAGCAATCTGTCGTGCTTCGTAATCGTCAAGTGTGATCATCGAGATGCTTTGATCGGGATCATCATACTCGAAGTGGTACATTTCCCGGCGACCGTCATCGTGAATAATTATGACAATTTTATCACCGCTGCTTGTTTCAATCTGAAATTTTTTGCCGATTCCCGGCAAGTCTGTTTCGCGTACATCCATGGATTGTTGCCTCCTTATAATTAGGGGCTGGCCATAGAAGACAGGCTTATTTCCCGAAAATGATTAATCTGCTGCTCAAGGGAACATCAAAAGATGCGGGTAAACAGAGCCAGAAATTCCTGACACAGCCATATGATTTGAATTTGTCGGTGTGGGTACAACAAAAATAGGTACTGTCATAAACATGGGTTTATCTAACGTGTGCTAAAAGGGTTATAAGTTATGCACAAGCGCACCGTCTTAAATTACAGAGGTGTCTTCATGCAAAAGCAACCTGTAAATACGTCGTAACGGCTAGTGAAGAGCGTTCACGTATTTTGGTGCTATAGGGGTGAGGGATACATACATGCTGGTAAACTTAATAGGTAGCAGAAATAATCTGCGTTTAAACAGACAATACCACGGTTTAAAGGACAGACCCGTTGTAGGGATTCGCAGCATCAATAACAATGCGAGGACAAGAAAGACAGGCTTATTATGCGTAACCGCAATCAGCTTGGACATAACTTGTGGATATTTGCGAATGACAGGTTTCTGCTGGGATTCGGGTATTTGCAACAGCACTTCCTTGTTGGAAGTTGCTTCTACAGACACCCCAACGGCAGATTCGGACTGCATCGGAATAGGGAAGCACAAGGCTTGGAAAACGCACAAAATGATAATGATAGTGTAGTGGAGTATTCTAGGTTGTTGTCTCATTTTGGCTTCCCTCCTTTCCCGTGAAATATACTGTTATTAAAATAATAACACATTTTTGTCTTAACTCCAAACCTCTTTATAATATACTGAGAAATCATGACACGCTTTCCATCAATCCGCTTCGTATATCCCCATCGGCCTTGCCATATACTTTGAACAGGAAGGAAAGGAGTGATTCTTGTGGAACTGTTTGCTGTATGGACCGATGTATCGGGGCAAGAGGAAGCGGATCAATTTTATCGTTGTGTCAAGGAAAAAACCAAAGGTTTACATATAAGTAAAAGAGGATTTCGGCTCACCTTCAAACATAATGATGGAAGAGCAACCTGGGTGTGCAGAGGGAATGAGAATCACGAAGACTTCCAGCAATGGCTTCCCCGGATCAGTGATCTGCTCTCCCTTGGACTCGCCGACTTCATTATGGAGACACAAGAACGGAGCATGGTGGAGGATATGATCGCCAAGGCGTGTTCTGTCATGGATGAGCATGAGGTGGAAAAGGTCAATCGAATCTGCATGCCACTTCTATTAAATGGTGATCTGGATCAGCCCGGACTTCGAGAGCGCCGTCGTACTACGTTAGCCAGTGGACTACGGCAGGACCTAGAGGATGTTCACTTTTTTCACCTTGAAGGCATTATCAACTTCCGCATACGGCCATATAAGCAGGAGCTTCAGGAATTAGTGGAGTATGCGCTGGATGAGTTCTGGATGGATCGGCAGTATGAAGAGTTTATGGGGTTGTTAAAATATTTTGTGTTTTTTCAAGAAGCCAAAGTACCTCTGGTTCATCTTGTACACAAGGGAATGCATGAATTTCAGGTCCTGGATGCTGGACTTAATCTGTTACCCGTGCAAAAGGATGAACAGGTCGTTGTGGAAATGCCGGGTCTTGAACTGGAGATGGATATTGAAGATATGATTGTAAGTACACTCATCTCAATCTCTCCTGAGAAGGTCATGCTCCATACACGCACCCCGGATCTGCCAATCATCTCGACCATATGCCAGATCTTTGAAGACAAAGTGCAAATATGTCATCATTGCCCGGAATGCGAAGTGCTGCGCTCAGGATTGTTGACAGGTCTTGACGCAAGTGATCTCGGCAATTATAATAACTGTTGATCCATGAATTTTTCATGTGAACCATTGAACCAAAAGCGTTGACAAAGACAACAACCACACGCAAGATCGGTGCAGAGAGAGGAACCAAGGCTGAAATTTCCTCCGGATATCCCGTATGGTTTACCCCTTTGTAGCTGCAATTTTGAAAGTGGAGTTAGAATATCGCCTTTATTGGGGATTATCCGCGAGTAAGGATCTGCCGGGTCATGCCCGTTATCGTCATGCCAATGAGGGCTGTATTTCCGAATATGGATGAATCAGCTGAATTAGGGTGGAACCACGAGTATATATCACTCGTCCCTTTGCCGGGACGGGTGTTTTTTGCGTTCCTTTGCAAAATGACTGGAATAGCAATAGATAATCAGTCCATAAATATCTGGACACAAAGGTTACATTAACAGGAGGAATGAGACAAATGGCAGTGAACATTAAATTACCGGATGGTTCGGTACGTGAGTACGCGGATGGCAGTAGCATTGAGGACGTAGCCGCTTCAATTAGCAGCGGATTGCGCAAAAATGCCGTAGCCGGCAAGCTGGATGGTATCGTGGTGGACTTGTCCACAACACTTCATGAGGGAGCATTGGTGGAGATCGTAACTCTGGATTCACCAGAAGGACTTGAAGTGATGCGTCATAGTACAGCTCACTTGATGGCTCAAGCAGTGAAACGTTTATATGGTAACAAAGAGGTACGCCTCGGTATCGGCCCTGTCATTGAAGATGGTTTCTACTATGATATGGACCTTGAACATGCGCTCAATCCTGAAGATCTGCAAAAGATCGAGAAGGAAATGGAACGTATTGTGAATGAGAACTTGCCAATTGTACGTAAGGAAGTTAGCCGCGAGGACGCGATCAAAACGTTCGAAGAAGTGGGCGATCCTTACAAACTTGAGTTGATTCGTGATTTGCCAGCAGACAGCGTGATTACGATTTATGAGCAAGGTGAATTCTTCGACTTGTGTCGTGGCCCTCACGTACCATCAACTAGCAAAATCAAAGTGTTCAAACTGATGAATGTCGCGGGTGCTTACTGGCGTGGAGATAGCAAAAACAAAATGCTTCAACGTATCTATGGTACGGCTTTTGTGAAAAAAGCACAGCTGGACGAGCATTTGCACTTCCTCGAAGAAGCTAAAAAACGGGATCACCGTAAGTTGGGTAAAGAGCTGGAAATGTTCACATTCTCCCAACTGGTCGGTCAAGGCTTGCCAATCTGGTTGCCTAACGGTGCGAAGCTGCGCCGTACTCTGGAGCGTTATATTGTGGATCTGGAAGAAAGCCTGGGATACCAGCATGTATACACACCAGTTCTGGGTAACGTGGAATTGTATAAAACATCTGGACACTGGGAGCACTACCAGGAAGATATGTTCCCGAAAATGGTAATGGATAACGAGGAACTTGTTCTCCGTCCAATGAACTGTCCTCACCATATGATGGTGTACAAGTCCAGCATGCACAGCTACCGTGATCTGCCAATCCGTATTGCAGAGCTTGGTATGATGCACCGTTATGAAATGTCGGGGGCATTAACAGGTCTGCATCGTGTACGTGCAATGACACTGAACGACTCACACATTTTTGCACGGCCGGATCAGATCAAAGAAGAGTTCGCTCGTGTTATCGAGTTGATTCAAACAGTCTATAAGGATTTCGGTATTAACGAATACCGTTTCCGTCTGTCCTATCGTGATCCGCAGGATACCGAGAAATACTTCCAGAACGACGAGATGTGGGAGATGTCCCAACGCATGCTGCGTGAAGTTGTGGAAGAACTTGACCTTCCATTCTATGAAGCTGAAGGTGAAGCGGCGTTCTACGGTCCGAAGCTGGATGTACAGATCAAAACAGCTCTGGGCAAAGAAGAGACATTGTCTACGGTTCAACTGGACTTCCTGTTGCCTGAGCGCTTTGAACTTGAATATGTGGGCGATGACGGACAGAAACATCGTCCAGTCGTTATTCACCGCGGTGTAATTAGTACAATGGAACGTTTCACAGCATTCTTGCTGGAGAACTTTGCAGGAGCTTTCCCATTGTGGTTGTCTCCGGTACAGGCAAAAGTGATCCCGGTATCCGGAAACTTCGACGATTATGCGCGTGAAGTGGAAGCGAAACTGAAACGTGCGGGAATCTCTGCTGAAGCCGATCTGCGGAACGAGAAGCTTGGATATAAAATCCGTGAGGCGCAGCTTGAGAAAATGCCTTATATGTTTGTTGTTGGTGAGAATGAGCGTAATGCAGAAGCCGTATCCGTGCGTAAGCGTGGAGAAGGCGATCTGGGCATGAAACCGGTCGATGAAATTATCGCTCAATTGAAAGAAGAAATTGCAACACGTTTGGTATAAATGAACAAATGATCTATCAGATAACCAGTGCATAAGTTGCGCTGATCACTCTGAATAACGTCTGAATAACATGGGATTGACCTATGTTATTCAGGCGTTTTTTCGTAGTGTTTGCAGTAAAAAGTATAGATTAATTGCTTTTTGGAAAACCTTTGCAGTGAGGGGGAGGTTATACAATGAAAAAGCAATTCTCAATTCAAAAGGAACATATACGGGGTTTATTGGTTGGCTGTGTAATATTCGCCGGGATGATGATCAACCTGAATCAGGCGGATGCCTATACATTTGAAGAGGAAAGTACAGTACTGCATGTCGAGAGTCAGAGCAGCGGCATTGAAGGTCCAATTATTGAAACTTCGAGCAAGTCTGATCAAGAATTTCCGGAACAGGTTAGCCATCAATACAGCGATGAGGCTCAGTTGACGACCATGGTGTATATGGCTTTATTGTGGTCACCACAACCAATGGTCATTCCAAGACCTGAGCTTCCAGAGAAACAAGTGGCAGATCCGTCTATGCCTGTGCTTGCTCCGCGTTCAGAACAAATCCTGGGTACACAAAAGGTTACAGCAACGGGATATACGGCAGGTGTTGAGTCTACAGGAAAAGGACCCAAACATCCTCAATACGGAATTACGTATTCCGGTGTCAAAGTACGTCGTGATAAAGAAACAGTTTCCACGATTGCAGCTGATCCAAAATTGTTCCCAATGGGTTCCATTCTGTACATTCCAGGCTATGGTTACGGAATTGTTGCAGATACGGGTTCAGCGATCAAAGGTAATAAAATCGATCTGTATTTCCCGACAACCAAGCAAGTGTACAAAGAGTGGGGCAAAAAGGATGTGGAGGTACAGGTGATCAGGCAAGGAGCTGGGAAATGCACAGAAAAGATGCTCAGCGAGTTGGCCGATGCAATCGATGTGTACAAATCTGTACCTGATTCGTGGTTGGACAAGGCCATTTAATTTCACATGTTGAACATGAATAACTGAAGTGCTCTCTTCACATAATACTGACTGGGGACGAACCCCGCGGTGTAGCAATGCATCGTAAATATGAAGAGAGAGGTGATTCGTTGTGGCTAAAAAATCACAAGGGTACCAAACGCCAAACGAGAAGTACAATGCAGAGTTTGGAGAAGAGAATGCAGCAGCAAAAGTGAAGCAATCCGCTCAAAACAAAGTACAAGATAATTTCCAAACACCTGATGAAAAATACAATGCCGAGTTCGGTGTAGAAAACACAGGCCAAACTGGCCAAGGTCAAGGCAAAGCATCGAAATACAAAAAATAATTGAAGATTCATTAATCAAATGAAGATTCAGCACCCTGGAGCTGCAGCTCCGGGGTGTTTTACATATGCGAAGTTTTTTACATTAATATCCTCCCATCTCAGTCTCAAGACCGAGATGAATTCCACCTGCCGCCGCTGTTCTCATTGTCTTGTCTGAGTTACACTGATTACATAATACAGACAAAGGAGACATGAGCGATGAAACGATCGACGCGTGACCGCTGGTGGGTTGGCATACCTCTTATTGCTATTGGTGCGATGATCTTGTTCAGACAATTGGGATATGACATTGATGTAGGATATATTTTCAGAACATATTGGCCGTTATTTCTAATCTGGTGGGGGGTCAAAGGAATCTCCGAGATTCGTCGCAACGGGGGTTACGCCTTTATAGGACCGGTAATTGTACTGGCAATTGGTGGTTACTTTCTTGCCCGTAACCTGGGATGGATTGATTACTCCATGGGGGAGTTCATTCGTTATCTGATCCCGGTTATGCTGATTGGCGGAGGATTGTTCGTACTGATCGGGCCACGACGTCGTGATCGGAAACATCATGACAAGATGCAGCCACCTCCAGCACCTGAGCAACCTTATAAACCGTTGGCTCCGGAGGATCTGGAGATGCCGTCATCGTTTGACGAACAGTTCGAGAAAACATTTGGCAAACCAAAACAGGAACAGAAAAACGATGCACATGGCCCTCACTTCACAGGATCAACGGATTCATCATCACAAGGGCATCAATATAAGAAGAAACATCAATCGTATAACTCTAACGATACCGGATACGGAGAACATTATGATGATGGCTACGGAAATGGTTATGGGGATTATGGCAGTGGCAATACCATTAATAAATCGGCGTTCATCGGTGATCTGTACATGGGGCAGGAAGTGTTCTCGTTGAAACCAATGAACATCTCGGCTTTTATCGGAGATACTGTAATTGATTTGACGAAGGCACAGATTCCTTATGGGGAGACGAAGATTGTCATTTCTTCATTTATTGGGGATGTGAAAGTATTTGTTCCGGAAGATATGGATCTGGGTGTGACGGTGACGACAAATTCCTTCATTGGAGATATGTCACTGTTGAATCAGAAACGCGGCGGATTCCTGAGTAGTGCCCAGGCTGAAACTGCCCATTACCATGAAGCAAGCAAAAAGGTACGGATTATTGTAAGTGTGTTTATCGGAGACGTCAAAGTGAATAAGGTGGGTTAATGCATGATTCGAACAATTCTCAAGGCCAATAAATGGGAACTGATGATGTATTTTGCGCTAACTGGTCTGATTACACTGGGCGGATTCTATCTATTGTATGGAGAGGTGTTGATGGGGGCTGGTCGTCAGCGGGCATGGACCTATGTTGCCGTTGTTGTGCTGGCCACCGCTATAACCGGATATATCGCTGCATTACGACTCCAACGCAAGATCGACCTGCTTGATCTCAACATGTTGAAAGTATCCAAGGGTAATCTGGCGGTGCGCATGCCTGAAGCGGATGACGCTTCGTTTGGTCGTGTCTATCAGGAGTTCAATGTCATGATGGATTCGATTGAGAAAAAGATGAGACTGCTTCAGCGCCTCGGTGAGCAGGAAGTCATTGAGAAGGAGCAAGCCTCGGAGCGGGCTGTGCTTGAAGAGCGCAAACGAATGGCAAGGGACCTCCATGACACGGTTAGCCAGCAGCTGTTTGCCATGCATATGTCGGCTTCGTCCTTACCGCGACTGCTGGAGATGAATCCGGAACATGGCGGTAAAGTACTGGACCAGTTAATCCAGATGTCGCATATTGCACAGCGTCAGATGCGAGGACTTATTGCCCAACTTCGACCGGTGGAGCTGGAAGGGCGTGACCTCACCGCAGCACTGGATAGTTGGTTTCCTGATTATTGCAGGCAGAATGGTCTTAAAGGTGTGAAAGAGCTGGAACTGGATGGCGGAATCTCGGATGCCATTGAGCACCAGCTGTTTCTTGTTATTCAGGAGGCGGTTGCCAATGTTGTGAAGCATGCAGAGGCTGGAGTGGTTAGTCTGTCCATACGGGAGAGTGAACATCAGATCAGTATGAGCATCAGCGATGATGGTCAGGGATTTTTACAGCAAGCGGAGCGTCCGGGTTCATACGGGTTATCTACCATGCGTGAACGGGCGGAGAAGCTTGGGGGGCAAGTTCAGATTATATCGAAACCGGGAGCGGGAACGACGGTGCGGGTATTGATCCCGAAATTCCCGAACGTTCCTGAGTGAACCAGAGGGGGAGACGCAATGAGTGGTAAAGTAAACGTGATGATTGTGGATGACCATGATATGGTGCGCATGGGCTTGAAAACATATCTGATGCTGGAACCTACTTTTCATGTGATGGGAGAAGCGGGCCATGGGCAGGATGCGCTTGATCAGTTACGTAAGTTAAATGATAGTGAAATGCCGGACCTGATTCTGATGGATCTGATGATGCCTGTAATGAATGGCGCTGAAGCAACAAAAGCCATCATGACTGAATTTCCAGGGATGAAAATTGTGATGCTCACCAGTTTCCTGGAGGATGATCTGGTTGTACAAGCGATTGAAGCGGGTGCGGTAAGTTATGTACTGAAGACAGTCTCTGCTGAAGAACTGATCTATGCTCTGCAAGGGGCATATAGAGGCATGCCTGTTATGACAGGTGATGTTTCGCAGGCGTTAACCCGGGGAATCAGACAACGTACAGCGAGAGAGAGTGAATCGGGACTGACTGAACGGGAGAAGGAAGTGCTGCTGCTTATTGCAGAGGGAAAGACCAACAAAGATATCGGAGAAGAATTACATATCAGTATCAAAACCGTCAAAACACATGTAAGTAACCTGCTGATGAAATGTGAGATGGACGATCGTACACAGTTGGCCATCTATGCGCATCGTCAGGGATGGGTGAAAACGAAAGGGTAAAATGCTGTCGTGACGGGGAAAAGAGTCTATTCTTATGTGCTTTTATCTCCTTTTTAATTGTTTTTAAGGTACGGTTAAGGTTTAAAGTACAAAATAAGGACAGTTAAAGAATATCTCTTGCGAATAAGAGATTGGGAGGTAGAGAGGTATGGACGAACGCAACTATAGATCGAACCGTCAAGACGAGGAAAACGAAACCAAACAAACGGAGAATCGCAATTCTTCCGGAACGGACGAATCCTCCTATTATTATTCTTATGGACCTTTTCAGTCCGTGAATCAGGAAGATACAGCAAATCACATGGGAAGCACTAATCAGCGTGAAGAAGGAAATGTAGAGATTACAAAACCTGATCCGGTGAGACCCGTACCTACTTACTATAATAGTGAACCATCCGAACAAGCGAAAAGATCATCAGCAGGCGGCGGAAACGGCTCAGGTAACGGTGGAGATCAAGGGAATGGCGGCAAAGGCAACTGGAACTATAATAACCGCAAGCCACGTTCTTCCGTAAGATCACTTCTATTTTCCTTTATTGCCGGGATGCTGGTCATCACCGTTCTCATGTACACAGCTGATAGAACAAACATGTTCACACCGGAGACGGCACTTACGAACACAGACAATCAAAGTTCAGGACAGGAAGCGTCCACAAACACAGGCGGAGGCAACAATGTCACAGCGTCGTTACTGCCAACAGGCAAAGAAGATGTGTCTTCCGTAGTAACAAGTACAAGTCCGGCTGTCGTCAAAATCGAAACACTCGCGAAGCAGTCCTCACGTACAGGATTGGGTCAGGGTGGATCAAATACAAGTGATCCGCTGTACCAATACTTCTTTGGTAATGGGGGCGGAACGGAAGGCAATCAAGGCCAAAGCCAGCAACCACAAAGCGGTAATCAGCTTGTGCCTATGGGCATTGGTTCCGGGTTCATTTTTGACAAAGAAGGATATATCCTGACGAACCAACACGTTGTTCAGGGTGCAGATGTAATCCAGGTAACCCTGGAGAACAACAGCAAGCCTTATGAGGCTAAATTGCTGGGAAGCAGCTTTGATCTGGATTTGGCTGTATTGAAAATTGAGAAAAATAGTGGTGACGATGCGTTCCCTGTAGCTCCACTGGGTGATTCCAACAGTACTCAAGTCGGTGAATGGCTTGTAGCTATTGGTAACCCTGAAGGATTCGAACACACGGTTACAGCAGGTGTACTGAGTGCCAAAGAACGTACGATCAGCATTCCAGATGAAGAAACAGGAAAAACACGTGAGTACAGCCATTTGCTGCAAACAGATGCTTCGATTAATCCGGGTAACTCCGGTGGTCCGTTGCTTAACCTGAATGGGGAAGTTATCGGAATGAACGTTGCAGTAAGCGCAGATGCACAGGGAATTGGTTTTGCAATCCCGTCGAGCGTCATCTCTGAAGCCGTTAAATATCTTAAAGAGAACAAAGAAGTTCCCAAAGAGCCAGTACCCTTTATCGGTGCGTCTCTGATGGCTCTCACGCCTGAAGTTGCTAAACAAATGGGAACAGACGTTACCGAAGGTTCAGTTGTAGCCAGCACGATCTTCCAATCACCGGCTTACCAAGCAGATCTTCGTGCATATGACATCATCACAGGTGCCAATGGTACGCCGTACGCGACAAGTCAAGATCTGATTGATTTTATCAAGAAACAGGAAATCGGTAGTGAAGTTACACTGAACGTGGTGCGTGATGGTAAGAAGATGGATCTGAAAATCAAAATCGGCAACAAAAATGATTTTGATACTTCACAAACAACAGATACACAACAGCAGCAACCATAAATATTAGGTAAGGATTGACAGAACGGAAGGGTTTGAAGGCCCTTCCGTTTTTTTGCCCTGATGAAGCAGAGTTACAATGGACCAGGACGAATTGGAGACGCCTACTTGAAGATGCAGATTGTGCTTCTGCCTGTTACAATGGGATAAAACGTTAGGATAAAGGAGAAAGACCACCATGCGCTCAACTATTTTGATTGTGGATGATGACGAAAAAATTGTATCCATGCTCCGCCGGGGGCTGGCTTTTGAAGGATATGAGGTACAGACGGCTTCCAATGGAGCTGAAGGCCTCAGCAAACTGATGGACAAGGAGCCGGACATCGTTGTGCTGGATGTGATGATGCCGCAGATTGACGGATTTGAGGTATGTCGCAGATTGAGAGAAGCAGGCAGTAAAGTGCCTGTGCTGATGCTGACGGCCAAGGATGAAGTACAGAGCCGGGTGACCGGACTGGACACAGGAGCCGATGACTACCTTGTAAAACCTTTTGCGCTGGAAGAATTATTGGCACGTGTCCGTGCATTGCTGCGCCGCAAGTCAGATAGTGCGGGTACGCCGGACAACCGCTTAATGTATGAAGATATCATTTTGGACAATGACTCACGTGAAGTATTGCGAGATGGGCAGCGTCTGGAGCTGACTGCCAAAGAATTTGAACTGTTGAATCTGTTCATGCAAAATCCAAGACGGGTACTGTCCCGTGATCTGATTATGGATAAAATCTGGGGTTATGATTACAGCGGTGAGTCTAACGTGCTTGAAGTATACATTGCCATGCTCAGACAGAAGACTGAAGAATACGGTGGCAAACGTCTAATCCAGACCATCCGGGGAGCCGGTTATATTCTGAGAGGTGACTCCTGACATGTCCATTCGGTTAAGACTAACCGCATGGTATTCTGGTATTCTGGCCGCCGTGCTTATTTTTTGGGGCGTTGTCATCTATGCCTTTGTTTATTTTAATTCCTATCAGGAAGTCGAACAGCAATTAAAGGTGAAAAGTGCCCGGATTACGGATCAAATTGGTGTAAATCCTCTTTCGCAGTCGTTGGATCTGGACCCATTTACAGAGAGCCAGCTTCAGGAGGCACAAATTTACATTCAACTCTGGGATTATCAGAGTCGCTCAGGCATAATTTCCGGCAATATGAAAAAACTGGAGATTCAGTTTCCGGTATTAAAAGCCAATGAAATTCTTGAAAAGCGAGGCATATCCAAGATCTATGTGGATGGTACACCGTTTCTGGTGAATCAGCTTCCCCTTTCTCTTCAGGGAACCAATGAAGTACGTGGGATTCTTCAGGTTGGTGCCAATGTAAGTTCACAGGAGCGCTTGCTGGAAGCGTTGCTTAATATTTTGGTTTTTGGCTGGCTGGTAGCGATGGCATTGGCTATTACCTCAGGTCTCGTCTTGGCTCGCAAGTCGATGCGTCCGCTCGTGACTGTCATTGATGCCGCCAATCAGATTCAATCTGGAGATGACTTAAGTGTACGTATTCAATATGCTGGGCCGAAGGATGAGATCGGGCGTCTGATTGAAACGGTGAATAATATGCTTGAACGTACAGAATTGTCATTCCGTGGTTTGGAGGAAACGAATGCTGCCCAGCGCCGCTTTGTATCCGATGCATCGCATGAACTGCGTACGCCGCTGACCACCATTCGCGGGAACGTAGACTTCTTGAAGAAGCTGTGGGATCAGGAAGGAAGCGACCGACCGAATCTGGATGAGGAGACTGTCAAACAAATGTCGCTGGAAGCCATTGAAGATATGGCGGACGAGGGAAAACGTATGAGCAGGCTGATCAGCGACATGTTATCGCTGGCGAGAGCGGATACGGGTCAGAAAATTGAACTGAATCCGATCCCGCTGCAGATACTCGTACAGGAAGTAGCACGCAGAGCACAATTTCTGGATCGTCAGGCAGACTGGCTTCCAGGAGATTTTTCCATCCTGAACGGCATTTATGTGAATGGTAGCAAGGACTATCTGCAACAGATGCTGTTTATTTTCATCGAAAATGCGTTTAAATACACACCTGAAGGCTCTGTGACGCTGGATGCCGTATTATACAAGGGCCAGGTGGGACTACGCATTAGCGACACCGGTATTGGGATGGATCGGGACGAAGTGCCGTTCATCTTTGATCGTTTTTATCGGGCAGATGAATCCCGCGGGGCTACACCGGGCATAGGTCTGGGACTTTCGATTGCGAAGTGGATTATTGAGGAACACCATGGATCGGTTGAGGTTGTGACCAGACGTGGAGAAGGAACCACCTTTATTATCTGGTTGCCGGTTGTCTTTGCTCCGCCTATCGAATAAAGGTATAATAGACAGGACTGCAATTACATCGGCAACGTTGCCGAGAAAGAAAGCGGGTGGCAACCAAGTGGAAGTACTACGAATTTCGCCGCGGGGATATTGTTACGGCGTTGTGGATGCGATGGTGCTCGCGCGTCAAGCGGCACGCAATCTGGATTTACCACGACCTATTTATATATTGGGTATGATTGTGCATAACCAACATGTGACGGATTCCTTTGAAGATGAAGGTATTATTACATTGGATGGTCCGAACCGGATGGATATTTTGAGCCAAGTGGAGAGTGGCACGATTATTTTCACAGCTCACGGTGTATCTCCTGAAGTGCGCAAGTTGGCACGGGACAAAGGATTGACAACAGTGGATGCAACATGCCCTGATGTCACCAAGACCCATGATCTCATTCGGGAGAAGACGGCAGAAGGTTATCAGATCATCTATATCGGCAAAAAGAATCACCCTGAACCAGAAGGTGCCGTTGGTGTTGCACCAGATCTCGTTCATCTGATCGAGAAGGAAGAAGAGATCGAAGAGCTGAACGTATCTCCAGGCAAAATCCTTATTACAAATCAGACAACGATGAGCCAGTGGGATATCAAGCACATTATGAGCCGTCTGCTGGAGAAGTTTCCGGGCGCAGAGATTCATAATGAGATTTGCCTTGCAACTCAGGTTCGTCAGGAAGCTGTTGCGGAACAGGCAGGTCAGTCGGACCTGGTTATCGTGGTGGGTGATCCTCGCAGCAATAACTCTAACCGTCTGGCACAAGTGTCGGAGGAGATTGCGGGTGTTACGGCCTACCGTGTATCTGATGTTTCCGAGATTCAGCAAGAATGGCTGAAAGGTGTAAATAAGGTGGCGGTTACTTCGGGTGCATCAACACCAACACCGATCACGAAAGAAGTCATCCTTTACCTGGAACAGTATGAACATGACAAGCCGGAGACGTGGGAGATCAAACGTACCGTGAACATGAGCAAACTGTTGCCTCCAGTTAGAGAAAAAACACGTACACCTTAGGAAATGTAAAAGTAAGTCTAAGTGTATGTGAATTAAAAACGAGATGTGAATGAGAAGAATCCTGTTATGCAGATCCGAATGTCGGAGCCTGTGGAGCAGGATTCTTTTTTTGTATATGGATAAGGAATGTGTACCTTGACGCAATCAGATAACTATGGTATATTCACTTTAACGGATAAAAGCTTAAAAGCGAACAAGCGTTTAAGCACGACAGAATTTTTATATTTAATCAGACGCACGTTAAGGAAATTATTGTGCTCTCATACAAGGAAGGATGGGAATTAATATGATCGTTATTGCAGGCAAAGCTACACCGGAGGAACAGATTCAGGATATCGTTGCAGTTATTGAAAAAGAAGGGCTTCAGGTGCATATCTCTCGCGGAGAGGATCGTACTATCATTGGTTTGATTGGTAAAGTTGAACCTAAAATGCAAGAGCATCTTCGCCAAATGAAAGGTGTCGAGAATGTCGTTAAAATCTCGAAGTCTTACAAATTGGCAAGTCGTGACTTCCATCCGGAAGATACGGTGATCTCCATCAAAGGTGTAGATATCGGCGGAAAAGAACTTGTTGTCATGGGCGGACCATGTGCGGTTGAATCCGCTGCACAGATTGATGAGATTGCCGGGCTTGTGAAAGCTGCTGGTGGGCAAGTGTTACGTGGGGGAGCATTTAAGCCTCGTACGGGTCCTTACAGCTTCCAGGGAACGGGTGTAGAGGGATTGATCATGATGGCGGAAGCAGGCAAGAAACATGACCTGCTGACCATTACTGAAGTCATGACACCTGAGTATGTGGATATTTGCGCCGAGTACGCAGATATTCTGCAAGTAGGTACACGTAACATGCAGAACTTTGACCTGCTCCGCAAATTGGGCGAGTGTGGTAAACCCGTATTGTTGAAACGTGGTTTCAGTGCGACATACGATGAATTGTTGAATGCGGCTGAATACATTCTTGCGGGTGGTAACCCAAATGTTATGCTGTGTGAACGTGGTATTCGTACGTTTGAATCCTACACACGGAATACGTTGGATCTGTCAGCGATCCCTGTTCTGCAGTCTCTGAGCCATTTGCCGGTTATTTCTGACCCGAGCCATGGTACTGGACGACGTGAACTGGTGGAACCGATGACAAAAGCTTCCGTTGCTGCGGGTGCCAATGGCCTGATCATTGAAATGCATACCGATCCGGATAACTCCATGACAGGAGATGGTGTGCAATCCTTGTTCCCTGACCAATTCGCTAACCTGTTGCAGGATCTGGAGAAATTGGCACCAATCGTGGGTAAATCATTCAGCACAGCCAAACAACCGGCAGAATTTTTCCCGGCACGTGTAGGCGTGTAATAAGAATTTCATAGTCAAGGTCTGGATCATCATCCGGGCATCTCCTCTGATCTCGTTCATTGTAACGGAATCAGATAGATGCTCGGTTTTTTGCATATTTTGCAGTTTTGAACGTATTTATTAATCAATAGTGATAAGAAACATTTATGATGTGAAGTTTTTCCCATGATTTAGGTTAAAATAGAGGGCGCTTTACCGCATTAAACCAGTTAAATGTATATAAAACTAGTTGTTATATGAATTTATGTTATTTATAAAGTGTGAGTATATCTAACATCCCTTCAAAAAATACCTTACATAAGTATTGACGATGTCATGTTTTAAAATTTATAATGACGACAGAAAAAAATTCGAATTTAGACATTTTCTTAGTGGGGTTGTTTAATGTTCGGAATATTTGGGAGGACGAATACATGTCGGTTGAAAACGTATTGAAATCAATTCAAGAGAACAACATCGAGTGGGTAGATTTTCGTTTTGTAGATTTAGCTGGTCGTGCACATCACATCTCGTTGCCAGCTTCGGCTGTTGATGCAGACACGTTCGTAAATGGAGTAGCTTTTGACGGTTCTTCTATCCAAGGTTTCCGCGGAATTGAAGAGTCCGATATGGTTATGATGCCAGACCCTGAAGCGACTTATGTCGATCCGTTCACTGCACACCCTACATTGAATGTTATGTGTGATATCTTCACTCCGGATGGCGAGCGTTATGAGCGTGACCCACGCAGCATCGCTGTTAAAGCAGAAGCTTTCCTGCAAGAAAGCGGCGTAGGTACAACAGCATTCTTCGCACCTGAATCCGAGTTCTTCATCTTCGACGATGTTCGTTATGAGAGCGGCACGAACAGCTCTTCCTACTTCGTAGATTCCGAAGAAGCTTCTTGGAATACCAACCGTCAGGAAGAAGGCGGAAACCTGGGCTTCAAAGTTCGTACTAAAGGCGGATATGTTCCAGTAGCACCAGTGGATACACAACAAGATATTCGTAGCGAAATGTGTCGCCTTTTGGAAGAAGCTGGCCTGTCAATCGAGCGTCATCACCATGAAGTGGCGACAGCGGGTCAAGCCGAAATCAACTTCCGTTTTGATACACTGAAGAAAACAGCAGATAACCTGCTTGCATACAAATACATCGTGCACAACACTGCACGTCAATATGGCAAAGTAGCAACATTCATGCCAAAACCATTGTTCGGTGATAATGGTAGCGGAATGCACGTTCACCAATCCATCTTTGATGGCGATTCCCCATTGTTCTATGACAAAGCGGGATATGCTAACCTGAGTGAAATGGCTCTGCACTACATCGGAGGTATCCTGTACCATGCTCCGGCACTGATCGCTTTGACTAACCCTAGTACGAACTCGTTCAAACGTCTCGTACCTGGTTACGAAGCACCAGTTAACTTGGTTTACTCCAAAGGTAACCGTTCCGCAGCAGTTCGTATTCCGGTTGCAGCTGTGACACCAAAAGGTTGTCGTATCGAGTTCCGTACACCAGACTCCACAGCTAACCCATACTTGGCATTCTCCGCAATGTTGATGGCTGGTCTGGATGGAATCAAACGTAAAATCAACCCAACTGAGCTTGGATATGGTCCTCTCGATAAAAACATCTATGACCTGTCTGATGCAGATAAAGAAAACATCCGCAGTGTGCCAGCTTCCCTGGAAGAAGCACTTGATGCTCTGGCAGCTGACAACGAGTTCTTGACTGAAGGCGGCGTATTCACAAAAGACTTCCTTGATAACTACATCAACCTCAAACGTGATGAAGCGAAAGCAGTAGCGATCCGCATTCATCCGCACGAGTACAGCCTTTACTTCGACTGCTAATCTGTCGAGGTCGGAACAGTTCTTGTTCCAACTTAAAGCCTCCGGGACACGCTCTCGGAGGCTTTTCCTTAAATTAAACAATGTAGTGCTTTAACTTTGCAGGGTGATAAAGGAATTTGATAACCTGAATTCAACACTTCAGTGCATATTGCCCTTGAAGCAGATAGAGAATACTGATATCATAGCGATAATATTCACTTTGAGTGCATTTTGCACAAATCCATAGAGCGTCTTTCAATAAGTAAGATATAGATCAAAATGTTTCAATTTGTCTATACGTTGGTTGGATCAGGATGCTTCTTCCTGTCCAACTCTTATACCCGTGAGCGATTCTAATCGAATTGTGCAAAATGCTGTTTGGATGTCAGAGTTACGGATGGAAAGGGCGGGGGATTTTGTGACAAAAAGAGCGTATAACTTTAATGCAGGACCTGCGGCGTTACCACTTGAGGTACTGGAGCGTGCACAGGCGGAATTTGTAGATTTTCGTAATACAGGCATGTCGATTATGGAGATGTCTCACCGTGGAGCGGTGTATGAGTCTGTACATAATGAAGCTCAGGAGCGGTTGTTGTCGCTTCTAGGCAGTCCAAAAGGATACAAGGTTCTCTTTCTGCAGGGCGGTGCAAGCACTCAGTTCGCGATGTTGCCAATGAACCTGCTCGGCGCAGGGCAGACTGCAAGTTACGTGATGACTGGCAGCTGGGCGAAGAAGGCTCTGTCTGAGGCGAAGTTGATCGGCGAGACACATGTTGCTGCATCTTCGGAAGCAGAGAAATTTATGAAATTGCCGGATGTTTCGAATCTGAGTTTGCCAGAACGTACGGCTTATGTGCATCTGACTTCGAACGAAACGATTGAAGGTACGCAATTCAAGTCGTTCCCGGATACCGGTTCAGTACCTCTGATTGCGGACATGTCGAGTGATATTTTCTGTAAACCATTTGATCTTAATCAGTTCGGCATGATCTACGCGGGTGCACAGAAGAACCTGGGTCCATCCGGAATTACGGTTGTAATTGCTCGTGAGGAACTGGTGAGCGAATCGCCTAAAACGATTCCAACCATGCTTCGTTACAGCACACATGTAGATAACAACTCCCTGTACAATACGCCGCCATCCTTCTCGGTATATATGGTGAATGAAGTATTGAAATGGATTGAAGAACAGGGCGGACTGGCTGGTATTGAGCAAAAAAATACGAAAAAAGCGGAATTGCTTTATAACACAATTGATGCTTCCGGTGATTTCTACCGTGGTTGTGTTGAACAAGAAGATCGTTCCCTCATGAATGTAACCTTCCGTCTTGCTTCTGAAGAACTGGAGAAAAAGTTCATCAAGGCTTCGGAGGAAGAAGGATTTGTAGGTCTGAAAGGACATCGCAGTGTGGGTGGTCTCCGTGCCTCCATTTATAATGCTGCTCCTTATGAAAGTGTTAAGGCACTGACAGACTTCATGAGCCACTTCCAGAAGACAAATGGATAATTAAGTATAGGGAGCCTTCCACATTGACGTGTGGAGGGCTTTTCTTTAAGATTAGAGGGTTGTCGTCAACATGAAATGAAAAGGAGATTGAACACATATGGCTTTACACATCGTTCTGGTTGAACCAGAAATTCCGGCGAACACAGGCAATATTTCGCGTACTTGTGCGGCAACCGGTACCCATCTGCATCTCGTACGTCCACTTGGATTTCGAACAGATGATGCTACATTGAAACGTGCAGGGCTGGATTACTGGCATGCTGTCCATATTGAATACCACGACTCATTTGCTGAGGTTCAGGAAAAATATCCGGAAGGTCGTTTCTTCTATGCAACTACGAAGGCCAAGAACCGATATAGTGATTTTAATTTTCAGGATGGGGATTTCCTCGTTTTTGGTAAAGAGACTAAAGGCCTGCCACCTGAATTAATTGCTGCGAATCCCGATACATGCATGAAAATGCCAATGACTGGTGACGTTAGATCATTAAATCTGTCCAATTCGGCAGCAATTATTGTATATGAAGCGTTACGCCAGCTCAATTTCCCCGGGTTAGAAGGATAAATTGAGGTTATAAATGACGGCTAGAATTCGGTAAAAAAACATTTTTCAAAAAAAAGGACAAAAAATGTTTATTTCCAGCAGGATTCGACAAAATCTTGGCGAATCTATAAACATAGTACAAATGTACCTAGAAATTTAGAGTAAGATAGGAGAGGTGTGCCGTAGCTATGAAGCCAGCTGGAGTAGTTCGCAAAGTTGACCAATTAGGTAGGATCGTATTGCCTAAATCTTTGCGTAAAAGGTATCAAATGAATGAGGGAGATCCTGTAGAAATCTTAGTACAAGGGGACCATATTATCTTGGAGAGATATCGTCCAAAATGTATTTTCTGCGGATCCATCGAGGAAGTCAACGAGTTCAAAGAGCGTTACATATGCGCACAATGTTTAGATGAAATGACTCAGCTTCCACAACACGGATAAGAAATAACGTCATGGGGTCCATTGACCCCGTGGCGTTTTTTTTGTTTTATTCTCAATTGAATGGCATAATTGCAATTTGAAAAAAAGATAAAATACGTATACTAACGCTGGGTGTAAAGGGGTAAAACCTCATTCCACACGGCATTCAGGATGCTTTGCATATTTTCTTCCTCACTATTAATACATATGACAGCTTCCTTTGAGGGAATTATGATACACAACTGACCATAGGCACCATCGGCGCGGTAAGCGTCATGAGAACACATCCAGAACTGATACCCGTAACCTTTTCCCCAATCTCCGTCTCCAGTCGTTTCGATCTGCTGGGACGTAGCCTGTCGAATCCAATCCGCAGGTACAATCTGTCTGCCTTCCCAAAAGCCCTCCTGCAACAGTAACTGTCCAAATCGACTCAGTTCCTCATTGCTTATCCAAAGACCTGCACAGCCAAGCGTTACGCCGAGTGGAGAGGTTTCCCACTCTACATCATGGATGCCAAGCGGATCAAATAACCGTGGAGTCAGGTAATCTTTCACGGTTTGGCCGGTAGCAGCCTGTAGCATGGCTGAGATCATAAATGTATCCCCGCTGCTATATGTAAATTGTTCTCCAGGTACCCTGTCCAGAGGCAGAGACATATAATATTTCGCCCAGTCCTTTTCGGTCAATGAAGCTCGTTCATCAGCCCAAAGAGGGGGAGAGTCATGACCCGAAGTCATTCGGAGAAGATCACGCAGTCTCAATTCTTGCGGCGATGGGAGATTGCGTTGTGCAACGGATGCATGATCATAAGAGAAATAATCACCAAGTGTCGCATCCAGATGTATCAGACCTTCTTCAAGAGCAAGACCAACGGCCATACATGTGAAGGATTTACTGATGGAATGTTGTACCCTGCGCTGATCCTTATCCCGGTCCCAATGGGCAAGCAGATGCCCTTTTTGTAATATACGAATGGAAAAAACATTCAATTGTTGCTCCGTAATCGTATGAATGAAACCTTTGAGTTGCTCAGACATATTAACCTCCCTAATATCAGGTGAAACCTGAGTAAAATCGGTTGGTGAAACGTTTCCGTAATTCGAATGCAAAATCAGAACCCATGTTAGTATAAACCTGGTTTGGTGTCAATTAAAGTTGTAATAGCACTTACTAAATTTTCATTTTTTCGTAATAATAGTGTCTTTGGACGCAAATTTAGACTTAAAAGAGCATTTTTTTGAGAAAAAAACGCGAAATTTGTAAAAAGGTTATTGACAGGATTTACTCATCGGGCTTATGATTTATTCGAAACGATTCGAAGAAATCGCTTCCACATTAAAAGTGTTGTAATGAAGTCCATGTGGATCAACGTTGGTTATGTTTTGAAACGATTCGAGAAAATCGTTTCGATAACCCATCGTAATACAAGGGAATCTACAACAGCCTGCAATCCAACGCCAGAGAAACGAATGAGTAAAGACAGCAGGCGATGATGAGAGGGGTTACATTTATGGCACATATAACGATCGAAACTGGATCGCCAACCTTATGCATGAATACCAGCATACATGTTGTGTCCAGTGACTCCGGAGAGACTTCAGGCGGTACACTATATCTGTTGCACGGGGCAGGCGATAATGCGAGTACCTGGCAGCGGTTAACCACAATTGAGATGTATGCAGCGCAATATGGCTGTACGATCATTATGCCGGAAGCGAATCGAAGCTATTACACCGATATGGAATACGGCCTGAATTACTTCCACTACATCACTCAGGAGTTACCTGAAATATGCAAGCGTCTGCTCAATCTGAATCCTGATCCGGAGAAAACATACGTTGCAGGTTTATCCATGGGTGGATATGGTGCACTGAAATGTGGACTAACTTATCCAGAGCGATATCGCAAAGTAGTGTCTCTATCCGGCGTAACGGATATCCAGACACGGCTTCATGATCCCCATATGCCAGCGACAATGATCAAGGAAATGAAAGCGGTTTTTGGAGAACGTTTACAGGTAAAAGCCGATCAGGATATTTACGCACTGTCGGCCAAGCTGCTGGAACAGGGTGTTCCTTTACCGGATATCCTCAGTTGCTGTGGCGATAGTGACCCCTTTGTAGAGATGAATCGCGACTATGCGAGATACATGCAGGGGACTGCCTTTGATTTTCGGTATGTGGAGACGCCGGGGGCTCATGAATGGAGATTTTGGGAGCACCACCTGAGAACGATGTTTGATTTTCTGTACAACGACAAGACCATAGTAGAGTGAGGAGATGCAATGTGAAACCTGCAGCCGAAGGACCTAGCAAAAAGCTGAAGGGAAACGTGAAGGGCAATTCGCTCTGGACTGAAATCTGGAAGCACCGAATGACATACACCCTGCTTATTCCGGGGCTTGTCTGGCTAATTCTGTTTGCCTACATGCCGATGGGTGGCCTGTCTCTGGCATTCAAAGATTACAAGGCCAACCTGGGCATCTGGGGAAGTCCATGGAGCGGATTCGAGAACTTCAAATATGTTTTCCGTGATCCAACCTTTATCGACGCAGTATGGCGTACGCTGTACATCAATATTCTGAAACTGATTATTCAGTTCCCGTTCCCGATCATTCTGGCGCTGTTGCTGAATGAATTGCGGATGCGCAGAGGAAAAAAATTGTTCCAAACCGTTCTTACATTCCCGCACTTCCTTTCCTGGATCATCGTATCCGGGGTAGTCATCAATGTACTGGCATATGACGGACTGGTAAATAGCGCGCTCGGATTACTCGGATTGCCAACGATTAACTTCCTGGGGTCCGAATCCAACTTTGTACCCATGTTGCTGTTGACTGATATTTGGAAATCAAGTGGATGGGGCGCGATTATATTCCTGGCTGCCATTTCCGGTATTGATCAGGATCAGTATGAATCAGCACAGATTGACGGGGCTTCCCGTATGCAACAGATGTTCAAAATTACTTTGCCGAACATCCTTCCAACCATCACAATCATGTTTATTCTCTCGGTTGGTGGATTGATGTCTTCCGGGTTTGACCAGATCTTCAACTTGGCAAATGCCGCTACCAAAAATGTATCGGAAGTACTCGATGTATATATCTATCGGATTACGTTCCAGTCATCTACCGATTTCTCATTCTCGACAGCGGTCAGCTTGTTCCGTTCCCTGGTGAATATGGCCTTGCTGCTTCTTGCTGACAGATTTGCCAAGTGGCTTGGCGGAGACGGTTTGTTCCGATAAGAGAGGAGGAAAAATGAGATGAGCAAGAAAGCTAACAAAAAACCGAGAATTGGTACAGAAAAAATGACACTTCTCGATTACATTATTTTCGCCGTATTACTAGTGCTTGCCCTGATGATCCTGATTCCGTTCTGGAATGTCATCATGATTTCGTTTGCAACACAAAAAGAATATGCTGACAATCCATTTTTGATGTTCCCTAAAGAATGGACATTGGATTCCTACAAGGCATTGTTCGCTGACGGAACGATTCTGACGGGGTACAAAAATACAATTATATTGCTAGTCATCGGCTTGCCACTCAGCTTGTTCCTGACAACAAGCATGGCATATGGCCTTAGTCGCAACAAATTTCCGTTTAAGAAATTTCTCTTTTTCCTGGTACTGTTCACCATGATCTTTAATGGTGGTATCGTACCGCTGTACCTGATCATGAAATCACTTCATCTTACAGGTACGCTGTGGTCCGTTATCCTGGCGGGAAGCTTCAGTGCTTTTAACATGATTCTGATGATGAACTACTTCTACACCTTGCCTGAATCACTCATGGAATCGGCGAGACTGGATGGAGCCGGAGAGTGGAGAATTTTGTTCTCCGTTGTTCTTCCGCTGGCTACACCAATTATGGCTACAATCACGTTGTTCTACGGTGTAGCTTACTGGAACAGTTGGTATGATGCGATGATATTCCTTCGAAAAGCGGATCAGTTACCGCTCCAGAATGTACTCCGAAATATTATCGTGACATCTACGACGAATGCATCCAATGCATCCAGTGTGGATGCTGCTCAAGCAAGCAACTTCTCAATGGGTATGAAGATGGCGGCCGTATTTGTCACCATGGTACCAATTATGTGTTTCTTCCCAATGCTGCAAAAACACTTTGCCAAAGGGGTATTAACAGGGGCAATCAAGACCTGATATACGTATAGGATTTTGCAATAAAATTCTACTAAAAACATGGGGGTAAAACATGAAAACGAAAAAAAAATTGTCAGTAAGAGCTCTCTTTGCCATCACGCTTAGTGTAGTTATGCTGATGGTGACCGCTTGTTCCAGTCAAGGAGCTTCAGGTGGTAACGAAAAAGATGCAGAGGGAAATTACAAAGACAACCTGACCATCTCTGTAGCTAACCTGACAGAAATCAAAAACGGGAACCTGGATAATGATTTCCACAAGTTCTGGACAGACAAATTTAATTTGACATGGGACTACAACTATATCGATTGGGATTCATGGGGCGAGAAGCTTCGTCTGTGGATCAACTCTGGCGACTTGCCGGATGTAGCGGTATGGAACTACGTACATGGCGATGCCATTAACAGCATTGAACAAGGTTTGTTCTACAAATTCCCGGATGACTGGAAAGAACGCTGGCCTAACGTGGCAGCAGCTTACAATTTGACGGGTCTTGGAGACAAGTTGGAAGAATTGACAGGTGGAACATATGTCCTGCCTAGACCAATCTATTTCGAGAACAAACCAGCTGACCCACTCACGAACCAAATTGGTGTCATTGCGCTTCGTAAAGACTGGGCTGAAGCGGTTGGTTTTGAACTGAAAGATGCTTATACAACAACCGAATTGAATGAATATGCTGCGCTAGTGAAAGAAAAAGATCCAGGCAAAGTGGGTAACAAACTTGTACCTCTGTCCTACAATGCGGCAGATGCTATGACAAACATGATTATGCCAAACAGTGTGCATGCCATGACTGACTCTCCGTTCTACAAAGGTGAAGATGGCCAATTCCACTGGGGACCAGCAGATCCTGAAACGCTGACAGGACTTAAATTGATGCAAAAAGCCTATAAAGATGGACTGCTCAATCCTGAGTTCTACACATGGAAAAACAATGAAGGTCAAAACAACTTCAAAGTAACAGGTACAGCTGCTGTAACAAGTCTGGGCGGACTGGCTTCCTACAGACAAGGTCTGGATTCCGATATGAAAAAAAATCTGGGTGTAGATAGTGATGAACTGGTACACACAGCAATCGTAGTAGGCGATGACGGTAAATACCGTAACATGGAACAAGCCAACTTCTGGTCTGCATTGATCTTCAATCCAGACATTAGTGACGAGAAATTCGAACGGATCATGGATCTGATCGATTACTCCGCAACAAAAGAAGGACAGTTGCTCATCAACATGGGCTTTGAAGGAAAAGATTGGAAATATGATGAAAACAACGAACTCGTTAGCTTGTTGCCAGAAGGAACGGTATTGGAAGATAAATATCCAGCTCGTTTCGAAGGTCTTTATCTGCTTGGTGACGACTTCAGTGTTGTAAACCCTGCAATCAAAAAAGATTACCGTGATAGAGCCGTGAAATTGTTCGAAGAAAAAGCAAAACTTGGTACAGAAGGCAAATCGCTTGCACCATACGATTGGGATGTCAACCTGTACGATTCCAAAGCTAAGAGTCAGGCTTCATTCGACTACCAGAATGAATATGCCAACTTGATCCTCAAAAACGGAGATCTAGAGGCAAACTGGAAAGAATGGGTAAACAGTAAAATGTCCCTGGTTCAACCTTATCTGGATGAGCTAAACGATAAATTCTAGTAATCATTCAGTAATTAATTTTGAACCCGGTGCGCGGTCTCTCCCCGAACGCAGCCGGGTTCTTTATTTCAACAACTTATAGTGGAGGATACGATCAGATGAATAACGAGCAGTTGCTAGATCTGGTAAGACAGATGACGTTGGAGGAAAAAACAGCTCAGCTTCTTCAGTTGACTGCAAACTTTTATGAAGGAACAAATGTTGAAGGTCAGATCACAGGGCCGATGGAAGAGATGGGAATTACGGAGCAGTCCGTAGATGCCAGTGGGTCCATTCTGGGGTTGTCCGGTGCGCAGGCCATCATTGATGTACAGCAAGCTTATATGCAAAAAAGTCGTTTGGGCATTCCGCTTTTGTTCATGGCTGACGTAGTTCATGGATTCAAAACCATTTTCCCGATTCCACTGGCGATCGGTTGTTCATGGGACACAGAACTGGCTGAGAAAAGTGCTGAAATTGCAGCACGTGAATCAGCTGTATCCGGTTTGCATGTTACCTTTGCACCTATGGTGGATCTGGTTCGTGACCCGCGCTGGGGCCGTGTGATGGAAACGACAGGAGAAGATCCTTATCTGAACAGTTTGTTCGCGGCTGCGTTTGTACGTGGATATCAGGGCGACAGCTTGAAGGATGAGCCAGATCGTCTTGCAGCCTGTGTTAAACACTTTGCGGCGTATGGAGCGGCTGAGGGTGGTCGGGATTACAATACGGTGGACATGTCTGAGCGTAACCTGCGTGAGTATTATTTGCCAGCGTACAAAGCAGCATTGGATGCGGGCGTGGAGATGGTTATGACTTCGTTCAATACGGTTGACGGTATTCCGGCAAGTGGCAATGAGAAGTTAATGCGTGGCATTTTGCGTGACGAGTGGGGCTTTGATGGTGTGTTAATCTCGGATTGGGCTTCCATTCGCGAGATGATTGCGCATGGTGCTGCAGAAGATGATCGTGAAGCGGCATATCGTGCCATTCGCGCAGGAGTAGATATGGAGATGATGACACCTTGTTATGTGCATCATTTGCCTGAACTGATTGAGAGTGGTGAAGTGGATGAGAAGCTCATTGATGAAGCCGTTCTGCGAATTCTGCAGCTGAAAGAAAAGCTGGGATTGTTCGATAACCCACTTCGTGCAGCTGATCCTGAACGTGAACGTGAGATTGTATTCTCCAAAGAGCACCGTCAGGTATCGTATGAACTGGCAACGAAATCAGCTGTCCTGTTGAAGAATGATGAGAGCGTGCTTCCACTTCAACCTGACGCTAATGTTGCCCTTATTGGTCCTTTTGCACAGAGTCCTGATATTTTGGGCTGGTGGTCCTGCGAAGGAGTTAAGGAAGATGCAGTTAAGTTGGGAACAGCTCTGCAAGAACGCCTGACGGGTGGGAAAGTTCAATTTGCTCAAGGCAGTAATGTTCATACGATTACAGCTGAGCAGATTGCCGAAGCCCTGGAAGTGGCAAGCAAAGCAGACCTGATTGTCCTTGCTCTTGGTGAAGACTCCGAGATGAGTGGAGAAGGTGGCTCGCGCACGGATATTCGTCTGCCAGCAGCCCAATTGGAATTGGTTAAACAGCTCAAAGCAGCGGGAAAACCGATTGCCAGCGTTATTTTTAACGGCCGTCCATTGGATCTGCATGGTGTAATCGATGAATCGGATGCCGTTCTTGAAGCCTGGTTCCCGGGTAGTGAAGGCGGAGCCGCGATTGCAGATGTTCTGACAGGTGTAGTGAATCCATCCGCACGTCTGACGATGTCCTTCCCGCAGTCCGTAGGTCAGATTCCGGTCTATTACAACCATTTCAATACAGGTCGTCCACTGAACCCGGAGAAGACGGAAGAACGTTATGTCTCCAAATACATTGATAGCCCGAATGAACCTTTGCTTCCGTTCGGTTATGGTCTCTCATACACTTCGTTCTCTTATGGTGATCTTGAAGTGTCAAGTAATGAGATGACTACCGAAGAGTCCCTGAGCATTCAAGTACGTGTAACGAACACGGGTGAGCGCGCAGGCGTGGAGACTGTTCAGTTGTACGTTCGTGATGTAACGGGTGAAGTCGTTCGTCCTATGCGTGAGCTGAAAGGATATGTGAAGCTTGCACTGGCGCCAGGCGAGAGTGGTACAGCCACGTTTACGTTAAATGAAGAACAGCTTCGTTATCACCATTCTGACTTAAGCTACCGCAGTGATCGAGGCGAGTTCCATATTCTTGTGGGTGCAAACAGTCGGGATACTCAGAAGAAATCATTCAGACTTGTTTAATCTGATGAATGGAAAGAGTAATGTGTCAGGCCTTTTGTTATGGAAGGCCTGATGAACATAACAGGGGAGCGAAGAATGTGGTCAGTATCAAGGATATCGCCAAACAGGCGGGAGTTTCCATCTCTACTGTGTCATATGCGCTGAATGGCAGCAACAAAGTGACCGATGAGACGAGTTCCAAAATTTTGGCCATTGCCAAAGAACTGAACTATGTTCCAAATGCCGCAGCAAGAACACTGAAGAAGAGGGAATCCAAAATTCTAGGTGTATTCTTGACCGATTTTAGCGGAGATGTGTATGGAGACTTGCTGAGTGGCATGAAAGCCGTATGTAATGCTCAAGGCTATGACCTGATCGTGTGCAGTGGTAAACAATCCCATCGCATGCTTCCAGAGAGGATGATTGATGGTGCAATCATTTTGGATCATACGTTTGCAAGTGAGGAACTAATGCAGTATGCCGATCGTGGGCACAAAATCGTTGTATTGGACCGTGAGATGGACCATCCCAACATTAATCAGGTTCTGCTGGATAATAAAGCCGGGGCGACACTTGCGATGGAACATCTGATTGAACAGGGACATAAGAAAATCTACGTGGTGACAGGACCGGAAGGTTCGTTTGACTCTGTGCAGCGGTTAAAGGCTGTGAGACAGGTTGCAGAACGTGAAGCCGGTGTGGAATGGATTGAGATCACGGGAGATTTTGAGAAGAGTAGTGGAGAACAAGCCGCAGATCAGATTGTGCAGGTGTATGATGGACCCGCAGCGGTATTCTGCCTCAATGATGAGATGGCTATTGGCTTGTGTGATCGTCTGGCAGACAGTGCACTTGGCGTTGGTCAAGAGATTGATGTCATCGGATTCGACAATATTGAATTGAGCAAATACGTCCAGCCGAGATTGGCGAGCATTGATTATTCCAAGCGCAAGTGGGGATCACTCGCTGCTGAACAATTGATCAAAATTATTGCTGGAGAACCCGTTGATCATGAACGAATTTATGTGACATTAGTTGAGGGTGGGTCGGTGAGTGGGCCTATTCCGTCTGATTCTGTTATATCCATGCGGAATGACCGGGCGGTTAGCTATTGATCCCGAATACAGCAAGAGACAAGGCTTAGAAGAATCGAATCATTCTTTTAAGCCTTGTCTCTTGTTATTTAGAGGATGAAGCAATAGAAAAAGCCTCTCCGGAGAGAGGCTTGGCCTTTACAAGCCTTTTGTTTTGTCATTGTTGTAGGATGAAGTGAGAATGCCTGTAATGAAGAGAGTCAATACGATTGCAATAATCCAGAATGTCAGTGAAAATGACATGCCCTTCGCACCTCCTGCACAAGCTCATTTTCTTCTATTATAACCATTATAGGTAGAAAAGAAATGCTTCACCCTATTATTTGTAAAATAAAAAGTGTGTGGGAACCGGTCTGAGGCTGCCATCTGAAGGGTTATTCACAACCCGATTATTCAGAATAAGCGAGGATGATCCACCGCCATCCAGATTATAGGCGTCAATCACCCCAAGCTTGTACAATCGCCCTTGCAACTCTTCAAGGGTAGCACCGGAACTTCCGCCCTCATTATATCCGTCAACTACAATAATCAATAACTGATCATCTTTATAATTGCCAATGACTGTACGTGGTGCTCGTTTGGGTGATACTTTCCACTTGTCGGGAATTGGGGGTTTCCGCCCATTCTGTAGCAGCACCGGAACAAACGTAGCCCCGAATTGTGGTTGCAGGCGATCCAGTGAGTTTTTGTCGAAGAACTTGCCTCCGACCAGTTTACCGGCATCGTTAAGTCCTACAAAAAACAGATCTTTGAAACTGGCCTGAAAACCGTTCACGTACTTCCCGTCCATGACGGTTGTGCTAAGTGGATAACGTTTGCCCCCACTGTCAGCAAATCCACCTGCGTTAATCCCGGCAATTGCGCCGTTACGCTTCACAGCCTGCATGGTCGTCTCAGAACGCCCAGGTTCACTGTCTAGAGCCATCTGCATGGCTGTAGGGTCTTTTAGCTTGATCTTCATGGCATAGCCCTTATAGCTGCCAGGATTCACTCTGTACATTTCAATCGTTAGCCGTTCACTGTCTACCCGTTCAAATGGAACGCCAAGCTTGGATGAAATCCGGTTGTTGTAAATCTTTTCCGGACGATCCGCTTGGGTGGAAGCCTTCTGCACAAGTGTAGACATCGTACTTGTTGTTTTATTATAGAGCTGTGTCGTTCTTTTAATAGAAGAAGAAGTCTGGACAGCAGCATCTTTTGCCCCCGCAAGCTCTTGGCTAATTGCTTGGGTCCGGGGTGTAATCGTATCCTCTGACAGTTCGGTAGGCATCAAACCTCCGGGTTCAAGTGGAGGACGAAGCAGCAGCAGGCATAATATCAATCCAACAAAAGGAGCGAGTGCAAGCATAAAAAAACGATTAACCTGTTTGACGGGTGTAATCATTTGAGCAGGTCCATCTTTTTCTGGAGTGTCTCCAGTTGTTTTTTGACTTCGCTCAGCTGGGTATACAGTTTGTTGCTGTTATCCGTTTTGTCACTTGCATTATCCTTGGTGAAAGTCAGCAATTCATTGAAGGATTGAACCTGTCCCTGCAGGTCTTCTACTTCCTTTGATATCGTTGTTAGCTGATTTTCGTAGTCGGTTTTTAGCGCTGCAATCTGCTGCTGATTATGGGCTTGAAGCTGGTTAATCATCTGTTGCTGGAGATGGTTACTATAATAGTAGGTTCCAACGACTCCTAGTGCAATGAGAACAATCCACATTACCAGAAACAGTTTGATTGAAGATCCAGCCTTGCCTTTGGCGCTCCGGGTGTGATGGATGTCAGAGGACGGGTCAGATGGTTTCATATCATCACTCCTGGTCATTTATAGGTACAAAAAAATTTCCAGTCCTCATTCTATCATGCCCCTATTGATTACGCAAAAATGAAATTCTTTACTTAATAGAGTAAAAAGAGATTGCATCGGAAGGAAGTCCTAGGATACAATTTCTTATAGATGCAATAAGTAGGAACTTTGGGCAGGTTTTTCGACTTTTTTAGATAGAAATGCAGGAAATTTATACTATATTTTGACCTTTCCGGGGATGGAAAGATGGACGTCATGGTGTTTTTATAACAAAATACAGTGAAAATAGAGCTTTTTTATCGGCTTCCTCCTGTATTTTTCTGTTTTTCGACATAATCCGACCTATGCTTCTTCTATACTCGGATTGTCGCATAGACGATGAAATCATCATGACAGAATTTAAAAGTTATTTGTCCAATACATAACAGGGGGAACAACAATGAAAAAAGTATGGCAGGTGGTCATCATAGATATCCACCCCACCAGCATGCTCGGTACAAAATTGATTTTGGAAGAGCAGCAAGATCTGACGGTACGTGGTATGACTTCGACCGGAACAGAAGGGCTCGATCTGGTGAATATTCACCAGCCTGATCTGATTCTGATGGATTATCGTCTTCCGGAGGGTCAGGCAGATCAATATATTGCCCAGATGAAGAATCTGTCAGCTCACAGTCACATCATTATTTTGACGGATGAAGACAATGTGAAGCTGTTTCGTCATCTGATGAGCCTTGGTGCAAGCGGCATGTTATCCAAACAGGCTTCCCCTAGCCAGCTGATTCATCTGATCTCTGGATTGCGTGAGGGCCATGTGTCCATTCCATTGTCGTGGTTAAACAGTGCGGAGTGGGCGCAACCTGTGGAGTCTCCGACAGAAGCACGTGTTATTGAATTAACAGAAACCGAAACTTTTATCATGGAAAGAATTGTTCAGGGTGTAACCTATGATAAAATAGCGAATGAGATCAACGTTAGCAGACGTTCCATTGATAATTACCTGCGTAAAATATACGTGAAGCTGGAAGTGAGCAGTAGAGCACAGGCCATTGAACGTTATGCCTTGCATGCAAGACAAGTGAAGACGGGATCCTGACGAAACAGGTTTGTTCTTCCCATGATCACAACAGTTCGGTATGCATCCGGTCATATTCGATGGCGAGCAGGAATAGGTTGTAGGGCTGCGGACTGCGAGTACAGTTTCGGAATAGGGACGAAAGGGGAACGGATCGATGAAATATTTCTTTGCTTCCCGTACCAACAGGCTTTTGTCATCACCACTGAGGGATATACGTGAGATGTCTGGCAGGGATTATTTCATTTCTCTGGCGGAAGAATTGCCTGCGGAGGAGTTGTTTCCTTTCAAATTGTTGGAAGAAGCAGCGGTGTCTGTCTTTAGTTCAGGCCCTTCCGCATTGCAATATGGAGAGCCAGCAGGCTACACACCCCTAAGAGAGTGGTTGAACAAAGACTGGAATGCACGCAAAGGCATACGAACGGTACCCGAGCAGATTCTGTTGACCACTGGTACCCAGCAGGCCATCGATCTGGTGATGCGTCTATTGCTTGAGCCAGGAGATTCTGTACTGGTTGAACATCCCACATCTCCAGGCTGTCTTGAGGTTCTGGAGATGCAAGGAGCCAAGATTGTGCCCGTAATGGGTGATCGGGACGGCATACTTCCAGACCTTTTGGAGCATCACATGCAGCAGGTTAGACCGAAGCTGCTTTTTGCTGCACCCAGTTTCTCGAATCCGACCGGTGCTTTGTGGAGTATGGAGCGGCGGGAGGCAGTCCTTGAGCTGTGTTCGCGCTATGGTGTACTGCTCGTGGAAGATGATTCTTACGGAGAGCTCCATTTCGATGGGCTTGAGCCAACGGAATTCTATCGTAAATATCCTTCACTTTTTGCACTGGATACTGCCGATCAGGGTGGACATGTTCTCTACATTGGTTCATTCAGCAAAACAGTAGCGCCCGCTCTTCGAACCGGATGGGCCGCTGGACATCCTGCGCTGATTCAGGCAATGGCCTCGGTTAAACGAATTGCAGATGGTCAGTCCAGTCCGATGAATCAGCGGCTGTTGTATCAATTGCTTGCCCATTCCCCATTTCGTTGGAGTGATCACCTATCGATGTTGAATCGGGAGTATAAGACAAGACTCAAACTGATGCTTGAACTGTTGAAGAGGCCGGGCTGGAAAGGGTGTCAGTACAACATCCCTGAGGGCGGAATGTATCTGTGGGTACAGTTGCCGGAAGGATTGGATAGTGGCGCTCTGCTTAAGGCGGCTTTGCCCAAAGGTGTATCCTTTCTTCCTGGATCACTATGCTCCACAGGTGTACAGGATCAACGTTACATCCGATTGAACTTTAGCCACCCGGGCCGGGATGAATTGCTACTTGGCATGAACCTGATCAGTGAAGCCATTTCCGAATTTACGGCTCGTAGCTAAGTCAGATCAAAAATAGATTTTGTAGCAAAAATTAAAATTGGTTCATGACCAAAGTGATTACGTTATTGCATCCACTAACATTTTTATATATAATATGAATTAATGAGTTGTTGGTTTCTTTATATAAGCTACAATGGTGGCCAGTTCAGGAAAAGCACTCATATATTTTATTTAACGGGGGAAAATTCAACATGTCTAATATTTTATTTGTTAAAGCAAATGACCGTCCTGCAGATCAAGCAGTCAGCGTTAAATTGTACGATGCATTCTTGAGCGCATACAAAGAGTCCCACCCAGGTGACACAGTTACTGAGTTGGATCTCTACAATACAGAATTCCCATTCTATGGTAACACTGCTATCACAGGTACTTACAAAGCAGCTAACGGTTTTGAACTGACAGCTGACGAGCAAAAAGCAGCTTCACTTGCAGCACAATTGCAAGATCAATTCCTGGCAGCTGACAAAGTTGTATTTGCATTCCCACTGTGGAACTTCACTGTTCCAGCTCCATTGGTAAACTACATTGCTTACCTGAGCCAAGCTGGTAAAACATTCAAATACACTGCTGAAGGTCCTGTAGGACTTGCTGGCGACAAAAAAGTAGCTTTGCTTAACGCACGTGGTGGCGTTTATTCCGAAGGCCCAATGGCAGCTGCTGAAATGTCCCTGAACTTCCTGAAAACAGTTCTCGGCTTGTGGGGCATTCAAAACCCTGAAGTGGTTATCGTTGAAGGACATAACGCTTCTGCTGATCGTGCTGAAGAAATCGTTACTGCAGGTCTGAAATTGGCTTCCGAAGTAGCAGTAAAATTCTAATAACAATCTTCTATATAGAACACATCAAAACACCTGTAGTCTCCAGTGGAGATTACAGGTGTTTTTTTGCCTTCTCATTTTTTTTCACATCCGTTACTTCAGATGATTCCATATCAGATATGGCCTGTATTTTTTAAGTACTGCTCCACTGTTTCAGCGATGTGTGCAAGTCGTCCTTATTTTCACCAGATACAGAATACGTTACATCGAGTTCATTAATGGTTCGTTCAATCATATCATTATCCTCAAGCATGTGTGCATGCTCGGTTAACGCCTGTACTCCCTTAATCGTCAAAATATACTTTCCACGGGAGAGGCGTTCAAACCAGCCATAATAATTTTTTTGCAGAATTGCTGCGGCAGAACCTACGCCTGTCTGTCTGGCAAGGTTGGCCGGAGAGGCTTCTCCGTTCGTCCGTAGAGCGGATGCGACACGCAAAGCCTTCTCACGATATGCTGTGACCAGCTGTCTTCGTGTGCTGCCTCCCGTATTGTAGTCTCCGCTGCGTTCGTCGAATTCCTTGAGCAATCGTTTCCGCCGAACACCGCTTTTACGGGCAACCTGATTGGGGCCAGTGAGGGGGATCAGGGCGGAGGGCTCGCACAATACATCAATCAGGGGAGCTTTGGTTTTGTAAAATGTGACAGTCAGCAGCCCCAGACCGAGCTGTCTGCATAGTGCGGTCAGTTCGCTCCAGCGTTGGTTCACGGCTCCGCGTTTACTGCGATTGCGCTCGACGGCCAGATACACGAACGGGCTAAGTTTCAAGCGCTGCATGCCCTGCAGCAACAGGGAGAGGTTAAATGTTTTTTTCATCTCCACAATGAGTGGTTCGTCCTGGTCTGATCTGACTCCGACGAGGTCACAATGTCTGACTTCCGCCTTGACGTCGAAGCCACGCTGCTCGAAGAAAGTCTTCACGGGCGAATATAATTCGGTTTCGTATTTCACTGCCATCGTCCGTGCTCCTTTCCAGAAGTGGCCTGTCTCTGACCATGTGTTGTCCGGTTTCCTGAATTTAGAACCCTCATTATATCATATTCGTTCTTTTTTTTCTGAAGGCACAAGATGTCTGATAGAACAGGGAAAAGCCAAAATTCGAAGCGGTTGATTGAAAAAAAGAGGTCAACTTATCCGAATTGCCGCATAGGTATGTAATACACTTTTCACAACAAAACAAGACGTTTGGACAGAGGGTGGCGGGACAACACAGGACCGCAAGATTGGTATTCAAGCAGGAGCCGCAATTCTATTGATTTCTTCATACCATTCGGAATGGTTGACAATCACACTAAAGGAGCCATGGGAGGTACCAAGCATGAATATTTTTGAACGCGTTGCGGAACATCGGGCAGAGAGTGACCGTTTGACATGGAACGGAACATTTGAAGATTATATTGCACTGCTGAGAGAGGACCCGACTCCGGCAATGACGGCTCACGCCAGAGTGTATGAGATGATTGAATCGTTTGGGGTGGAAGAAGTAGGTGGGCATAAGCGGTACAAGTTTTTTGAACAGGAGATCTTTGGGCTGGACCGTTCGATTGAAAAGTTGGTTGAAGAATACTTTCACTCGGCTGCACGCCGTCTGGATGTACGGAAGCGGATCTTGCTCCTGATGGGTCCTGTAAGTGGAGGGAAATCGACGCTGGTGACGCTGCTGAAGCGGGGGCTTGAACAGTTCTCGCGGACAGAGAAAGGTGCCATATACGCCATTGATGGATGCCCGATGCATGAGGAACCGCTACATCTGATTCCACTGGAGCTTCGTCCTGAAGTGGAAAAGGAAATTGGAGTCCGCATTGAGGGTAACCTTTGCCCATCCTGCCAGATGAGACTTCGTACCGAATATGGTGGTGATATCAGCAAGGTGCCGGTGGAACGGGTCCTTGTTTCCGAAGATAATCGGGTGGGGATAGGAACGTTCAGTCCATCTGATCCGAAATCACAGGACATTGCCGATCTGACGGGGAGTATCGACTTCTCCACCATTACGGAGTTTGGTTCCGAATCCGATCCACGTGCCTATCGTTTTGATGGGGAGTTGAACAAGGCGAACCGTGGGTTAATGGAGTTCCAGGAGATGTTGAAATGTGATGAGAAATTCCTATGGAATCTCCTGTCGCTCACGCAGGAAGGAAATTTCAAAGCGGGACGTTTTGCCTTAATCAGTGCGGATGAAATGATTGTGGCGCATACGAATGAATCGGAGTATAAATCTTTTATCTCCAACAAGAAGAATGAGGCACTGCAATCCCGGATGATTGTCATGCCTATTCCGTACAACTTGAAGGTATCCGAGGAAGAGAAAATCTATGCCAAGCTCATTCAGCAAAGTGACATGAAGCATGTTCATATTGCACCGCATGCACTGCGGACTGCAGCCATTTTTTCCATACTTACCCGCTTGAAGGAAACGAAGAAACAAGGCATGGATCTCGTTAAAAAAATGCGCATGTATGATGGTGAAGAAGTGGAAGGATACAAAGAAGCTGATCTGCGCGAGATGCAAAATGAGTATCTGGATGAAGGGATGTCCGGCATTGATCCACGGTATGTCATTAACCGGATCTCCAGTGCTTTGATTAAGCAAAATCTTCAGTGCATTAACGCGCTGGATATTCTGCGGGCGATCAAGGATGGTCTGGACCAACATGCCTCGATCACGAAGGAAGAGCGGGAGCGTTATCTGAACTTCATTGCTCTTGCACGCAAGGAGTATGATGAACTGGCCAAGAAGGAAGTGCAGAAAGCATTTGTTTACTCATTCGAGGAATCCGCAAGAACGTTATTCGAGAATTACCTCGATAACATTGAAGCATTTTGCAACTGGTCCAAGATGCGTGACCCGCTCACGGATGAAGAGATGGACCCGGATGAGCGTCTGATGCGATCCATAGAGGAACAGATCGGGATCTCCGAGAATGCAAAGAAAGCGTTCAGAGAAGAGATTCTGATCCGAATCTCGGCATACTCCCGCAAGGAGCGCAAGTTCGAATACAGCAGCCATGACCGTTTGCGTGAAGCGATTGAGAAAAAGTTGTTCACCGATCTGAAAGATATTGTCAAGATCACAACCTCAACCAAAACACCGGATGCAACACAATTGAAACGTATGAATGAAGTCATTAAACGTTTAATTGAGGAACATGGATACACCGCAGCCAGCGCGAATGAACTGTTACGTTATGTGGGTAGTCTGCTTAATCGCTAATCGGCAACGAACCATTCCGGATCAGGCTCCTGATGCCTGTTGTGAGGCTCCTTCACAGCAGGGTCAGGGCCTTTTTAATTACATGAAGGTCATATTAGTCTAAAAAGCTGACAAATAAGGTTAATTTTAAAGAGAATTAGTTCTAATGGTATATGTATATTTAGGTATTTTAGTCTATAATCAATACATATATTTACAATTTAAAGTAATTTAGTGTTTATTAAGGAGCTGACTGAACCAGATATGAGCAGTATTTCCGCAACAAGACAGAAGCAACTTGATTACATGGGATTAACCGCAGGGGATCTAAAACTGCTTGCCGATCATCGGCCTGTTTTTAAAAAAGTCGTTAATGAAGTGGTGGATCATTTCTACAATCATGTGGGGAATTATCCTGAATTGGTAGATCTGATCGCTCGATTCTCTACCATTGATCGTCTAAAAGAAACACAGAAGATGTACTGGTTATCAATGACGGATGGAATCGTGGACGACGCATATATTGAGCAACGGATTGCGATTGGACTTGTGCATTCACGGATTGGTCTGTCTGAAGATTATTATCTGGGTACCTATATGGTCTACCTGGATATTGCAACGAGCATATTCCAACAGGTTATCCCTGATTCCTGGCATCTTGTCATTCAAGCGCTCAGCAAAATGTTTAATCTGGATTCACAGCTTGTCCTTGAAGCCTATGAGAAGAAAGAAAAAGAAAAGTTACATCAGCTTGCCGATGACCAACAACATACATTACAGGCAATTACGCAGATTACCCAAGAGCTTACAGGCATGATTAGTGAATTAAATGAAAGTGCAATGGCTATATCGAGTGTTGCCAAAGAAACAGCGGCTTCTCAGGATCAGGCTCAGGTTCTGCTTACCGAATTAACAGGAGAGATCCAGCAGATCGGAAAAATGGGTGAACTCATTCGCGAGATATCGGATCAGAGTCATCTTGTCGGCCTGAATGCAGCGATTGAAGCTGCTCATGCAGGAGAGTTTGGACGTGGCTTCGAAGTAGTCGCTAGTGAGGTGCGCAAGCTTGCAGCCAGTTCCCGGGATGCCCAGGGTAAGATTCAGTCTAATCTGGAGAAGATCATGAAGAAACTGAGCAGTGTGCAGCAGGAGTCGGATCATACGTCTCGCGGAGCACGTAGCCAAGCTTCACGCTCGGCTGAACTCGCTGTATTTGCAACAACAATGGAGAAACTGTCTCTGGATTTGAAGAATCTGGAACAGCAGGAATAGAGCTTAAAAGCATTAGGAACCTTCCATACCGTTTCAGGCTGTTTTAAGCTATAATGGGTAGACAAACCTGCCGATGTTATAGAAAATGCAGCCGGAGACAGGGGATTCGAAAGAGGTTGAGGTGATCAGATGGCTTCTATCCATGATGTAGCCAAGGAAGCGGGAGTATCTGTTGCAACCGTTTCCAAAGTGATAAACGATTATCCTGATGTAAGTGAAAAAACACGCAAAAAAGTCAATATAGCCATCGAATTATTGAAATATCAACCCAATGTGGTCGCACGTGGACTTGTCAAACGCCGTTCATGGACGGTGGGAGTACTGTTAACAGTTCCGTTTACGAACCCTTTTGTGTCGGAGTTGCTGGAAGGGATCAAGACAGCGCTGGAGAACAGTGGATATGACCTGGTCCGGTTGTCTACTCGATTCGATGATCCGGCGTACTCGTTCATCAAACATTGCCGCAGTCGTAATGTGGATGGCGTTGTGGTATTCGGGGAAGGCAGAGAAAACGCGAGTATTCAGGAACTGGTGGATGCAGAGATTCCAACGATGTTTGTTGATACGGACATGTTGGGCAAACGTGCCGGTTACATTACTACGGATAACGCGAACGGGATCTCGATGGGTGTCAAACATCTGCATGAGCTTGGGCACCGCAAAATTGCCTATATCTCAGGGACACTTGGACCTGCTGTAGCCAATCTGCGATTGGAAGGATATCGGGAAGGGCTGCGAGAATGCGGCATCCCGTATTCTACGGTATATCTGGAGATCTGCGATTATTCCTTCGACGGGGGAAGCAAGGCTGCCCGACGATTGCTGGCACTTCAGGATCAACCAACGGGAATTGTCTGTGCATCAGACATGTCTGCTTTTGGTGCGATTCATGAAATTGAAAAGCATGGACTGAGTGTACCGGAAGATATCTCGGTTGTCGGGTTCGATAACACGTATTATGCTGAGGTATTCAAACCGGGGTTGACCACGGTGAATCAGAATATCTATTCCATTGGCATTAAGTCCATTGAATATCTGATTGCCATGATCGAGAATCCATCTTATTCTCCTCCTGTGGTGACGGAACCTTCCAATCTGGTCATCCGTCAGACGACAGCACCTTTAAAAGACTAAAAACGTAAATAGTAAAGATGTTTACACGAAGCACAGCTAATAAGCTGTGCTTTTTGTCGTTCTATATCTCATTTGGAAACATATGGATTATGGAGTGGTGCAAATCCTATAGTTTAACGGGTAAACAAAGTTTGCTGGCAATCGTATAATGAAAGTGCTTACAATTTTCTGTCCATTTGCATCTATCCATCCTGTATAACGATCTTGTAAAGGGCTGGCACATGGCAGAGCAAAGGTTATTCTTCACAAACAACGAACCAAGGAGGAGATCGGATGCATTTGAGAAAATGGTGGAGCTTGTGCTTGTCGGCTGTATTGATCTTCAGTTTGTTCCCAAGTGTGGGAACAGGAGGGACACGTGCTTCGGCAGCGGACGTTAAGACTGGCGATGATGAAGTACTGTTCAAGGCTGATTTTGAAGATGGTGTGTTGGGACAATGGCGTCCACGTGCAAGTGAAAAGCTTGATATCGTAACGCAAGTAGGTCATGACAGTACACGCAGCCTGAGAACCTCTTCACGTACCGAAACGTTCCATGGACCCTTAGTTGAAGTGCTGGATCATGTACAGAAGGGCAGCACAGTTCATATTTCATTTTGGGCCATGTACGATGAAGGGCCGGACAGTCAGGTCCTTAACGGTGCACTCGAGAAAGAATACAATAAAGACGCTTCGAGTCTTGAATATGCTACCTTTGCCTCCGCTACCTTGAACAAAGGACAGTGGAAAAAAGTCGAGGCCGATGTGGTGATTCCCGAAGAAAATAGTGGCATCACCGGATTCCGCATGTATGTGGAGACACCATGGAAGACGTCAGCGGAAGTGACGCCGGCAGATACGATTTCATTTTACGTGGATGATGTTCTGATTACGGCTGCTCAGAAAATTGAAATTGAGAAGGATATTCCGAATCTGGTCGATATCGTGGGACAAAATTACGCAATGGGAGCTGCCATCAACCAGTCTGCACTAGACGCGGAAAACCAGCATTCCCAGTTGTTGACGAAACACTTTAATAGTATTACAGCGGACAATTTTATGAAAATGGATGCGATGCAGCCCAAGGAAGGAGAGTTTGTCTGGTCAGAGACAGATCGCCTGGTGAAGTTTGCCGAAGCAAATGACATGGAAATCAGAGGTCATACGCTGTTATGGCATAGTCAGGTGCCGAATTGGTTCTTTACTGATCCGAATGATGCATCGAAACCTGCCACGCGGGAACAGTTGCTTGCAAGGATGAAAACCCATATTCAAACCATCGTGACCCGGTACAAAGGAAAGGTTCATACATGGGATGTCGTCAATGAAGTCATCTCAGACGGAGGTGGCTTGCGGAATGAGGCCAGTAATTCCAAGTGGAGAGATATTATTGGGGATGTAGATGGCGACGGAGATGACAGTGATTACATTGAGCTGGCTTTCCGTTATGCACGTGAGGCTGACCCCGATGCTGTACTGGTGATTAATGACTATGGAATGGAGGGCAATGGAAACAAGGTGAATGATATGGTGAAGCTTGTAGAGAAGCTGCTTGCCAAAGGAACACCGATTGATGCGGTTGGATTCCAGATGCATGTATCCATGTACGGACCGGATGTAAAGCTCATTCGTGAGGCTTTTGAGAAAGTGATCGCTCTTGGTGTAAATGTACAGGTTACAGAGCTGGACGTTTCGATCTATTCGAGTAATTCTGAACTGGAGATGCCTGTCACAGATGAATTAATGCTGCAACAAGCTTACCGTTATCGTGAACTGTTCGACCTGTTCGACGAGCTGGGAAAACGCGGCGTAATGGACAGTGTTACAGTATGGGGACTTGCGGATGATGGTACATGGCTTGATAATCATCCAGTCAAAGGACGCAAAGATGCACCATTGTTATTTGATCGTAAATTAAAAGCAAAACCGGCATTTTGGGCACTGGTGGACCCTACCACCCTTCCGATCTATCGTAATGAATGGACAGCATTGAAGGCCAGCCCTTCTTTCCCGAATCACAAAGGACAGGAAGATATTCTTTGGGGTGCTGTGAAAGGACTCGAAATTAATCATCTGGCAGATGGTACATCTGCGGTTACGGGTGAGGCTCGTATGATGTGGGATGCCAAAAAGGTGAATTTACGAGTGGAAGTGAAGGATACCACACGTCGCAAAGGGGATCAGGTGCAGGTTTTCCTCGCGGAAGAAGTCAAGGGGACAGGCGCTGCAACTTCTGAAGCTGATCTGTCTGCCAAGAAGAAAAATCCGTCGTCTGCAAATGGTCAATATACATTTAAACGGGATGGCGGTAAAGGCAAAGATAAAAATACTTACAACGTACAGGAGACAAAAACCGGGTATGTTGTATACGCATCACTGCCTATGTCAGCTGCTTTACTTACCGAAGGGCAGGTCTTGTCTCTGGATTTTCGGATTACGGATGAACATGCTGCTGGAAAGACAGCGACCATTGTTTGGAATGATATTTCCAATCAACAGCCCGACAAACCAGCCAACCGGGGCAAACTGAAGCTCGGTTCTGTCTTGAAACAAACCAAGGTCACTTATGGCAAACCTGTCATTGATGCAAAAAAGGATAACGTCTGGAAAAAAGCTGCATCTGTTAAAACGGATGTCTGGGTGGTCGGAAACTCCGGTGCAACGGCGACTGCACAGCTGTTATGGGATGAGAAATACCTGTACGTATTGGCAGATGTGAAAGATCCATTGCGAAGCAAATTAAGTTCTAATGCACATGAGCAGGATTCGATCGAGATTTTTATCGACCCTAGCAAAGATCAGACGACATTCTATCAGGAGGATGATGCCCAGTACCGGGTCAATTTTGATAATGAGGCTTCTTTTGGTGGAAATGCACGGAAAGAAAGTTTCAAATCAGCTACCCGATTAACAAGCGGAGGGTATACAGTTGAAGTGGCAATCCCACTAGACAGCGTTCGTGCTGAAGGGCAAAGATGGATTGGGTTTGATCTTCAAGTTAATGATGATGGCGCGGGAGATGGCAAGCGAAGCAGTGTGTCCATCTGGAGTGATTCATCAGGTAATTCTTATCAAGATACTTCCGGTTTTGGCAGTCTGTTACTGACTCGTAAATAGAATATTTAGTTGTGAATTAGAATATGAGAATGTTAGTTATTCAACATTGTATATCTGGAAATAAGTGTTGATTTTAAAGGCTGGGACGTTTAGACTATATACATTCATATAAACGGGTTCCAATGTATGACAACGGCTTCAACTAAGTCTGTTGTCACGAGTCAAATGATGCGGAGGGAGTGCCTGTCATCCAGACAGCGCACTCGCTTCTTTTTTACATTTTTGCATACATACAAGGCATTTCCCGGTTGAAAGGACAGAGTGAGTGGAGCACCTACATGGCACGTACAACTTAGAACTTGTTATTTTATCCTATATTATTGCATCGTTAGCTTCATACGCTGCCCTTGACCTTGCAGGCCGTGTAAGTCAGGCTAGCGGGATGGCGCGGAATGTATGGCTTACCTGCGGTGCAGTATCGATGGGGCTGGGAATCTGGTCCATGCATTTCGTAGGTATGCTAGCTTTTGTTCTGCCTACGCAAGTCTCCTATTCCACCGGTAAGGTTGTTTTATCTGTTCTACTTGCTATTGTCGCATCGGGGGTGGCCTTGAACATTGCGGGTAGACAATCGGGCAGGATAAGCAAACTCATGATTGCTGGAGTACTGATGACCGCGGGGATCAGCTCGATGCATTATGTGGGAATGGCAGCGATGTCAATTCCGGTTACGTATGAACCAGGCAGAGTGGTGTTATCTATTCTGATTGCAGCGCTTGCTTCATTTGCGGCATTGTGGCTCATGTTTTTCTTCCGTTATCATCAATCAAGACATACTTGGGTTTACAAGATGGGCAGCGGTCTCATTATGGGTATTGGAATCTCTGGCATGCATTATACCGGGATGTCAGCGGCACATTTCCATCATTCACATGGCTCGATGGTAAGTTCAGGTATGCAGATTGAGCCAGGTATTCTCGCCTACTTGATCGCATCGGGCACATTTATTGCTTTGGGCTTGACGTTGTTTGGCATATTTATCAATCAGCGAATGTCACAGAAAGATCGACGGATTCATGAGAATGAGCAGTGGTATCAGGCCCTGTATCATAACCATTCGGATGCTATTATTTCAGTGAACAAGGAAGGTATTGTTAAAGGGATTAATGCTGCTGTAACAACAATCACTGGATATCCTGAAAAAGAGGTCATGGATCGTTCCATTGATGAGATCGCTCAGCAAATCGATATAGAGTGGATAAGTGAATTTGATTCCATCGATTGGGATGATCATGGGCTGGAGCAGGCGCACTACATGGCCAAAATGAGAGATGTGCAGGGTGAACTTCTGGACCTTAGTATTGTTGTAGTTCCTGTTGTCATTGATGGCAGACATGTGGGAAGTCACATTTTGATCAAAGACGTAACGGAGGAGAAACAGGCTCAGGAGAAGATTCGTCACCAAGCTTTGCATGATCCGTTGACGGGGCTGCCCAATCGGCGCAAGTTGGATGATGTGCTGGCTTGTACGATTAACGATTCAGCAGAAAAAGGGAACTCTTTTGCCGTTATGGTGATGGATATAGATCGTTTCAAGATGATTAATGACTCGCTGGGACATTCCATTGGAGATGTATTTCTAAGAGAAGTGAGCAACCGGATCATGAAAGCCATAGAAGCTTCTGATCCCTTGGCTATGGAGAATGTCATGCTGGCCCGGATGGGCGGGGACGAGTTCACACTCGTTGTGACCCAGGGTCAAGCGACAGAAGTAAGAGTGGCAGAACTTGCAAAACAGATTGTTGAAGCCATTCAGTTACCTTATCGACTGAAGGAGAATGACTTTTACGTAACCGCCAGCATTGGAATTGCGATGTATCCAGATCATGGAGTGGGTGTGGATGCTTTGCTGAAACATGCGGACTCCGCCATGTATGAAGTGAAGAAAAACGGCAAAAATGGTTTCCAATTCTACACGGCCCAACTGGATTCGGAACTATATGAACGCATTGAGCTGGAGGGTTATCTTCGTAAAGCGTTGGAACGTGATGAGATGGTCCTGTACTATCAACCACAGATTCGTACCGAGGATAGCCGCATGATTGGTGTGGAGGCTCTTATACGTTGGAACCATCCACTCAAAGGTCTGCTCGCACCCAATGTGTTTATCCCGCTTGCAGAAGAGACAGGCATGATCTATGAGATTGGCAATTGGACGCTGCGGGAAGCATGCAGGCAGATGAAACTCTGGCATGCCAGTGGCGGGCCACTCATTCCGGTATCGGTTAACTTGTCCAGCCAGCAGTTCCACCAATCCAACTTGGTAGAACAGGTCATGAATGCACTCTTGGAAACAGGGCTGGATGCTCGATATCTGGAGTTGGAAATAACAGAGAGCATGATGATGGATGCAGCCGTATCCACGGCGATTCTTAATGAACTGACAGCACTGGGTGTCAAGATCAGCCTGGATGATTTCGGTACGGGATACAGCTCACTCAGTTATCTGAAGCATTTCCCGATTCACAAGCTCAAGATTGATCGTTCGTTTGTGACGGACATTACAGAGAGTCACAGCGATCAAGCCATTGTGGCGACCATTATATCGATGGCACAGAATCTCAAGATGGAAGTCATTGCCGAAGGCATTGAGACGAAAGGCCAACTGGATATTCTGATGCAGAATGATTGCCGGGAGATTCAGGGCTATTATTTCAGTCGCCCACTGCCGGCAAGTGAAGTGGAGCATGATTTTTTTGTGCCGCTGCGATTGCAGGGTAATGGTACACCACCGGCACCATCCTAATTTTATGTATGCCAAGCGGCAAGTCCCCGTTTATGTCGGGAACTTGCCGCTTTTTTATATCTTATCTTTTATTGATATCGTTCACGATATGAGCATTTATTACGGGCTGTTTAAAGTGTACGATAATCCAAAACCTCACAAAAACTTGCCAGTAGGATGCCAAGCCTTCGTTTAGCTAAGGTGGATCTATGATTGTCATATTTTTTCATGAGAAAGTGAGGTTGAATTTCATAGAAGTATTATTTCCTTTGATGTATAATATTTCTATTGATAAGGGCATGTAGTTCATGCGAGTGACCCTCATGACTCCAATAAGGGGAGAATACTATGATAGTAACTAAATACACATCCAAAAAGTCTGCAAATAATCAAGCCACTTGTTATTTCTGTGGAACAACTCTAAAAGAATATATTGAAAATTTGCCAGCAGATTTTATGGAATATGATATACAAAGAGGCATAGTTAACAATGTGTACTTAGACAGAATCGTTGAAACTGTTTTAAACAAGGATCACATTCCACCAATCACTATTGTTACTGAAAGTATCGACAATGATATTAAAGAAAATAACAAAATGATTGTACAAGAATTTAAAATTCTTGATGGTCTCCAGAGAACATTTAGACTGAAAATCTTGTGGGATACAGTAATATATCTTGAGCAGCTTCTTAAGGATAATCCAACGATATCTGAGTTTTCAAAACTAGGGTTATCTCGTAAGTTTGGAAGGGAACTTAAAAAAATCTCTTCGTCAACACTAGTGTTGGAGCGTTTAATAAGCAGTGAGAAAGACATGCGCGAGATCAAGGAGTGTTTCAATGAAATTCAGTGGATTGAGGTCTGGGAGGGGCTTAGTCCGCATCAGGAAATCGAAAAAATGTTACTGTTAAATGCAGGTCATAAACAGGTTTCCTTAAAACATCAATTAGAATTATTGTTTTTGAATCTAGTGTCATATTTTGATGATATTAAAAAGGAGCATCCAGAGTTTACGTTACTTAGAGAAAAAGAGATCAGCTCAATAAGTTTTAGTAAAGGACGTAAGAAATGGGAGTTTCATTTTTCTCACTTAATTACTTCATGTTTGGCCTTTTTAGAAAAAGACACTATCACTGCAAATGCATCATTAATTAAAGGAATTCAAGATGAAAAACTTAAGAATGGTGAATTCGTAGGCATTATTTCTTACGAGCTCTTAATAGGACTTATTAAATTTTTAATGGAATTCGATACATATCTCGAGAAAAATTATTTGTTTGATGAAGGTATTCAATGGATTTCTCGCGATACTGTAACAATAGGATTATTTGCAGCATTAGGTAAGTATTCAGAGAATAGTAGTGTTAATAACCCTCAAGATGTGTTCGATCAATTTCTCGTTTCGCTTACCACAAGTGATGATAGTGATGTGCTAAATATCAAAGAGTATAATAGGGAACGAGCTAACATCAATTTAAGTAAAGTTAACGTAGGGGAATTTACAAAAAATGCAGTATATTTGGGCGTATACAATTATTTAGAAAACAAAAAGCCTATTATATGGTCGGAATGCTTTAGGGGTGTAGAACATGCAGATAACTGATACATCGAAGAAAGCTATAGATATATACTATGATAAGTTGGAGTCTTTAATTAATTCTGTTATCACTGAGTATGAACAAAACTTTGAACGTGAAAATATTGCAGAATTAGACAATTATATTGCTGTACTAAACGATAGCTTAGATACTGTTCAGGATAAAAGAGCCACGGGAGAATTTTATAGTGAATTGGAAGTAATTTTTGGGATTTTTAATAAGCTTAATGATGAGTATCCTGCAATATTGAAGGAAGCAATTCATTACTTTAAAATAATATTTGCACTATTCTCAAAAATTTCTAGACTTGACATCAGTGTAGTTCCGTTAATTCCTCTAATTGATGAGGATATGTTTAAACTTATACCATTCGACACTTCTTTTGAAGAATTTTACTTCAGTCCAGCAGATATAAGAAAGGCAATTATTGTATTTTCACTTAGTGATTTATCTGGAATAAATGATTTCTTAAATAAATTTAATGTTGAATTATTATTTCATTTACTTGATAAATTGGATTTTACAAATGAGAATAGTGGGACTCAAAAATATTTATTAATTGCTAAGGATAGTCTGGACAATCCTGATAGCCTTAAGTCGTTTATGAATTTATATGAGGTATCTGTAGGGAAAGAGATCCATAATGCGTATAGCTATGAGCAAACCCCATCCATAAGATCTGATGTTGAATGGGATTATTCAAAAGGGTATCAACAATTTGATGATACTATTTATATTCTAAGCGAGTACAACTATCAAAAAAATATCATTGATAAATACTTAAAGCTTTATCAAGTTATTGAGAATTTTATGTTTAGAGAGCCCATTTGTTCTCTTGTAAACTTAAGCGGTGATGTTATGTTTTCAATAAGGGATTTTCAAAACTTGTATAAACGTGTTATGGAAAATGAGATGAACGCATTAAAGAAGTTTATGAAGTTAGCACTAACTTTGAATTATAAGGAAACAGAATCCATTAAGTTCAAAGACATAGTGTATCTGAATTGGGGAAATTTGATTAATACTCCTGATAAAACTGCTGAGATTAATGGATTCCTTCGGAAGTTGGGTTATAAAGAAAATTATTCGGAAACTGTTAATTTGGGAAATATACAGGATTTCTTCTCAGAGGTTGTTTATAAACTTAGAAACTGTATTGTTCATAATAAAGAAACTGAATTCCATTTGACATATGGGAACTTTTCTGAATACCCTGCCATCGCAAGACTATTAGAGGATTTTTTAATTGTTTGCCTAGAAGAACTTACATTTAACATGTTGATAAATAAGAGTCAATTAATATCGTATAATTACCCACATATCAAGCTTTTTAGGTAAATGGGGAAGATTATATTTATAATTTTAGAGGTAGTGATTAAATAGGCGCTTCTATATCACTTTTCCTATGATCGATGCGTCTCCTCACTAAACACGGATTCCGAGAATCTTATCTTGTCCGAGAGAAAGAAACAAAATTAGTTTTTCTGAAAAGCTAATAAAGCAAAGTAATGTGAACAGAAAACCGAGAAAAGCTTACTGAGCTGAAACTCTGCTTAGACTGGCTAACATAGAAAGCCGAACAAATCCAATACAGGAGTTCAGGGAGACTATGTGATAACGACGAGCGACTTTAGGAGAAACGCCCGTAACTTTGCTGAAGGGTTGGATATCGATCTGATTATGGTTGGAACATTTGGAAACTAAGAGTGAACGTGTTATAATGCTGAATCTTGTTGCGCAAACGTAATCAACAAAAAGTAATGGTTTCATGGCTGAGTTGCAACATGGTTGTATGCTATAATTCAGGTGAATGTTCTATTCGTCAAGTTTAATGTATCATTAAAGGAGGTCGCGAGGGATGAATTTTAGTCTTAAAGCTCCTGATGGGACCGTCATTGAATCCTATGAGAAGGATCATAAAGAATTCATTCGTATTGCCGGTCTGGAATATGAAGTCTATAACCCGGTTGAGCTGGACTCCGATCCGGAGATACGGCAAATGATTGAAATTTCTGAGAAAGACATTAAGCAGGGAAACTTGTATCCAACAGATGACTTGATAAAACTGGTGTGATCACTTCATTTAAGCTTAAAATATTAATTATGAAATGCCAAGCGGCAAGTTCCTGAGTATGTCGGGAACTTGCCGCTTTTTTTGTTTTATCTTTTATTAAACATTAAACTTATCCATGATAAGAGCATTTATATTTTCGTTTCCAATAATGATAATTGAAAACCTTAATAAACTTGCGATGGTGTTTCTTGCGATCATACGTAAACCAGATCGGTTTATCCTCGACACGTGTCTCCACATGTACCGTACATCCCCAGAGGCGATACAGATAAGGCAGGGTGCGTTCCATATATTTCAGATCCAACTCGATGCCTTCATATTGATGTTTCAGCACGAGTTCCCCTGTCCGCAGATAATCAGCATCTTGCACGACCAAGTAAGGGGAGCCCCCGTTGACACGTGAAAATACGAGCTGATCACGTATATTTCCCAGGACTTGTCGGTGATTTTCCAGTCCGGACCTTTTTTCTCAAATACGTAGAGGTCTAGATCCTCTGTTAATTGTTTGGTCATGTAATTGCGGATAAAGGAGGTATCGGAATCGAATTTACGCACCTCGAACATTTTGGCACGACCTTGCCCTGGTTTGCAGCCCCAACGTTCCTGTTCTTCCCGGGTTGGGTTATCCCAGCGCCGTTCAATATCTTCGAAAATCTTCAAACCCAAATAATACGGATTCAGACTTTGTTTGGATGGCTGCACCACGGAGGAGTTGAGTTTGGCAAATTCGATCGTATCCTCACTGTTCAGATCCAGTTCAAGTATAATGCGTTGATGCCAGTAAGAGGCCCAGCCTTCGTTTTGCTAAGGTGCTTAGAAAACCAGGTGAAAATATGTAGGAAAAAAGAGGTATTTATATATACGTGTCGAACTTTATACCTATTAAATTTCAATATAGATAGCGGGGATCATATGTCAGGTTTTATTCATACAAAAGGGTCACAATGGAGAAAATGGGATTTACATGTTCATACACCTGCATCTTTTCACTGGAAAGGTCAAAGACTTGCAACAATGACTCCTACCGAGAAGATTGATGCATTCAGACTAATGTTAGACACGATAAATAATTCTGATGTTGATGTATTCGGAATTATGGATTACTGGACATTTGAAGGTTATTTAGAATTCATGTCAACTATTCGATCCCAGGGGTGGGTACTAAATAAAACAGTCTTACCAGGGATGGAGTTGCGAATCGAGTCACCGACTAACTATCGCTTAAATATACATGTTATCTTATCTAATCAGCTCACAGACCAGCAACTTATAGATTTTAGATCTCATTTAAAACTGAGGCTACCAGATAGACAAATATCAAATGAAGCATTATCGGCTTTATCAGATGAATTAGGTAATGATAAAAAACGCGCTCATGGATTTGATCCTGATTGTATGGATGATGAAGCACGATTACTTTTTGGTTCGATGGTAGCTGAAGTAACGAAAGATTCTTTTGTTGAAGCGATTAAACGTGTTCCTAATAATAAAGCTTTTGTATTGCTTCCATACGACACAAGTGATGGTTTGAGTAAACTTGATTGGAAAAGTTTTCCTATTTCAGACACCTTCTTTCTAAGGTTTGCAGACATATTTGAAACGAGAAAACAAGAAACATTGGACTTATTTATAGGTAATTGTACTCCTGAAAATGAAGATTTTATTAACGATTTTCAAGATGCCTTAGGAGGCGTTCATAAACCAGGAATCGCAGGAAGTGATGCACACTCGTTCGCAGATTACGGGGTTTATCCAAGTAATAAGATCACCTGGATTAAGGCTGATCCCAATTTTAATGGATTAACTCAAATAATTCATGAACCAGAGACACGTGTATGCATTTCTCAGAATAAACCGAACCCTAAAACATCATATTTAGTTATTGATAAAGTTAGGTTTAATGATAAAAGACAAGTTAGAGAATTCGATGATACCTGGATTGAGCTCAATGAGGGGTTGAATGTAATAATTGGGGGTAAATCTTCTGGAAAATCATTACTACTACATTGTGTTGCAAAGAGCATTGACCCGAATCAGGTGAATGAAAAAACGACTAATAGAACATATGATTTTGAACATGATTTAAATTTTAATTTTGAAGTAAAATGGCTTGATGGGTCAGTGAACTACCTTCGGGAAGATATTGAAAGCAAGTCATTGCATCAAATTTCATATATCCCTCAGTTATACATTAATCATTTAGCAGACGAATCAGGACAAGAGAATTTAAGGGAAATAGTTTTAGGGATATTGTTACAAAACAGTACTTTCAAAAAAAAATATAATGATCAGATGGATGGAATAACAAAGCATTATACAAATATCGACAAAGAAATAATTGCTTTGTTTACCTCTAAGGATGAACTGGAGAAAAATAAAGAGCATCTTAGTAAAATGGGTAACAAAGAATCAATCAGTATTGAAATTAAGAAAATTGAAGATGAAATGGACCAATTGAAAATAAACTCAGGTTTTTCGCCTGAAGAAGAAACAAAATATAACGATCTCATTTATAAGAAAAACTTTCATGACGCTGAAATAAATAGATTATCTTCAATGAGTTCGGCACTCGAGTTGTTTGCTAAGGAAATAAAAAGTGTTACTTCAAATTATGCAACTGCAATGCAAAACTCAATTGGTCAGTTGCGAAAGCAGTTCCAAACAGATGAAAAGAGCAGCTTGGTTGTAAATCAACTCATAAAAGACTTGGTTGAGAAACTAGTACCTACATTAACAGAAGTTAGTGACTTTATAAATTATGATAGCATTGATGAATCGCTTGTTTTAGTCAGTCAATTAAATGAGAAGATAACTGAGGAATTAAAACCTTTTGTTTCAAAGTTTGCAAACAGAACCCGACTTGAAGAACTTCAATTGAATATTGATGCTCAAAAAAGAATTTTAAATAACATTTTTGAGCAAGAAACCCGGCTAAGTATCGAAACCGAAAAATACAATGCTCAAAAGAAGTTGATTTTAGATGAATTTAAAGAAATGTTACACAAATATCAATTGATTAATGATGAGTTGAGTAAACCTGAGTTTAATACAATCTCCGACGATATGAATTTAGAAGCAAATATCATATTTGATAAAGCAAAGTTTTCTAAACAATTTACTGATTTATTCAACAGACAAAAAAAACTTCATAAGATCTTGCCATCTTGTTTCGATGAAAATGATGACTTATTGTTTACTAATCTTGAGACTCACTCGACTTTAATTGAAGAACTATTCAGGAATTTACTATCGAATGATGAATTAAGATTAAAAGGTGCATATGAACTAAAAACGGTAGTGAGATCTTTATTCTCGAACTATTATTATTTTGACTTTAATCTTATTCAGAAAAATGATCCGTTCATGCATATGTCCCCAGGGAAGAGAGGACTAGTTCTTCTGCAATTGTTTTTACATTTGAGTAACTCGACCCATCCGATTCTAATAGATCAACCAGAAGACAATTTAGATAATCGAACAATCTATACTGAGTTGAATGAATTTATTAAAAATAAGAAAATAAATCGTCAGATTATCATTGTTACACATAATGCAAATTTAGTTGTATTAACTGATGCTGAACAAGTAATTGTTGCAAACCAAACTGGGCAGCAGAATCAAAGAGAAAACCAAAAATACAGATTTGAATATGTTTCAGGATCATTAGAGTGTTCCTTTACTCATGATGAAACCAATGGTGTTTTGCAAAGAATGGGAATTAAAGAGCACGTTTGTGAGATTCTTGAAGGTGGGAAAGAAGCTTTCGAAAAACGCGAAAAGAAATATAATTTTTAATTTCTATCCTTCGTTCCTCTGGTATTATTGCCAGGGGACTTTCCTTTAGAGATATTTTCAAGGCGTATTGACATATCTTCCTTACAGTAATCATGAAGCCCGAATACTCCAGTTTCGTGAAAAATAAATTCGAAGTTTTTATTTGGTCCAATACCTTTGCGGCAGTAGTCACAATAAGCCATTGAGACAGCCTCCTTCTTTTAAATAATTTGTACAAGCATATGTGAGAATAGATATTTATATTCTTACGCAACTAATAGTGTTCAATACTTATTACCCAATCACCGAGAAATGTTTACTGAGTTAAATTCCTGTCCATAATGATGAATATAAAAACAGGATGAGCTCTATCGGAAAAGCACTCTTCAAGCACTCTATCTCGGTAGCCGGGTAGGCTGCCGTTTAATAAAGAAGATGTAATACCGAGCTTGTTAATTTATTGTCCTCAAATCACCAGAGCAACAATTGAAGAAGAGAAATAATTTCAATAATTGATTGAATATCAATAATATCTTCGTAAAGATGCAAGCGGCAAGTCCCCGTGTATGTCGGGAGCTTGCCGCTTTTTTTGTTTTTTTATGGTATGTCGCCATCCTTCATACGTGATACGAAGGTTCTCTTTTTTAAAAGGGAAAGGGCTGTTGGAACCTTACATAAACTTGCGGTGGTGTTTCTTGCCATCATACGTAAACCAGATCGGTTTATCCTCGACACGTGTCTCCACATGCACGGTACGTCCCCAGAGGCGATACAGATAAGGCAGAGTGCGTTCCATATATTTCAGATCCAACTCAATGCCTTCATATTGATGCTTGAGCACGAGTTCCCCTGTCCGCAGATAATCAGCATCTTGCACGACCAAGTAAGGGGAGCCCCCGTTGACACGTGAAAATACGAGCTGATCCCGTATGTTCTCCCAGGACTTGTCGGTGATTTTCCAGTCCGGGCCTTTTTTCTCAAATACGTAGAGGTCCAGATCCTCGGTTAATTGCTTGGTCATGTAATTGCGGATAAAGGAGGTATCGGAATCGAATTCACGCACCTCGAACATTTTGGCACGACCTTGCCCTGGTTTGCGGCCCCAACGTTCCTGTTCTTCACGGGTTGGGTTATCCCAGCGGCGTTCAATATCCTCGAAAATCTTCAGTCCCAAATAATACGGATTCAGACTTTGTTTGGATGGCTGCACCACGGAGGAGTTGAGTTTGGCAAATTCGATCGTATCCTCACTGTTCAGATCGAGCTCACGGATAATGCGTTGATGCCAGTAGGATGCCCAGCCTTCGTTCATGATTTTGGTTTCCATCTGTGGCCAGAAATATAACATCTCCTCACGCATCATACTCATGATATCCCGTTGCCAGTCGGTCAACACTTCGGAGAATTCCTGAATAAACCACATGACATCCTTCTCCGGTTCAGGCGGAAAATGATGAACCTGAATACCTTCAGCGGGTGCTTCTTCGGTCTGCACGTCATCAAGTGACCACAGATCATCATAGCGGCCTTCCGGCCGTGGTTTTTTCTCACCGCGCTGCTCCCGCATTTTCATCTCCATGTAACGTTGTTTGTCCAAATGGCGGGGTTTAATCAGCTGTGGGTCCACATGTTCCTGAATTGCGATCACGGCATCGATAAATGCTTCAACCGCTTCCGTTCCGTATTCCATCTCATAATTGCTGATCCGATCCGCCGTAGCGGCCATGCTTTCGACCATATTACGGTTGGATTTGGAGAAGCGGGCATTGTTTTTGAAAAAATCGCAGTGGGCCAATACGTGGGCTACGATCAATTTGTTCTGAATCAGGGAATTGCCATCCAGCAAGAAGGCATAACAAGGGTTGGAGTTGATGACAAGCTCATAAATTTTACTGAGTCCAAAATCGTATTGCATTTTCATCTTATGAAATGTTTTGCCAAAGCTCCAGTGGCTGAATCTGGTCGGCATGCCGTAGGCTCCAAATGTATAAATAATATCCGATGGGCAGATTTCGTACCGCATGGGGTAATAGTCCAGACCAAAACCATTGGCAATCTCCATAATCTCGGCAATAGCGTATTCTAGGTCGCGGATCTCATCTGTCATCTAACGCTGCCTCCTTCCCGTTTCTGGAAAAAGCTGCGCAAAGCTTTGTACACTTCGCCTTTTTCTTTGATCACATAATACATGAACTGATCCATCTTGATATGACGGTAAGCCGACATCAGTGTGCTGCTGCGGTTGTACTGATTCACTTCGCCGTATCCAAACATATTGCTACGCTTCATTAACTCACCGATCAGCTTCACACACCGTTCGTTATCCGAGGTCAGATTATCCCCGTCAGAGAAGTGAAAAGGGTAGATGTTGTAGCTTGAAGGTGGATAACGACTGTCAATAATATCCAGTGCCTTCATATATACAGAGGAGCAGATGGTGCCTCCGCTCTCGCCACGGGTAAAGAACTCTTCTTCGGTTACTTCCTTGGCTTCCGTATGATGGGCGAGGAAAACAATCTCAACTTTCTCATACTGACGGCGTAGAAAACGGGTCATCCAGAAGAAAAAGCTGCGCGCGCAGTATTTCTCAAACGAACCCATGGACCCGGATGTATCCATCATGGCAATAATAACGGCATTGGATTGTGGAATGATTTTGTCTTCCCATGTCTTGTAGCGCAGGTCATCCGGACTGATGTGATGGATGCCTGGCGTACCAGTCGTTGCATTGCGACGCAGATTCTCCAGAATGGTACGTTTCTTGTCAATATTGGACTGCATGCCTTTTTTGCGAATATCGTTGAAAACTACCGTATGTGTCTCAATCAGGTCTTTATCTTTCTGCTTCAGATCGGGTAATTCCAGCTCAGCGAAGAGCATATCTTCCAATTCCTCAATACTCACTTCGGCTTCCACAATATCATGACCAGGCTGATCACCAGCTTTTTCGCCTTTGCCGGGTTTCTGCGAAGCAGAGGGATCCCGACCGATGACGTCTCCGACCTGACTGTCACCGTCTCCTTGACCGACATGTTTTTGCTTCTGGTAGTTATACACAAAACGGTACTCATCCAGACTGCGGATTGGTACCTTGATGATTTGTTTTCCATCAGACATGATGATGTTTTCTTCCGTAATCAGATCAGGCAGATTCTGCTTGATGACATCTTTCACCTTTTGCTGATGGCGCTGTTGGTCCTGGTACCCTTTGCGGTGAAGCGACCAATCTTCCTTCGACACAACGAACGAGTAAGGCTGGTGTGAATTTGACATGTAGGCACCCCCCATTGATTACGCGGCACAGTTTGGCCTGTCGGTAATTAAGTATATTCACGGGCGAGGACGATATGTGATGAGAGTGGATATAAAATGATACAATTACGCAAGTTCACCTCAGAGGTAAGGTGAGTCGTAAGAACAGAACTGCACCATTTTTTACAGAAATAGTGAACAAGTGTGATATCCTTCCTTTACAATAGGAGAAAGACATCGATCTGGCATCTAATAGAGGTTGTTCAAAAAGTCCACTTAGACTTGTTGAACTCGCACTAATATAGAGATGCATGTAAAGGAAGGATTTATGTGAATAAAAAGGCGATCAAGGCTTGGATTATGTATGATTGGGCCAACTCGGCTTATGCAACAACTGTGCTGGCCGCAGTACTGCCTGTATTCTATGCATCGGTGGCTGCAACAACGCTGGATACGGATACCGCCGCCTCCTACCTGGCCTATACACACTCCATTGGCATGTTGTGCGTAGCTCTGCTAACACCGTTGCTAGGCACGCTAGCTGATTTGTCAGGACGGAAGGGCGACTTCCTGCGTGTATTTGCAATTATAGGCGTCCTTGCTACATTGGGATTCAGCGCAATCGGTGAAGGGGACTGGTTCCTTGCTTCCGCGTTGCTGGTCATATCTACAATCGGTTTTGCGGGTGGTAACACCTTTTACGATGCAATGCTGCCGGATCTCGTACCCGTGGAACGAAGGGACATGATATCCTCCAAAGGTTATGCCTATGGTTATATTGGAGGAGGCTTGTTGCTTGCAGTGAACCTGCTGATGATTCAGCAACCGGGCTGGTTCGGGATGAGCAGTACACTGGCAGGCACAAGACTTGCTTTTATCTCCGTCTCGTTGTGGTGGTTGCTGTTCTCGATACCGATCTTCCGCCATGCTCCGAGACGGCCTGCATCACCGGATCTGCCCGGAACGTGGACAGGGTACGTTGCGGTGGGCGTGCGCAGACTGCGGCAAACCTTTCGTCAGATGCGGCGTTTTCCCCAGTTAATCCGCATGTTGGTGGCTTTCTGGTTTTTTAATGACGGCATTAATACCATCATTCTAATGGCTACGATCTATGGGACAAGTATAGGCATAGGCACAGCCGACCTGATGCTCGCGCTACTGTTAACCCAGTTCATCGGGTTCCCGTGTACATTGTTACTGGGAGCATGGGCACAGCGTTGGGGAGCAAAGCAGGTATTAATCGTTAGCTTATCGGTCTACATATGTATTGTGATTCTCGGTTATTTCATGACACAAGCGATCCACTTCTATGTGCTCGCCGGGCTGGTTGGTGTCGTGCAGGGTGTGAGTCAATCCACAGCGCGTTCCCTGTTTAGCAATCTGATGCCAGCAGGCAGAACAGGAGAGTATTTTGGTTTTGTGAATATTACAGGCAAATTCTCTTCGATCTTTGGTCCATTTGTGTTTGGTTATGTTGGGCAGATCACTGGTTCCACACGTTGGGGTATTCTGTCGCTCATCTTCTTTTTCGTCGCGGGCATTGCTGTATTGTTAACCGTGAAGGTACAGAAGGGGATGCAGGATGCTACACGGGCAGATCAGGAAGAAGAGCGAAATGGGAGCGTTGGAGCTACTGGGAAAAGTTCAGATGTAAGATTTACCTGATGGTTGTTCACCCGTTTTCATATTAAGTTTCTCAACGGATTACGTATGGCTTCAGGCATTGTTCCTCACAGAACATGTCTGGAGCTTATTCGCGTTTGTGCAATCAGAACATAATTGATCCATGAATAAGTGCTTAAATGACAGACAGCAGAATACAGTGAAAGAGTATCAATTTATGAAAAGGTGAAAATAAAAGATTGACATGATACATTTTGTATCATAGAGTAAAACTATAAATACATATTGTATCCGAGAGTTGTCGAATGTAACCATGTGTTTTGCTTCATTCCCGGGTGAACTTCCGACGGAATATTGCAAAATGCTGACCTATAGCGTGCATATTACTCGTTTTGCCAAACACAAAGGTAGAGTCTGGTCTATCCCAGCTACACATTTATACTAATGAACAGAGGAGAGGCTGCCATTGATCGATGCTCAAGGTAACGGACTTGTTTTCTTACTATGTGTTCCCCGTAGTGGTAGTTCCTTATCCACCGTAATGCTGCAAAATCATAGTCGTATATTTGCCACCCAGGAAATGTGGTTTCTGATGAATCTTGTCGATTTACCCAAGGCTGATTCACGTGCTTACGGTGGCAGCTCCATCATGCGCCAGTTCTACAATGCCATGGTATCTGAGGATGTCTTCGAGAAGGCGTGCAGAAGTTTTGCTCTTGAAGTCTACAATGGATTCCTGGAGGGGAGCGGAGCAGACTTCGTCGTTGATAAATCTCCGCGTTATTATTACATGCTGGAATGGCTGGATCGTCTGTTCCCACAGTCCAAGCGCATTCATCTCCAGCGTAATCCTCTGGCCGTAGTAGCATCATTCAAAAAGGTAAACCGCCACACAGGAGAAGGATTCGACCTGATTCATAGTCTGCAGAGCCCCAAATTAAATATGAAATCCGTAGATCTCACACTTGGGATGCTCCGCTTGAATGATTATTTTGCCAAACCCCATTCCAATGCGTATGAATTGCAATATGAACGATTGGTTTCCAATCCTCAGGAAGAACTTGAGAAACTATGCGCATTTCTGGGAATTCGATATGAACAGGGAATGGAGCAGTATGGACAGTTTCTGGACAGTGCCAAGTCTGACATGTTCTACAGTATGGGCGTGGGTGATCCTTTCCTCTCTTCGCATCAAGAGGCACATCAGGGTTCTGTTAACAACTGGAAAAACATATTAGAACCTCATGAAGTTGAACTGTATTGCCGTGTGATGGGGGCAGATCTGTTCCACCAGATGGGATACAGTGAACAGCTCGCAGAAGCCGAACAATGGACGGGTGTACATTATGATGCAAGTCCGGATCAGGAGGTCATTGATCGAATCACGCATCAGTTGACAGCAGCGACCGGTTGCCAGTGGCAACCGCAATACCGAATGCAGCCAGCAGATTCTGTCGTTCATGATCCGCTTGGGAATCTTAATGACCAAGTTGTCGAAGAACCGGAAAAGACAGACCCGACGCTAGCTGCACTGGTAACGATCAGACAGCTGCAAGCCGCATTACGGGCAGCAGATCATCGTCTGGAACGGGGTTACAGTGAGCGAGAACGCTTGAAGGTCCAGCTGGCTTCTGCTCAAAGCAAAATACAGCGTATCAAATCATGGGTACCATTTGGTCATCAGATCAGCGCATGGGCTTCACAGCGCAAGATTCTACGGGGAGGCAAGTCATGAGCGCCATAGCAGGAATTGTTCACAACGATGGTCAGCAGGCGCTATGGGAAGACAGCTGGCGTCTGTACGCAAGCCTGGGGCATGTCCCTGCGGATACAACAGGAGTGTGGAAAGGCAATGAGGCGTTCCTCAGCTGTCATGCCCAATGGATTACACCGGAATCGGTTAGCGAGAAGTTGCCTTTATATGATGAGGAAAGTGGTCTGACCATCACGGCAGATGCCATTCTGGATAACCGGGAACAACTGGCAGATCAATTACAGATATCCAGAGCTGAACTGGCTATGTTAGCGGATAGTGAATTGATCTTGCGTGCCTATCAGCGCTGGGGAGACAATGTAGCCGTCCGATTGCTGGGGGATTTTGTATTCGCGATATGGGATGAGCGGAATCGCAAACTGTATGCAGCAAGAGATATTACAGGCATGAGAGCTTTTTATTACCGACATGATGGTTCACGTTTTGCTTTCTGCACACTTATGAATCCGTTGCTCGGGCTTGAAGGGGTACATAAAGAACTTGATGAGACCTGGCTGTCCGAATTCCTTGCCATTCCTGACATGCATGATTCAGCAGATATCAATTCAACTGTATATCGGGGAATAAGCCAGCTGCCTTCTGCACATACACTTGTCTTCCGGGATGGGAGACTGGAGCTGAAGCAATATCATCGCTGGAATGAAGTGGAACCTCTAAGGCTTAAATCCGATGGCGAGTATGTAGAAGCGTTTAGGGAGGTCTTTGGGCAGGCGGTTGGATCACGATTGCGAACGCACAGACAGGTGGCTGCTGCATTAAGTGGCGGACTGGACTCGGGAGCCGTGGTTGGTTTTGCTTCCGGAACACTGAGAAGTCAGGGCAAACGGCTGCAGGCCTATAGTTATGTTCCCGTACCCGATTTCACAGATTATACGTCGAAAACGTTGCTCGCAGACGAACGGCCCTTCATACGTTCCACGATTAATCATGTCGGCAATATCACAGAGAACTACCTCGATTTTGAAGGCAGAAGTCCACTTAGTGAAGTAGATACCTGGCTCGACATTATGGAGATGCCTTATAAATACTTTGAAAATTCATTCTGGATTCGCGGATTCTATGAAAAAGCGAGCCAGCAAGATGCAGGCATCCTGCTCACAGGGGCACGTGGTAATTTCACCATCTCCTGGGGACCGGCTCTGGATTATTACGCCAGTCTACTGAAAAGTGGCCGCTGGTACCGCTGGTTCCGTGAGATGCAGCAGTATAGTGAACGAACGGGCATGCCCTTCTCCCGTATTGCCAAGATCACCGGGAAAAAGGCATATCCGGATTGGTTCAAGGCGCAGTCCAAAGGAGCCAGTCAGGCGGCATCTGTACAGTTGATCCATCCTGATTTTGCGCAAAGAACAGGTGTGTTGGAACGACTCAAATCCATTATTGTCCTGCAGGGCGGTGCCCAGGCGGATGCTCTCAAAGTCCGTGCCGAGAAATTTAATAACCTGGCTATTGCGAACAAAAATGGTGCCGTAGCTACGAAATGTTCTCTCCGTTACCGCGCTTGGGAACGTGATCCGACAAGTGATGCCAGAGTCATCCGGTTCTGTCTGTCCGTTCCGATTGAACAATATGTGAAACACGGGACAGATCGTTCATTGATTCGCCGGGCTACTTCACCGGAGTTGCCCGACAAGGTCAGACTGAATCAACGGGTACGGGGTGTACAACCGGCGGATTGGTTACATCGCATCATTCCCAATTGGGATGCTTTTACTGCCGAGTTACGTGCTTTGTGTTCTGACAGCAAGGTCGCTGGCATATTAAACACGGAGCGTATCAAATCTGCCTTGGCCAACTTTCCGAGTCCGAGACCAGAGCTTGCTTCACATCCAGATCTGCGATTGATGATGCATAGTCTGATCGTCTATCGGTTCATTCGGAAATTCTGATATAGCCCGGTGAACTGTGAGCCCGGATTTTTCTTACATTTGACTCATGATAGGAGGTGAATACGATGCAAAGGGAAAAAAAGGAATGGCAAGAACCAGCACTAGAAATATTGGAAGTCAACCAAACAATGGCGGGCACAGGTTACAAACATATCGACTGGGTTACGGTTCACGATGCGGATCTCTACGGAACTAGTTAGAAAGCTTTACCATATGCCATCATACTTAGAAGTGCGAAAAGGAGGTGAATACGATGCAAATGGAAAAAAAGGAATGGCAAGCACCAGCTCTTGAAGTGTTGGAAGTCAATCAAACAATGGCCGGTACTGGCTACAGACAAATTGACTGGATCACGGTTCACGATGCGGATCTGTACGATCCAACTTCCTAAGTTGTTTAGTTTTATGAAGTGTCATCATACTTAAAGGGCGGAAATGCAACAAATCCAGCTTTTCGCCTCCGCCCTTATATTGAGCAACATGAATATAAGGGCTTTTTTTACATTTTATTACGAAGGAGGCGTCGTTCATTGTTGCCTTTGCATTATGTGGCGTATGGTCTGCGCTGGTCGAGCCAAATTCGAATGCCTGAACTACAGATCGCACCCAAGGATGCGGAGACTGATTTTGATGTCGTGGATGTGCACATCGAGTCTTCAGATCTGACCCCATTGTGGGAGGATTGGGATGTAGGCAACGACAACTTTGTGGCACGAGAGGGCAGTCTTTTTTTCAAAATCGAAGATACAGGTCTGTTTCTAATGGAGCATGGAAAGCGTATCGTTGTATCCCCTCAGCCAGGAGCGGATGAGAAGAAGGTCAGATTATTCATCCTGGGCACCTGTATGGCGGTCATTATGATGCAGCGTGGTATTCTTCCATTGCATGGTAGTGCAGTGGTTATTGATGGCTGGGCTTACGCATTCGTCGGACATTCGGGGGCAGGTAAATCGACGTTGTCGGCTGCACTGGCATCACGCGGATATCCGCTTCTCACCGATGATGTTGTTGCACTGACCTGGGATGCCGGAGGAAGAGCTATCGTATCACCTGGTTACCCGCAACAGAAGTTATGGCAGCCCAGTCTGGACGGCTTCGGCATGAAGGAACAGGACTATGCAACGGTTCACGCAGAGATTACAAAGTATGCGATACCTGTTCAGCACTATTTTCATGAGATGGCCGTACCACTAGGTGGAATATTCGAACTTGCTCCACAACCGGAGGCAAACCATACAGCTGTTCAACTGGTGGAAGTGACGGGGCTAGAACGACTGCATCTGTTATGCTCGCATACGTTCCGTGGTGGACTCGTTGCAAGACAGGGGCTGGCACAATGGTTGTTTGAGACGGCTTCAAGACTTTCAGCAAGTGTGGAGATTGGCAGATTGGTCAGAACGGGTGCTGAGTTTACAGCATTTGAGATGGTGAATCGGATCACAGATCATATACGTAAAGGAGTGCATACAGGACAATGACAGCGACTACGCCGATGAATGTGGAAGACCGGGTAACCCGGAAGGAAGGCAATCTGGTCAGTGATATGGGCAGTGAGAAAGTCATGATGAGCATTAGCTCTGGAAAATACTATAATCTCGGGAGTACCGGTGGACGAATCTGGGACCTGATCGCAGAAGAACGCACGCTGGGTGAAGTTGTTGAGGTACTTGCTGCGGAGTATGAGATTGAGCCAGATGTATGTCGTGAGCAGGTGGTGCAATTCCTGGAACATCTGTCCCGTGAAGGTTTAATCGACGTTACTCGCGGAGTGTAGAATGATGTTGCGAAAAATAAAGGCTTATCTCTCGCTCCCGCGGTCGATGCGTCGACTGGTATGGGAGGCCTATATCCTCCTTGGCTGGGCACGCATACAGAAGGCTATGCCATTCGCCAAAATCGCGCCAGGGCTGGGTACGCCTATGGTAGAAACACCGATGACAGGACTCGAACGTAGCGAGGTCATCACTATACGGAATATTTCCAAAGCAATTTCGCTCGCCAGCAAATATACGTTATGGGAAAGCCGCTGCCTTGTAATGGCGATTGCCGGGATGAAGATGCTTGAGCGACGCAAGATAGAGAGTACGTTATACATGGGGACTGCACGGAATAAGCAAGGACATATGATGGCTCATGCCTGGCTGCGAAGTGGTAAATTGATCGTGACCGGAGCTGATACTATGGACCAATATACGGTTGTCGGTGTGTTTGGCAAACGGTGTCCGGAGAAGGGATCTGGGGAGATTGTCTATGATACATGAAAGTGAACTCTATTCATCAGGGTTTCCGAAGGAGCTTAAGCTGATTTTGAGCATGATTAGAGGTGATCTGACGGCTCTATCCCCTGAAGAACTCAAGGCGGGTTTGCAAGGAACCGATTGGCAGCTTTTTCTGCGGCTTGTCTATCATCACCGCTTATACTCTGTCCTTTATGCGAAAATGAAAGAATTCAACTCTGCAATCATTCCTGCAGATGTTATGGAGAGTCTGAGACAACAATATACGGTCAATACGTTCCGCATGTTACATCTGACAGCTGAAATGGAGCAGGTGTGTGGAGCTTTTCGTGAACGCGGTATCCGCAATATTACACTAAAGGGACCAGCGCTCGCCCATGATCTCTATGGCGATGTATCGATGCGAACCTCCAAAGACCTGGATATCCTGATTCCGTTTGATGATGTGGAAGCGGCTGAAGGCATTCTGGCTACCCTCGGATATGTATCCAAGGAAGGGGAGCGGGCACCTACGGTGCGCAGCTGGAAATGGCGGGAACATCATATCTGTTACACCCATCCGGTCAAAAGGACTCAAGTGGAGATCCATTGGCGTCTGAACCCGGATTCGGGTAAAGAAACCGATTTTGAATTGCTGTGGAAACGCAGTCGGTTCAGTTCATACACACAGACACCTGTCCGTATGCTCGAACAAGAAGACCTATGGGCCTATCTCGTAACCCATGGTGCACGACACGGCTGGTTCAGACTGCGCTGGTTACTGGATATCGACCAGATGATCCGCAGCATGCCACTTGATGTGAAGAAATTAGAGAGACGTCTGAAAGCGGAGGGGCGTTTATCGATCGGTTCGCAGGCTCTTCACTTAGCCTCAGATCTGTTGAATACGCCGCTGGATGTAGAGTACAGGTCCTTGATGTCCTTAAGTGACCGTACAGGCAAGCGATTAGCCAACGAAGGCGCAAAGTTCATGAACGACATGCTGGAAAGTCCGGCTGATATGAAGTCTTATCAATCGTATTTGTTTAAACTTCGAAGTACAAAACAGAAATGGTTTTTCTTTATTGAACGTTTATATCCAAGTACATGGGATGTGGATCAATTGCCACTTCCACGTTCTTTGTTTTTTCTATACTTTCCGTTACGTCCGTTTCTCTGGTTCTGGCGGCGAATTAAAAGGTATACGGTGACGGAAAGGGGTAAAGTATGATCTCGGAATTAAGGTATTTCATGCGAAAGTTGCATCATGTCACGGGGCCCATTTTATATTGGAATCTGCTAGGGATGATCTGTATCAGTCTCATGGAAGGGATCGGTATCTACATGCTTGTTCCGATGCTGAGTCTGATTGGCATATTTGAGATGGGCTCCACAGGCTTAAACATTCCCTGGCTTGGCGACGTGTTGAATCGTTTTTCTGAAAATAGCCAATTGTTACTCGTATTGTTCACCTTTGTGTTGATTGTCTCCGGACAGGCCTGGATGCAGCGTCTCCAGACGATCCGTAATACTCGAATCCAACAGCAATTTGTACGAACGCTGCGCATGGAAACCTATGGTGCTATTATTATGGCGCAATGGTCATTTTTTCTCCAAAAACGAAAATCCGATTTTAACCATATATTAACGACTGAACTTGCACGTGTGAGCCAGGGAACGAGCATTATGCTGCAAATGGCAGCCTCTCTGATCTTTACGGGCATTCAGATCGGTCTTGCTTTCTGGTTATCCGCCAAGCTGACGGCACTTGTGCTGGTCTGTGGATTGGTATTATTTATCGTCTTACGAAAATTCGTCAAGCGGGCCAAGCAGATCGGAGACCAGACCTCTGAATTCTCGCAAAGTTATTATAACGGCATTACCGAGCATTTTAACGGCATTAAGGATATTAAGAGCAACATGCTTGAGCGCTCCCACATGAACTGGTTTGAGCGCATGTGCAGACAGATAGAACGCAATGTCATTCAATTTAGCCAATTGAACAGTGGAACACAGCTAATTCACCGGATGTCCGCGGCAATCATTATTGCGGCATTCATCTATCTTTCTCTCCGTGTAATGACGGTGCCACCCGCAAGTCTGCTGCTCATCATCCTAATCTTTTCCCGCTTATGGCCAAGGTTTACGGCAATTCAGTCCAATCTGGAGTACATCAGCTCCATGCTGCCTGCATTTCGGGTAGTCAGAGAATTACAAGCGCAGACGGCGAAGAGTCGGGAGATTAGTGAAGAGATTGCTTCGGCAGGAGACGTTGGAACTGATGGGATTCAACCTATGGAACTGAAGGGATCTATCACCTGTGAGGATGTCTGCTATCGCTATGAGGGAAGTGATGCTTACTCATTGAGAAATGTGCAAGCTTCGATTCCAGCAAGGGGTATGACCGCAATTGTGGGGAAATCCGGAGCAGGCAAGAGCACGCTGATAGATCTGATTATGGGCCTTGTGAGGCCTGAAACTGGTCGTATTTTGATTGACGGTGTGCCTCTGTCAGAAGAACGATTATTGAGCTGGCGAAGTTCAATCGGATATGTCTCCCAAGATCCATTCCTGTTTCACACAAGTATTCGTGAGAATCTGCGTCTGGTTGATCCAAATGCAAGTGAAGAACAGATGTGGCAGGCTTTGCAATTTTCCTCCTCTGCGGCATTTGTACGGAAGTTGCCTCAGGGTCTGGATACGATCATTGGTGATCGGGGTATTCGGCTATCCGGGGGTGAACGTCAGCGATTGGTGCTCGCCCGGGCCATGCTGCGGAATCCTTCTGTATTGGTACTGGATGAAGCAACGAGTGCGCTCGACAGTGAGAATGAACAGTACATTCATGAGGCGCTGGAACGGTTAAAAGGACATGTGACCATTATCGTGATTGCACACCGATTGTCCACGATTCGTACGGCAGATCGTGTAATTGTGCTTGATGAAGGTCGGGTGATTCAAGAGGGCGGGTACCAGCAGTTATCTACTGATCCGGTAGGGACGTTCAGCAAACTTTTGAACATGCAAGCGGGTGTTGTGGGGCAGTAAAGGGTATGACATAACGTAAAGAGGCGCGCCACGAGGGGCGCGCCTCTTATGTAGGTGGATCGTATAATGAGCAAGAATTAATGAACGAGGGCTGTTTTCGTAGGAAGCGGCAGTTGAAGAGCACCAATCTGCTCCAAATGCTGTACGATCTCTTGCACAGCTTCCTCAATGGACCATTGCTCTGTATCGATGATAAATGAAGGAGATTTGGGTACATCATAGGGGGCGGAAATGCCTGTGAAATGCGGGATGTCACCATTGCGGGCTTTTTTGTATAGACCCTTGGGATCACGCCGCTCACATTCTTGGATTGAACAGCGCACATAGATTTCAATGAAATCATCTGGTTCAAATAACTGTCTAACCATCTCCCGATCCTGTTCATGAGGAGAGATAAAAGCCGAAAGTACAAACAACCCGGCATCAACCATTAACTTCGATACTTCACCAATTCGCCGCAGATTTTCTTGACGATCCCCTGCTGTAAAACCGAGATCACGGTTCAGGCCATGACGTATATTATCCCCGTCCAGAACATAACAGCGTACGCCTTGATCGTAGAGATACTGCTCCAGGGCAAATGCAAGGGATGACTTTCCTGCACCTGATAACCCGGTAAACCATATGGCACGACTATGGTGCCCATTATGCTTCTCCCGGTCTTGCCTGTTGATGCTGGATGATTGCCAGGTTATGTTGCGCTCTTCCTTCGACATGAGTATCCCGCCTTTTCCCTACCATGATATGTATAATATTTTAACATATTTACAAGATTATAGCACCTTACAGATTTCTTCAAAATAAGCGTGAATCGACAAAATATCGGGTATAGATGTAGTACATACATAAGCATTATGCATATATCCAAGGAGTATTTTGAATCGAATGATGCAAAATGCTCACATAGCAGGAGGAACAATGTCATGAACAAAAACATACAAAACATACAAGTTGGGTTCAAATGCCCGGATTGCCAGCAGGATATCCGAGCGGAATTTATAGATGAACAGGTCAGCACGGTTCGTTGTAAAGGTTGTGACAGAGCGTATACACTTTTGAAGCCAACCATCGGTGATGAGATTCTACTGGATTGGGAGCAGGAGGCTTTGTATCACAAGCTGAGGGCAGAGCGGTCTGAACTGGATAATCACAATATGTCGGCCTTGATTATCAAAGTTATCGAGTTGCTTACATGGCGTGATCGGGGAGATGGACAGACCCGTGCCATTCAGACCGTGAGGGAATGGCTTGCTTCCAGTGGCAAACCTCAGACCTTACTTGAATTGTTCCATCAATCTCCGCCACAACCTGAAAATAAACGTTTCGATCGTTAATGATTTACATACATTAGCCGTTCCTGTGGCATATTACCTGAAGGTGTTCGTGTGTGCAAACGACTAACCGAATTTTTCAGGAACAGGAGCGGATAGAATGAAGCGAATGGTTCTATATATACTGTTGGGGCTGTTATCCATCAGTATGGTACCGGCACAGACTGAAGCATCACCGGTTACCGGAGCGTATCATTTTGGCTTCAAAAAAAGTCAAAACGGTCAACTGCCCTCCATTGATCAGGAAGGCTTTAAATCGATCTTACAACATAACGATGCCATTTTCCTGGGGGATACAAAGCAGAAGGAATTGTATCTCACGTTTGATAACGGGTATGAGAATGGATTCACACCTGCAATACTGGATGTTTTGCGTACCAAGAAGGTGCCGGCGGCTTTCTTTGTGACAGGTCATTATCTGAAAGATCAGCCTGAGTTGGTCAAACGTATGGCGGCTGAAGGTCATATTGTCGGTAATCATTCATGGAATCATCCGGATATGACCCGCATCTCCAATGAAAAGCTTAGAGAGGAACTTGAGAAGGTCAAGACGGAGGTCAATCGGCTGACCGGTCAACAAGCGACCTTTTTACGGCCACCGCGTGGAATTTTTAACAATCGTACGCTTGCAGAGAGTCATGCCCAAGGGTATGTGAATGTGTTCTGGTCTGTTGCTTATAAAGATTGGGATACCAATGTGCAGCGTGGCGCACAATATGCTCATCAACAGGTGTTGAAACAACTCCATCCGGGCGCTGTCATTTTGCTTCATTCGGTATCCAAAGATAACACGGAGGCTCTTGGTTCCATTATTGATGAGGCCCGCAAGCAAGGATACGTATTCAAAAGTCTGGATGATCTTCGGACCAAAAGTTATTGATCCATTATCATAATGAGCAATAGACCAAGTGTAGGTCATTCAAAAGTTTAGCAAAAATATTAAAGGGCATCCTGAGCGATTATGCTCGGAATGCCCTTTTTAGTTATAACGGTATGCCAGTCCAAGTATTGGATGTACCCACATACAGATTTAGAAGAAAGGATTGGGTAATACGATACGATGTAACGTGTAGTACTATAAAACAGTATTATAGATGATTCCAATCGTTTTCGGGCCGCAATGACTGCATACTACACAACCAGCAGTGGTTAGTTCAACTCGGGCACCCGTCTGTTCCTGCAAAGACTTCTGCAAGTCAAGCGCATCCTCTTCAGCCATGGTGTGCACAACAATCAGCAGGTCTGGATCGATCTGATCCTTCTGGCTGAGCGTATTATTCAGCATTTGTTCCAGAGCTTTCTCCCGTTTGCCGCGCACTTTATAGGCAGGTGCCATCTTGCCATCTGTTACCCGGATGACAGGACGAATCTTCAACAGGCTTCCAATCAGGTTCTGCATGCCCGAACAGCGTCCGCCTTTATGCAGATACTCTAGTGTATCGATAACAAACTCCGTGCGTACATTTGATTTCATCGCCTCAATCAGGTGTGTAATCTGAGTCAGGTTTTGTCCTTTATCAGCAGCATGAACAGCTTTCATCACCATCAGTGCAATTCCTGATGAGAGATTCTGTGAGTCAATGACCGATATTCGACCTTCCGGGAACTCGGAACTCGCTAGTCGTGCATTTTGATAGGTAGAGGAAAGTTCAGAAGATAAGCTGATATATAAAATCTCATCCCCTTGATCTATGTAAGGTTGAAATGCCGTTATGAAATCAGCGGGGGAAGGTGCAGCTGTTTTGGGAAGACGCCCATCTTGGCTAACACGTTCATATAGCTGTTCAGGCTTAATCTCAGCACCGTCTTTCAGTGATTCTTCACCGAACACGACATATAAAGGGATGATACCGATATCGTGCTGCTGGATCCATTCTGGAGCCAGATCACTTGTGCTGTCCGCAAAAATTTTGATTCGTGACATGTCAATCTCCTTTGAAAACAATGATTTTGGCAAAAAATATAGATTATACTTATGTGTAAACCCATTCATTTTAATTATAAGGAAACATGACGTTGATGCAAAGCGTTACATCAGCGTCATGCCTACCAAGATAAGTCCAACGAATAACAGAATCATGATCCCATTTAATATGGTTCCGATAATGGCAAAAACTTTCTTTCGATTCTTGAGGACAAGACCAATAATTCCGACGATACCTCCGGCCAGATTGAGAATCAGGCAGACCAGGATGGCTAATGAAGCCAGAACCACTGCTGGATGCAAGGCGATCTCTTCTGTCTGCAACGGGGTGAGAACTCCGATGGATTCGTTTACAGCCATGGTGGCAATAAAGAATATCAGAATATAACCCAAGATTGCAACCAATCCAATGACAAAGCTGGCGATCCCAGGTCCGGAATGTTTCAGTGGTGCCATTGGTTGCCTCTCATGATCTGGCGGGTATGCTTCATACCCATTGTTATTGTATGGATCTGCATGGCCAGGATTCTGATCCGTGTTGTTATAACCTGAATTATAGGAATCGCGATTATCCATAATGTTGACTTGCCTCCCTTAATCATCGTACTGAGTGTTATTAACCTAATCAATGAGTAATGATTCTTTCTTAAAATACAACGATTACATACCTGTTTACTTTTCCATAAATATCGATAAAAATCAAGGATTTACGCTTGTTTCCTACAATTTATAGGGCAGGGATAGGATTGTTAAGTATAAACAGACATATGACCTTTGAAGCTCCGTCCCGACTGGTAAAGAAGGAGTGGATTCGCTACAATAATAGGTGTGAAGTGTAGTTGAATTAAGGGAGAGAACTTATATGCAACGAAGATGGATGATGCTTGGAGCTGTAATGACCATGCTGTCGGTGGCGATTGGTGCGTTTGGTGCTCACATGCTCAAGGATACGATTGGGCCGGCGGCCATAGCTACATATGAGACAGGTGTGCAATATCACATGATTCATGCATTGGCTTTGCTCATTATTGGCTTGACGGCTGGTCAACTTGGAGCATCGACAAAACTGAAGTGGGCAGCGCGTCTGTTGTTTATCGGAATTATCGTGTTCTCGGGCAGTTTGTATGTGCTTAGTATTTCTGGCATCAAGATTCTGGGTGCCATCACACCGATTGGTGGGGTAGCCTTCATTGCCGGATGGTTGTTATTGGCATTAGATGTATGGCAGCGAGGTAAGGATCGCTCCTGATCGGTCCAAATAAATCTCGGAGGGTTCAATCCTACATGAACCATTGAACTAAAAAAGCAACTTGCGTTAGAATGTCCCGTCATTCTAACGCAAGTTGCTTTTTGTTTTAATCTGATGAAGTTAGTTACAGAAACTCATCGATTTCATTGGTTCGGAACGTATACACCTGTTTTTCATCGACATGGTAGATGCTCACAATACTGGTATCACGATCAAAATTCAGAATACGGCAAGGAATGCTCTGATGTTTACCGTTCTTGTTATTGACAACAATACGGGTGAGTTTATTCTCCTTGATGAGCGTGTCAATCCACGCGTCAAACGAGTTTCCATCGGATACATTAGATGTTTGGGTGGCAGGCTTTTTCTCACTAACCGGTTGTTCTTGTAGATTCTGTGTTTTGACTGGAGCAGGTGAGGCAGGTGTCTGAGCTGCAGTGGACGCCTTCTGTGCTGCGTTGGCTTTTTTGCGTTCGTTGTGAAGTGTGACGAAAGAGTCCTTCTTGGACTGGAGTGTCGCTTCAATAATTTTGCCTAGCTCTATGCCGGATTGAATCCGAAAGTCCGCAATTTGTTCTTCATTGTTTATGAACTCCAACAGGGACTGCAGTGCCAATGCATTTGAGCGGCTCTTAATAAGTATATCGACATTAAATAAAAAGCCGATGTCCTCTTGATTGGATAAGGTTTCTTTCATTCATCCCAGCCCCGTTAAAAATTATGTCAGCTCAAAAAACGCTTCAATTCACTATATCATTAAAAAGGAAATTATCATAGTGCTAGAGACGCAGAAATATGCCGATTCGAAATGAATCTAGCCCCGGAGTGCCCCTTAATTTCTCCCCAGAATAGAACAAATATTCTTCTTTTTTCATCCCCTGATCGTCCTGTTTGCCTGCGCCAGTCGTGCGGGTCTACTCTATAATTTATTTAATCAGGACAGGAAGCAACAGGGGGAATCGGGAATGGGCAATGCATATCAGGATCGATTGAGATACGTTTATAAAATTACATCTTCCAGAATTAGAAAAGCGGATTATGATCTGCATCTTACTTATCAAGAAGCGACAGTAAATGGAGAAGTGGCATCTATTGGAAACCATCAGGTGTTTCGTTTTATCGATCGTATTCGAGGCTACAAAGAGAGGGAACAAGATCTGGCTAGAATCAAGCTGGAAATAGAGCGATTAAAAGCCTTGAAAACCAATGCTGAACATAAAAGAACAATGAAGAAATTGCATGAAGAACTGAAAAACCTGAAATTTGCCGATGATTACTTGCTGGTGGTCATTGAAAATAATAAAGACTATGATCGGCTGAATTCATCGAAAACCTTCTCTGTTAACGGCAAGAAATACAAGCGTCTACTGGCTACGACAGGTGGAGCCAAAAGTTCGACGGTCATCTATGTGAGTAAGGATATTCATCCGCTGTTGGAGAAAAGATTGAATAACGGCAGAGATCCCAATAAAGAGCTGGTTCCTGCCAAACTGGAGGCATATAAGGCCTTGGCTTGCAGTACAAGCACGCCTGTGTCACATCCCGAGCGGGTATTGGTTGTTCATGATTGTATAACTGAATTTGGCGCAGACATAATTCAGATTGATGATACCGAGACAGAATACCCTCGCATAGAGAGTAAGAAAAATGAGCCTATTCAGATGAACATGAGTGATGGGTTCGGTCTTATCTCTCCTGCACTTAGTGAACGATGGGCAACCGAGCTGGGACATGCATATATCCCGAGTGGCTTCTGTATCCGTAATAGCTTCTGTAAAGGTATGGTCTTTACATTTGATTATCACGAATTTGCAGATCGAGTTGCAGGCAATGATATGGTGGACGATGCCTGGGGTAATCCTGTGGATATTCGAGAGGTAGACCTGATCATCACAACGTCCATGCTCAAACTATGGAGCTCATACAACAGTATCGACGATTACCTGTTATGTTGCGGTTATTATGGCTACACGTTCAGCGTAACGAAGGTTACACCCGAAGAACTGGAGGATGAGCGTCATTTAAATTACCAGTTTATTCAGTCACTCCAATTGGATGATAACGAGATTGGTGAACTTATTCGTCCCACAGTAGACTCGATTAAAGATGTGCTAGGTGAAGACTATCGCAAGGCACTGTTATTTCTCAAAGGAATTCACATCCATGAGAACGATTATAGAAATAGTCCAGATGATTATATCAAAGGGCTGATGGTAGACCCGCGACTTATAGATGATCCTTTTGTGCGCAACAAAATTCATACCTTAATACGTAAACGAATGAATGAAGCCAAGATCGGAGTTCTAAGAGTGAAAGGCAATTTCAGCATTATATCTGGCGATCCCTATACATTGTGTCAGAGCATATTTGGCTTGCCTTTAACAGGATTGCTGAGTTCAGGTGAGTTCTACTCCAGCTATTGGAATGAACGCCATGTGGACCGTGTAGCTTGCTTCAGAGCTCCGATGACTTGTCATAACAATATCAAGGTGCTTCGTTTTCAAAATACAGATGAGATGCAGCATTGGTATCGCTATATGAACACGGTCACGATCTTGAATTCATGGGATACGACGACACATTCCTTAAATGGTGCAGATATGGATAGTGATCAGGTCTTAACTACAGATAACCACACGATTCTTGGGGCAATACAGGAGCTTGATGCGATTGTATGTGTACAGAAAACCTCAGCCCATAAAATTCCGGATGAAAAGGATCTGATTCAGGCTAACAAAGACAGCTTTGGTGATCTGATCGGTTTTACAACGAACAAAATCACGTCGATGTTTGATGTATTAGCCAATTATGAGGAGCATAGTGCAGAATATCTGGAAATGATGTACCGAATTCAATGTGGTCAGCATTATCAACAAAATGCCATTGATCAGGCTAAAGGTATTGAATGCAAAAAAATGCCGAAGCACTGGTATGATATTCGCGCTGCGGTAACGGACGAGTCTGCCTTGAAAATGGTAGCAAACAAGAAGCCATATTTTTTCATATACAATGACCCGGAACAGAAAAAAGAATATGCCACCTATGTAGAAAAAACGAGTCAGAAGTGCTTGCAGTTATTTGGCATGACTGTGGATGAGTTGTATTTGAAGAAGGAGCTATCTCCGGATCAGGAACAGTTCCTGGCACAGTATGAACAGAGAATGCCTGTATCCACGGCACCATCTGTGATGAACCGGTTATGCCATCAAGTGGAAGATGAGTTCAACAAGTTAAAGCTAAAACAGTCCGAGAGTCCATTTGATCATACGATACTGATGAGTACCAAAAAATACTCACAAGCTCGTTACAAAGAGATTCAACGTTTATATCAGATGCATAACGAAGAGCTACGTAGCTATATGACTAACTTGCGCAAGAGTAAGGTGAAAAAGGAAGAAAGATCTGCCCGATGGCAGTTGTTTGTTTCACGCTTTAAGGAGCAGGCGCTGGAGATCTGTAATAACGAAGAAGATCTGTGCAATATGATTGTGGACATGTGTTATCGAAATGCGGAGAAATCAAAGCAATTTGTATGGGATGTGTCAGGAGATCAGATTATTCGCAATCTATTGCTCAGCAATGATCACATCATCCATTATCCGGTTAGAGAGCCGGACGGCGATATTGAGTATGCCGGAAGAACCTTTAAAATGACCCAAATGTATGTGAAGGAGCAGCGCCCTTGAAAATCATTCTGAATGAACGTCATCATGCCGAGCAAGCAATTGCACATGGGAAAATGGATAAGAAGCCAACCAAAACGTTGATTTGTTTAGCTAAATACGGGCTTCAACAAGGGAAGAACGCCGAAGATGCATATGCGTTGTTAAATCAGTTTATGACCAAGTATTATCCAGACTACAATGCTGTCCAGTGGGATACATTTCTCAATCGTATCATTAAGCAGTCTCAGAAGTATATCAAGATAAGGGAGGAGGCAAGCAAGAGCACGTTAATCGAGATTGATCATGTACCTGTAACGCACGAAGAACTTCAAAAGATCAAACAACTTAAAAGTAAACGACTCGAGAAATTGGCCTTTGTTTTACTGGTCTACAGCAAGATTAATAATCGAATCAATGAAAATGATACGTACTGGATTAATAATGAATGGAAAGAAATCTACGGTGATAGTCAAATGGCCGTAAGCAAAAAAGATCAGGGGTTATTGGTGCACAAACTTATTCAGTTAGGGTATCTCAAAGAAAGTCAACGTGTCGATTCAACTAACGTACAGGTTTTGTTCGCTGCGGAGCATGGTGAGGTTGCCTTCCAGTTAGTTCGCTTCGATGATTTTGTGTTGGAGTATTCTCGCTGGAAAGGAGAAAACATCAAAAATTGTACCGTATGCGGAAAACGAATGCTTGCAAAATCGAATCGAATGAAATACTGCAAGGAGTGCAAAAAAGCTGGCATTAGTCCAATTAGAAAACTTCTCTAAAGCCAGACACAGCAATGCTTTGCATGGTTGTTCAAGAATTTCTTTAATGATAAGCCAGAGACAGGTTTCCTAGTTATGGGGGAGGTATCAACTTGGAAACAGTCTTATAAAGAAAATATGCTACATAACGCTTAGGTAGGTGAATTATGTCAAATGGGATAACTTTAGCACATGTAGAGTCTTTAATTAGAGAAGCGGTGAAACATAGCGGTCCCGGGCAGCCAGGAGATCCTGGCGAAACTGAACTCGCTATCAAGCGGGCACTGGAGGCTGCTGGCGAAGCCTTACAGGCTGCCGGAAAAGCAAAAGAGGCTTATCAGACGACTCGACTTGTGTACCAGAGTCCGGTTGTTGATTTTGAGGAGTTAAGTATGCAATACCCTTCTCCTGAAATAGGCTGGACGGTGCAGACGTATAAGGATGGTAAAAGATATCGTTTTGATGGACAGACATGGGTAGAGATTGATGTATTTGGTCAAAACCTTCAGGTGGTTAATTCCGATATGGATGGGCTCATGAGTACAGCTGAACACCTGAAATTAAATGAGATTCCGTTGGAAGTACAGGATCGGGTTATAGTCTTTTGCAAAGAATCACGGGTGTACCCGGAAGTACTGGGGATTTTAGCCCCCTTTCCATTCGATGGCGAGATTTTACATGTAAAGGGCTACTGTGGAGTTTCTGGAGATACCGCGACTGGAATAAGAATTGAACGATCCAAGGATCTCATTCACTGGCAGGATGTGATGGGGAGTCCACTGAAATTTGAAGCATTTCAACATCAAGATGATGGTGAGGCTACATTTGAGGTGAGAAAAGTGGAGGCTGGAGATATCTTCAGAATCAACATCATCGAAGCCGGTTCAAACATTCAACATCTTACGATTCAATTAACGATCAGAACATAAAAAAGGAGATGGATTATAATGACACAACCAATTATTTCATGGATGGATGCTACACATAGTAATGAGATTATTACCCCTTTTGACTACAAGGTTATTGATGCGGATAGCAAAAGTGATATTTTTATTTTCAATGTATGGAACAATAAAAATGGTGCTTCGGACGTATCTAAAATGGAAGATTGCACGATTACAACGCGAGATATGACTGGTGGTACTGGTGACACGGAGGCTCATGATGTAGAAGTGGTGAAGAATAACTGGTTCCACGTTCAGGTTGATTCCTTGGGGGAGACAGACCTGGAAGAAGAAAGTTCACGTATTGGTAAGGATTTTTCCAAACCCATCGGAACAACAGGCAAGACAATCAAAGATCATACGGGAACCGCTTATGCAACACCATTTGCACCGGGACCGAAAGAAATCCTGGGGGTTAGTAACAATGGAAATCCTCAAGATGCGGCAGGTAACTATGTGACCCTATCCATACAATGTGTAGTACCGCTGAATGCAAAAAGTGGCAAGCAACAGTTCAAGAAACGTATCTCCTATCGTTACGTGTAAAAAAGAAATAATCATGTGGACAGGCTATTGCAGCCTGTCCTTTTTATTAAAAGGGGGGAAGTCCTGTGATTCTAGGTAATACACAATTTACGCGCTCACCTGTATCTCAAGCTTATGTATGGATTGCTGATTACTATGATGGTACTTATTTAAGCGAATTCGATTTGCAGACACAACAATCAAACAGTTTTTATAAAATTAACAAGGAAAAGTTGGTCTCTTTTGGATTGATCGGGCAAGGATCTCACGTGTATCACAACGTTGCCAACGGTGTATTTCATATTAATGCGGATCGGTACTCTATATCATACGTATGTGAAGAACAAGAATACCCGCTAACGGGTAGGACCTTTCTATACAGTGACATCATTCAATTCAAGAATGTTTCTTCAGATGTGAATATGAGTGGACATTCAGGTAATGGGAGTTCGGGGGCTTTCCATAATACGATTGAATGTTTTAACTTCGGTTACAAAAAAATGATGAATTTGAACGATGTGCAGATTAACTTTCAATGTGTGTGTTCCCTGCCGTTGAAAGAAACTGCGTTTCTCCAAATTAAAATCACCTCAGATCAGGACCTGCCTGGGCAATTAGTTATTCGTAAAAATGGCTTTGTCATAGATCAAATCGTTGCCCCTCTGAAGGCAAATCATGCAGGAATCATAAACTGGGACATTCGTTGAGTTGGATTTTGAGATGAGATAGGTGGTGAAAGTATGGCGATTCAAGAAATAGCACTGGATATAGATCTATCCATAGGTGTTTTTCAAGATATGATATTTCAGGATCAGAAATTGAAATTAAGAGAGTTGAGCCAGGATGCGGATGGGAATTCAATCTATCCAGCTAATGGATCTTGGGAGTCCACTCCCATCCGGATTCAGGATAAGATCGCATCATTTAAAGGTGTGGCTGCAAAGGTAGATGTAGTAGGGGGAGCATCATACAAGATCTATTGGAGTACATCTGAGGATGGCTTTGAGTGGGGGGCGTATGAGGAAATTCTAGCAGATGTGACTGCTCCTAAGTCTCCTGCAAAGTATATGAAGGTGAAAATTGAGATTTTTGCAGAAAAGAAATATTCGAATTTCTACATAGACGATTTTAATGAGGATGGGAAATACAACAATTCCTTTGTCGAAAGTGATTCGGGTTCACTAGGCTTAAAGAAAATATATCAATTGAACATGGAACGAGCATCGGACACTCCAACAGGGATAGTGCTACGTCAGAAGGTTGAAAATACGAAATTTCAAAAAGTAGATGGAATCAGAGTAAGTAAGGGGTGATTTTATGACAGCTCCAGCGACTACAGGGCAGTTGAGAACAAATATAGGAGATATGGAGATTGGCGATTATATTTCATGTAGTGCTATACGTTTAGGAACAATAAGCGCATCAACAGCATTTTATGATCTTGGTTATCCCAATTCAAATGAAGTAGCTTTGACTGGATTTGATGCAACCACTCAACAAACTGGAGTTTTTTATCTTGTCAAAGTTAATAAAGGCATTCTTGTGGCTGACCGAGTTGTTTTTAATATGGTAAGTTGGGATTTGCTTAATGCAAGAGGGCTGATAGAAGGTTATGCGAATTGGAATCCATTCGTTTTAACTCCAAAGATGACTAGCAATATTGCTCCTCATGGGGAAGCAAGTGCAAGTTCAGAAATAAGTACAAGGCAAGCTTACCAAGCTTTTGACAAAGTATATACTGGAAATAAATTTTGGCAAGCAAATGCAGCTACAGGGTGGATTCAATATAAATTTTTAGAAGGAAAAAGAGTGTCTAAGTATAGTTTGACTGGAATTGATACAGGACAATTCTCTTTACAAATCAATCCTAAAGATTGGACGCTTGAAGGTTCAAATGATGGTTCTAATTGGACAGTGTTGGATACAAGAGTTGACGAAAGTTTTACAACATTAGAGAAAAAAATATGCACCTTTAATAACACCGAAAAATTTACTCACTACCGTTTAAATATAACCAAGAATAATGGTATGGCTGGCTATGTTGCTCTAACTGAATTAGAGTTGATGGATAATATTGTTGGAACATTTCGAAGTCTTACAGGTGGAATTGCTTTTGCTGATTCGGATGGTAAAAAGTCTGCTTCAAAAACAGATTTGAATTTTGGCGCTTGGCCTAAAATCAACGAATGGGACAAGTACATTGTTAATTTCCCTATGGGTAAAATTCAAGCTGGCAAAACTCTAGACGATGTTTTTCACTGGAAAAACGTTTATTCATTTACACAGGACACTCCAGAGTTAAATATATCTTTCAGTGTTTCTAATTACAGAATGCCAAGAGGATCGACTACACCTCAAGGTACCTTAATATTACCTGCGGCATCAATCCATACAATATATGGGTATCGTCCTGTATTTGAATATAAGGAGGTGTAATGATGGCAACTGTAGGACAGCAATTACCAAAGCCCCAAACAGGATGGAAAAGATCCAATGCAATTTCCTCAGCAATTTCTTATGTAGGAACTTGGGAGAGATTTGAAACAACTATAGGCTCCTATCAGTTTACTGATAATGTTGGTATGTTCTCTATCACAGCAAACAATACAATGAAATTTAACTTTACTGGTAAAAAACTTATTTTGAAAGCATATGGAAATAATGATACAAGTGGATTTGTACTAATACTTGATGGAGTGAATCAGGGGAACATTAAGACTGCTTACGGAACTCCATCTACTGTGGTCGTTTATGAAAAAGACGATTTGGAAGATCGTGAACATAGCGTTGAAATAAAAGTCTTACCCTATACATCCGTTTCAGGGGCAACTAGGACAAGACTTTTGTTTGACTCCATTGATATTGATCAAGATAGGGATCTTGGATTGGTAAGACCAGTGGTAGGATCTCGATTAACAGCGCCAGAATCAGGATGGAAGAGATATGATGACAATATTTCCTCAATTAAATATGTTGGAAGTTTCACTAACGGTGCTGGTACAGGTGCATACAACGGGTACTCTAATTACACATCAATGATAGGCGACAAAATTGTCTTTGATTTTGAAGGAACTAAGCTAAGAATTATTGGAGCACGTTATACCAATCGAAGTGATTTAATTGATATTTACGTTGATGGAAAGTTGCATGGAACTCATTCACAACTAGGTTCGGAGCTTGCACAAGTACTTCAGGTTGAAATTGTTGGATTACCCGAAGCAAGACATCGAGTAGAAATGGTTAATAAATCCAGTCGATCAACGACAACTTTTATGGCTCTTGATGCAATCGACATCGATTCCGATGGTCGTTTATTTCATCCAGATGAAGTAGAAGATGTCTCTAAGCTCACTATTGGCAAGCGAATCAGGTGTAATTATGCTGTGACTTCAAACGGTGGAGAAGGTGTGTTCAGTGGTCTTGGGAAAGAAACAGACGACTTCATTATAACTTCTCCTACTGTCCCTGCAATCAATAAAGGTGACTTTTACTTTATTATGGCAGATGAATTCAACAACAAGAATATTCTGATTGCGGATAGACACATCCAAAGCTTTGTTTCGTGGGATCAATTAAATAGTTATGGTAGAGTTTTCGGTATTCCAGTTGATATGGGCATGGTAGAATTTAATTTCGTTGCACGTCTTTTGACAGGTAGTATAACATCTAATGATGATTATAGTGAATGGTATAAATACATTGTAACATCTACGTTAAATAACACTATTTCGCCAGGAGATAATAGTGTTTGGAATTGGAACAGTAGTAGTGCGTATAGTTGGACAACAACAACTGCATCAGCCAATTCAACTTATAGGGCAAGGAAAGGTTTAAGTGCAGTCAATGCGTTCAATGCTCCTGCTAGTAGTAATGCAACTTCAAACACTGGATATAGACCTTTGTTTGAAGTTGAAGTGCTTCCAATGAACAGATCATTTATTAATCATAAAGGGGCGTATAAAAGGTTTTACGCTGGAACTCCTGAAATATCTGAAACGCATGCCACCACGGATAGTATTCCACCAATGATATCAAAATCTTCTCCTTCTGGATTCGCGAGTGCAAGCGCGTATTTTAGTACATATGACGCTTGGCAAGCTTTTAGCGATACACCTTCGGGTAACATGGCGTGGATATGTACTGCAAGGACCGGTTGGATCTGCTATAGATTTGATATACCAAAAGTCATAACAAAATATACTATATTACCACCTTCAGATAATACGTCTGTCCTAACAAGAAGTCCAAAAGATTGGATTATAGAAGGTAGTAATGATAGCACAAACGGTTCTGATGGAACGTGGGTTACAATTGACACTGTAATAGGTGTTACAGGTTGGGAAATGAATAAGAAGAAAAAGTTCACCTGCTCCAATATTAACAGTTATCTTTCCTATCGCATAAGAATTACATTAAATAGTGGAGACACCTCATACGTTTCAATTTGGCAGATCGAATTGATGGAAAGAATAACTGCTGTTCCTGCAATTCCTTCAATGTGGAATACAATTTCCGAAACTCTACCATCAGTAGACACATTTATTAATGACGGAATGGATGATCTATCTGTTGTAGATAGAAAAAACGAAAATTTCGTTCAGATTATGACTGTAAAGGGATCACTAGGATCAGGTAAGTTTTTCAAAGGAAGAATCGAACTGAAAAAATATTATGAAGTAACAAGTGTAAATGTGAAGTAGAGTAAAATGCTCTACTTCTTTTTGTTTATAGAACAATAATTTTAATTAGAAAGGGGATGGTTAAATGGCAGTTGGGGATGTATTGGCTAATCCAGCTACAGGATTCTTGCGTATTGATGAACGTGACACAAACATTACTTATTTTAATATAGGTACACAATCAACCAATTCAAATAACCATGGAGGAACCTATTCAACAATTCAAACTAATACAGAAATTAGATTTAATTTTGTAGGAAGTTCTCTCAAATTAATTGGTGGATTAATAGGAAGCGCACTTTCTTTTAAAGTTTTTATTGACTCAGAACAAGATGGAAAAACATATACATGTCCAGTTAATAACAATAATAAGGTAGTATATTTTGAGATTGATGGACTCAGGGAAAGTGAGCACTCTATCATACTCAAGGATTTTAATGTAACTTTTAGAATAGATGCAGTTGACATACTTACGGGTGAAAGTTTAATGCCGTATAGAATAACAATTCAAAATAAATTATTACTTTCATCAGGTGATAAGTTTTATTCTCTATTAAATGATGGCATTCAAGAAACGACCTCTATACCTAAAATGACGAGTAATACAACTCCAGAAGGCGAGGTGCTTGTCAGTAACACGCCTTCTGGAAATATGACTTGGGGGTGGGAAGCATTCGATGGTAATAAAAGTTCGAATTGGGGTGGTAACACTCTCCCAGGTTCATTGCCAAGATGGTTAGGTTATAAATTTACAAAACCAAAAGTGATAGCAAAGTACAAGCTTTATGTTACAAGTGCAACATATTATCCTCGCAACTATGAATTCCAAGGAAGTAATGATGGTGTTAACTATGACACTCTTCATTCAATTGTTGGAGGAACTAGTGGTGTATTAGATTATGTTATTCCGAATAGAAAATCTTATACTCATTATAGACTCTATATAACTTCATTAAGCTCAGGTGTAACTTTACCAGCTATATATGAACTTGAAATGTTCGAAATAAAACCATCTTATCTAGTTCAAATGGAATCCGCAACCGAATCGGATTTTCTGGATCGAGGTGTTGGAGATATAAACTATTTCAATCAAATTTTAGAAACAAAGAAAAATTTAATAAAAGGAAATACTGTGCTTGGATCAGGAAAAACCTTTGAACACATAATTGATATGTCAAAACGCCGAGTAGATAAAATTACCCTCGGTTAATCGAGAACACCTTTATAAGATGTGTTCTATTTATTTTTGGGAAGGAGATGCTCCGTTTATGGAAACAATCCCAGTTACATTAAACCCAAACGATATGGGTTCAGGGTTCACTTTTTCTAATGGTAACCTTACCGTAGTCACCTCAACTGATTATCGTGCTATTCGTGCTACACACGGTAAGTCAAATGGAAAATGGTATTGGGAGGTTAAATATGATGCTGGAGTAAAAAACGTTCATATTGGAGTATCCAACAAATCATTCTTTTTAACAGGGAATATTGTTGCAGATAGCTCAATGTGGAGAACTTATTATGGTAATAGCGGGAACAAGTATCCGGAAAATACAGCATACAGTACAGTCTGGGATATTGGGACAGTTGTGGGTGTCGCACTTGATCTTGACAATGGAACATTAGAGTTTTTTAAGAATGGTGTTAGTATGGGCATTAGTCACACTAATGTAAAGGAATTAGGAGAAGTTTATCCTACTCTAGGCTCATTTAGTTCAAACAGTAAAACAGTCACAATTAACTTTGGTGTAAGACCCTTTGTACATAATGTTCCTTCTGGATTTAAAGCTTACAACTTAGTGTACTCTAATAAAATTTTATTTTCATCAGAAGACAAGCACTATAGCATTACAAATAAATACAAAGATAATGCTATTCCTGCAATGACATCTAACACTACTCCATCAGGTGTTGTTGATGCAAGTTCGACTTACACAACATTTTATCCATGGAGAGCATTTGATAGAATTGTTGATCCAAATGGATGGGTTGCAGCTAGTGGAATTTTGGTCGGATGGTTAAGCTATGAGTTTCCGCAGGCCAAATTAATAACTGCGTATTCTATTAAGTCTGGAACAACCCCAGTCAACAGACCTCCAAAAACCTGGACATTTGAGGGATGGGAAGGAACGAAATGGATTATCCTTGACACCAGAATAAATGAGCCTAACTTTACTGTAGAAGAGTTCCGTCTCTACGGGTTTAAGAATAAAGTTGGGTTCAAGAAATATAGAATTAATGTTACTGCCAACCAAGGCGCTGGAGACTTCTTGGCGATTGGTGATTTTGGCATGTATGAATCCGAAAGGTACATAACTTCCGTGGAATGTTCGGAAGTAAGTATTCTAGAACATGGGATGAACAAAGGAATGATTATTGATTTGGAGGATGAATTCAGCGAAAGAAGGTCATTGGTTAAAGATAGTGAAAAAATCGGTTCAGGAAAAGTCTTCAAACAAAAGATTAATACTAACAAAGTATCAATCAAAAAAGCATCAATTATTTAAATCAGTTAGATGAAATTGTTTAATTTACATTTAGAAAGGAGATGGGATTATGGCAAAGCTTGTGAATATCGTACCACCTATGACATCGTATACTTCACCTTCAGGGGTAGTAAGCTACAATGGTCAAAATGGTGCATATCACGCTTATAAAGCCTTTGATAGAAGTCAAGGTACGTTCTACGGAACCTATCGTGTCACTAATACATGGGTTTCTTACAGGTTTCCAACCTCTATAAAATTGGCAGGGTACTCGATATATTGCTTGGAAAACAACTCGCCACCTCGATCTTGGGTTCTGGAAGCAAGTAATGATGCAGTTACATGGGATCTAATTGACACAAGAAATGATTATGTAGTCGCATCATGGACAAACAATAGAAAAGTCACTTTCAATATCGCTCCCACTAAAGCCTATCTCAACTATAGAGTACGGGTAACAAGAAATAACACCTCTGAAGTAATCAATATCCATGAGATTGAATTTATGGATTGGGTCTATGACAATAAGTATTTAGTGCAAAATAGCTCAACCTATAAGTATTACGCAAGTGGGCAATGGCAAGTGATTTCAGGTTCACCCACCGAGCAGGACTATTTAAACTATGGTATGGACGACATCTCCATCATACCTGAATCCGCATGGTCACAACTTCAAGGTGAAGTAGAACTATGTTACTACACGGACGACCCAACCAAAACAGAAGCATCTTTCAATATCGAAACTGAACCCTTCACCCTAGCGGAAGAATGGGAAGACAAAGAGATCAAAATCATTGAATACACTGACGACCCGAATCAAACCGAATCAACGATTACAATCGAAACCGAGCCTTTTACAATATACGATGAGTTGGGTGATAGTGTAGACGTTCTATACTACACAGATGATCCATCCAAAACATCAGCGGAACTGAATATTACGGCTAACTACTCCCCATTGGATGAACTTGAGGGAGATTTTGACGTAGTTACGTGGACGAATGATGAAGAGGTAATCGCCGGAAATCGGGACATGATGCTGACGTATAACGCGCTACCGTTTGAACAATTAATTGTTCAACCAACAGACATAGCGCTCTTTGGAGATGTCAAAAAAGTTATTGCTACAAAAGTAACGGAGAACAGTCCGGAAGGTATACTAAGAATGGCTGCTTCATTCGACTCAGGGCTCACATGGAAGACATACCGTTTCAACAAGTGGCTCGATATGGATATCCAGAATACAACCCTATTCAAAAGAAAAGGAATGAATCTGGACACACTCAACGCCATCCCTGAAAAGGATCTAATTGATTTAACACGAATCGCCTATTACTTCGATAGCAGTAAGCATTATGAAAACAGCTACTTGCTTGACGAAGTGAAGATGGTCGTTGATGCACCGCGACATGCAGTGGAGTTTAGAGATATGTCACTACAACTGTTAAACACCACAGCCACAATCGACCTGACCTTCTCTGGTAACAAACTTACAGGTGTGCTTGATGATGCAGATCAGGGCAAGGTTAAATACCGCGTCTTGTTGAACGGTAAAACGTATTATCCGGCGGATGGCAATTTTACACGACTAGCAGCATCTCCATTCAATATTGAACTCAATATTGACGAGAGAAATGTTAATTTTGGCGTAGAGAATACATTGAAGGTTGAATTTCAGGATTATTGGGGTGCCGTAGACTCACGGGAAATCAAGTTTATCGGATCGTATTCAGGATTAATGTTTATGGATGAGTCTGGAGATTTTCTTTCAGATACCTTTGGTGGTATTTTGAAAAAACTTGATTATGGGGTGATCATTGCCGGACAGACGACGTTAACAAAGAAAGTCAGAATCAAAAACTTGCTTGGTTATGCTGTGGATCATGTTTACCTGGAGATGGATAAGAAATTCGAAACGGATGGTGTTGAAGTCCAATTATCCAGACAGGCCGACCCGTTTCTTCCGATCGATTATCTGACCTATGGTCTGATTCAACCGGAGGATAGCATCGATTTTTATATTCGTATCGCAACGGATATTCATGCCAAGCCGAATCCTAATGGCAATTTTGAAATGAAGGTCACAGCAGACCGGGTGTAGCTCTCAATACAATGAGACAGGAAGTGAGTGGAATTAATAACGGGGAGACTCTATTAGATAGTTATATACATATTAAAAGTCCGGAAAATCGTTTTACAGCAAAGTATATTCTGTACAATCAGGTGGATGAAGAACTGTCTTCAACCCTAATAGCTGCTACAAGAAAAGTGTCCGAGATCGTCTCTAGTGTATCCGTACGTGTCAGACGGTCACAGGAATTGAGCAATTCGCTATCGGTGATGTACAGGTCGCAAGGAGATCTGGGCGCAACCATTCAAGCGGCATCCAAAGTTGATCTTGAAGGCATGTTGTACGTTCGCCCACATAACCGTGCACACGGCAAATATGAATTACTGGAAGCACCGCGTGTAACTGTTAATCTTAAGCCTGTTGCTGATGCGACCACACGAAGCCAAACTCACCTGCAGACGCTCAACTTTGGTGATACACAGCGTATGATGATCGGTAGAGACGAGATAGAGCAATTCGAATCGTTTATACATTTCGGTGATTTGGATACTAGAATACCTGATCTGTTATATCTGGAAGACGCTAAATTGAGGTTATATTACACAGGAACCCTGGCACCTGGAGCACACATTGAGTTGCATCAGCCGGATACGTTGTGGCGTGAGTACGGGATTACGTATGCGAACAGACCTCAGTCCATTCAGCTCTTATCGTCCAGTTATATCCTGGATACGACTGAACGTTATGTTGAGTTTGATATGATGGCATTGCTTCGAATGTGGAGAGAAGGTATTCTTTCGAATGTTGGAATGATTATTCAGTCTAGCGGTAACACGCCGATCTATTTCAACACTCGCGAGTCTTCCAAACCACCTGTTTTGCAGATTAAATATATCACTTCTAAAGTCTATTCCATCGGTCGAACCGAAATTGAAAGTGAAGTTTTTATTTATGGTGTAGGTCGCAAGGATATAGCTTCAACGTTAGTTGTACACAGTGATATTGGGCTGGACTGGCTCAAATCTCAGTTGTACGTCCATCGTTATCAGGATCATATGCATCATGATATACCTCAAGTAATCGCGGTCAGCCGTCCGGACGTGGATGTAGATCTGATAGTAGCTAAACGTATAGATGCAGAACTGGATTCGAACATTTCTATTGCTGAAAGTAGGACAGAAGAGAAGGAAACATGGGTTTCTATTTCTAAGCCCGAGCTTCATTCGCAGTTCATTACTGCTATACGAACAACTAAGGATACAGACGGTAATCTTGCCGTTAGAACAGGTCTGGACGACGAAAAAACTGTAGAAATCGCAGTGTCTCATCCTGACTTACCTTCAGTTATTACGGTAGATAGACAAATGTCTCTAGTCAGTACGTTAACGATATCACAGCTGCTCGATGATGGACGGGATACGAGTTTAATTGTATCCGTACCAGATCTTCATGCTTCATTGGAAGTCTCCAATTATATAAAAGCAACTTCAACGTTGGGGTCTTTGCTTACGGTCATGTACGACGGTGATTCGACTGTGATTTCGGAGATTACGGTTAATAAGCCTGATCTGAATAGTGTTCTTCAAGTCAGAGCATTAGATCATGATGAGAGGGCAGGCAGTCTTGAGATTCCTTATTTGGAAGAACAGCTTGGGCAATTATATATCTCCAGACCTGATGTGCTTTCCAGCATTGAGGTCAAGTATATGGATGTTTTGGATGGCCACATTAGTATTAAGGAAAGAGAATACTTGGATGGCTATCTTCAGGTGCGAGAGTGGAAGGATATTCAGTCTACGGTAGATGTGAGACAGATTGTGGATATGGCTACTGAAGTGACAATTTCCAAGCCTGATCTGGCCGCGTATGTCTTACCAAGAGTTATTGCGAATGTAGAGTTAGATTCGATCACAAGTATCCGTAAACGGGATGCCGGTGATTTAGTGACCACAGTAATTGTGAAGAGTCCAGGAAATCAAGCGTATTTTTACATTTTATAAAATGAGTACATCATCAAAGAGGGCGTTGGCCCTCTTTTTTTTTACGTTTAGGCTCATGTCCATCCCTAAGCATCTGTACTTTATTGTGTAACAGTCGTCTTCTCGTTATGATACAATGTGTTCATCACACATTAAGGAATGAAGACCATGCATCAAGGGGACAGTGTATTTGAACAGATTATGAAGCAGAAAAGATTGAAGCCTATCAAGCCTGAAACTACAAAAGTTCTAGTTAAACCAATACATAAAAAGAAACTAGCTCAGGAGCAATTAAGTGATATGGATGTCCAGTTCAAAAAGTCGGTAGCTGAATCAATAGACCGCAGTGTACTGCATAGACGTGTACTGGGAATTAGAAGAGAGTTAACGGAGATAAGACGATTAAAGAATGATGAGCATACGTTTTAAGGTAGGCCCAATTTGGCTCACTTTAGACGACGCTTTAATCCGTTTTCATATGGTGTGAATTCCATTTATAGTCTATTTTAACCAGTTAAATTTATGATAGCAAAGACGTAGAAAAAGATATAGACGCCGATGTGGTTGCTTTTGAATCTAATTGGGTGAGGGTCAAAAATAACCATCTCCACCTCCTGAAACAGAGATTGATGATAGGTGGTGATTATATACTTGCGCCCTCTGTTTTTTATTTTCTTGCGATATATTGATGTATTGATTATTTCTAATAGCTTTATCTGAAAGTGGAGAGGAACGAACAACAGGTTCTCTATTGCTACTACAGTCTTTTTTCGGTGATTTCTTTTGTTGTTTTCTACATCCATAACCATGTTTAGGATTTGTCTTTTTGTTCGTACTTAAAGTTGTTAGAGGAGAGTCTACCTGAATCTTATAATAATAGTTATATGATTCAAAAGAGATAGACGTAAAGAAACAAATAGATTTAAAATGAAAGTCTGTTTGTATACTGATATTTAAGGCCTATTTCAAGCAGGATGAAATGGCAATTATTTAAAGACATTAGTCATTATTTACTATATAATTAGCAATGTAAATAGTACATTAGGAGGTAGTATTTTGAAGTTGTTAAGAATTTTAGCTTGGTTATTCGTTCCTTTCATTATGATTTTTGTCTCATGGAAGAAGCTTGGCAAGGTTGCGAAAATCGGCGGTGCTATATGGGCTGGCTTTATATTATTGATAATTGTGATACCAACTGAGGAAAAGCCAAACGTGACAGCAACCGTAGAAACAGATGCAGTGGCCTCACAGGAAAAAGCACCAAAAGTGGAAAAGGCAGTTGCTGTGGTTGATACAAAAACCGAGAAAAAAGATGATCAAAAGGCTAAAGAAGAGGCTAAGCTGAAAAACGAAACTGACGCTGCAGCTAAAAAAGCCAATCAAAAAGAAGTATTAGCATTTGAAAAATCTGTTTATGCATTAGAAGAGACTATGTCTCCAATTATGAATACATATCAAGAAGCTATGACAGGCTTAGGAAATGGTACGGTTGACATCTATACTGTCTATGAAGCAACAGAAAATGCACAGAAGGCCGCCAAACACTTGCAGAGCAAATTCTATAATTTAGATGTTCCAGAAAATCTCCCTAAAGATGTGAAACAAATGTTGAATGCAACGGCCTCGAACTTGAGTACAGCCTATTATTCTAAAGGTAAAGCATTCGATGCAGTTCTTGAGTTCTTGGACGATCAGAAGCCCAGTCATATGTCCAAATTTAAAGAAGAAATCTCTATGGCAGATTCATTTGTTATGAAGGGTATTTTGAAATTAATGGAAGCGAAAACTGCTGTTGGATTAGAGGTAGATTCAAAATAGGTTAATATTAGAATAAAAATGAGATGCCCGTTATAGGGCATTTTTTCATTTTTAAAAGATTAATTTTAACAGTAACTAAGCAGTCCTAATAGATCTCTTTTTTTATTTTATGAGAAATTAAAAAGAAGTCCAGTTCGTACTATATCGCATTTTTTGTCCTGTTAAAAAGCTGCCTCATTTCTGAGGTGGCTTTTCATATTCCAATGAAAGTGTATATCTATATCTAAGTCTGCGAGGAGAATTACCAACAGTATATTTGAACTGTAAGTACCTACATTTTCTCAAACACGGCTGGTGTCCACACGACAATCCAGAATGAGGCATACAATTATCGTGACCTGTGGAAGAGGAGGTGGATCGGGAAATTATGGTGACGATGGAGCCCATTGTAGTTGGAGAGCATGTATTGGTAGGGGTAGAAGTCAAGCTGCCCAAAACAACGTTGTTGACTATTAACACATCCAAAGGATATATCATGTGCGGAGCACTCGACGTGGGATTACTTAATGAGAAGCTCGGGGATCGCAAAATTATTGCGGCTCGGGCGGTTGGTGTGCGTACACTGGAGCAATTGTTGCATGCACCTATGGAGTCGGTGACAACAGAAGCCGAGGCCATGGGCATTACGGTTGGCATGACGGGTGTAGAGGCTTTGTTGAAAATGATCTAATCACGAAAAAGAAGGGCTCCCCATATGGGAAGCCCTTCTTTAGCGTCTTAGCGTCCTAATACAGAGCCGGGCACATCAGTAGCCAATGGCTCTATACACGATTTTTTTTCTTAAATACTCTCATTAAATTAAGCTTCTTCCTTCGCGAACAAGGCAGCCAGATTTTCTTGGAAAGGTGCGCGAACAACACCTTTTTCCGTGATAATAGCTGTTACATATTCGTTAGGCGTTACATCAAATGCTGGATTGTATACTTTAACACCTTTCGGTGCTGTACGTTTACCAAATCCTTCAGTGACTTCTTCCGCAGCGCGTTCTTCAATCGGAATGAGGTCCCCGGATGGAGTGGACAAGTCGATAGTCGACAATGGGCTGGCTACATAGAACGGAATATTGTGAGCTTTGGCAAGCACAGCCACGCTGTATGTTCCGATTTTGTTTGCTACGTCACCATTCGCTGCAACACGATCCGTTCCGACGATTACAGCTTGAATCCAGCCTTTGGACATCACCATGCCTGCCATGTTATCACAGAGCAGCGTAACGTCAATGCCGGCTTGCTGTAACTCAAATGCAGTCAGGCGTGCACCTTGAAGTACGGGACGAGTTTCGTCTGCAAATACCTTCAGGTGAATGCCACGTTCCTGTGCGAGATACATTGGAGCAGTTGCCGTACCATATTTCGCAGTAGCCAGTCCACCTGCATTACAGTGAGTGAGTACACCCATACCATCTTCGAACAATGGCAGTGCATTCTCACCGATCATGCGGCATACTTCTTCGTCTTCTTTCTGAATCAACAGAGCTTCTACTTCAAGAGCATCATTGCCCTCATCCAGGCTCAGGCCGGATTCAACGACCTCATTTGCTTTTTGCATCATGCGATCCAGTGCCCAGAAAAGGTTCACCGCTGTTGGTCGGGAAGTAGCCAGATGAGCACATATGGATTTTACGTGATCCAACCAACCTTGAACGGTTGTTCCGTCATATGATTTGGCACCCAATACAACACCAAATGCAGCAGCAATACCAATCGCCGGAGCACCGCGCACTTTCATGGAGTGGATGGATTCCCATACTTCCTCGGGTGTATACAATTTCAACATGAGGATCGTTTCGGGCAGCAGACGCTGGTCAAGCATTTCAAGCTTGTCCTTTTTCCAGATGAGAGAGGACAGAGGCTGATATTCAGGGGTTGTCATGGGTGGTTCCTCCGTTCCTTATGTTAAACCTTAGTAGTAGTAACAGCTGTGGATACAATATCCAGTACTTCGCCGATGGTATTCAAGCGACGATTGTTCTTGATCAATGCTTTACCAATGGCCAATGATTTACGCTGAGCATGTTCACGTTCAGTCGCATTTGGAATGGTATCTATATCCGCCACGTGAGCGAGTCCCACGATACGACGAACCATTTTGGCACCTGCGAAGCCAATGGAATCTCTGAACAATTGTTGCACATATAGATCCTGATACCCTGGCGTTTTTGCCATCGGATCAACGAGGTCATTAACCCAGAGGGCACGGAAACGAGATTCGAATTCAGTCCATACATCACGAACCATATTCAGCAAAAGCGTCTCACGCTCACGCAAAGCAGTCTCATCCTGAATCCATCCTGGCAGGGATGCGTAATTCAAGAGCAGGTTCGCAAGGACTGCACCGACATCAAATCCCATGGGGCCGTAATATGCAAATTCGGGATCGATGACCTTGGTTGATTCAGGTGTAACAAAAATACTGCCTGTATGCAGATCTGCATGAAGCAATGCCTGCCCATGTGTTAGGAATTTTTCCCGCAGTAAGGCCACTTCAAGGTGAAGTTCTCCATCTGTGCGGAGGGCTTCAGCCTCGTCCTCAATGGAAACATCATAATTATTTTTCTCAGCGATCCGGTAGGGTTCATCAAAGATCAGATCCTCCGTTATTTTGCATTGGTCCGGATTAATGAATCTGCCCTGTTGTTCCTTCTTCAATTGCTGATCCATGCCCAAGTCGGATGTGAAAAACAGCGTTCTTGCCATGAATTCCCCAATATGCTGTGCAAAAAGAGGATAGGAAACACCTTCGATCAGGCCTTTGCGCATGATCACATGATCACTCAGATCTTCCATAACCGTTAACGCGAGGTCATCATCGTAATGATACACTTCGGGTACCATCCCTGGACACAGACGATACTCTTCCTGAAGAATCTCACGTTCAATTCGGGCACGTACCAGAGAGAGCGGCCATGATTCACCAACCACTTTCGCATAAGGAAGCGCTTGTTTGATAATGATACTTTTATCGGAGTTCTGATCCGTGATGTGGAATACCAAATTCAGATTGCCATCGCCGATCTCGTGACAATCCAGATTTGCATCTGCCGCAAATGGACCCGGTAATGTTTTGGCCAGTTCAATTGCATCCTGGGGGGTAAACGGGCGATATTGGGACAAAGGTGCCACCTCCATATATATGAAGAAACAGGAAAACCCACTTCTTTGCTTGGTATATGTCAGTATATCGGAAATAGCGCGGTTTTTGAACTTTTTTTTGAGACAAGTCAAGTCGATCCTGATTCGAACTTCCGGTTCAAGGGTAAAAACAAATAGGCCGGACGGTTGAGAGAAACGCCGTTAACAAGCCTCTCCACTACATGTGGTGACACATTATTAACTCTCTGTTATGTATTGCGGGACAACCTGCTTATCATGGCATGACAGACTAATTTTAAATAAAGGATGGGATTAATATGGCTACAAAAAACAAAACAGATCAAGCAAAATCGGTGGAACAAGTACTTAATCGTCAGGTAGCTAACCTGAACGTATTGTATGTTAAAATCCATAACTATCACTGGTACGTTAAAGGACCTAACTTCTTCACGTTGCATGTGAAATTCGAAGAGTTCTACAACGAAGTTACAGTACAAATGGATGAAATTGCAGAGCGTATCCTTACGCTGAAAGGTAGCCCGGCGGCTACAATGAAAGAGTATTTGGAGCTTTCCTCTATCCAGGAAGCAGCAGGCGGAGAAGACGCAAAAACAATGGTGCAAAACCTGATCGAGGACTTCGCTACACTTTCGAATGAATATCAGGAAGGTATCGAAGTTGCAGATGCAGCTGAAGATCAACCAACATCCGATATGCTGACAGGTTTCAAGGCTGACCTGGAGAAACACATGTGGATGCTTCGCTCTTTCCTGGGTTAATATAGGTAAGATTTTGCCTAATACAAATGGTCTCTTACGTAAGCTTTCTGAGCCCGGATCATGTTGTCAGAAACGCCCTGAGCGTCTATACTGCTGACAAGAACGATAGGGGAGGGGACCGCTTATGTTAGAACCAACGATACCGGCTTTAAAAGAATGGGCTTCTGCAATCAAAGCACTGGAAACGGGTCGCCAGATTATGGTGATGCGCAAAGGCGGGATTGTAGAGGAAACCCGACATTTTGAGCTGAAAAGTCCAGCGTTTTATCTGTATCCGACTTATGAACATCAGCGTAAAGAACTGATTAAGTCCTCGGATCAATCCTATGTTGAAGAATCACTGGCCGAATGGGTGCCCGAAGCTTCGACAATCCGTATTACTGCATATGCCGAAGTAACGCAGGATCTGGAGATACGAGATCAGGAGATGCTGGATCGACTTCTTGACTTTCATATGTGGACAGCGGATTTTGCCGAAGACCGTTTGAAATGGAAACGTAAAGATCCGCTCCATGTATTGATTTTACGTGTGTACCTTTTGAAAGAACCGATGGAAATCCCCGTACTGCCTGAATATAATGGTTGCCGTTCATGGATTTCTATTCCGAATGGTCCGGTGCCGCGCGAAATGACGCCGGTGGTGGACGTTGCGGATTTTGACGAACAGGTACAGAAGATTAACGAGATGCTCAAATTGTAAATGGTAACGTTATTTAACGGAGGGACTTGTCCATAATATGGATGAGTCCTTTTTTTAGATTAGTGTACAGCAGATGACATAAAAGCTTGAATTGCTGTGATTTTTCTCACTGTGCATTTGTGCTTAAGATGTTTTCTGATTTGATTCAATTTGTCTTTTACTATAGAATCAGAAAGAATAAGGTTTCATGCAATGGACAAAGGTTCTTAGGAAATGACTTGATTATCATTGAGAATCAGTTTAGAATTATTCTAAAGTGTTCTTGCTTTAAGAATCGAGTACAGGAGAAATTCAGGGGAAGCCCTGTTCAGATATAATAGGCGCTTTTTCGTTTTCGACAACTAACATCAATTTAATCAATGGAGGGAAACAATACACATGGCTACGAATTTCGTCATTGAAGGTCTGAAAGCGACGATCGAAGGTAAGGAAATCCTGAAAGGCATCAACCTGGAAATGAAAGGTGGAGAAATCCACGCAATCATGGGGCCAAACGGAACAGGTAAATCCACTCTGGCTTCTGCATTGATGGGTCACCCTAAATATGAAGTAACAGACGGTAAAATTACACTTGATGGTGAAGATGTATTGGATATGGCTGTAGATGAGCGCGCACGTGCAGGTCTCTTCCTGGCTATGCAATACCCAAGTGAAATTGCAGGTGTTACAAACTCCGACTTCTTGCGTAGTGCAATTAACGCACGTCGTGGCGAAGGTAACGAGATCTCCCTGATCAAGTTCATTCGTCAAATGGAAGGTAAAATGAAAGAACTCGACATGAACCCTGAGTTTGCTCACCGTTACCTGAATGAAGGTTTCTCCGGTGGTGAGAAAAAACGTAACGAGATTCTGCAAATGATGCTGCTTGATCCGAAAATCGTAGTACTTGATGAAATTGACTCCGGTCTGGACATCGATGCTTTGAAAATCGTGGCTGACGGTGTGAACGCTATGAAGAGCGAAGACCGTGGCTTCCTGATCATCACTCACTACCAACGTCTGTTGAACTACATTACGCCTGACTATGTTCACGTAATGATGCAAGGTCGTATCGTGAAATCCGGCGGACCTGAATTGGCTCACCGTTTGGAAGCGGAAGGGTATGACTGGGTAAAGGCAGAGCTGGGAATTACAGACGAAACTGTAGGCCAAGAAGCGTAAAGACAAAACGGAGGAGGATTAATTAATGACTACACAAACAATTCTTCCGGTTGAATCTGAAGCGCTTCGCGCCTTGTCGGAAAGCAACAATGAACCCGGCTGGTTGACCGAACAGCGGCTTGAAGCTTTAAAGCTTGCGAGCGGGCTTGCGCTTCCTAAACTGGAAAAACAAAAAATCGAACGCTGGAATGTCAGCGAGTACGGAACATATAAAACAAGTGAAGCTATTTCTTCATTGACAGAAGTACCTGCTTCTATCAAAGATCTGGTTCAGGATCAAGCTGAAGGCAGTCTGGTTATCCAGCGCAATTCCGGTACGGTATACTCCAAGGTGTCTGCTGATCTGGCAGCAAAAGGAGTTATCTTCACGGATCTGGCTACAGCGGTTCGCGAACATGGCGATCTGGTAAAACAATATCTGAACACAGCAGTGAAAGCGGATGAGCATTCCCTCGCTGCATTACATGCGGCACTTTGGAATGGCGGGGTCTTCCTGTATGTTCCGAAAAATGTCGAAATCGAAGTACCACTGCAAGCAGTGTTGCTTACGGACGACGCATCTGCAACGTTTGCACCTCACGTGCTTGTAGTTGCAGAAGCAAACAGTTCAGTAACTTATGTTGATAACTATGTATCTGGCGAATTGTCCGCACCTGTTTTCCATAATGGAGTTGTGGAAGTATTCGCAAAATCCGGTGCTAAAGTACGTTTCGCATCGGTTCATCAACTGAGTGTGAATGTAACTGATGTTTCATTCCGTCGTGCAGTGTTGGAGAATGATGCTTCCATCGAGTGGATTGTAGGCGAAATGAACAATGGCGACACAGCGAGCAACACGATGACCGTGCTGAAAGGCAATGGATCAAGTTCTGATTCCAAAGTCATCGCTGTAGGTTCCGGTTCGCAGAAAATCAACTACACCACAGAAGCTCGTCACTTCGGTAAGAATACGCCAAGCCAGATGATTACACGTGCAGTTATGCGTGAAGAAGCTTCTGCAATCATCAACGGCATCACGAAGATTGAGAAAGGCGCTACCAAAGCCGATGGACAGCAGACAGAGAAAGTGTTGATGCTGAGCCCTAAAGCACGTGGAGATGCGAACCCAATCCTCCTTATTGATGAAGATGATGTAACAGCAGGTCACGCTGCTTCTGTTGGTCAAGTCAATGCCGAGCAGATTCATTACTTGATGTCGCGCGGAATTAACCGTACGGATGCCGAACGCCTGATCATCTATGGCTTCCTGGCTCCGGTGGTGGCGGATATTCCTCTGGAAGCACTGCGCACCCAATTGCAGTCCCTGATTGAGAAGAAGCTGGGACAATGAACCCATCCATTCGCGAGCAGTTCCCGATCCTCCACCAGGAAATTAACGGACACCCGCTCGTATATTTAGATAGTGCTGCAACTTCACAGAAGCCTCATGCTGTGATCGAAGCAGTCAAACATTATTATGAGTATGAGAACTCCAACGTTCATCGCGGTGTTCATACCCTTGGAAGCCGTGCAACGGACGCTTACGAAGGCGCACGGGAGAAGGTAGCCAAGTTTATCAATGCCCGTAGTACACAGGAGATTATCTTTACTCGCGGGACAACGACAGCCCTGAATCTGGTGGCTTCATCATATGCCCGCGCCAATTGCAAAGAAGGCGATGAAATTGTTATCACGCAAATGGAGCACCATAGTAATCTGATTCCTTGGCAGCAGGTTGCCAAGGAGACAGGTGCAACATTGAAATACATCCCGCTTCAGCCGGATGGTCATATTGAATTGGCTGATGTCGAGAAGACGATTACGAACAATACTAAAATTGTAGCAATCGCTTATGTATCCAATGTTATGGGTCTGATCCATCCTGTGAAACAAATTGCTGAAATTGCACACCGTAATGGTGCTGTCATCGTTGTTGATGGCGCACAAAGCACACCTCACATGAAGGTGGACGTTCAGGATCTGGACTGTGATTTCTATGCATTATCCGGTCATAAAATGTGCGGACCAACCGGAATCGGTGCACTCTACGGCAAAAAGGCGCTGCTAGAGTCCATGGAACCCATTGAGTTCGGTGGTGAAATGATTGATGATGTGGGTCTGTACGAATCCAACTGGAAAGAGCTTCCCTGGAAGTTCGAAGGCGGAACCCCGATTATCGCAGGTGCGGTAGGGTTGGGAGCTGCCATTGATTTTCTGGAGCAGATTGGTATGGATGAGATCGCACATCATGAGAGTGTGCTGGCAGCTTATGCAACAGAACGACTGGCCGAGATCGATGGGTTAACCATCTATGGCCCAGCCAAGCGGCATGTGGGTGTTGTTACCTTTAACTTGGGTGATGTTCATCCGCATGATGTGGCAACCGTACTGGATGCGAGTGGCGTAGCCATTCGTGCCGGACACCATTGCTGTCAACCACTAATGCGCTGGCTTGAAGTTAGCTCAACAGCTCGTGCCAGCTTCTATCTATACAATAACGAACAAGATGTAGATCGGCTTGTCAGCGCCTTAATCCAGACAAAGGAGTATTTTGGCGATGCAACTTGATGATCTGTACAGACGTGTTATAATGGACCACTACAAAAACCCGCGTAACCGCGGAACATTTGATAATGACGCTGTCACGGTGAATTTGAACAATCCAACGTGCGGCGACCGGATTTCACTGCAAATTTTGCTGAAAGACGGAATCGTCCAGGAAGCCAAATATACGGGTGAAGGCTGCTCCATCAGCATGTCCTCTGCATCGATGATGACAGAGGCCGTCAAAGGCAAAACGATGGAACAAGCACTCGATATCGCTAACCGTTTTTCCTCACTGATGAAAGGTGAAGAAGTCGATTTCGACGATTATGAAGATCTCGAAGCCCTATCCGGTGTGAACAAGTTCCCTGCACGCATCAAATGTGCCACTCTGGCCTGGAATGCATTACGCAAAGGGATTGACGAAGAGAACAAAGTACAATAACGATAGGGAGGTAGAGCAAGATGGCTAAAAAAGCACCAGAAATGGAAGAGTACAAATATGGTTTTCGCGACGAGCACAAATCCATCTTTCAAACCGGTAAAGGTCTGACTGCAGAAGTGGTTACCGAAATTTCCAAGATTAAGAATGAACCGGAATGGATGTTGGAATTCCGTTTGAAATCCCTGAAACAATTCGAAAAGATGCCAATGCCAAAATGGGGCGGAGATCTAGACGGATTGGATTTCAATGAAATTCAGTATTATGTGCGTGCTTCGGAGAAACAAGGTAAAACATGGGAGGAAGTTCCTTCCGAAATCAAGGAAACCTTTGATAAATTGGGTATCCCTGAAGCAGAGCAAAAGTTCCTTGCAGGTGTATCGGCTCAGTATGAGTCCGAGGTTGTATACCACAACATGCAAAAGGAATTGGAAGACCAAGGTGTAATCTTCATGGATACGGACACGGCTCTCAGAGAGCATCCCGAAATCCTGCGTGAATATTTTGCAACGGTTATTCCACCAGCAGATAATAAATTTGCTGCATTGAATAGTGCGGTATGGTCCGGAGGAAGCTTTATCTACGTGCCTAAGGGCGTTAAATGTGAAGTACCTCTGCAAGCCTACTTCCGGATTAACTCCGAGAATATGGGACAATTCGAGCGTACACTCATCATTGCGGACGAAGATAGCTTCGTTCACTATGTAGAGGGATGTACAGCTCCAATCTACAGCACGAACTCACTGCACAGTGCGGTTGTTGAGATCATCTGTAAGAAAAATGCTCGTGTTCGTTACACAACGATTCAAAACTGGGCACCAAACATCTACAACCTCGTTACGAAACGTGCGGTTGCTGAAGAAAATGCAACGATGGAATGGGTCGATGGTAACATCGGTTCCAAACTGACGATGAAATATCCAGCGGTTGTACTGAAAGGCCGTGGAGCTAAAGGTTCCGTACTCTCCATCGCTGTAGCTGGTAAAAACCAGCATCAGGATGCAGGTGCGAAAATGATCCACTTGGCTCCGGATACAACATCTACGATTGTATCCAAATCCATCAGTAAACATGGTGGTAAAGTAACGTACCGTGGTTTGGCTTCCTTTGGGCGTCAAGCTGAGGGCGCGAAATCCAACATCAAGTGTGATACACTCATTCTCGATAATGAGTCCACATCAGATACAATTCCTTACAATGAAATCATGAATGATAACATCATGCTGGAGCATGAAGCTACAGTATCCAAAGTGTCTGAGGATCAACTCTTCTACCTGATGAGCCGTGGTCTGACTGATGCAGAAGCAACACAGATGATTATCATGGGCTTCATTGAGCCATTCACGAAGGAATTGCCAATGGAATACGCCGTTGAGATGAATAGATTGATCAAGTTCGAAATGGAAGGTTCCATTGGTTAATCCAATGCAGCGCCTTTCGAAGCCGTAAAGCTGAAGCTAGTTGCTGATGTTAAGCGGTAGATATCTTTTTATGTGATCGAATACCCTCTAGAACAGACTTTCTAAAAAGTCTCTCTAGGGGGTATTTTTATTCAAAAAATCTGGGGATAACAGTGATCAGAAGATTATTTGTTATCGGAGTGGCAAGCGACTCTCCAATTACATAAAGGAGCACTCGGACGGGAACGCAGTTATCGTATTTGGGGATACCAATACACGGTACACCCGTGCCGCTGACAATATAGAGCTACTCATGTCTGAGAATGGGTTAAGAGATCCATGGATCGATTTGATTCGAGGTGGGAGTATTCCCGCTGATGGAGAAGCCCTTATGGATGCAAGCAATTTAAATGGACCCAACTATGAGATCGTGGACAAAATTTTGTATCGCGGAAGTAAAGCATTGTCACTTAATGCACAGAGCTATCGGTTAGAAAATCAAACATTTGTTGACCCGAGTGGGAAGCAACTCTCCGATCATTATCCGATTACAGCGGAATTTGTGTATAGCACATCTTCTCAGTACCAACTAAGTTCAACAATCGGAGGATCTGGAGGAAGTGGGTTTAATGATCTAAATCATATTCCGGAGTCCAGACCTAGTTCAGTGGTACTTAACTCGGGCAACCGTGTAGACGGCATTTCAACGTTGTACAGGGATGGAACGAACCTAGCACATGGTGGTCAATCCAACATTGTCACACTGAACCTGGCAGACGGAGAGTACTTAACTCAGGCTACAATTGGTCAGGGGACACGTAATGGAGATAAACGGATCTTTTACGTGGAGTTGTCCACCAATCTTGGAAATAAAGTTGAAGGCGGACAAAAGACCTCGGATCAAATCAAACTTGAGGCACCAGCGGGGTGGTACATTGCCGGATTTTATGGAAGAGCAGGACAGGAATTGGATCAGCTAGGCGTCATATACAGACCTCTGAATTAGAAGTGAGCAGTGGTTAAAATGAAATAATAATATATACATCTCATAGAGTGTTCATATTAGCACAGCGCCGCTTGGAATATACGTTGGAGAGAGACCATAAGGTTTCCCTAATGATATTCTGAGCGGTATTTTTGTGGAATAAAATAAGACCAATAGCACAAGCCATTTCATAGATTTAAGCATTTAATGATAGAAAAGGATGTGAGTGTATGAGCGTGAACCCTTTCGAGGGATATCGGATTACAAGTTCATTCGGCTATCGAATTCATCCTATTCATGGTGGACAGACATTTCACCGCGGAATTGATCTCGTGACAGAGCCTTGGAATGGCCCCGTCTATGCCTTTATGGAAGGCAGGGTACGTTTTTCTTCCGAAGGAGTTACAGGCTCCGGATTCGGCGGTTACGGGCTTACAGTTGCCCTTCAAGATCATCGTGGCTACTTGCATTGTTATGCTCACCTTTCGCGGATTGCCGTAACCGTTGGGCAGCGGGTGAAGCGAGGGCAGCTTATCGGGAATCAGGGAAGCACGGGTCAGAGTACTGGCCCGCATGTACATTATGAGATTCGTAAAACAAGTGCACCATCTTACGGGTACACAGCCAGCGAAGATGGTGTGACGGAACCGGGTGCGTATCTACAGGCCGAATACGGAACTGCATCTCAGGAACAGGAGGCTCCGCCGATGACCACTGAGCAGAAGAAAATGTTTGAAGCCATGCAGAAAACGCTGGAGATTCAAGGGGGATGGATTCAGCAACAGGAGCAACTTTCCAATATGGATTGTCCCGCATGGGCGAAGCAAGCATTTGATTATTATCGACCGTTTATTATGAACGACAAAGGCAGTTATGAATTTTGGAGATTACTTGTTATCATGTACCGCAAGGAAAAAGGCATCCAGGTTCATTCGGAGTCCGACATATAGATCCCTGTAAAGAACAGGGAGTAACAAAAGGCTGATCCACTTAGGTAGATGCAGACAGACAACCATTTATCGAATGTTGCCTGTTCGCCCGGTTCATTCCAACGGAAACGTCATATGTTAGGGTATACCTGATGAAGAGGAGGCAATCACATGAGCGAAGTAGGATATGGCTGTGGTGGCAATGTAGGCGGAGTAGGCGGCGTTGGTGGATACAATATGTTCACAAACACTGGTGCAATCTTGGTACTGTTCATTCTGTTGGTTATCATCACAAAAGCATTCTGTGTGTAATCCAACATGATCGAATCGGAATAGACAAAAGGGAAGCCGATTACGGCTTCCCTTTTGTCATATGCCAACCTATAAGTTGGTTATTTCAGTTACTATGGGGTTCTTCGTATACATGCTGTGTACAATGAACAGTTACTGTACATAAATCTCAACGATAGCAATATCTCTTTCTTTCGCTAAATCGATAAAGGCCGTAGAGGTCTGAACGAGTGGTCGGAAATAATCCGCAGGATTATTCATGACAATGAGCCCCGTCTGACCCGTGGTGAGCAGAACCCTTTTACCGATAAAATTAGGCAGCATGTGCTTGATCAGTTCCTGTGTTGCTTCAGCATTTAACTGACCAAAGCTGAGGCTGTACAGCTCACACAGAACAGAGATCAGTTCCTGTTTGGTCTGGTATACCCGATTGGTCGTCATGGCGCTGTAAACGTCTGCTACAGCAGTTATACGGGAATAGGGGTGGATCTCGTCTCCTCGCAGTCCATGAGGATAACCACTTCCATCCTCGCGCTCATGATGTTGAAGTGCAACCGTTGCCAGAATTTCATCCTGCGTGGATTCTTTAATGATATCGTACCCATAGAATGTGTGTTTCTTCATTTCGTCAAATTCTTCCGTGGTCAATTTACCAGGTTTATGTAAAATCTCAGAAGGAATCTTGGACTTGCCGATATCATGAAGATATCCTGCTTTGGCTACAGTTAGACATTCCTCGGGGTTGTAACCCATCCAGCCGGCGATATAAAAAGCGAGCATTCCGACTTGCAATGAATGGTTGTACGTATAATCGCTATCCCCGTCAAGCATAAGCAACAAGGAGACAACATCTTTTTGTTTTTCCAACTGTTCTGTTAGGGTAAACAAAATCTCATCGACCTGTGTCTCATCAATAAAACCCTTCTCCATCGCTTGTTGAAATAGAGATTCAGTACCTTTGATCGTATCGTTAAACAAGTTAGTTAACAGACGGGATTGATCGGAAGGTAAGGTTTGTGCATCAGAGTGTAGGTCGGATGGTGTGTGTTCTACATCTGCGTACTCGATTCCATGTTGCAACAGTTTGGATAGGTCATCTTCACTGAGGGTGGAACCTTTCATCAGCATGTGGAGACCCGAACTGTTGTATACATCATTTTGTAACAGGTCACCCGGTTTAAGATCAGTAACATGCACTCTCACGTATAAACCACCTTTTCTCGACTAATATCGACACATATAATTATAATAACAAGAAAAAAATGGGTTGACAACGACTTATTTACTATTAACCCACTCTGTCTAAAAAGGTGTAAAGGCTCATTATTTAGTTCTCCATGGGGTTCCATGGTCCTAATTGATGTCCCTTCCATTCAGATCCATCTTCCCAAATTTCCTTTTTCCAGATCGGAACGGTCTGTTTGAGTCTCTCTATGGCGTAACGGCTTGCATCATAACAGTCGTTGCGATGAGGCGAGGAAACAGCAATGACTACACTAATCTCTGCCACATCCACTTTGCCAATTCGGTGACTGATTGCACATAACACACCAGGCCAGCGATCCGAGATTTCCACACCAATGGCTGCCATCTGAGAAAGAGCCATCGGCACATAGGCCTCGTATTCAAGATAAACGGTGCGCTGTTCACCGGTCATTTCACGAGTCGTACCTACAAAAGTAAGAGCTGCCCCGTGATTCGGGGTAATCACTAGCTCCGTTGTTGCTTCCACGGACAAAGTGGATTCTGTAATTAGAAATAAGCCATCTTCAGTCCGATGCTCTGGAACGGTAGAGCGAAGCTGTTCATCGGAAATATCCGTACCATCACCTCCAGAGACGGGAGGGATCAACGCAAGTTCATCTTCTGAGCTAAGTATAGTATCGGCAGGAGCGTACTGCTGGTTAACTGCCAAAAAGGATGTCCTTATCTGAGAAGCTGCCTCTGGGTAGGCCAGACTCAGTTTTTCTTTTAAATCGGCAGCGGTTGGAATATCTCCAATGTACTCAAACTCCAGAAGGGATGTATTTAAACGTTCTGCAATGCCTGCAAATAGTTGAATTGTCAATTTCATAGATATGACTCACCTCTTTTTGATCTCTAAACCCTATAAATATATCATAACGACGCGGAAAATGTTATGCTTATCCATTAGAAGAATGAACGTTTATTGAAGAGCAGGGGAGGCGGTGTGATGAGCACCAGGGAGAAGCAAACGTTAACGATTCTGCACACCAACGACATCCACAGTCACTTCGGCTCCATGAGTACCATCGCCGCTATGATCAATGAGGAACGTGACCAAGGTGGCAACTTCCTTGTATTGGATATCGGCGATCATATGGACCGAATGGCCGTTGAAACAGAGGGAACACTGGGTACGGCTAATGTTGATGTTATTAACCTGACGGGCTACGATGCCATTACAATCGGTAACAACGAAGGACTAACCTTTACGCCAGATCAGCTCTCACAGTCCTACGCTGGACTTCTGTGTCCTGTGGTATGCAGCAATGTTGTAGAGCAAGATACTGGACTTGCGCCAGTGTGGATGAAACCTTCTCTGATTGTGGAGAAAGGTCCATTTCGCGTTGGTCTGCTGGGGGCAACGGCCCCTTTTACCACGTTTTATGAATTGCTCGGGTGGGATGTTCTGGACCCTGTGGAGTCATTAAGAGCTCAAGTGGAAGCATTACGTGATGAAGTGGATGTTGTGGTTATTCTTTCTCATCTGGGGCTTTCGACAGATCGGAGACTGGCGGAGCAGATTACGGGAATTGATGTTATTCTCGGTGGACATACCCATCATGTTCTCGAAGAACCCTTAGTCATTGGTCAGACCGTGCTGGGCGCAGCTGGAAAATTTGGCCAGTGGCTTGGGAAAGTGGTTCTGGAACGAACAAGTGTGGGGGAACCTCTCCAACTGGTAAGTAGCGGTTGTATGGCTGCCAAGAGTATATTACTGGATGATCAGGTCGCGCTGGCAATCGCTACGAATCGTGCGGAGGCTGAAAGGACACTCAATCAGACGGCAGTGATAACGGATCGGGTGCTGCCCATCACGTACGACCGGGAATCCCCGTTTGCTACCTTGCTTGCACAAGCTGTTCGTCATTTCACGGGGGCACAGCTGTCTCTGGTGAATGCAGGTCAGCTTCTCGGAGAGCTTCCACAAGGTAATATTACAAAAGGAATGTTGCATTCCCTATGTCCATCTCCTATAAATGCTTGTACAATATGCTTGAGTGGAAGTCATATTCGTGAAGCACTTGAGCAGTCCTTGTTGGACGAGTTTTCAGGTAAGCCCATTGTGGGATTTGGTTTTCGTGGTCATATTCTAGGCACGTTATGTATGGACGGAATGGAAGTTCAATACAATCCAGATGCGCCAGCCTATGAGAAGATCCAGGCCATATCCATCAATGGGGAGCCTATGGACGAACAATGTGAGTATATCGTTGGGACACTGGACATGTTTACGTTCAATGTGGGGTATCCTCCTCTTGCTCATGGAACCCGTACGCTCTATCATCTTCCGGAATTCATACGCGATTTGCTGGAAACGGAAATAAAACGACCAGGGGCTCTGGACGACAGCCTGCGAGCCCGCTGGCATCAAAGCTAAATTTAAAGTACTTGCCTTCTGCTGAAGCGGCGGCTAGTGGTAATTACATCTACGGAGCGGGAGAGGATAGGCTGTGCGTTTAGTACATATAAACTTATTGCAGCCTGGCATGAAGCTGGGGAAACGTATTTATAGTGAAGAAGGCCTTGTATTACTTAGTGAGGATGTAGAGCTAACCAGTCGATTGATTGGACGCCTTAAGGATCTCGGAGTCGGTTATGTGTATATTAAAGATGCTGCGACAGAGGACATCATTGTTCCTGAAATGTTGCAGGAAGAGACCCGAAGGAAAGCACTGGTCGAGATTAAACAGCAATTTCAGAGCATGTCAGGACTGAAAACCAAAAATCGGATTCCTCATTTCGGTAAAGCGCTTAGTGGTGTGATGAATGCGATTCTGGAAGACATCGGCAGTCAGAAGGAAGCCATGATTATGCTGATGGACATGAACTCCAGTGATTTTGACCTGTATAATCATTCGCTGAATGTATGTGTGTATACACTGGTTCTTGGTGTCGCTTCGGGTTACACACGCCAGCAATTAATGGAGATTGGTCTGGGTGCCTTATTGCATGATATTGGCAAGACACAGATTGCACCAGAAATTCTGCATAAGCCTTCCAGATTAAGTGACGAGGAATTCAAAATCATTCAGCAGCACACTACATATGGACATCGTATTCTCAAAGACGAACCAGGTATACCGCTTCTATCTGCACATTGTGCATTGCAGCACCATGAGCGAATTGATGGCAGCGGATATCCCTTTGGGCTGAAGGATAAAGAGATTCATGAGTATGCCAAGTGGATTGCTCTTGCTGATTCGTATGATGCCATGACAACGAATCGAGTCTACAAGCAAGCCTTGCTGCCACATCAGGCCGTAGAGGTGCTGTATACGGGCTCAGGAACGCTTTATGAACAACGAATGCTGGAGAGATTCAGGGATTGTGTAGCGATCTACCCCGTGGGCCTATCGGTCACGCTCAGTACGGGAGAGGTTGGGGTGGTCGCAGCGATTCATCCACGTGTTCCTCAACGTCCACTTATCCGGGTGCTCAAGGATGCCGACGGCCAGACCTTATCTTCGCCCTACGAAATTAACCTGTCCACAGCACTGTCTGTGATGATCACAGGTGTAGAGGGTCTGGAGGATACACCTTCATCTGCCCAAAGTGAACGGTTGGAAAGCTGAACAAGCTTAGAAATGATTAGCGCTCATGTCGTAATATCGGGGCCGTTTCGTGATTCGGCCCGGAGTTACCTGAGTGTTTTTTGTCATGTAATGGACAGGGTCTACGTATGCCGGAGCATTCAAAATTGTGCTATGATAAAAGATAACTCCAAAAAGAGAAACACAAGGTATGATGTAAATAAAACTTTTTAGGTTAATAAAAGGAATAAGGTGAAGAACAATGACCATGCTAAACTCAGGATCGGTACAACCGATGCCTTTATCTCCAACGAATGATCCGTGGGATCCGATTGGCTCTCTGCGTACATATGGACGCCATGTGTTGACCAGTGTAGAAATGACTGTGACACATCTGTGTAACATGCGGTGTGAGCACTGTGCCGTAGGAGATATGCTTACGATGCGTGAAGCGCCGGCTCTTCCATTACCGCTGATGCTGAAACGATTGGATGAAGTGGAGCATCTGCAGACGATTAGTCTGACGGGTGGCGAGCCAAGCTTTAGCCAGAAAACAGTGGATGAGATGATCATCCCGCTGCTCAAATATGCCAAGGAACGTGGAATCCGTTCCCAAATCAATTCCAACTTAACGCTGGATATCAGCCGATATGAGCAACTTTTGCCGTATCTGGACGTTATGCATATCTCATTCAACTACCTGAATGCTGACGATTTCCATCAAGTCGGATTTGCGAATAGTGGCAGACCTGTGAAACGTGAAGTCGCGGTGAAGATGTATGAGAAAATGATTGAAAATTCCCGCAAATTAAGTGAAGCAGGCATGTTTATCTCTGCCGAGTCCATGATTAACTTCCGTACACACGACAAGCTGGATGGTATTCATCAATTGATTCGTGAGATGGGCTGTGTTCGTCACGAAGTGCATCCAATGTATAATTCGAACTTTGCTTCGTCGTTGCCCGTGTTATCACTGGACCATATGAGAGCAGCGATTCATCGTTTGCTTGATGCACGTGACAAAGATATGTGGATGCTCTTTGGTACTCTGCCATTCTTCGCGTGCAGTGCAGCAGAGCAGGATCGGGAACTGATCAACCGTTTATACAGCGAACCAAATGTGACGGTACGTAATGATCCGGACGGACGCAACCGCGTTAACGTCAACATGTTCACGGGTAATGTGTATGTGACCGATTTTGCCGATATCCCGGAATTTGGTAATATTCGTGATCGTAAACTGGATGATGTGTTCCATGAATGGTCAGCTGAACATCCGTTGAATCAAACGGTCAATTGCCATTGCGATATTGCATCCTGTTGCGGACCAAACCTGCTAGTGGCAGATATGTATTACAAAGGTGTGGATTTCAAATCGAGAAAGGCAATCACACGTTGATATTCCAGGTGTGTTCCTGAAATAGATAGAAAAGGGGAGTTTCAACTTGGATATTCATACCGAATTTCATCTTGGGCAGCTGGTATTTAATCTGGTCTGTGTCTTTTTGCTCGTATTTTTGAATGGCGTATTTGTCGCAGCGGAATTTTCCCTTGTGAAAGTAAGGCAGACACGCTTAACTCAATTGCAGAGTGAAGGAAATCGTATGGCTGGTTATGCACTGAAGGTGAATAGTAAACTGGATTCCTATCTATCGGCAACTCAGTTCGGGATTACGCTGACATCGCTTGGACTCGGGTGGCTGGGAGAACCGGCCATCTCCGAATTGCTCGTTGAGCCACTCATGTTTAAACTTGGTGTAGGAGATACAGGGCTTATTTCGACCGTGTCGGTCATTATCGGTTTTTGTATCATTACGTTTCTGCATATTGTGCTGGGTGAGCTTGCACCTAAATCGTTGGCAATTCAAAAAACAGACGGAGTGGCATTGTTTTTATCTGCGCCCTTGCTGTTGTTCTACAAAATCTTCTTCCCGTTCATCTGGGTACTGAATGTATCGGCCAATGCATTGCTGCGTCTAGCGGGTATCGAACCTGCCAGTGAAGGCGAAGCTCACTCGGAAGATGAACTTCGTATTTTGATGAAGCAGAGTGCCAAAAGTGGTGTCATCGATAAAGATGAGATCAAACTGATGGACAACATCTTTGATTTCTCCGATATGCTGGCACGTGAAGTGATGCTGCCACGTACAGACATGGATTGTTTGTACACGCATATGTCTTTGGAAGAGAACTTGGAGATCATTAACGCAACCAAACATTCCCGGTATCCCGTAGCAGTAGAAGACAAGGATGAGATCATTGGATTTATACACATCACCGATCTGTTGCTGGCTAAACCGGAGCAACAACATGATCTGGCTTCACTTGTTCGTCCAATCTTAAACGTTCCTGAATCGATGGAAATCAGCCATGTGCTGCGTCTCATGCAGAAGAAACATTCACAGATGACGCTGGTTGTGGATGAATATGGTGGCACAGCTGGATTGCTGACTGCGGAAGAAATTCTGGAAGAGATCGTTGGAGACTTGTATGACGAGTTTGAGGATGAGCGTCCGCATATGGAACGGAGTGGAGATTCATTTTCCATTGATGGTCGTTCGCTTATTGAAGAAGTTCATAAGTGGACCGGAGCCATCATTGAGGATGAAGAAGTGGATACCATCGGCGGATGGTTGTTTAAAGAGCTTGGGGGCAATCCATCCAAGGGGAAAACGCAGGAGCTGAATGGGTACGTTTTTGAAGTGGAAGAATCGACTCGTTTGCGAATTACCCGTGTTCGAGTGTACAAGCAATCTGTCCCTCAAGACATGAATTCGGAAGAAAAACCAGCAGAATAGAACTCGTTGCAGGAGTAAGATAAGACGAGCAAAAGTATGAAATGATGCAGATTACGAAGATCTGCCAGGATGTAAGGCCTTTGGACGTTACCTGAAAGGGGAACGAACCGAAGGTCTTTTTTTATTTTAAAGAAGAATTTGGAGAAATTCTGCACATAGTTGAAACGAATTTCGGATTAACTTCGGGGACAGCGTCATATGGATATAGAGACGGGAAGCGGGAAAGAACTCAGTGTTATTCAATATGCACCAACGATGTAATAAGGAGGCGTTGTTTTGTGAAAGATCCGCAGCTTCGTGCTTACGCCCCTTTTGTGGGGCCGTTTGATCCTTGTCCGCCGGTAGCGATTCGGACGTATCTGGTACCTCCGCAGTTATTTATTCCATTTCAGCCCATGGGCTGGCCGCAGTACAGCCCGGCGGAAGCGTTGAGATTGGGAACCTTATGGCCTGCATTATACAGCCCTTATACACCAGCTAGATCAAAGGGAAGGAAGGTGGAAGTGGATGGAACCTGAAGTGCCGAAACCCTGTGACGCTAAATACTACGAATTGCTTGAAGAACTTCAGGCGCTGGATTTCGTGTTGGTGGAACTGAATCTGTACCTGGACACCCATCCGGGAGACTTCCAAAGCATTGAGCAGTACAACAAGTTCAGCCAGGAGCGAATGAGGGTAGCCCATGAATTTCAGCAGTTGTACGGACCGTTGATGAACTTTGGGCATGCTTTCTCCAAGTATCCTTGGGAATGGTCTCAGACACCCTGGCCATGGCAAGTGTGACACATCAGCCTCAGGCTTCCTTGCAGGACTTTAGGGACAGGAAGCCCGAGGGTTAGAAGAAGGGCTGTATTTTAATAACGTAGAGGGAGGCATCTTACATGTGGGTGTATGAGAAAAAACTGCAATATCCCGTAAGGGTTAGTAAATGTGATCCTCGTATGGCGAAATTGCTGATGGAACAATATGGCGGTGCCGATGGGGAGTTGGCCGCTGCCCTTCGATATCTGAATCAGCGTTATACGATTCCAGACAAGATTATCGGTCTGCTGACGGATATTGCTACAGAGGAATTTTCTCATCTGGAGATGATTGCCACCATGATCTACAAGTTGACCAAGGACGCGTCGGTGGATCAATTGGAAGAAGCGGGACTTGGGCCGAACTATGCTCAACGCGATTCTGCCTTGTTTTATACCAATTCCTCCGGTGTACCCTTTACAGCTGCCTACATTGCTGCGAAGGGTGATCCAATTGCGGATCTGTACGAGGACATTGCAGCAGAAGAGAAAGCCCGGGCTACATATCAATGGTTGATCGACCTGACCGATGACGTGGATCTGCAGGATAGTCTGAAGTTTCTGCGGGAACGGGAGATTGTGCATTCTCTAAGATTCCGCGAAGCCGTGGAGATTCTGAAAGACGATCGGGATACGAAGAAAATTTTCTGAATATTTGATATCGAGGCAGAAGTTCAGCAGTCCAGTAGGGCTGCTTTTTTGTATGAAAAGATAGTATTACTAAATAATTCATTTTAAAATAAAATTACATATAATTATATAATTTACAAATATTGTTGTTAGATGTACTCGCATACTATACAATGAAATTGTAGTTAAAAACTCTATTTAGGAGATGATCATTTTGAGACTTAGTAAAGTTCTTATGTTGACTGCATGTTCCTTTATTCTGACCACTTCCATTTCAAGTGGAGGCGTGTCTGCGGTAAAAGTTCAACCGAATACCAGTACAAATGTATCAGACGTAGTATCTCCTATGCTTGAAAGTAAATTTTTTTCTGTAGTGCATTATTACCCTGTAGGTTTTGGAGTACCAAAATATCTTACGGGCTATAAAACGGACGACGGATATGAAGGCACCTTGGTGTTGGTTAGTTATCATACGGTGGATGGAATTGTTGCTGCAAGATTTGAAGGGACCGTTTACAGATAATCAGAAATGGTAGATTAAACTTAGTTCACAGATTCTTATAACAACGATTTTATAAAATCATAAAAGTAGCAGTTCTCAAGATTGAATAATCTTGGAACTGCTACTTTCATTTAGGGCATCTTTTTCAGTTTAATAGATACCACATCAATTTAATAGATACTACAGTTGTATGCTGACGGTTTCTTCACCAGGGCTTACATAGTTGACACTTACTTTATTGGAAGGCACAGAGTGATATCCTCCGGTTTGTCCACTGCCCCAGCTGTTATATATAAGATTGCTACCTGAATAGTAGCCTACAGTGATATCGTGCCAGCGCACATTTTTAATGGTTGAACCTGTGTTCATGTTCTCGGGTTTTTGACCAATGGTGGTCATTCGTTTTACTCTCATCCCTATACCGCTTTTATCCCAGCCACTTACCCCGCTTCTTACAATTGTTGTTGTTAGCTGTTCGCCAGTCGTTGTGATTCCTGATACTGCCAACGTACATTCATTCGGATTAGTCACATAAAATTTCATATAAATGTCCTGATTTGAACGATAGCGAGTAGTACTGGGAACCATCGCTCCATTTGCTAGCGTCGTTGGGGACCAATTATCAAAGGCTGTGCTGTATTGTAAACCGGCATCGATCCCATTTCCGTTAGTTCCCCAACCGCCCAAGTATACATATGGAACATCTGTAGACACATTGCCTTTTACGTATGGGGCACCTGGGATGGTAACATACGTACTTAACCAGTTGTATCCATTATTTGAGAAAACTCTTCGATAAGGACCGGAACCTCCGCTTGGATTAGGTACTTCGGCAGCGGGCGAAATTTGGGTATCATCTTTAACGGCAGATGCTGGTAAATCATTCGTGGACACTCCAGGACCAACAATTTCTTTTCCGGATGCACTTTGATAGATGTTGTTCTCAACCAGATCATATACTTCTGTCGTCTCTTTGAGTTCCGTCTTGTTAGAGTAAATGGCACCGTCTTCTGCGACATAGATGACATTTCCTCGATCTTCTTCGTCAAGCCGGGCCATCACGTCAGCAATTACTTCTCGCTCATTTCCCGTGATTGATGAATCGATGTTGACTTCGATCCTTTTTTTAAGTTCATTGTTCATGGTGATCGTGTCCATATTACCATCTGCGAATACAAGATTTAATGGAGTTAATAACAAAGCTAAGGATAATAAAGAAGTTAGCGATTTTCTTATCTTCAATCTAAAAACTCCCTCTCTTAAATGGAATGTGTGTTGAATAATTACCAATGCAATTTCTAACTCCGTTTAATGCAGCAGCAACTCATGATAATAGATAGCATTTGAACATAAACATCTCCTTTTATGGGTTTTAATTACTTCTAAATCATAGTTTTTATGTAATAATATGTAAGTGACTATTTTCACAATAAAAGGTAATAAATTTTCAATGAACGTTATAGGTAGAAAATGAAGAAACAAAAAACCATCTCCAGTAGTGGTACCAGAGATGGTTTTATCGGATTTTGAAGTGTATACCTAATATTCAACTACCATGGCAACATTTTGCCACCCGGCTCCAACGGTCCAGAACAGAACTTTGTCACCACGCTGAATCTGACCGGTTGTAACCGCTCGATGTAGTGCGATGAACGGACTGCTGGTTGAGGTATACCCGAACTCATCTCCGATATAGACGGCAATATCATCACCAATGCCGACGTTCTCGGATACAGCCCGAATGTTACTAATGGATAGTTGGGAGAAGCAGGCGGCTTTGATCTCGTCTGGTCTAATCTCGTTGCGTGTCAGCAACGTACGAATGGACTCTGAAGCAGCATCCACACAGATGGAATCATCAAATGGGATGAATTTCACATGAAAGGCACCCGCATCTACACCCGTTTTGCCCAGCTTTGCCAAGCCTTGTGCAGGAAAAAGAGAATTACCATACACGCAGGTATCCGTCTGATAGATTGAATCAATGAAACCGACAGCATGTTCATCCCGCTCTACAATAATCGCCGCTGCTGCATCACCGAAATTGGCGAAGTATACGGGATCATCGGGACTGGCGTGAGGAGCCACGTAATCAGAGCCGATGATTAATGCGCGGCGAATTCGAGGATTGCCCAGCATCTGCCGGCTAACTTGTTCGAAAGCAGCAGTCATACCCGCGCAGTTGGCGTTGCTGTCAATACAGATCGTGTGAGAAGCGCCGTTAATCAGGCGATGGATCATCAGGGAATTCGTAGGAAAGATGTATTCTGGCGTTTGGCTTGCATAAGCAATCAGATCAATATCTGCACCGGTGAGCCCGGTTTTTTCCAGTAGGTTACTGGCCGCCTCATAGGCCATGCTTAGTGAATTTTCGTCATCGTTGTCAATTTTATAACGTGTATCACGACCAAGTGCCTGTAACAATCCACGAATATCTACACCTCTTGCATCAAAATGTTCAATATAAAAATCATTGTGCACCTTGGTTGCTGGATGATAGATATCGATATCTACAATACGAATTCCGGCCATCTTCATTCTCCTCTTGAGCGGAAAGGTGAATTCACAGCTTGTCCGCCTGGTTTATTAAGTGGTAACGGTAGATATGATTTCGAGATTGTCCAGACCGACTGACCGGCCGAGCCGGGACAATTGCATTTTTAGAATCGCGTTGTTCTCGAGGGTCAACACGACTTTTTTATATTCATCTTTTTTGAACAATTGAAGGCAGCCTTCCAGAAGAGGAACAATCTCCGGAGCAGTAACATTCAACTTTTTGCAATCGATGTTCAGGTCATACTCCTTGGTGTTAATAGAAGCGATCGTATCCTGATAGGCCGAGATGGAACGCAAACCGTCTTCTTGAGAGAAAGAACCCTCCAGTTCAATGTTTAACACCTTGTTTGGAACGTCAGTCTTCAGAATGAAATTTCCCATGTTTGATCTCTCTCCTTTAAATGAGTTAAGGCTATCCTGTTAGTGGATACACAGCCCATTGGGCCTCTGCCGAAAGCTTCTAAGATGCGAGCTGGTTCGAAGGATAATTTAACCATATTATAAAGGTAGGAATGTAAAAAGATCAATAAAAAAGTCGAATCATGTATAAAAATGTAGAAAAGTGAATTACTGTATTTCGTCCAAGGTGGCAAGCAAAATATTAAATGAACTTATAATGCGTGGAGCACCCACACATGGCGCCAGATGTAGCAATATTCCCTTGAGCTGATCTACAGTTACCCCGACACTCAGAGCCATCGTGTAATGTACGCCCAATTGTTCATACTGTCCTTGGGTGATCAACGAAGAGATGATAGCAACTTCCTTCCATTGATCCGTAATCGTGGTGCGCTGAAAGATATCCCCGTACGCCGTCCCCATAATAAATTCCGACAATTCGCGAAAATGTTCTTTGATGGGTGCGAGAGCTCTTGCGCCGTACTCACCAGATAGTTTCGCGAAACGGTCTAGTCCCTGAGCTACATGTTCACTCATGATATGCTCCTCCTAATTCAAATTTACGGTGCGGTGAGCTGTGGGTGGAATTTCATCTCGATCGGTCAGAAGCTCAATAACAGTTACCTGATTCAACGTCTGGGCTGTGTTCAGCGCAGATGAGAATTCAGCAAGAGTCTCTGCTCGAAACGCAACCGCACCGAGAGATTCGGCAAATTTGGCAGCATCCATAGGAACTTCATATAATGTGCCATCAATTCTGCCTGTTGTTTTTTCCATTCCTTTGAGTGCCATGTCCAGTTGTTTGTTGTTAACGACAATGAAAATGACGTTCAGATTGTTGCATACCGCGGTATTGATCTCCGTCCCCAGCATCATGAAACATCCATCCCCGGTGATACATACAACGGTCTCTTCAGGTGAAGCGGCCTTTGCACCTATCGCCATACCAATGGCGTTCCCCATGCAGGCAAAGTAAGCGTCAAACACAAAGCTGCCTGGTTTTTTGACTTTATATCGCTGAACCGCATGAAATCCATGGCTGCCATCATCAACAAACAGCTTGTGATCGTACGGAAGCAGATCGCTCATTCCATCTAGCACAGAAGCCAGAGACAGTTGGGGGAGATCTGGTAAAGGGACCGTGTAATCCATGGGTGCCGTGGTTCTCACAGGAGTAGGAAGTTCTTCTAATGTGCCCAGCAAATATTGCAGGTTGTCCTTCAAATCACCGGTGATATGTAAGGTTTGAGCGCTCAGAATCTTGCCTACAAATGTAGGATCAGCGTCAAATTGAATGAGGTGTGCCGGGTGATGTTCAGGCTTCAGATTGCAGAGGGTCATGTCACTTAGACGTGAACCGAGTACGATATAAAGGTCACTTTGGTTCAACATGTCGTCTGCATGCGGGAAACCTCCAACACCACAAGGTCCATGGTACAGGGGATGGTCCCACGCAATCGCTCCTTTTCCACCAGGAGTAGTAATGACGGGAATGTTGAACGATTCGGCTAATTGAAGCAATTCATCATGGGCTCTGGCGCGACTTACACCTTTACCAGCAATAATTAAAGGGCGATTGGATTGTTGAATGAGAGGAAAAATGCGATTCAGATTAGATACGCTAAGCAGAGGTTCCGGTTCGGGAATGACAATCCGGCATTGGGATAACAATTCGGTCTGTACGTCAAAAGGAATACAGAGGTGAACAGGGCCTTTATTAGGGCCGAGTGCAATGGAAAGGGCATGATTCAACAGTGTTCCGAAGTGATCTCCACGCTCAACCAGTTTGCTGAATAGCGTAGCAGGCCTGAACATTTCAGCCAGATCAGCCAGATAGGAAGAGGAATCCTGACACTGGGGTAGCCCCAGTTCCTGAATGGATTGATGACCCGTAATAAACAGTACAGGCAGATTGTTGGCCTTTGCATGGGCTGCTGCAGTAAGCAAATTGGTTCCGCCTGGACCGGATGTGGCAAAGGCAACGCCGAGTTTACCTGTCTGTAATGCATAACCGGATGCGGCAAAACCTGAGCTGGATTCATGACGGCCTGGAATGAACTCTAATCCGTAATCCACCATTTTCAGTACAGCAGGACAGATGGATTTACCAATAATACCAAAGACATGAGTAACGCCTAGATTACGCAGAGTTTCTGCCAAATAGTCCGCAACTGTTCTCATGCGGGACACCTCGCTTCATGAAATAGGTTATTAGAACCATACGCATATTCCATTTATTGAATGCAAGTTACAGTCTAAGGTTGTAAGAGGAAATATTCATTGTTATTAGGAAGAGTATCTTTTTTTGTGGTTTTTTGTCAACCTGTTTTTGTGAGTCTAAATTCCTGATTCTTAAGTTGGTAACGCTTTAAGTATTGCTGGATAAAGTAAAAATAATTGGTTATATATCCCTGCAACGAATTACCCAATCGCAACGAAGTTACAAATAATGTAAAATAATGACTGTAAATGATGAATTTCAGCCTCTAATAGCCACTTGAAAGCTAGAGGTTTATTTTTTTTTCGTATCAATGCATCGCATTCGCAATTCTTTGCTTTCTGCTATACTGGAAAGGAATTGGGAGGGGATGGAATGACAGTCATCAAGATGGCTCTGATTGGGCTGGGTAAAATGGGATTACATATGGTTCATCTAATCGAGAATACAAAGATGGACACGGAGATTGAGATTGTAGCGGTGTGTGATGCGAATGAGGAAGGTTTGGCGTCTTTTGCAGCTTCTCATCGGGGAGTTAGGACGTATACGGACTACAAGCAATTGATGAATGAACATCAGATTGATCTGCTGTATATTGCAGTTCCGCCGAAATTTCATTATCCGATTGTCATGGAAGCACTGGAGCGCAAAATTCATGTGTTCTGTGAGAAACCGCTTGCCAATAGTGTAGAAGAAGCCAAAAAGATGCTGGAGGCAGCAGAGCAGGCGGGCGTTGTTCATGCCATCCACTTCTCGATGCCGCATGAACCTTCCGTGCTGAAGTTGCAAGAGATGATTGAGCAGGGTACTGTGGGGGCAATTCGCAAAATAGATCTCATTTTGCAATTCCCGCAGTGGCCACGATCATGGCAACAGAATGCATGGATTACGAGCCGGGAACAGGGTGGATTTATTCTCGAAGTGGGGATTCACTGGATTCATATGATTCAAAAGGTGTTTGGTGCCATCCGGGTTGTTAGCACTCAGGTTCAATATCCTGAGAATGGTGACTGTGAACTAGAAGTACAGGCTGCAATGGAACTGGAAGACGGAACGCGAATTCAGCTAAATGGCATCTCTCAATTTGCGGGGGAAGAACGTGTATCCATGGTGGTGTACGGCACAGAAGGCACGATTGCCTTGGAAAATTGGGAAGAATTGAAGACGGGTCTGGTGGGGCAGCCACTGTCTCCAGTAGAAGTGCTTGAATCCGGCAGTGAATTGCCGGTTCTTAAACATGTCATTGCCCGTATACAGGGCAAACCAGCTAAGATATATGATTTTAACGATGGGTATCAGGCACAATTGATACTTGAAGCGCTACGGAACACGGAACAATCGAGATAAGAAAAGGAGTGCTTAGGTTTTTTCATATGAGGTGCCCGGTGCACCTTTTCCTGATCCAGCTCTCCTTAACACAAAGAAGCATCGCAGTGGCCCAGGTGTGCCTGTCTGCGATGCTTCTTTCCTTTGTTTTAGCGCAGGATAGAGCTATATAGACATTCTATCGGTATGTTGAATCAGGTCACGCCAGCTTGAATTGCTTAACCAGCTGATCAAGTGCATCAGACATTTCATTCAACTGCTTGGACGTGTCAGACATTTCCTGCAGAGAAGCAAGTTGTTCCTCCGTCATCGCAGATACTTCTTCCGTGGCTGATGCAGTATCTTCCACAACAGCCGATACTTCATTAATGGACTTCATCACAGCCTCACTACCGGAAGTTAACTCCTCGACAACAGCAGATACCTCCAGAACTTCACCACTGAGGTTATGAATATGCTGAGTAATGGTTGAAAAAGCATTACCTGCATCCTCAATGGTCCGCAACCCTTCATTCACATGTAGAGTGCTCTCATCAACCACCTGCACCGTACTTTGAACACCTGCAACCACGGTTTCCAATATACTTGTAATCTCTTTCGCTGATGTTGCACTTTGGTCTGCAAGATTACGGATTTCCGCGGCAACGACAGCGAAGCCACGTCCATTATCCCCAGCGCGGGCAGCTTCGATTCCGGCGTTAAGTGCAAGCAGATTGGTTTGTCTCGCAATACCCGACATTGAATCTGCAATGTTGATCACTTGATCAGACATCTTCGAAATTTCATTAATGGCTTCCTGTACAGAGAGGAAGGATTGCTCAATGGAACTCATTTTACCTACAGCATTATCAATGCGCTGTTGCCCATCCACGGCAATGGATTCGGTACGAACTGCACGGCCTGCCACGTCACTTGCCGAGGAGGCGACACGATTAAGCCCGTTGAGGGATTGCTGCATCGCAGCTACCATGGTTTGCGTAAGAGCAACCTGTTCATCAGCGCCTTCAGCGACACGTTCCATGGCTGTGGCAACTTCTTTTCCTGCAAGATGGCTATCGGCAACCCCTTTATCCAATCGATCCGAAGCTGTGCTCAGAATCATGGCATTGCTCTGAACGTCCAGCATCATTTGCTGCAAACCAGTGAGCATTGTATTGGCTGCCTCCGCGAGTTCACGAGTTTCGTCTTTCATTGGCGTAGCGATTCTCAGTGTCAGGTCACCATTGGAAGAACCGATGTCATTTAATGCCTGCTTTACGGTACGAATGTTTCTAACAATGGCACGTGACAGGACCAAAGCAGTGATGAACGAGATAATGGCGACAACGATAAGTGCCCCATACAGTTCCAAGTTCAGAATTGTGTTTTTTTGCTTCAGCGCTTCTGTACGGTTATCGGTTAACGTATGCTCGTTGGTTCGAAACGTATCGAGAGCAGTCCGAATCTGGTCCATGTCTCTTTTACCTGGATCATCTGCGAAAAAATCTCGAATGGCCTGTGTATTATTGGCTTGGCGAAGGGCGACCATAGGTTCACCAGCGACCTGGACCCAGTTCTCCATATTAGTATGTATGTCTTCCAAAAGTGCAAGTTGAGCCGGATTATCCGAAATTAAAGCAGCAAGTTCATCTCTGAGTGTAATAAGTTGCGCTTTTCCTTGGGTGTAGGGATCGAGATAATTGTCCTGACCCGTGATGATGTAACCGCGTTGACCTGTTTCCATATCTACCATGTTTCTTTCGAGTTCATAGGTGAGGGCATGTACCCTCATATCGTGATCGACCAGAAAATCCAGTTCCCGTTGGAGCTGACTTGTGCTGTTCTGAATCAGCAGGATGCAACCAGCCAGTACAGCCAGTACGAGTAAATATCCTAATCCGATCTTATAAAAAATCTTAAAGGTCTTTCGCTTTTTCATGTTTGTTATTCCTCTCTATGGGGTATATGTAGTTGTCGAAAAAACCGAAAATTTGATAATTGTAGGTCTTTAGATTAGGTGTCTAAAGCACTATTTTTTAGTATTATACGAAAAGATACTTCTTTTGTATATAGTTTGTTTAACTATAATATAATGTTTGGTTAATGCTGTATAAGGTTGGGGTTGATGATGTTTTACAATCGTTGGTTTACACGTTCAAACGTTATGTTTATCATGGGAAGGGAACGATTCCAATTACATATACAATATCCCAATCCGAAAGGAACATTGGACATGAATAAAGAGAAGGTATTGCTCAAACCGGAAGCGATGATTTTTGACATGGATGGTACGCTGTTCCAGACAGAGACCCTGTTGTTGCCAGCTTACCAGCAACTATTTGATACATTGCGTGCCGAAGGGCATTTTGAAGGAGAAACTCCACCCGAGGAACGGATGCTGGGAAGTTTGGGCATGTTGCTCGAAGATATATGGAAAGTGGTTATGCCTGAGGCGTCAGAAGCGGCACATCGCCGTGCAGACGAACTGTTGCTTCAACTGGAGATTGAGGGGCTTGATCAAGGAAGTTCTCAATTGTATCCTGGGGTGAAAGAAACGCTGCAAGCATTAAAACAACAAGGAGTGCGTCTTTTTGTCGCAAGTAACGGGCTGGAGGACTATGTGAAGGGTGTGGCGTTTGCACACGAGATTATGCCTTTCTTTGAAGGGGTATACAGTGCAGGCCAGTACAAGACTCCTTCCAAGATTAATCTGGTGCAGATCCTGCTTGAGAAACATCGTATTCAGGACGCATGGATGGTGGGGGATCGCTCTTCTGATGTGGAAGCGGGTAAAATGAACGGTCAGGCGGTCATCGGCTGTGCCTATGCCGGGTTTGGTCGTGATGAGGAGCTTGCAGGCTCAGATGTGCTCATCTCTGATTTTACAGAACTGCTGCGTCTGTATGATGAAGCAGAGTAGCCTCTACGCCGTATACGTATCCTGAGATTTAAGATTACGAACCACATGATATGAACCTGTAGACTCAACGGAAATTCGTTGAATACAGGTTTTTTTGTATGATCATGCAGTCACATTCTCCCCTGTAGAAAGTTGATTTCCCTATCCCGCTTTCCTCCATATTCCCTCTATACTTCATTCAAAAGCTATAGGGGGTCCGATTCTGGTGAAACCATCCAAAATACATGCCTATATGTTCATCTTTCCAAGTCTTTTTTTAACTGTTGTATTCGGGATCTATCCGCTGTTATGGGCGCTGCGTTACATGTTCTATGATTATCAAGGCATCGGGACGCCTGTCTTCATCGGACTTGATAATTTTGGACGAATTTTGCGTGACGGCCAATTCTGGGATTCAGTAGGCAACACGGGTGTGTATGCCCTGGGCAAACTCGTCGTTACGATTCCACTGTCGTTAACTTTGGCGATTATTCTGAATCGCAAATGGAGAGGGCGATCCCTCTTTAGGGCGATCTATTATCTTCCCACTATTTTTAGCGCTTCGGTCATGGCGATTGTATTTTTTATTATTTTCAACTCCTATAACGGAATATTGAACCAATTACTGCTTAAGTATCATGTGATCTCCGAACCGATCGGCTGGCTGGGAGCTGAGCATGCTATGCTGACGACCATTATCATTGCCATCTGGGGTGCTGTGGGCAACTATATGTTGTTGTTCATTGCGGGTCTTCAGAGCATTCCTGAAGAGCTATATGAGGCGGCATCGCTGGATGGAGCAAGTGAGTTTCAGAAACTGCGGAATGTAACGATTCCGTTGCTGGGTCCTGTCTTGCAGATGATTATCATGCTGGCGATTACCACGGCGCTGAAAGGATACGAGAGTATTATGGTGCTTACCGAAGGGGGGCCGTATGGCAAAACAGAGGTGATGTATCTGTATTTGTTCAAACTGTTATTTCCCGTGTCGGCTGACACACAATCACTCCAACAGCTCGGTTATGGTAGTGCAGTCGGTTTCACAACGGCTCTCATCGTAGGGGCTGTGACGCTCATTTACTTCCGGATATCCAAAAAGCTCAATGATGTCTATTAATCCCATTCAGGAGGAAACGATGATGACTCAAAACGTACTTGCGCCCTCAGGGTCTCCCCAACTCATTCGCTGGACCAAACGAACGGTACTTTGGTTGTTTTTGATCGCAATCGCTCTGCTGTCGTTGTTCCCCATCATACTTGTATTGCTCGGTTCCTTCAAAACAAACCAGGAATTGACCGGAGGGGCTACCATCTGGCCGAAGATTTGGCAGTTCTCCAACTATGCTCAGGCTTGGAAAAGCGCCAATTTTTCGGGTTTTACGATGAACAGCGTGTTTGTTAGCATCAGTACAACAGTTGGCACGTTGCTGGTAGCTTCGATGTCAGCCTACGCTGTGGATCGAGTGAATTTCAAAGGGAAAAAGGGATACACCCTGCTCATGGCATCTACTCTGTTTATTTCCATAGGCGCGGTTGTGCTGCGTCCGCAATTTGACCTCATGGTTAAGCTGGGGCTGAATACCACGTTGTGGGGCGTTATTATTATACTGATCAGCGCACACGCTGCCACATACTTTATTCTCATTGGTTTCTTCAAGAGCATCCCGCGCGAACTGGATGAAGCGGCGATGATTGATGGCTGTAATTTCTTCACCATATACTGGCGAATTATTCTTCCGCTCCTGCGCCCCGGACTCGCCGTTGCAGGTCTGGGTGTATTCCAGAGTTCATGGAATGAATATATTCTTCCTTTTGTGTTCACCATGAGCAATCCGGACTTGCAGACTTTGCCGGTTGGGCTGGCTAATCTGCGATATGGCATCGGAGCTGCGGCTGAGGTCCAACTGATGATGGCCGGAGCCTGTCTGTCCATTTTGCCGCTGCTCATCGTTTATATTTTTGCCAACAAATCATTCATGCAAGTGACCTTGGGAGCTGTGAAAGGATAGGCGTGAGCACAATCATGGAAACGGTTTTACGGGTTATTCCACTGTGCTATACTCATTTTAATTCACAGCGGACGGGCCAAGCCGTGTTCAAGGAGCGAGCGCCGATGATATTCGACTTTTATAAAATGTCCCTGAAAAAAAGAATACAGCTGCTGTACATTTTTCTCGTTGTTTTATGCATCAGTGTGACCGGGGTATGCTCTTATCTCTTTGCTGCACGAAGCATTGAGCAGAATGCACTTGAACTGAAACAAAGCATTCTGAACAAATCAGTGCAGGTTATGGATGAACATCTGAGGCATATTGTTGTATCCTCTTTTTCTTTTATGCTCAATGAAACGTTCACCCAGGTCATGAAGGACGTGGGAAAAAATAACACATCTCATTATTATCAGAATCTCTCGCTGCTGCAAACATCGTTTGCTCAATTGAAGCTCGTAGAGCCACTGATTGATACCGCATATCTGACAACACCCATCGGTGATTTTTTCTCGACCAAAGATTTTCCGAATCACAATAACTCATTCAACAAGGAATACGGACGCTACGTGAAGCTGCAAGGCTGGAATACGATGTGGTTTGGTTCACATCAGAGTCAGTTATTCCAATCCCAAGGAAATGTGTTATCTCTGTTGCTCAAACCTATTGTGATCGATAATCATACCTATTCGAATGTATATATGGTCGTCAATATGAAGGAAGAGGCGATGCGAGACATTCTGACGCAGGATCTCATGAATAACCAGATTCAACTGTTTTTGCTGCACAAAAACGGAAATGAAGTCATTCAGCCCAGGTCCCGAAATTACGATTTCATTATGGAGCCTGACTTTACCCAACAGTTTAGCCGTGGCGATGCTGGGGATTTTACCTACAGGAACGATCAGGGGGAGGACATGCTTGTTAATTATTCGGCATTGTCGATGAACGAGGATTGGGTCATGGTAAGTGTACAGTCCAAGGCTGACTTGTTGTCCCCCCTCCAAAAGATACGCTGGCTGATCATCCTGATCATGTTGTTTTGCATTTTGCTCGCACTCGGGTTGTCCAAGCTGCTGGCCTCCGCTCTGTTGAAGCCACTGAACAAACTGCGACGCCTGATGGTTGAGGTGGAGTCCAATGATCTGGATGTGCGGTTTCGCAGCAAGTATGACGATGAAGTCAGCGCTGTAGGGCATCGTTTCAATCGGATGTTGGACCAGATTCAGATTCTGTTTGAAGAAGTACGGACAACGGAGCAAGACAAACGGCGGTTTGAAGTTAAGGCGCTTCAGGCGCAGGTTGATCCTCATTTCCTCTACAATACCCTTAATACGATGTTCTGGAAGAGTGAGAGCGGAGAGAAGAAGGATGTAAGTGAGATGATCGTCTCCTTATCCTTGTTATTCCGTCTGGGACTGAATGATGGGAAAGACATCACCAGTGTGGAGCAGGAGATCAAACATGTCGAACAATACATGCAGCTTCAGCAAAAATGTTACGAGGATCTGTTCGTTTATCGGATTGAGGTGGGGGACCCCTCTTGTTACGCTGTTGATATTTTAAAAATATTACTCCAGCCCTTGGTGGAGAATTCCATCCTGCATGGATTCAAGGACAAAGAAGATTTGGGTGTTATCCTGATCCGCATTGATCGTCAGGGTGACACACTACGGCTGGAGGTGGCTGACAATGGATGTGGTATGGATGTAGCCAGCATCTATGCTGAGGATGTTCCTGACGGGGGACGCAAAGGTTATGCCCTATCCAATCTCCATGGCAGATTAAGCCTGCACTATGGGGATGTGGCCTCAATTGTATTTCATAGCAGTACAGATGTGGGAACAACGGTTGTTATCACGATTCCGATCACCTGAGGAGGGGCAGTATGGGCCAATTGACGATGTGTGTTATGGATGATATCCAGGCAGTTGTAAAGGGCATATCTTCAACTATTCCGTGGGAAGATCATCAGGTTCGAATTGTAGGCACGGCGGGCAATGGAGAGCGCGGTTGGTCCTTGTTGCTGGAGCAGCAACCCGACATCGTGATTAGTGATATCAGGATGCCCAAGCTGAGCGGGCTGGAGCTAATGAAGCGGGCATTGGATGCCGGACTGCGAGCCAAATTTATTTTCATCAGTGGTTATTCGGATTTCCAATATGCACAGGAGGCCATCAAGCTGGGTGCATCCGATTATTTACTCAAACCGTTTACCCCTGAAGAAATACTCGGTGCGGTGTTGAAGGTAAGACAGGTGATTAAGGAAGAACAGGCACAGTGCAAACAGTTGGAACAGTTGGAGCAGAAGGTGGAGAGCAGCAGCCAGTACGAGCGTCACAGCTATCTACTGGGCTTGTTGCGTCATGAAATCGGGGGATTCCTGAATGAAAGTCGCTGGAACGAACTGCATATTGATCTCGATTCCTCCAATCTTCTCGTCATGGTTATCGAGGTGGATGGTTATACGCGATATGGATACACGATGCATCTGGATGCCGAAATCGTTCCTTTTGCGGTTCGAAATATTGTTGGAGAAACCATAAACCGCTATACCAAAGGCGTTGTTTTACGGGAAAACCGATACCGGCTCGCAGCCATATTGAACACACCAAGCCAGATCGATGTCTCCGAGCTACTGGAGCAATGCCGCCAAAATGTGGAGCGATTCAGCAAAAAAACAGTCTCGATTGGTGTTGGTACGATTGCCCACAGACCACAAGAAATCTGGACGTCCTACGCACATGCAGATCAGGCGATATCCTATCGTTTTTACAGAGAAGGAAATTGCATCCTCCAGTATACTGAACTGGAAAATCAGGCCTGTGTGGCTCCGATATATCCTCTGGAGAAGGAGAAAGAGCTCTTTTATGCACTGAAATGTGGTAATGAGAGCACCTGTCACCGCATCATTGATGAAATTCTCGAAGAATGGCAGGTTTCCGAAGGTTTTCCCGAGCCACTCACGATGATTCGTTTGCTGTCTGGACTTGCTTTTGCCATCTACCGTGCCTTTTGTGATGAGATTACAGCAGAGGAACGCTTGCGTCTGGAGGCCGACCTGACAGTGCTTGAGGCGATGCGTTCCTTGACGTTTGAGGGCTGGAGGGGATATATCAAACATTTTAGCAGTATGGGTTGCGAGATTATGGACAAAAAACGACTCACTGATGTCAAACAGGCGATTAGCAAGGCACAGGAATATATCAGTTTGAATCTTGCAGAAAATCTGACGTTGCATGTCTGTGCCCAATCCGTACATTTAAGTCCGAGTTACTTTGCCAATGCCTTCAAAAAGGAAACGGGCATAACGCCGATTCAATATATTACTAAGATGAGGATGGAAAAGGCCAAAGAATTGCTGGTTGCAGGTGTACAGGTGCAAGAGATCTGCCAGAGGCTGGGTTATGAGGACAGGCCTTATTTCAGCGGTTTGTTCAAGAAATATTGCGGCATGACGCCAACCTGTTTCCGGCAAATGTATGAGAACTGAAACCGATACGGATCGTCATTTTTCCCACCATGCAAAGTCAGAATGTCCCTCACCTCCATGAAAGCGTAGCGATTATCATTACGTTAACGGATAACCAAACGGGTTGTCCAGACAAGCATAAGGGGGCATATCAATGGTTAAAAAGTGGATGGTGACTACGCTAAGTGCATTGCTGGCGCTAAGTTTGGCAGGTTGTTCTGCTGACAGTGGTACTTCGGCAAATAGCGAATCGGGGACCAGCGGGGAGAATGCCGGAGGGAAAACCAAAATCATATATTGGACACCGGACCGCCATGATGCTGATTTTATGAAATCCAAGATCGATGAGTTCAACCGGACGAACAAGGACAACATTGAAGTGGAGATGACCGTGATGGGGGACAACTATCCACAGGCGGTCGATATTGCTTTTGCCAGTAAGCAGGCACCCGATGTGCTGCAAGTTAATGATTTTCAGACGTATTATCAGAAGGGGTATCTCGCCCCGATCGATGGATACATGAGTGATGAGATGAAGGCCGTATTTAAAGACAGCTTGATTGAAAATAAAAACACGATTGATGGAAAAATATATTCCCTCCCCAATACAGGGCAGGTCTGGCGGCTTGTGTATAACAAAGATATTTTCAAAAAGGCAGGGATCGAGAGTCCGCCAAAAACGTTGGCTGAGATGGTTGCGGATGCCAAAAAAATTACCGAAGTTGGTAAAAGTGAAGGCATCTATGGCTTTGCCAGCCCATTCAAGAGCAGCAGCGGCTTCTGGAGAGCAGCCAATACGATTGCAGGTGCGAGCAATAATGTTGGTATTGATGGTTACAACTACAAGACTGGTCAATTTGATTTTGGGATGTACAAGGATATCGCAATGGCGCTTCGTCAGATGAATCAGGATGGCAGCATGCTGCCAGGGGTTGAAAGTCTGGACATCGATCCACTCAGAGCCCAGTTTGCTCAAGGCAAAATCGGAATGTACATTAACCACTCCGGTGAACCAGGTGTATATAAAGATCAGTTTCCTACAAAAGAAAATTGGGCAGCCGCTCCTGTACCAACTAATGATGGAACGATCAAGGGCGCTTCACAAGTCATCGGGGGCTCCTACATCGGCATCAATGCAGATTCTGCCAACAAGGAAGCGGCATGGAAGTTTATGGAGTATGTGTACAGCACAGATCTTCAGAGTGAGTATTACGAAAAAGGATACGGAATCTCACTGATTCCTGCTGTATTAAGCTCTGACAAAAAACCAAGCATTCCGGGCATTGAAGGTTTCCTGCCCAAACGTTATGATGCCATTTTCCCGGCAAATCCAAGTGTGGTAACTGAGAGTTCACTGGAAGGCACCAAATGGAGTGAGGCTTTTTCAATCTTTGTATTCACGGGTGGCGATCTCGATGCTGTGATCAAGGACTTGGATACAAGATACAATGCAGCTCTGGAGAAAACCAAAGCAGCAGGACTGACCAACATAACTGCTGATCCTTCGTTTGATTCTTCCAAACTTCAGGGTAAATTGTCCACAGAAGACTAATAAACGTTCATAGCGGCCGTGGTTTAACTACTTCGGTCGCTTATTCACAAGGAAAGGGGAAAAGCAAAATGATTATTAATCATGCGTCTATCGATGCACATATCGTGAACGAAACGAGTTCCCGCAAGATCTTGGGTATGGGCGGTACATTAATGATGGTGGAGGTTACCTTTGCTAAAGGTGGTATTGGAGAAGTTCACTCCCATGATGCGCACGAGCAGGTCAGTTATATCGTCAAAGGCAGCTTTGAGGTACAGGTCGGTGAAGAAACTTGCATCTTAAAAGCAGGCGACAGCTTTTATGCCGGTTTTAACGTCCCGCATGGGGTTAAGGCACTGGAGGACTCCGTCATTCTGGATGTGTTTACCCCGTTCCGTCAGGATTTTCTTGAGGCGTCCCAATGAGCGATTTTTACCTTTCGGCAACAGACCTGCAACGGGCTGCCCAATATTATGAAAAACATTTTCCGGAAGAAGCCCGAAATTCGCTCACGATTGCCAATCGTGCCATCCTGAATGAATTTATCGTTCCTTATACCAACGATCTGAATCGCTGGATTCCGATGGGGACACCCGTGGACTGGCTTCACAACCCGACCAATGATCTGGAGTTCACATGGGGCATCAATCGACACTGGCATATGCTCGATCTGGGCAAGGCGTATCTGATGAAGGGCAATCCGCTATATGTAACAGCATTTATTGACCACTTCCGTAGCTGGAGACAGCAAAACCCGGTACCTGTAAATCTGGTTTACGACGAGGCTGTGTTCTTTCAAAAACCCGGTCCGTGGCGGCTGCTGGAGACGGGACTACGTGTACAGTCCTGGATATCGGCATATAAATATATGGAAGCGAGTTCACTGATAGACGAAGGCTTTCAGGCGGAGTTTCAACAAGGTCTGGACGAGCACGCCGAGTTTTTGACCGGTTACCTCGGCAGCACGAAAATCAATCATGCCATTATGCATATGCAAGGCTTGTTCATGATCGCTACGTTCTACCACCAGCACCCGCGAAGTCCACACTGGCGTCAAGTGGCGATGGAACGTCTTGAGCTGTGTTTGCTGCATCAGTTGGGTGAAGAGGGAATACAGGTTGAACTGACAACACATTACCACAATGCCAGCATCGAAATGTTTGGCACACCTTATCGGTTGGGTGAGATTTCAGGCCATCCTTTCTCGGCATGGTATGCCCGCTGTCTGCGCCAAATGGCTGCATTCACCGAGGCGCTGATCCGACCAGATCATCAGTCTACCGGTATTGGTGATTCGGATTGGGTTGGCGATGGGCGACAACGACTGACCCTGCTTGGCGCGATCCTGGACGATGATGATTTGATGGCTCGCGGAACGGAGAGCTCGGAGTGTCTCTGGTTGTTGGGTGTGGAGAAATATGAGCGATGCCTCAGACTACAGGCTTCTTCTTCTCCGGCGTTGTCGAGCCGGGCTTTTCCGCAGACAGGATATTATGTCATGAGGGACAAGTATCAATATCTTTTTTTTGATGCGGCTGCCATGGGCGGAGCACACGGACATGCGGATGCGCTGAATGTGGAGTGGATGTGGAAGAACCAACTTTTCTTCACGGACACCGGACGTTATACGTATGAAGAAGGGAAATGGCGTCGGTATTTCAAAAGTACGCGGGCGCACAATACCGTCACGGTGGATGGTCTGGATCAGACACCTTATCTCTCCACACAGCAATGGGGTGAACCGGAGGCTCAGGCCACAACGCTACGTTGGGAGAGCAATGACAGCTATCACTTCATTGATGCTTCACAGGATGGATATACACATTTGCCAGATCCAGTTACACATCGTCGGTGGATGCTGGCAGGGGTGGAGATCCCTATACTATTAATTGTGGATTGGCTGGAGGCAGAAGCAGAGCATACTCTGGAGCAACGTTTTCACCTGCATCCGCAAGCGGATATTGCGTTGAGAATGAATGAAGCTGGAGAAATGACGGCGGATATGAGCTATGAGGCATCTTCCATAACGCTGACGATGCAATGGGTTACGGCAGGCATCGGGAAGGGAGCCTTCGCGTTGACGGAGCAGCCCGGCTGGGTATCTGAGGTGTATGGTTCCAAGTCGGAAACATCGGTCATCCAGGGCAAGACTGATTTCTCAGGTAAAGTGGGTATTCTGACGTTGTGCCTGCCCGCGGATCATACAGACCAAGTTACACGTGTAACCACATGCCAACTGGAACCTGACCTGATGAGATTGGCATTATCTTATGTGCAAGGTGAGGAAAAAGGGTATATTGTGATTGACAACGACACGCTGCAATGGTCGAAAGAACAGAAATAAAAACAGTGAAGCAGGAGCAGATGCTCGCACTTGGCGAACATAGACTCCTGCTTTTTCTTCACTCACTTGACTTTCCTTTTTCTTTTTACTCTGGGTGATTTTTGCGTAACGGGCCTGGGAATGGCTGGCTTTCTGGCCGTTCCGGGAGGTCGGTTGCGATATACCCATAAGGCATACTCCAGCGGCTGAGTGATGGCTTTATAATAGATATCCCGCTCCCCGATGCGAGCGAATACTTCACGTGCAGGTTTGGGATTAACTTCAAGCAGGTAGATACGCCCGCTTCTGTCAATCGCCAAATCCAGTGCCAACTCACATAGGTCCCCATACGTATCTTCCAGAAACGAAGCAACATCAATGCCGAATTTCTCTGCAGTTGTGTTAATTTCTGCCCGGAGGTCGTCATCTTCGATCCATTGCTTCATGAGTCGGTCCATCGCTATTGCCTGACCGCCGCCATGCAGATTGGAGGTTACGCTTTTTTCTGCACCCATGCGTCCAGCACATCCAGTAAGCTCCCATTGTCCTTCTCCGTTCTTCTGAACGAGCATGCGATAATCATGCACACGTCCATTCGGAAGCTGAAGTTGAATGCCCTTTTGTACAAGATACTTGTCTTTCATGTTCCAGTGCTGGAGCAACGCGCCAAGTCGTGATAAATGAACTTTACGTGGAGTGATGATACGACGCTTCTGATCCCGCCCTTGAACAAGCACTGTATTAGCCTCGCTACTGCTGCGTTCAATGCGCAGAATACCACGTCCGCCTGTTCCATTAATGGGTTTGAGATAGACCAGAGAAGAAACTTTAAGCATCCGGTTTACATCGGACATATCTTGAAATAGAGCGGTTTCCGGCAGGTGTTCACGAAAGTTGGCTTTTTGCAAAAGGGTCTGGTGGATGGTCCATTTATTGCGCAGTGGCCTGTTCAGAAAGAGCAGATGCCCATATTTCTCACGAAAAGCAAGCAATTGCTGGAACCTTCGGTTACGCTGAATCCGGCAACGATCAAAGATCAGGTCCGGGAATGATCGCCACTCCCTGGACCAGCCTTTTCCTTCATGAAAAACCATGGCTTCAATTTGTTTGCCGCCGGGGTGTACGTCGGCTGGTGTGAATACATAGATATCGAGTCCCCGCTTGCGCCCTTCAAGAATCATTCTGCGATAAACGCTTCGTTCTTCAAGAGCGCGATGTTCATTTAAGTACAACGTCATAATGCCCAGAACAGGTGAGGACACAAACAATCACCTTCTTTTTGCAGTATTCCTGTCTATCATCGTTTGGACTGACGGGCAAGATAAGCGCTGTAGTGAAATATACGTTCCAATGACCGCCGTCTGATCTGTGGTTCATCAAACTTCATGGGCTTTGCATTGGCTTCGAAGAACCAGAGTTCCCCCAGGTCATCAATGCCCAGATCCATGGACATTTCTCCGAGCGTGTAACCTGATCCCCGTTCTACCTGTCTTGCGATCATTAATGAAGTGGATTTCACACGTTTCATCAGGGTTGTTGACATTTCTTCGCCAAAAAGCTCGGTCAGCAGCTTCTCAGGGTCTTCTACGCTCCCGCCGCGCGGCACATGAGTTGTAATGCTACGGGAGCCAGCAAGTCTCGCTCCTACACCGGTTACGCTCCATTGGCCCTTGGTGTTCTTTTGTACAAGAACACGCAAATCGAAGGGGCGTTTACGAGAGGATGCCAGTTCAATGCCTTGTTGCATGATATAGGGCGTATGTCCGGTTTCTTTGCGAATTCGTGCCCATAACTTGGCAAGTGTAGATGCTTTATAGGTCGTGCTTCTACGTGTGGTTTGTATTTTGAGACGATAGGGAAGCCGTTCTTTTTCCTGAAATTTAAGCATCATGATTCCTTTACCAGCTTTGCCGCTCTCGGGCTTAAGGTACAGATAGGGATACGTCCGTAGAACGGCACCCAGAGAAGAAGCACTTCGCATCCGCCGAGTATAAGGGATCAGTTGCTGAGTCGATTTGGATTTCCTGAGCCATTCGAACAGATCCCATTTGTTGAAAAAGAATGGGTTATACAGTTCGATTCCTGATTGCATGCATTCGTCAATTTTACGCTGCACGGAAGGTTTTCCTTCGTCTTCCCGGTTGGGAATACGATTGTACAGAACATGGGGAAGGGGGAAAGGTTGTGAAACCCACTTTCCACTCCCCTTGTTGTACGTATATCCTTTCACGGTGGGGCCACTCACGTTCAGATCCCGTACAGTTACAATGTACACCACGTATCCCATGCTCTCGCCTGTCTGTAAGATATCCTGAAAATTTTGATGATTTCCCCTGAACATACGCTGTTTATCATGCATGGTCAAAACAGCAATGACAGGTTTGAAATCATCATGAAGGGTCATCAAATCTCTTCCTTCTTCCGGAACTTGCTCAAATACAGGCAGTGTTCCAAGATGTGCTCCACCGACGATTTGCCCTCCACCCGGAGTGAAGGGTGACGGAAAATGGAGCGCCCGGGTTTGGCGTTCGCTTCGAACATCCATACATGTTCCTCCTGATCAATGCCCAGATCAAAGCCAATCTCACCAATCAGATGCTGGTGCTGGGTTTCAATCGCCTGGGCCAGTGTAATAGCGACGGATTTGGCATGCTGAAGAACTTCTCCCGCACGATCGCCGAAGTTGCGACTGAGCGCCTGCTCAGGAGTCATTAGGGAGCCGCCATTTTTGATGTGTGTTGTGACGCTGCCACGTCCTGCCTTTTTGGCTCCAATTCCGACAACAACCCATTGATTGTTACCATTTTTGTGCATGTGAAAACGGAAATCAATTGGACATTCATCAATCTCAATTAGGCGTATTCCCTGCTGAACTACATATCCGCGTAGCTGCTTACCATGTCTTCCCTGAAGCATGCGCATCAGACTGTTGAAGGACCCAAAACGCAGGAGTGCATTACCGCCTTTTTTGCGATAACGTGCGAAATATCCACGTTTGGGCGAATAAGTCAGGCGGTAGATCCCGTTCCCCAGACTTCCTGCAGTAGGCTTATAGTAGACGAACTGATGGCGTTCCAACATTTCCTTCATCTGTTCAACAGAAGGATTGGTAATCGATTCAGGGATATACCGTCCTGCTGCCGGCTCGTTCTCCAGCAACGTATAGATATCCGATTTGTTGAAGAAGCTCCAGTTGAAGAACGGAATTTTTCGGCGAACAAATCGTTCCCGCAGCTGGTTGATGGCTGGTGAGAAGTCTGAACGACGGCTTGGTAACCGGTTGTAGACAACATCGGGCAGAGGTACCGTTCTGCGGGTAAAGCTTCCGTTATCATTCAGGAAAAAACCCGATACCGTCTCGTTCTGCCAATTGATATCCCGGGGAGTAAATGCGTAAATGTAGGATTTACGGCTGCCTTCACGGAGTAACTGTTTGATGAAACCAGTACGGGAACCGAATGGATTCGTGCTCGTCGCAGGCCCATCAGAGAGTACGCCGATCAGTGGACCTAACTGGACCTCATCATTTTGCAAATTCCGGAGATAAATACTGCCCCGTTTGGGAACGTTCATCATATTACGGATACCTGAAGCGAGATACAGATGTTTACCTGCTTTTTTGATTGGTTTGATCGTTGCAGGTACCCGGTCACGCCCGAAGCGAAGGTGCACCGTTTTTTTGCCGGACAGGTTGAGGCTCTTCATTAAAGCGTTGGATACATAAACCACTTTATCCGGTTGCTTGGTGAAATGCAGATTGCAAAAGGTCAAACTCATGATTTATCCTCCTATCCTGAAAAGATCCTTGGGCTCCATGGCAAGCGGGCGCTGCGGGCCTCAGCCGCCGTGAATCGGGATGGGTTTCAGGCCAGCTTTGCTGGATGTATTCGGCAATTTCATTGGACGAAAGACGTCCGTGAGAACATGTTGTTGCAACAGATAACGGGCATAGGCAAGCGGCCGGGTATAAGTCAGGGTATGCATGCGTCGGTCGCCCGCTTCTGCAAATGAGGTGCGGCCTGGTTTGGAGTTGACTTCAATTAGCCAGAGTTGGCCCTCTGCATCTGCTCCGAAATCAAGCCCCAATTCGGCTAACCTGCCAAAACGGCTTTCCAGCAGGGTGGGGATAAGAGTAGCAGTCTGCCGGATGCTCTTCAGCAGAGTTTCCGTCCGGATCGTTCCATATCGCTGGAGCAGATATGCGTGGGCAGGATATGCTTTACCCCCACCGTGAAGATTGGACGTGAGTGAACCTTCGGGTCCTTCCCGTACCATACATCCGGTAAGCGTCCAGCGACCTTGCCCATTCTTTTGCATTAGAGCCCGTATGTCGAATGCTCTTCCATGATGGCTAAGCTCCAGATATGGCTGCACGATCATCTTACGCTCAGCCTGATGTAATGCTAGCCAGGAAGATACAGCCTGGGTATGGTTGAATGTAAGAAAAAAGGGTTCATTGTCCTCGTTACGCCCCTCCACGATCCATGTTGATGGAGTCGTTCCCCGAGACAGGCGAAAGGTATTTTTGCCATGAGTCCCGGATACCGGTTTGAAGAACAGTCCTTTGGGCCAACGGTCCAGCCATGTTTCCCAAGGAATACGCGATCCGATCCGGGTTGTGGGAGCAAGTTGTGACCTCAATTCAGGATTTCGGGACAACACACGATGTACTTCCCATTTTCCTGGAAGGGAAGCAGACCAATAACGGTGTTGATCTGTGCCGTTGGTTGGTATCCATTCCTTAAGCTGTTGTCTGACGTACCTGGAGATAGGGCGAAGACAACGATCCATAATGAGATCGACTGCAGGAACAGGTACCGAATTCCACTTCCCTTGATGATAGACATATCCCCATTGAAGAGGGAGATGGACTGCATCATTTGATATCGGGATCACAATAATCTGAAGGGCGTATTTCATGCTCCCCAAACTGAGACGACGGCAGAAAAGTTCATCCGTAAAGGGAGGTGAGCCTTCGGTTGCACGTACCAGAATGGCCAGTGTCTTGGTCTGAGATGTTGGAAACATTACGCTGCACCTCTCCTCTATCAGATTTGTTTTCCATAGGGAATAACTTTTCAAAAACCCGCCAGGTACGTAGAATATTCGAGCATGGCTTTGACGGAAGGGCGGATCTTGCTCTCACTCAGTGGTGTATTATCATTCTTGGATGGTTTGGAGTTGACTTCGAGCAGCCATACGCGCCCAGTGGTGTCCAAGGCCAGATCAATACCAAGTTCACCAAAATGAGCAGGGATGGCACTCTCGATCCCTTTGGCGATATCCAATGCTGCGGTGTGCAATCCTGCATACGCGGAAGCTTTGGCTGATCCAGTCAACTGTGTTTTGGCAACAGCATCCTTGACGGTGCTGAGACTTCCACCCCGTGCCAGATTGGATACGTAGTGACTCCCGCCCGCAATCCGGGCGACGATGGAGGTTACACTCCATTTACCTGTACGGTTTTTTTGCACGAGCGCACGGAAATCCACGGGTCTGCCACTGTTGTCAATGAGAGTCAGCCCTTGTTGGATCTGATAACGCGTTGTTTTCATTTTCCCAGACATACTGGCATACAGTTTATCCAGAGAAGTATACGTTTGTTTCCGGGTCCCCCCGACGCCAGTCGCCAGAGTCAGGAAGCTTCCGTCAATCTGACGTGAGACCCGGATGATCCCTTTGCCCAAAGAACCGCGGACGGGCTTCAGAAATACAACCGGATGTCGGTTGCACATCGTTTTGAGCATGGCAGACGTCTTGAGCAAATGAGACTCGGGAAGAACTCGTTTAAGCGTTGAAATGGACTTGAGTGCGTCAAACACTTCGTTTTTGTCCAGAAACTTTTCATTGAAGGTTTGCGTGCCGTAGAGCGATTTTACTTCTTTCATAAAATGCTGTACGCTAGGTTTGTTCTCAAGCTTGCGGGACGTTAGCCGGTTATTGACGACGTCTGCTACAGGCAGAACAGTCTTTTTCCAGCCGTCATCATACACCCAGCCTTTCATATAACCCGTTACCGCTCCAATATCCTCCGGTGTGAAAAAGGATACATAGGCGCCTTGCTTACGGCAGGCGTTCACCAGTTCTTGACAGAACATCGTGATGGAGCCAAAGGGCCGATCTGGCTGATCGGGATAATCCTGGCTAACCAGTACACTGATGTAGGGTCCAAGGCGAAGCGTACGGCTGGCTGAACGATAGGATACCCTCAGGACCGAACGTGGAACGAGACCGGTCTTGCTGGCAACTGTCTGATTGATGCGCAGCCCGTCATACCTTGGTACCGGAATAACAGTGACTTCGCGGCGGAAAGAGCCAAATTGCAGCTGAAGCGGCCTTCCTGAAGGGATTTTAAGCGCCTTAAGCACCCCTTCGCCCAGCATGATGACGTCGTCCTGCAGGATGCCCGAGCCGGTAACCTGAATCGTTACTTTTTTAGTGGACATCACGGATCTCCTTCCGGGCGGCAACTTGATGTCTGATCTCGAAGTTGAACGGCATCTGAACATGGCATGTGCTTCATCATATGAGGACATATAACCCTTGGTGATTGACCCATATGGATTAAATGCATTTGATTTCGAGGCAGGTTATGGATGGCCTGTTTCAGATCGCCCTTGTTTGACAGCGAAGAAAAGCGTGTATTAACACGGATGAACAAACCAATCTGAGGAGGAATAATAGTGAACATTTATGACAAAGCCAATGATTTGGCCAAAGCACTGAGAGAAAGCAGCGAGGTGGAAGAGATTACTTCCGCGATGAAGCTGATTGAAGCTGATCCGGATGCAAAAGCAATGCTGGATAACTTCCGTGATCAACAAATGGAATTGCAACAACGTATGATGAGCGGGGATATGCCAGCTCCGGATGAGATGGAGAAAATGGAGAAACTGTTTGAAGTACTGAGCTTGAATCTGAATATCCGTCGCTTGTTTGATGCGGAGCGTCGCCTCAGTGTCATCATTGAAGACGTGAATAAAATTATTGCTGATAGCCTGGGTCATCTGTACGGTGGCGCTGAAGCGTAAAAAGGTAGTTCAAAAAGTCCACTTTTGATTACGAAGGATGCCTAGCTTCATTCCATCTTCTCGGTACTTAAAACTGATCTTTTTGAACACGTACTAAAAGGTTGTCTTGTTTTTTTACCTGAACCTTTCATATTAGCTCCTTATCGTTCATAGACTAGACATATAGAGTCGATCAAGAACGAAGGAGCTGTGAATGGTGAAGAGGTTGAAAAAAGCAAAACATGTAATCTATCTGCTTATTGCGTTGTCAATGCTGGTCATTGCACTGCCGCGGATTTCCTTTGCTGGAGGAATGGACTGGGTTAATATTTTTGGCATCGTATGGGTGCTGTTCTCCTTATTAATCGTTGGTGCACATCTGCATTTTATTCTCGGTGTAGATGAAGAGAAGAAGCGTGCACTGGAAGCCGTTCGCCGGGCGAAGCTGCGGCAGTGGGAGATGAAACTGCTGGACAAGCAGGAGCGGAGCGAGTCTGTATAAGGTACAGAATGAGATCCAACATGGAAGACCGGAATCCCTTGGTACAAAGGGGCCCCGGTCTTTTTTGGTACATACAGAATTAGAGGTTAATGTAATGATTAAATTCAGATGGCGAACTTGCCTGTGAGAATGGGTAGGGGTGGGGTTATTTTCCTAAAGCCGTGTTATAATAGATACAGTATAGTACAGATGCATCTTCGGGGGTGGTACAGTTGGACGGACAGGAAGAGAACGTCACGAAGCATGAACAGTTACTTCAACATATTGAACAACTGAAGGTTGGCAGCAAAATATCAGTACGTGGACTTGCGCGGGAGCTGGGTGTAAGTGAAGGGACAGCATATCGTGCGGTGAAAGAGGCGGAGAACTTCGGGCTGGTCGTGACCAAGGAACGAATTGGAACGGTGCGGATCGAGAAGAGACCTCGGGGCATGTCGGAACAGTTGACCTTTGCTGATGTTGTGACCATTGTTGAGGGCCATGTGCTGGGGGGGAACGAAGGTCTCGCCAAACCGCTGCACAAGTATGTGATTGGTGCGATGAAGGAACAGGCAATGGCCCGTTATATCGACGCTGGGAGTCTGCTGATTGTGGGTAACCGTGAAGATGCTCACTCGCTTGCCCTTGAACAGGGAGCGGGCGTGTTGATTACGGGTGGTTTTGGGACAAGTCGTGAAGTAAGAATTATGGCTGACGAGCTTGGACTACCAATTATTTCATCCAGACATGATACATTCACGGTGGCTTCAATGATTAACCGTGCGATCTTCGACCGGCTGATTAAGAAAAAAATTATGCTTGTTGAGGATATCATTGGTCAGAAACCTCGCTTGCAGGTATTGAAGGTGACCAGTTCAGCCGCAGATTTTCATATGTTGGTTTCAGAGACGGGTGAACATCGCTTTCCAGTCGTGGATGAATGGAACCGGGTCATCGGGATTGTGAGTCTGAAGGATGTCAGTGAGCTGAAAGAAGATCAAAGTATTGAGAAATGTGTGATACGCCGCCCGATTACGGCCTCATTGCAGACATCTCTTGCTTCTGCTGCCCAGATTATGACCTGGGAGGGCATCGATTTTCTGCCAATTGTGGATCGGAATCGCAAACTGATTGCGTCCGTCACACGCAAGGAAGTGCTTCAGGCCATGCGGGATGCACAGAAGCAGCCACAACTGGGAGAGACGTTTGATCATCTGATCTGGAACGGGTTTGCCGAGGAGCGTGGTGAACAGAACGAATTGTTATTTCACGGATTCATCATTCCTCAGATGGCAACGGATCTGGGTACGATCTCCGAAGGTGTTCTGTTGAATGTGATGACACAGGCTGGCCGGCGGGCAGCGTGGGATGTTACAGGGAACGACCATGTGGTGGATAATGTAACAACTTATTTTGTTCGACCGGTACAGATTGAGGATCAGATCCTGGTTCGACCGTTAATTCTGGAAACCAGTCGTCGAACGTGCAAAATGGACATTGTGGTTACCCGTGAAGGCAGTGTGGTATGCAAAGCGGTAATGACATTGCAGTCGATTGACCATGCCTAGCAGGGTACGTTGCCTCGGGCATAGACAACAAAGAGAGTACTCCCTGATCAAGAAGCTCTGCCGGGTTGCGCTGTCGCGCGGTTCTGGCTTCGCTTAATGAAGGGGAAGTACTCTCTTTTTGCAGTCACAACGATAGAGCTTCAACAAATCATGCAGATTGTCCGGAGGTTGTACCTGATCCGTTACTGGACCGTTGTTGAAGCCGCGCATAATAACTGCGGTTACGTATTCCGGCAAATACATTGTACGCACCCATAATCAGAAATAGCGCTTCCACAATCACAGATAAAGTGGAGCCCGTGAAGACAAACATCAGGATCAGGGCAAGAACAACAAGCATGCCACCCATCCAGATATTTGTCCACGAACGGTACAGACCGGCGCTGGTAGCATCCGAACTTCTGTGTGAACGAATACTGTTCAACGCTGCAAAAACCATGGCAACAGCAAAGATCGCGATTAGAGCATATTTGAGTACATCAATGAACACAAAGACGCAGCTCCTTTTCTGGAAAGCATTTACTGCCCTTATTGTACCATGGAGAGATGCAGACAAGGGCAGTTTTTTGCTGTTACGCAGGAACGTGCATGCGAATCTGTACCCAAACTTGCAGTACGCCTTCCATAACCAGCATCGTTTTGACCTGAACGGTGTACTCCTTTTCCCTGACCGAGTACACTTTCTGATTCAGCATGATTCGCGTCATTTTGCTATACTCATCGATGTTGAATACATCTCTGCCCCGAAGTACCTCAAGTTCGTCTCCGAGCTTCTGTAACATCACTTTCAGAGAAGCCTCGTCTGGCCCCTTATCCGATTCTTCTGCACGGACTTTGATTTCCTTGATAACGGTTTGGCGTTTACTGTATTTTTTCAGCGTTTTGATATCCTCCTCATTCTGATGCAGCTGAAGCTGCAGCTCCTGATTGTTCAGCCACAACGCATTGTAACTCAGGTGAAATACGCCGTTGTAGACGACACATCCAGCGATCATTCCCAGAACAAACACAGCGGTCATTCGCATCAGCGGGCGGTAACGAGAAAATGGCGGAACTCTCATGAACGCTGTTCCTGTCTCATATTAGCTCCGGCCTCCGCCGCACACCCATTTCACTAGCTCGGTTCCCATATGCGCGCCCATAAAAGCAGAGATCAGATACAGGATTTGTTTGACCGCCGGAGACAGGTTACCATCCAGGAAATTGCTCTCGATGACACGCATGGGATCTATTGTGCCGCCAACAGCGGCTGCGAGTGCCCATATCTTTATTTTCCCAGAAATATCGAGCATCGTCTGTGTCGGAGGCTGAAGAGAGATCACGGCTCCAATACCTCCGATCATCGCGCCGCCCAGCACGATTCCAAACGCAATAAAGAAATCAAGAATGGCTTTGGACAAAAATGTGCTCACTGGCAACACCCCTTTCAGACCTAGCAGCACACCTCCTGTCTTCGGTCTGTCACAGGGGGAGCGGCTTGTACTTCTATTGTATGGGCGTGCCCCCGAACGTTATGATAGAATGTCGATAAAAATGTATCGAGCGATTAAAGTTACTCACAGTCTGGCAGGGGAGATAAAGATATGAACTTGGAGACGAAATACGGATTGTTATTCAGAGACTGGACCATGGTGCTGAAAGATGCCGTGCAGGTCAGCTTGCTCGCAGGGGAAAAGTATAACTTCGGCACAGGTGTAGCTGTGAGGTCTGCTGCCGTGTCTGGCGTGGAGTTAGTCCTTGGAGTTAGCGGCGAGGGAGAGGTTGAACTGGAAGAGGGCATCCACTCCATTCGTCCCCATGACTTGTTTCTAATCGAAAAAGGGCAGTCGACCTTTCTGGTCAACCGGGGTTCAACTCCACTGGTCTGTTATATCATTCAATGTCATAGGGTTCGGCTGACGCAGGAGTTGGCGCCCACGGAAGATCCATGGGACAAGCAGAATGATGGGGACGATCATGAGCTTGAGCAGAGCAACTTCGTTGCTCTTCAACATGCTGCTGTGGAGGATGTTAAGAAGATCGTGGAGGCATTTCAACATACTGACTTGCATGATCCAATGTGGTGTCATCTTCTTTTTCAACAATGGATATGTACAGTGGTCGAGCATATAAGAAGGGAAGCTGAATCTGAAGTTCACTCGAAACAGCCCGATCAGGCTGTACAAAGAACGATTGACTACCTAGATGAACATTACGACGAACCTGTCACGGTCCAGCAACTGGCGCAGATGGCTAATGTCAGCCGCAAATGGTACACCGTAAGGTTCAGGGAAATCACGAATCAAAATCCAAGTGATTATATCACCGAATTACGCATGAAACGGGCCAAGGAGTTATTGAATCTTACTGGAGACAGTGTCTATGAGATTGCCCGTAAGGTCGGTTATGAAGATGAGCATTATTTCAGCCGAAGATTCAAGCAAAAAGTAGGACGTTCCCCCCGTCTGTATCTGCATAATCGTCGATATTTAGGAACCACGATGACTGCACCTGAGCTGTTATATACACTTGGGATGACTCCAATAGCTGCCCAAGCGCCGTTTTGTGAATTTCCGCATTACCTGAAAGAATCGTTCAAGCAAGTTCGCAAGTGGGAGAGAAGTCATGTACTCAACCTGGAAGAAATTCGGAGGATGAAACCCGATCTGATCATTGCGTCCGCATGGCAGGACAGCATGAATTATGAGCAACTTAACCGAATTGCAACAACGGTGCTTCTACCTGAGCGCAGCAACTGGAGAGAGGAACTAAGAGATCTGGGAGAATTATTAGGAAAAAGCAAACAGGCGCTGCAAGTGATCAGCAATTTTGATGAGGGGCTGTACCAGGCAAGAGAACAGTTACAGACGCTTATTCCTGATGAGACTATCGTCTACATTCGTCTGACCCGTGAGGGAATAACGCTTTATGGGGAACAGTCTTCAAGGGGGAGTATGCTGTATCGGGAGCTGGATTTGAACATGCCCAAGGCATCTCTTTTTTCTGGGGAGGGAACGCTGGTTGCCGTTGAACATCTCGCTGAAATTCAGCCTGATCATATTCTGCTTCAGATGGAGGATGGGGTAGATGCCCGGCTTCATCTTTATGATCACCCGATGTGGGATCGGCTTCTGGCTGTGCAGAATCATCGGGTGTATGTGCTTAGCAATACGGAGTGGTATAATTTCTCGTTTTCCCCACTTGCCACTCAATATGCCATTCATGAGATGTTAGATCTTTTGAAGAGGAAGAGACTGATAAGACGTATGACCTGAACTTGCCGACTTCGCAAAAATCCAAATCGGGACGCCCAAATATCCATTCATTAATATCTGGGTGTGTATATAATGAGAATGAGAATCGTTATTATTTAAACACCGAAGGGGATAAACAGATGAAACATTCGAACAAATGGTTTGGATTAGGAATGATCCTTACCTTGCTACTGGCTACAGCTTGCGCGGGGACGAATGGAGAGAAGGCGGAACCCAATGCGGGAACCGAACCTCAGACACAAGCACAGCGCGTGGTTGCGACTTCGGTGACATATCCTGATTTTTTGTATGTTCTTGGTGTGACTCCTGTGGCTGCAGAGAACTATCATTCGGATTATCCGGATTATTTGGAAGGCAAATTCGACAGCGTGCCTAAGTTAGGTAATGGTTCCAACATGGAGGGCATTCTCGCAACCGATCCGGATATCATTATCGCGCCGAAATGGCGGGATGAGAAATTATATGACCAGTACGCCAAGATTGCCAAAACAGTTCTTCTTCCCGATAGGGACAATTGGCGGGATGAATTGAAGGATATGGGTGAGGCACTGGGCAAGCAGAAGGAAGCGGAGCAGGCTATACAGGATTATGATAAGAAAATTGCGACTGCTCGCGATGAGCTAAAAGCTCTTGTAGGAGACGAGACGTTTATTTACTTAAGAATCATGCCCAAAGAAAGCTATGTTATGGGTGAACTGTCCAACAGAGGTATGGTGATTCATAAAGAGCTTGGATTGAAAACGGTAGCAGCCTATCCTAAAAATGAAGGGAGTGTGCCGGTCTCGCTGGAACTGCTTACCGAATATCAGGCTGATCACATCATTCTCCAAATTGACGGTGGCGATGACAACACGGATGCCCAGAAATTATACGATGAAATGAAAGAAAGTAACATCTGGAAAGGAATGAAGGCAGTCAAGGAAGATCAGGTATATCTGGTTGGGGACAAGGAGTGGATGAACTTTGGGTACTCATCCGTCGCTACTTTGAATGCAGTCGAGGATATTGTTTCTGTAATTAGGGAGAGAAATCACTAAGATGAAGAATACACAATCTAATTCGGTGGAGCGCGTTATTCGTGAGCGAAGAACAGTACGGTCATTCAGCAACAGACCCGTATCTGAGGATAAGCTGCTTGAATTGCTTGAGGCTGCGGTGTGGGCTCCGTATCATTCCAAACAAGAACCATGGCGCTTTATCGTTTTTATGAACGAGGGTCGCAAAATGTTCAGCAATGCTGTGCTATCGACATATACACCACAAGAACTCGAACAGTTTGGGCAGAGTGCAGCGAAGGACTATTGTGAAGACACGCCAGTGCATGTGTGCGTTGTGGTTCGACAGGGTACGGATCGTTGGAAAAATGAAGAGGCTTTGCTCGCAGCTGCTGGGCTGATTCAGAATTTGCAATTGCTCGCCTGGGAAGAACGCATCGGACTGGTATGGAAAACAAACGAATACAACCGGGAGGATACGTTTGCCGCGAAAATAGGCCTGAATTCCGGCGAACGGTTGGTGGGGACACTTCATCTTGGGTACCTTCGAGAAGATGCTGTTTCACGACCTGTAAGCAGAAAACCGGCAGAGCAACTCATTACCTGGATTCGTCATGAAGAGGGATAAGAAGGTTACACAGACTTGTAAAAAGAGATGTACAGATATTATGATATATCTGTTACCTCTCTTTTTTTTGTTCCCAGTCACACGTTTTTGCAAAGTTTAGCATACGTCTTTTATTTATAGATTTTTAATGGAATGTCTTTAGTGGGGAAAGGAAGAAAAAAACATGAGTTCTTTTGTGCATTTGCACGTTCACAGCGAATACAGTTTGCTGGACGGCGCTGCGCGTATTCCGGATCTCGTGGGCAAAGCCGCAGATCTCGGAATGACAACACTGGCGCTGACCGACCATGGCGTGATGTATGGTGCTATTCCTTTCTATAAAGCCTGCGTTGAACGAGGCATCAAGCCGATTATAGGGTGCGAGGCATACATGACAGCAGGGTCCCGCAAAGAGCGGGGAAGCCGCAAGGATCAACCGATTCATCATTTGATTTTGTTAGCCAAAAATATGACGGGTTACCGAAATCTGATGAAATTGTGCTCGATTGGACATCTCGAAGGTTTTCATTACAAACCCCGTGTAGATATGGAAAGTCTGGCTGCCCATCACGAGGGCATTATCTGTCTAAGTGCGTGTCTTGGTGGTGAAGTACCACAACATTTACTGCATGGACGAGAAGAAGAGGCGAGACGTGCGGCGTTACGCTACAAAAATATTTTTGGTGACGACTTCTATCTGGAACTTCAGGATCACGGGCTGTCGGAGCAAAAAAGGGTAAATCCACAGTTGATCAAACTGGCTGCCGAGCTTGAGATTCCACTTGTAGCCACCAATGATGCACATTATCTGTCCGAAGAGGACGCGGAGCTTCAGGATGTACTGATCTGTATCGGAACAGGCAAGACCGTGGATGATGAGAATCGGCTCCGAATTGGAACCAATCAGCTCTATCTGAAAAGTGAAGAAGAGATGGCTCGTTTGTTTCCTCATGTACCGGAAGCTCTGGCAAACACCGTCCGCATTGCGGATTCCTGTGAGTTGAAGCTGGAATTTGGCAAATCGATTTTGCCGGAATACAGACCGCTTCCTGATGGACTCAGCCCTTCGGTGTATCTGCGTCAGCTGTGCGAAGAAGGAATGAAGGAGCGTTATGCGCAGTCCACACGTTGGACAGATGCAGAGCTTCGATCCGAACTCGAACAACGATTGGCGTATGAGCTGGGTATAATCGACAGCATGGGATTCTCGGATTATTTTTTGATTGTTTGGGATTTTATCGCCTATGCGCATAAGCAAGGCATTGTTACTGGACCGGGCCGGGGCTCCTCGGCAGGTAGTCTGGTAGCGTACACTTTGCATATTACCGATGTTGATCCGATGAAATACAACCTGCTCTTCGAACGATTCCTGAATCCCGAGCGGATCTCCATGCCGGATATTGATATTGACTTCAGCGATGAGCGGCGGGATGAGGTCATTGATTATGTCGCGCATAAATATGGCAAAGCCCATGTCGCCCAGATTATTACGTTTGGAACGATGGCTGCCCGTGCAGCCGTACGTGATGTTGGGCGGGCCCTGAATGTGCCTTATGGCGAAGTGGACAAGGCTGCAAAGCTGATTCCGGCGCAACTTGGTATTAACATCGAGCGGGCCATGGAAGCTACACCTGAGCTGAAGGCGCTGTATGAAACCAAGCCTAAGACACGTGAGCTGCTGGATATGGCGATGAAGGTCGAGGGCATGCCACGTCATGCTTCGACCCATGCTGCGGGAGTGGTTATCTCCCGTGACCCGCTGACCGATGCGGTGCCACTTCAGGAGGGCAGTGAAGGGACAGCGTTAACCCAGTATTCCATGGAAAACCTGGAGTCTATTGGGCTGCTTAAGATGGATTTTCTTGGTTTGCGTACCCTCTCAATCATTGAGCGGTGTGTACGCTGGATTGGGGAACATGGAGAAATTCCGGATTTCCGCCTTATCCCCGATGATGATCCGTTAACGTACGAGATGCTTGGGCGAGGGGACACGATGGGCATATTCCAACTGGAATCTGCCGGGGTACGCCGTGTGCTGAAAGAGATGAAGCCAAGTAGTTTTGAAGATGTAATCTCTGTACTTGCCTTGTACCGTCCGGGTCCGATGGAGTTCATATCCAAATACATTCAGGGCAAGCATGGACAGATTGAAGTGGATTACCCCCATGTGGATCTGGAGCCTATCCTGAAAGATACGTACGGGATCATCGTGTATCAGGAACAGATCATGCAGATAGCCTCCCGGATGGCGGGTTTCTCGCTGGGTGAGGCAGATTTGCTCCGCAGAGCGGTCTCCAAGAAGAAACGGGAAGTGCTGGATCTGGAGCGTGGACACTTTGTACAAGGCAGCCTGAAACAAGGGTATAGCGAAGAAGAGGCAGACCTGGTCTATGATATGATCGTCAAGTTTGCAAACTATGGCTTCCCGCGTGCTCATGCCGCGGCATATGGTGTGCTTGCGTTCCAGACGGCTTATCTGAAGGCGCATTATCCGGTTCATTTTATGGCATCCATGTTAACAGCCGTAATGGGCAGTCATCGGAAAGTGGCAGAGTACGTGGTGGAATGTCGGCGTATGGACATGGAGGTGCTTCCGCCGGATGTGAATGAGAGCGGTATTCTGTTTACACCTGTATTTCTGCCGTCCGGCAACGCAGGAACTGGGGATCAGAGCAATGTATCGCAGCAGACTGCGGGAGCAGATGCAGAGAGTGATGCCGGAAGCCCTGCCGAAGAACATGCCACGAACAGTAACGGGAGTTCCTTGAGGGAAGATCACGTTCATGAGCATGATGGGCATTCGGGACAAGCCGAATATGGTGAAGCACCTCTGCCGGATGATCCCGGTCCTGGACCGGAAGAGGACGGTGGTGGATATGAGTGGCAGGCAGCGACAACCATGCCTGAGGCATCCGACAACCGGAAGGAACCGGGATTGGTGACGGTTTCTTCAATGGATAATGGTAATGACGAAGGACAAGAGGTGTCTTCTTCGCGCGCGGAACAAGAGGAGCTGTCCTCTGTGGAGAAGAACGTTGCAGTGTCTGATGATAATTCGGATGAGGAAAAATTAACGGGTGCAATACGATTTGGTCTGGCCGCTGTGAAAAATGTCGGTACCCAGGCAATGGAAAGCATTATGATCGTAAGGCAGGAGAGACCGTTCGACAGTTTGCTCGATTTTTGTCGTCGTGTGGATTTGCGTGTATGCAACAAACGTGTGATTGAATCGCTGATCCAAGCCGGAGCTTTTGACACATTACCTGGGCACCGGGCCCAATTGCTGGCGATGCTGGATGAGACTGTTGAAGCAGCGTTGAAATGGCGCAAGGAACGTGAGGATTTGCAGATTCAATTGTTTGACTTTGTTGAGACGCCAAACTGGGAGATTGAATATCCGGAAATTCCTCCTTATTCCTCAGGGCAACAACTGGAGCTGGAGCGTGAGTTGTTAGGTTTGTATCTCTCCGGGCATCCGCTGGATGACTATGAAGATGTGCTGGAATCGAGTGGGGCTGACCGGATCATGGAGCTGACCGAGGCGGCAGACGACACGATGACCGTCGCCGCGGGTATGGTTGTGTCTGTGAAGTCGATTACGACGAAACAGGGCAAGGCTATGGCGTTCATGGAGCTGGAAGACCAGATTGAACGCTGTGAAGTGGTTCTCTTTCCCGAGGTATGGCGGCGTAGCCAGCAACATGTCGGGAAAGGTGAACTGCTCGTCGTGCGTGCCAAAGTGCAGCAGCAGGACGAAGGGTTTAAGCTGCTGGCTGAGGAAGTGGTGGCGTTGTCACCGGCGGCACTGGAGCAGCAGCTGCGCAGCCGTGACCGGCGCGTCAAGCCCGGCAGCGGCAGCTCTTCGCGCGCGGCGCAGGCGGCTTCGCCGCGGCGACCAGCGGGCGCAGGAGCCGAAGCGCAGCGCAGCAGCGCAGGCGGGGATGCTTCCGCTGTGCGTAGCAGCGGGAGCCAAGGCTCGGCAGCGACGCGCAGCGATGCGGGAGGTACGGGCGCAGCCACGGCGGCGGCAGGCAGCCCGGAGCAGAGCCGCGAACCGCGGGCTGTGGAGCAGCGGGTGTTCGTGAAGATTGCCCCGCATGCGGAGAAGCCTGAGCTTCTGGCACGTCTGAAGCAGCTACTTCAGGAGCATCCCGGACCTGTGGCGACAGTGCTCTTCTATGAGCAACAGCAGAAGCTGCTTGCGCTGAGTGATGCCTACCGGATTAAGCCATCACCAACCTTGTTCTCCGAGATGGAGAAAATGCTGGGTGAAGGCACGGTCAAAATTAAATAAGAGGCTGTCCCGTAAGTGATAGCACTTATCCATAGTATGAAACCTGTTTGGCTCAATGCTGAACAGGTTTTTTTTGATTATTTTAGTGCGAGCTCGGTTCCCTGACGACAGGGTTTAAACAAACAAATTGCAGACTTGTTATAGGCCAGCTACAGACCAGAGCGGAATGTACAATCCTGAAACAGGTTTAGGCTGCGACTGGTCTTAACCATCCGCACATTTTATGAACATTTTAACAGGTTGCTGCATACACTTGAGAACACCGAAGGACCTCGTGGTCCTCGGGGGATTGATGCGGGAGGTCGAGATATGTCATATGAAATCGTAGAAGCCATGCTGGCCCGGCGGGGTGTACGGATTGATGCAATCGCAGCAATTGTATACCGTCTGCAAAAAGGGTACCACCCCGAACTGACCTTGGACGACTGTGTAACCAGCGTGAAATCCGTTCTGCAGAAACGAGAGGTGCAATATACGCTCTATACGGGTATTGCTCTCGACGAACTTGCGGAGAAAAAACTCTTGCCCCAACCGTTACAGGCTATTATGGAAGCGGATGAATCCCTGTATGGAGTGGACGAGACTCTGGCCCTCGGCATTACTCATGTGTATGGTATGATTGGTTTAACCAGCTTTGGTTACCTGGATAAAGAAAAAATAGGTGTAATTCATGATTTGAACGAACACACAACAGCCATTCATGTCTTTTTGGATGATCTGGTCGCAGGGGTGGCTGCTGCGGCTTCTGCCCGGATTGCACACAAAAATATTAAAGCCAAAAAATACCCCTCAGACCTTTAACCCCCTGTATTTCCATGCTTGTCTGTTATGGTCAATCTAATGGCTCATATGAAGGTCTTCAAGGGCGGCTGACGCTGCCCTGATAAGCTTGCGGCTGCTTATGGAAGAGGTATGAACAAGAAGATTTCGTCAACCATATGAGTTATTCGTGGGGGACTAATGTCCCTCATGATCCCAAATTCTCCCCAAAGGTCCCGAACCCTTTCTTGCAGAAAAAAAGTGAGGTATGTTATCATTAGTCCAATATACGGGCTCTGAACATTAGCTTAGGGGGCGGACAAGGCATGTGGACGGTGATTTACATTGCACCGACAGCAAAGGTTGCGGACAAGATCAAGACCAAGCTTTCGGAAGAAGGTTTTCTGGTACAGACCCGTCCCATCAGTTTATCCAAGCAGCAATTTGAGATTCGTGTCCCTTCTGGGGAATTGGAAGAGGTCCAGGAAGTGTTGAATTCCATTCTGCATTCCTGATTTGTTCGACATCAACGTGCCTTGGCAGATGAAGAAGTACCATCGGTACATAAGGGACTAATCGCGTAAGCGGAGAGAGGAATCGACTTGCATGTATTGTATGCTGCTGTCCTTCCTTCTTTTTTTGTTAGGACAAGGACCGACCTGGTTGCTCCCGGAGACCCTACCAAGATAGATTCAAACATCGGCGCAACAATCTTTCGGTTTTTGCAGGTAACATCAATCGTGCTGACAGAAGCCGGTGATCCTTGCCCTGTACCGGCGGATTTTTTTGTTGTGAATGCTGGACAAGGCCCATGGCAGCGTGTGGGTCGTAAGCGGTTTACCGTAACACGCGGATGAAGCTGCCACAAGCAGCGCTCTGCAGGTTGCGGCCATCAAATCAACGGCTGGAGAGGTGTAGTTGTGTTCAAAGATATATTCCAGAAGAAACGGAAGTACGCTACCATACCTTCCGAGCGTGCACTTCCCGGCGAAGGCCAGGAAGTCCTAGAACGCCCAAAACGTGAAATACCTGAAGGGCTTATGAACAAGTGCAGCAAATGCGGCACCATTCAATATAGCAAGGAATTGGAGAAAAATCTGAAAGTATGTCCTGCCTGCGGTTACCATATGCGTCTTAACGCTATGGAGCGCATTGCTATGGTACTTGATGATCAAGGATTTGTTGAGTTTGATGCTGATATGATATCGGTTGATCCACTTGGCTTTCCTGGATATAGCAACAAATTGGAACAACAGCGTCTGAAATCGGGCCTGAAGGAAGCGGTAATTACAGGGGAAGGAACCATTGATGGCCTTCCTGTAGTTGTTGCTGTCATGAGCTTTGATTTCTTCACAGGCAGCATGGGTTCTGTTGTAGGGGAGAAAATTACCCGTGCCATTGAGCATGCCACAGAGAAACGGTTACCATTGATTATTTTCTCAACATCAGGTGGTGCTCGGATGCAAGAGAGTATTCTCAGCCTCATGCAAATGGCCAAAACAAGTGCAGCTTTATCCCGTTTGGATGAACAGGGCGGGTTGTACATTTCGGTCATTACGGACCCAACAACAGGTGGAGTCTCGGCAAGTTTTGCGAGCCTGGGCGATATTAACATTGCCGAACCTGGCGCTGTATTTGGTTTTGCCGGCAGAATCGTTATCGAACAGACGATCCGTCAGAAGTTACCTGATGATTTCCAAACGGCTGAATTTAATATGCAACATGGTCAGTTGGACATGGTTGTGCACCGGAAAGAGCTTCGGGCCACTCTTGGCAAGCTTTTGGATATGCATAGTGAAAAAGGAGGGGTCTAAATGGCGGGTGAGTTGCCATATGAAGCGCCTCTGGTTGAGATGCGCAAAAAGATTGATGAACTCGTACAGTTTGGACAGGAAAAAGGGATCGACTTCACGGACGAGATTGCCCGCCTGGAAGAACGTTACCATAGACTTGAAGAAGAGATCTACACTGGCATAACAGCAGCTCAGAAGATGCATCTGGCCCGTCATCAGCAGCGCCCAACGGCGCTGGACCTGATCCAGCTGATATTTACGGACTTCATTGAGCTGCACGGTGATCGCATGTTCGGAGACGATCTTGCGGTTGTTGGCGGACTTGCCAAGTTGAATGGAAAGACAGTAACGGTAATCGGACAACAGCGGGGGAAAGACACGAAGGATAATATCGCCCGCTTTTTCGGCAGCGCTCATCCAGAAGGTTTCCGAAAAGGACTTCGTCTGATGAAACAAGCGAACAAATTTGGCCGTCCTATTATTACGTTTATTGATACTAAAGGGGCGTATCCGGGTAATACTGCAGAAGAGAGAGGTCAATCGGAAGCGATTGCTCGCAACCTGATGGAAATGGCGAAGCTATCGGTTCCTGTTATTGTTGTGGTCATCGGCGAAGGTGGAAGCGGCGGTGCCCTCGCTATGGCTGTGGGTAATCGTGTGTTGATGCTGGAACATGCGATCTATTCTGCAATCTCTCCGAACGGCGCTGCTTCGATTCTCTGGAAGGATGCATCCAAGGCAGATCAGGCGGCTGAAGCAATGAAAATAACAGCCAAAGACCTGTTAGAGATGGAAGTCATTGAAGAGATTGTCCCTGAGCCACGCGGCGGTGCTCATCGGGATTATGAAGCGTCTGCTGCTTTCATCAGTGAAGCTTTGGTCCGTCATCTCGACGATATGAAGGGTTGGAGCGGGGATCAGCTGAAACAGGATCGTTATGAGAAATTCCGTAAAATTGGATCGGTCACGTTTGAACCTCAAGCATCCAATGAAGCCCCTCAAGAGCTTGTAAAAGTCGATGTTGCGAGTAATTTGTCGGGAAATGCTGAATAATGTGACGAATTTCCTATACAAATGAGCAAAAGTATAGTAAATTTAATAGTTGGAAAAAGAAAAATAGATAAAGAGTAATACCTTTAAAATCGGAGGAAACCCAAAATGCGTAAAACGAAAATTGTATGTACCATTGGTCCATCCAGTGAATCTCTGGAGAACACCAAAAAATTGATTATGGCCGGTATGAATGTGGCCCGTCTGAACTTCTCCCACGGTGATTTCGATGAGCACGGCGGACGGATCATTGCGATTCGCCAAGCATGCGAAGAGTTGAACAAAACAGTAGCGATCCTGCTGGACACCAAAGGACCGGAAATTCGGACAGGTAAACTCGAAGTTGAACCGATCGAATTGGTTCAAGACGAGTACATCACTTTGACAACAGAAGAAATTCTGGGCACCAAAGAACGTCTTTCCATTACGTATACAGATCTTCCGAATGATGTTGAACCGGGATCTACAATTCTGATCGACGACGGTCTGATCGGACTGACTGTGGTGGAAGTGCAAGGCACCGAGATCAAATGCCGTATCGTTAACGGCGGATCGATCAAAAGCAAAAAAGGTGTTAACGTTCCGGGCGTTGCCATTTCTCTACCGGGTATCACCGAAAAAGACGCTAACGATATCGTATTTGGTATCGAACAAGGTGTCGATTTCATCGCGGCTTCTTTTGTACGTAAAGCAAGTGATGTACTTGAGATTCGTGAATTGCTTGAAAAACACAATGCTGGACATATCCAAATCATCTCCAAAATCGAAAACCAACAAGGTGTCGATAACCTCGACGAAATCCTTGAAGTGTCTGACGGCCTGATGGTTGCTCGTGGAGACCTGGGTGTTGAGATTCCTGCGGAAGAAGTACCATTGGTACAAAAACGCATGATCCAAAAATGTAACGTTGCAGGTAAACCGGTTATCACAGCTACACAAATGCTGGATTCCATGCAGCGTAACCCGCGTCCAACACGTGCGGAAGCAAGTGACGTGGCGAATGCGATCTTCGACGGTACGGACGCAATCATGTTGTCCGGTGAGACAGCTGCGGGTAAATACCCAGTTGAATCTGTTCTGACCATGTCCCGTATTGCTGAAAAAGCAGAATCTGCTCTGCCTTACCAAGAGTTGTACCTGAAACAACGTGTTGCTCAACAAACAACAGTTACGGAAGCAATCAGCCAATCGGTTGCTCTCCAAGCTCAAGATTTGAACGCAAAAGCGATCATTACTTCGACTGAATCAGGACATACTGCACGCATGATTTCCAAGTATCGTCCAGAATCTCCAATCATCGCTGTGACAACGGAAGACAGAACTTCCCGTCGTTTGGCTCTGGCTTGGGGTGTAACTCCTGTCAAAGGAAGACTGGTTGATTCCACGGATGCTTTGTTCGAAAATGCAATTGAAGGCGGCGTAAAATCCGGACTTGTTAAAGAAGGAGACCTGGTTGTGATCACAGCAGGTGTACCTTTGGGTCGTTCCGGTTCTACCAACCTGATTAAAGTAAGCCAAATTCCAAACAACGCTTAATAGCGTCTTGGATGGAGAAGCAACAGGAGAGAAGCAATGGGGCTTTATTGTCCCGTTGCTTTTTTTCCATCTTATTGACACTTTACAACGAGGTAACACGTATGAATGATAGAACGAAGGAGGCCGATAACGTGCGAGAACAGAGCAATGGTAACTGGTATGCGGCACGTCTTCGTGTACGCTATCAAGAAAGTGACCAGATGGGCGTGGTCTACCACGCGAACTATTTGAATTGGTTTGAAATCGGTCGAACTGAGATGATTCGCCAAATGGGGTATACATATCGTAAAATGGAGGAACAGGGGTTACTGCTTCCCGTAACCGGACTGGATGTGAAGTATCACAAGCCTGCCCGATATGATGATGAGATTATCATATTCACCCGTATTGCTGCATTTAGTGGTCTGCGACTGAATTATGAGTATGACGTAAGACGCATGTCTGAAGAACCTGATGAGCATATGGCGATTGGAGAACGGGTATGGTCAACTGATGAATCACTCCCCGGTGAACGGCTAGTTACAGGTTCTACCCAGCATGTATGGGTGAATGGGGACTGGAAGCCAGTTCGGCTGGATAAGGCAGCCTCTGAGTTATACAGCGCGCTTGAAAAGGTGTGGCTTTCGGGAAAGGGGTAATACGTCAATGCGAAAATGGATGTGGGCTTTACTCTTAATCATTCCGGTGATTGAATTATTTGGTTTTATTCTGATGAGTGACTGGATCGGAGCCGGAAAGACATTGCTTCTCATGATTCTCACGTCCTTGATTGGTATAGCAATGTTGCAGTTTGAAGGGCGAAAAGTACTTGTGGACGCCAAATCCGAGATGGAGCGTGGCAAGGTACCTGGAAGAAAAATGGTCGATGGTCTTTTTATTTTTGTCGGTGGTTTCTTGCTTTTGATTCCAGGCTTTGTAACGGATCTGATCGGCTTTACACTGGTATTTCCTTTAACACGTCCGGTGTACCGTCTGTTCTTCCTGGGGTGGCTGGAGAAAAAAATGAAAAGTGGCAAAATTACGTTTTATCGTCGTCCGAAATGAAACACCAGTTGTTTTGCATAATGAAAAGGCTCCGCTCAACAGATGATTTCTGTTGAACGAAGCCTTTTTCTATTTTTCCTGCGTGCTCATAAGGTCATGCCTCATCGGACACGTCCGTTGATGATATACGTTCTGAGGTCGCGTAATACGTTAGCCCGATTGAACGCATCGAGAATCACGAGACTGACAGGGCCAATAATCAAGCCCAGAACACCAAACAACTTCAAACCCACAAACATGCCAACCAGCGTGGCGAGTGGGTCGAGCCCTACACTGCTTGCAAGTACCTTCGGTTCAATAATCTGACGGGCGATCAATAAGATCAGATAGATAATACTAATCCCAATACCCAGATACAGATCCCCATTCATAAAGAGGTACGCTGCCCAAGGCACCATGATAAGGCCAACACCCAGATAAGGAAGCAGATCGACCAAACCAATCATCAGAGCGATGGTGAAGGCTGAATTGACTTGCAATATAAGCAGTCCAATCATGACGAATAGTGCTGTAATCGAGATCATGATCAATTGTGCTCTTGCGTATCCGAACAGTGCCTTCTTAAGGTCGGTCCATATGTCGGATATCGGCTTGCGAATGGAAGAGGGTACCCATCCCGATACGGTGATGTTGTGCCTGGTCCAGCTTTTGCTAATGAAGAATGTAGACAACAGAACAACGATTAATACCGCACCCATGTTCGGCAGGGAAGTCAGCAGACTCAGAATCATGTTGAAAAATCCGGTGACCAGATCTGTCACGGCTGTACCCACCGTTTCAGTTGTTTTACTAATATTGCTGTTGATGGTTTCCTGGTAGTTGGGATTTTCCTTGTAAAATTCATTGATCTGCGCAGTCAAACTCTGAATGGTGTCATTCTGGGTCCAGCGCACAAACGTGTCCTTGATCTCATCAACATGTAGATCAAAGCTTGTCGTAAGTGAAATGACTTCTTTTACCATACGGGTAATCGCCGCAGACAGCACCACCGCAATGGCTCCAAAATAAAGGATCAATGAAAGAGTCACAGCCAGCCAGCGCGGGAATCGTGCTCGATGCTGAAGCAGTTTCACTAATGGATTCATGGCATAGGCGATAATCCAGGCAATCGCAAAAGGGTACAAGAGCGGGAACAGCAAGTATATGGCAACGGCGATCAGAACGGCCGCAATGATAACCCATAAGCCACGGAGCAGGCGTTTCATTATTATTCTATCCAAGCATCAACTCTCCTTATTTCAATTAAGCCGACCTATGTATGATCCATGAATCAGTATTAGAAATAGATGGCTATCTTAATTAATATAGAGCATTTTCAAGGTTTTGAAACGCCGGGATGTTAACAGATCTTGTTCAAGAGTGGACTTTTGCACAAGATCTACGAGGATTCTTTCTTTTGCCTAGAGTATGCCTTAGTATTACAGAATATAGCAATAGAAAGTTCCTCATACGACAGGATTGGTTAAAAAACATTAAATGTCAACCTTGTTTTTGTAAAGGCTTTCAAAAATGCTTTATCGGACCGATAAAGAAGTTTGATGTGCGAATGAACTCTCATCATGTTCACATAAACGACAAAATCCAGTATGATGTTATAAGTAAATACCGATTGACAGATAGGAAAACCTTAGTTTGAAATATTTGTTAATTTTAAAATGAAAATGTTTACAAAAAGAGAATAGGTGCATTTTGGCACTTATATGACACTCTGGAATGGTTCCTGATTTCGCTTATTAAAGGAGAGATGTATATGACAGCTACCAAAGGTCTGGAAGGCATCGTTGCGACAACCTCTTCGATCAGTTCTATTGTAGACGGTGTGCTCACATACCGTGGTTACGATATCGACGATTTGGCTGAACATGCCAGCTTTGAAGAAGTTGCCTATTTGTTGTGGTTTGGTAAATTGCCAACAACGGATGAACTGAAATCCCTTCGTAAAAGCCTGAGCGATTACGCGCCGATTCCGAGCGAGTTGATTGCACAAATCCAATTGTACCCGAAAAATGTCAGTACCATGGCAGCACTTCGTTCCGCTGTCTCTGCACTTGCACTGTACGACGAGCAAGCGGATGAGATGACAACGGAAGCGAATGAGAACAAAGCGGTTAAGTTGCAAGCACAGTTGCCAACGATTGTGGCAGCCATCGCCCGTATCCGTCAGGGCAAAGAACCTGTGGCTCCAAAAGAAGGCGCTTCCATCGCAGAGAACTTTTTATATATGATGACTGGTGAAGAACCATCCGAGACCGCAGTGAAAGCATTGGATCAAGCCCTTGTCCTGCATGCGGATCATGAGTTAAACGCTTCGACATTTGCAGCCCGTGTAACGGTTGCTACGCTGTCGGATATCTATTCCGGTGTAACTTCCGCCATTGGCGCACTGAAGGGACCACTGCATGGCGGTGCTAATGAAGCCGTTATGAAAATGTTGAATGAGATCGGTACGCCAGATCGTCTTGAAGCGGCAATTCAGGAAAAACTGAATAATCGTGAAAAAATCATGGGCTTTGGACATCGGGTGTACAAAAACGGTGATCCACGCGCCAAACATCTACAGAAGATGTCCAAGGAACTTGGCGAGATGAACAATGATACGCGTTTGTATGATATGTCTGTGAAGATCGAGGAACTGGTAACAGGACAAAAAGGACTGAAGCCTAACGTAGACTTCTATTCTGCTTCTGTATATACCCAACTGGAGATCGAACAGGAATTGTTCACTCCGATCTTTGCCATCAGCCGGGTGTCGGGATGGACTGCGCATATTTTGGAACAGCTTGCGGACAATCGCATCATTCGTCCACGTGCGGAGTACACTGGTCCTACAGAACAGAAATACGTTTCTATTGAACTTCGCTAATAGCCACAAAAACAGTATAATAATATGGACGAGGTGAAGGGTTGGAAAGCAGAGGCTTTACTGGCTTAAGCTCTCAGGACCCTTCTCTCAACAAGACTAGTGGTATGATGAATACTGCATATACGAAACCTAGGAGGAATTTTAACTATGAAATTAGAAAAATTTGCTCACCCAACTGAAGGCGAAAAAATCCAAATTGATAACGGTACACTTCAAGTACCTAGTAATCCAATCATTCCATTTATCGAAGGTGACGGTACAGGCCGTGATATCTGGAAAGCTTCCAAACGTGTATTGGATGCAGCTGTTGAAAAAGCTTATGATGGCAACAAAAAAATCGCATGGTATGAAGTGTTTGCTGGACAAAAAGCATTCGATACATACGGTGAGTGGTTGCCGAATGATACACTGGAAGCCATTCGTGAGTATATCGTAGCGATCAAAGGACCATTGACTACGCCAATCGGTGGCGGTATTCGTTCCCTGAACGTAGCCCTGCGTCAAGAGCTTGACCTGTACACATGCTTGCGTCCTGTTCGTTATTTCGACGGTGTACCTTCTCCGGTTAAACGTCCTGAGTTGGTAGACATGGTCATTTTCCGTGAGAATACGGAAGATATCTATGCAGGAATCGAGTATGCTGAAGGTTCTGAAGAAGTGAAAAAAGTGATCCAGTTCCTGCAACAGGAGATGGGTGCTAACAAAATCCGTTTCCCTGAGACTTCCGGTATTGGTATCAAACCAGTTTCTTCCGAAGGTTCGAAACGTCTGGTACGTGCAGCAGTGCAGTACGCAATTGACCATAACCGTAAGACGGTTACATTGGTACACAAAGGTAATATCATGAAATTCACAGAAGGTGCCTTCAAAAACTGGGGATATGAAGTGGCTGAAGAAGAGTTCGCTGACAAAGTATTCACATGGGCACAATACGACATCATCAAAGAAAACGAAGGTACAGATGCAGCGAATGCAGCACAAAAAGCTGCTGAAGATGCTGGTAAAATCATCGTAAAAGATGCGATTGCCGATATCGCTCTGCAACAAGTATTGACTCGTCCAGGCGAATTTGATGTTATCGCAACATTGAACCTGAACGGTGACTATCTGTCCGATGCACTTGCAGCGCAAGTTGGCGGAATTGGTATCGCTCCTGGAGCGAACATCAACTACGTAACAGGACATGCTATCTTCGAAGCAACTCACGGTACTGCACCTAAATACGCGGACAAAGATGTCGTGAACCCTGGTTCCGTTATTCTGTCCGGAGTAATGTTGCTTGAGCACTTGGGATGGCAAGAAGCAGCTAACCTGATCTACAAAGGTATGGAAACATCCATTAACAATAAAACAGTAACGTATGACTTTGCACGTCTGATGGACGGCGCTACTGAAGTGAAATGTTCTGAATTCGCGGATCAAATCATTAAAAACCTGTAAGGGGAGATGTGAATCTTGACTATTCAGCGCAAAAAAATCACAGTAGTCGGCGCCGGTTTTACCGGTGCTACGACCGCATTAATGCTTGCCCAAAAAGAACTCGGGGATGTTGTGCTGGTTGATATTCCTCAACTGGAGAACCCGACGAAGGGGAAAGCACTCGATATGATGGAAGCAAGTCCTGTTCAAGGATTTGACAGTCATATCGTCGGTACTTCCAACTACGAAGATACTGCAGGTTCTGAGATTGTAATCATCACCGCTGGTATCGCCCGTAAACCGGGTATGAGCCGCGACGATCTGGTCAATACGAATGCGGGTATCGTGAAGTCCGTTTGTGAAAATGTGAAAAAATATTGCCCTGATTCCATCGTCATTATTCTAAGCAACCCGGTGGATGCGATGACTTATGCAGCTTATCAGACCCTTGGTTTTCCTAAAAACCGTGTTATCGGTCAGTCAGGTGTTCTGGATACAGCACGTTATTGTACCTTCATTGCGCAAGAGTTGAATGTATCTGTTGAAGATGTTCGTGGATTCGTTCTTGGCGGCCACGGGGACGATATGGTACCCCTCGTTCGTTATTCGAGTGTAGGTGGTATTCCGATTGACACGCTGATTCCGGCAGAACGCATTGAGTCCATTGTTCAACGCACACGTGTTGGCGGAGGCGAGATTGTGAATTTGTTGGGTAACGGCAGTGCCTATTATGCACCAGCAGCTTCGCTTGTTCAGATGACCGAAGCCATTTTGAAGGACAAGAAACGTATCATTCCAGTGATCGCTTATCTTGAAGGTGAATATGGCTATAATGATCTGTTCCTCGGTGTACCAACCATTTTGGGTGGTAATGGCATTGAGAAAATATTCGAACTTGACCTGACAGCGGAAGAAAAAGCAGGATTGGACAAATCTGCTGATTCGGTTCGCAACGTCATTTCGGTAGTAAACCTGTAAGTTTGAAAACTTTTTGAACAGAAGCTAAAAGAAAACCTCCGGTAAACCCGGAGGTTTTCTTTTCTTTGGATAAGTTCCCCAGTATAATGGGATGTGATGTATAGCACACCGAAAATGTTGAGGAGGATGAAAATTTTGACAATGATTATGTATTTGCTCCATATTGTTGGAGCACTGGCGATGGGATTCTATTTGATTCTGCCATTTGTGGTCGGTAAAATCCGTACCTTGAATGCCGCAGCACAAGAGGGAGCCTTTGCATCACTTCGTTCTTTGAACAAAGTCGCGCAGTATGGACTTGTAATCCAACTTCTTACTGGTGGTTACCTGATGACCAAAGGTGAGTATTCTCATGTCTGGATGGCTGTCGTTGTTGTTCTGCTTTTGGCTATTGCGGCTATTGGAGGAATCATGGGTAAACCGCTGCGACTCGCTGCAGAAGGTGTGAAAAACAAACGTGATGTGGGTCCTGAGCAAAGCAAGATCCGTATGTTCAGTACACTTCTGGCTGTATTCTTGTTAATCATGGTGTACCTGATGGTGAATAATCAGGTGATCTAAGTGCGTTGCGGACGGTTAATCCACCCTACGAAGATGTATTGTTAGTTGTTGGTTAAGCGTTTGCAGACGCAATTAGGACAAGCCGGATGAGATGTAAGATGGTGTTTCGTTGGAACAAACAAAAAATAGACAGCCTCATTGGCTGTCTATTTTTTGTTATTATCAAGATGAAATCAGCAGTACTCGGTTTATTTTGAACTGGAACTAGAGGGATCACTACCCTACATATCATCATACATATTCATCTGACACGGTCTACGTTGGTTAGGTTGTACTCACAGTATATGCCCGCACTGCATTTCGACCATTACGCTTGGATTCGTACAAGGCAGTATCAGCATCGCGTAACAAGGACTCCAGCGAATCTGACCCTCCATTGTACTGGGCAATACCAAAGCTTGAGGTGAGCGTAATAGGCACTCCCTTAACATCCAGGGGGTCATTCAACAAGGCAACTCTCAGTTTTTCGGCAAGTTTCTCGGCTTCTTGAAGCGAGGTATTCGGAAGAGCGATGACAAACTCTTCTCCTCCATAACGGGCAAATAACATCTCAGGGCTTAAATATCGATTACAGACAGAGACCACATGAATGATGGCCTGATCGCCAACATCATGCCCGTACGTATCGTTGATGCGTTTAAAGTAATCAATATCAAATAAAATGAATGAAACAGGTTGCGGATTAAGCTGAGCTTCACTCAAAATCTCCCGTCCTCTATGCAAAAATTGAGTGCGATTATAGATTTTGGTCAAACCATCGAAATAAGCCAGTTGTTTCAGCTGTTCTTGCAAGAAGCGTTGTTCCGTTATATCGATTAACATAATTAGACTGCCCACAGTCTGTGCATCCTTGTTATACACGTAAGATGTCCTGACCTGATAACAGACGGTCTCTCCGTTTAACTGCCAGTACAGATCGGTTTGCAATCCTTCTCTTCCGTATTCAACGGGAAACGTCTTTCCAGCAAGATTAAGCCAGATATCATCCAAGGGTTGGCCAATCATGGTTGTATTAAGCTCTGGCAACATGTCACGCAGAGATCTGTTGTAATCGACCAGTCGATTGAAACTATCCAGTACAATTACACCTTCACGCATACTCTCAAAAATACTGTCTTTGGCGATGGGTACGATGGTCAGTAGACGTGAGGATAGAATCGCCCAGATATACATGGCAGATGTGATACACATGAGCACGGGGACGGGGTCCATCCCGCCGGGGGTCAAACCAAGCAAATACAGAAAAGCTGCGACCATGGGAATAATCTGTGAAGTAATGAGAGTAAGTAATTGACGACGATACATCTTCTTGGTGTGTCTCCATTGTCCAATCAGAATAAGGCAGGCACATAACAGACAGGAGAAGGTGAATGCACCATGTACAACATACCATTGACCCACTGCGATATCCATCAGAGGAACGGGACTATCTTCTCTCAGCCATACTTTTTTATAAAATAGATGATGAAAGTCATTGGTTGCAACCATACCTAGTGTAATGGAAGGGATTACAAACAGCGAGGCAGTTACCTTTTTGGATAACGTTTTTCCTGTGTACTTTATCATCAACATGAGGCCAAGAGATGCGGAGAAGGGCATGCCTGTATACTCCACGGTGGTCCAAAACATCATCTGCTCCAGCGTGTTGCTGGCCAGCTCAATCGCATAACCAAAAGTATATATGGAGAGTGCTGCTGTGTAGAGAATGAATATTTTGGAACTTGGAATCTCGGATCTTCTGAAATAGGTATATAAACACAAAAAGACATTCAGCACGGCTGAAGTAGCGACGAGTGTTATATATGAATTAATATGCGATTCCATTGTAAGGTCTCCATGTTAGGTTAGAATGATTAAACCAATAAAGATGAGAGTTAAAGCACATCAGTATACTGTACATTGTACATCAGCCCAAGCAGCATAGGAATACACTTTGTATCATGAAACAGTCTAATTTCGAATAAATTTCGAATTTTGGCCAAACAGGCATTAAAGCAAATTGGTTGTTTGATATCCAAAGAGAGTGGTAAATAACGATTAGAGACAGCACGCTGAGGCTTAAGTTGCTGTTCATCGCAGAAGAATAATCTGAACTGTTCATGCCATCCTACAGAATGAGACTTTTTCAGAGAACGAAAGACAAGGAAGTATACAGTTAGGGTCCATGTCTTCTGTAATCCAAACATGTTCACATTTTGAGAGGAGAATGTTAGATGTCAACCAACACACAGCAAAATCAAAAAACAATGCCAGCACAGCATCAGGATCAACGCCCCGGTATTGAATCGGAGATGCATCCCAGACCGGAATTTGAGAAGCCTGAATACAAGGCAGCAGGTAAACTGACGGGTAAGGTGGCCCTTATTACAGGGGGTGACAGCGGAATTGGACGTGCTGTTGCTGTTACGTATGCCAAGGAAGGCGCGGATGTAGCCATTGTATACCTGAGCGAGCACGAAGATGCCAAGGAAACGAAACGTCAGGTCGAACAAGAAGGACGCAAGTGTATCTTGATTGCAGGGGACATTGGTGATGATGCCTTTGCGAAGAAATCGGTTCAGCAGACAGTAGATGAACTGGGCAAACTGGACATTGTCGTGAATAACGCAGCAGAACAGCATCCACAGCAGAATCTGGAGGATATTACGCCAGAACAGCTGGAGCGTACATTCCGTACCAATATCTTCGGCATGTTCTATGTGACGCAGGCAGCCCTTCCACATCTGAAGAAGGGCAGTACGATTATTAATACAACCTCCATCACAGCCTATCGCGGCAGCCCGACCCTGCTTGACTATTCATCTACCAAAGGAGCAATCACTTCGTTCACTCGTTCGTTATCGATGAATGTGATTGAGAAGGGAATTCGTGTTAATGCCGTTGCACCAGGGCCGATCTGGACACCACTCATTCCATCCACATTTGATGAGAAAAAAGTAAGTGAGTTTGGCGCAACGCAGCCAATGAAGCGGCCAGGACAACCGGATGAACTGGCTCCAGCCTATGTATATCTAGCTTCAGATGATTCTTCGTATGTGAGCGGACAGGTGATACATGTGAATGGCGGCGAAGTGGTGAACGGATAATACGTAATGAATGTTTAGACTCAGGATAGGATTGATTATATAGAGAGACGTATCGCTTTCAGCATGGCTGAGCGGTGCGTCTTTTTTATATCAGGTGAATATGTATGTCAAAGATGCGGTTAGCACCTGTTTACAAAAGTCGGCATCTCTGTTGATACAACTATGATATTTTATTATTAGCCTTGTCTCACTGCAGTTGATAGCGTATTGCAAAGTACTGACTGAAAAGATTGGGAGTCCCCTAATCTGTGATATGATAGATCGAGCAATTATACTCGGAGGGACAAGTCATATGAAAATTAGCAAACAGAATGCGGCGCATTATATATGGGGTGGGAATTGCGATGGTTGGCACCTTGTTCAAAACGAAAAATTGAGCATCATTCATGAACGAATGCCCGCAGGAACGGCTGAAATACGACATTATCATTCGGTAAGCCGTCAGTTTTTTTTCATCCTCAGCGGTGAAGCATGTATGGAACTTAATGGAGAGACGTTTGTGCTGGAAACCCATGAAGGAATAGAGATTGCACCCGGAATGCCGCATCAGATGATGAATCGGAGCGACGAAGAAGTGGAGTTTCTTGTAATTTCCAATCCGGGTACCCGTGGGGACCGAATTGAACTGGATTCAATGTAGAGCAATTCATTAGATATTAATCTGATCATAAAGGAAGAGATAGATGAGACCGTTCCGAATTCGCCTTGCCATCATTATGATGGTGCTGATCGGTGTATCCGTCATTGTGGCTGGATATACGATGGGCAGAGTGTTTAAGACTACGCATATAGCCGCATTGGAGCAAACCATGGTGCGCGAGATTAATTTGCTCAAAGCAACTTTTCCATTCCATGATGCAAGTGATCCAACCTCGGAAGCCACACGAAAGTATTATTCAGATCGGGCGCTGGAACTGGATCGTCTGACGGATTCCCGGGTAACCTTCATCAATAAAGACGGCATGGTCATTGGAGATTCCGAGAGTGATCCGGCATCCATGGATAATCACTTGAACCGTGAGGAGATTAAGGGTGCCGTCGGAGATGGATACGGGCAATCCATACGTTACAGTGAGACATTGGGACAAGACATGCTGTATGTAGCGCTACCTGTGAATTCGGATCAAAGTGATATGATTGAAATACCTAGTGGCAAATTTGATGGTTACATTCGTCTATCCATGAGTCTACAGGCTGTGGATCAAGGGCTTCAGCGTGGTTGGATGATCATGTTTGCTGCACTTGGGCTATTGTTCTTAATTGTCGCGTTTGTCAGTTATCGGGTTGCACGTGGATTAACCTCCCCGATTGAGCATATTACAAAAGTGGCCCATCGGATCACCAAGCTGGAATACGATGCCAGAGTTGATGTAACGCGTAGAGATGAGATCGGACAGCTGGGGCTTGCCATAAACGGAATGGCAGACAGCTTGCAGTCCCAGCTGAAGACGATCCGTGATAATGAAGCGTTGTTACAGAGTGTCCTCGCGAACATGACCGGAGGTATTGTCATGATCGACGCAGGGCAATCCATTGCACTGGTCAATCGGGAAGCGGAGCGTATGCTTGGTATTCAGGCAGGAAAGGTTACGGGTAAACCTTATACTGAATTGAAAAGACACTACGAATTAACTCGCACCATTGAAGAGAGTGTTGCACTGAAAGAACGGATGCATGAAGAAGTGAGTGTGTTCAACCCGGAGGAAAAACTGATCCGTATTGATGGAGTACCGATGTCCGAAGATGATGGTGGGTATCGAGGCATGTTGTTCCTGTTGCAGGACGTGACGGCGATTCGCCGATTGGAGTCCATGCGCAGTGAGTTTGTTGCAAATGTCTCTCATGAGCTCAAGACACCAGTTGCTGCGGTCAAAGGGTTTGCCGAAACGTTGCTCAGTGGCGGGGTACAGGATAAGGAGACAGAGCGATCATTCCTGAAAATCATCTATGATGAAGGAGATCGACTTAACCGATTAATCGGGGATATTCTGGAGTTATCCAAAATTGAATCGAAACGCGCACCGCTGCAATGCTCCCCTGTTCATGTACACTCTTTCTTCGAAATGGTGCTGGGCACCTTGTCCAAGGTGGCGGAGAAAAAGCAGATTCGTCTGGAAATGCATGTTCCGGAGGAACTGTACATTGAAGCGGATGAGGACAAGATGAAGCAGATTTTCATTAATCTGTTATCCAACGGCATCAACTATACCCCCGATGGTGGACGAGTGAAGTTGCAGGTGACGATGGATAACGATGATGAAGTTGTCTTTGCGGTGTCAGATACAGGAATTGGCATACCGAAAAAAGATTTGCCGCGAATCTTCGAGCGGTTCTATCGTGTTGATAAAGGCAGATCCCGTAATTCAGGGGGCACAGGCCTTGGACTTTCCATCGTTAAACATCTGGTGGAATTGCATCATGGCAAATTGTCTGTAGAGAGTGAACTGGGCATGGGGACAACGTTCCGTGTGATCCTTCCATTCATTCAAGACGAAGAGATGTAGGCGTCAGGTATCAAAATGTAAAAAGTGTGTATTGTTTTACACCGCGTTAACAAATTAGTGCTATGATAGAAAAAGTGTTGTGGCAACAGACAACCTATGAAGAGAGAAGGGGTATCATGGCACAGCGTTTGCTAGTTATTGAAGATGAACCTACATTATCAAGATTACTCACGTATAACCTGACACAGGAAGGTTATGACGTTACGGCAGAGGATCACGGATCTGCAGGATATGATCGGGCCTTGTCCCAGGAATTTGATCTCATTTTGCTGGATTTGATGCTTCCGGGCATGAATGGTCTGGACATTCTGAGCAAGTTAAGAATACAGGGTGTTAGTACACCTGTTATCATTCTGACGGCCAAGAACGGTGAAGCCGAGGTTGTACAGGGACTGAAATCAGGTGCCGATGATTATATTACCAAACCGTTTGGTGTATCTGAGTTATTAGCCCGAGTGGATGCGGTATTAAGACGTTATTCCAATGGTGAAGATTTACCACAGCTTGAGGACAAGGATGGCTCACGAATTATTCTGGGAGAGCTGGAGATTTACCCTTTGAAATATGAAGTGACACTGGGTGGACAATCCATCAGTCTGCGTCCGAAAGAGTTCGAAGTACTTCTATATTTGGCTAAAAAGCCGGGTGTGGTACTGACAAGGGATGATCTGATGAACGCTGTGTGGGGCTTTGATTATATCGGAGGTCAACGAACGGTGGATGTTCACGTCAGTTCATTACGTAAAAAGCTGGAGTTGGACCCGGAATCGGTTCACATTGATTCCATTCGTGGTGTAGGTTATAAATTGGTTGTCAAAAGAAAAACTCCCCATCATTCAAGTTAGCAATGATCGGGGAGTTTTATTTTACGTTCATTTAACATAAAGGAAGATTTTTCTTTACGTAGAGGGAGTAGCATGGACTTATCTGAGTGATACTTTGTACCTACATAACCCACCTCAAGACGGAGGTATTACGTAAAGGAGATTGCGCATTTATGCCCATGTTGCTCGAAGTGAAACCTGACCAGCCTCATGTTGTTTTACATAATGAAGAATTAACGACACCCATAATGGAGCAAACTGAAGTAGCACTAGTTGCTGAAGAATCTGTGATCCATTTGCAGGACTATTATCGTCAGGTACCTGTCGCGGGAGTCCATACCACCTGTGGAGAAGCTGCCACGATGATGAATCAGGATCAGGAACACCCATGTATCGTATTGTGTGATGAGCAGATGGAACCCACTGGATTGTTAATGCGAGAGACGTTATATCGGATGTTAAATGGCCGTTTTGCGGCAGATCTATTCTACCGTAAGCCGGTCATACAAGTAGTGAATACATCTCCCGTTATTGCAGATATTCATATGGAAGCCGCAACGATTATTGATATCGCACTTGGACGGAATGAACAGCATTTCTACGATTGTCTGCTGGTTACGGAACAAGGCAGACTGCTTGGTGTGCTGACGATGCGAGACGTAATGTCCCTCTCTCGCAGACTGCAACAGGCTGTTACGGAAGAGCGTATACGTACAGTAACCGAGAGCAGACAGGAGATATCCAGAATCAACGATGCGGTCACCAAGCTGGTGAATGCTGCGAATCAGACCGTTCATGAGGCCCGTGAGATCATGGCATTGTCCAAACAGGGCGAAGAGAGTTTGAAGCACGTTGATGCTTCCTATAACCGGGTACATCAGCATATGGAAAGTCAAGGTCAACATGCGGATCACATGCTGAATTCGATCAAAACAGGCTCAGGCATGGCACAATCCATTCGCTCCCTGGCAGATCAAAGTGGTCTCCTCGCCCTGAATGCTTCCATTGAAGCAGCTCATGCCGGTGAATATGGACGAGGTTTTCAGATTGTTGCAGGCGAGATTCGAGCGCTCGCAAAACAGACCCGTGAGGTTGCGGGGAACATGTCTTCATTGCTAGAGAATATTGGTGGATTGACCCTTCAGACTGTTGAACTGGTTAAGGCAAGCGGAGCGGAGATTGACGACAGTTCGGTGCATGTCACCGCAGGGGGAGCAACGTTCCGACAACTGAACAGTGCGGTGAGAGATTTGTCTCGTATAGCAGAGGAGATCGCCATGGAAGGCGGGAAAGCTGGAGAAGTTGCAGAGCACATTCGTACGAAGCTGGATGAGATGGTTTCGAATGGAGAGTAAACTATAAGGTAGTCAATAAAGCAGGCATCAGCAATCAGATTGATCCATCAAGCAGATCATGAAGGTTAAGGATGTCTTTTTTACATTCCGTTAACATGAAAGTGATACTGTTTTTACAATGAAAGGGTAGGATATTAAAGATGGCCGAGCAGCGATGAAAGATTATCAGTATCGGTCTCAACGTAAAGGGAGTTTCCGTGTCCCTGCAGCGAAGGAGAAGTGAACATCCATGAAGGACCTCATTCACATTGAAAATCTTAATTTATATTATGATACGCATCACGCGCTTAAAAATATATCGATGGATCTGCCGGAAAAAACCGTTACTGCGTTCATCGGGCCGTCAGGTTGTGGTAAATCGACATTGCTTCGCACGTTAAACCGGATGAATGACATGATTCCGGGTGTTCGTGTGGAAGGACAGGTTATGCTGAATGGCTCTGACATTTACAGTAATGAGATTGAAGTGGAGACACTGCGCAAACGAGTTGGCATGGTGTTCCAACAACCGAATCCTTTTCCAAAATCCATATACGATAACGTGGCTTATGGACCGCGCTTGCACGGGGTAACCCAAAAGGCTGAACTGGATCAGTTGGTGGAACAAAGTCTTGTCCATGCTGCATTGTGGGATGAAGTGAAGGATGTATTGAAAAAGTCGGCACTTAGTTTGTCCGGCGGACAACAACAGCGTCTCTGTATTGCACGGGCGCTGGCTGTACAGCCTGACGTTCTGCTGATGGATGAAGCAACGTCTGCACTCGACCCAATCTCCACATTGAAGATTGAGGAACTGGTGAAGGAATTGCATCACAAGTACACGATCGTTATGGTTACCCACAATATGCACCAAGCGGCACGGGTATCTGGACGCACGGTATTTTTCCTGAATGGTGAAGTGGTGGAGGCAGCTGATACGGAGACGTTATTCTCCACACCGCAAGATTCCCGGACCGAGGATTATATATCTGGAAGGTTCGGTTAAGCGAGCTGAATTGGAATGATCCCGGCATACCCGGAGATGATGGATAAGGAGGACATGAAATCTATGATTCGCAGAAAAGAATTTGATCAGGAGCTTGAAGAGCTGCGTACCTTGCTCAAACAAATGGGTGAACATGTAGGAGCAGCATTGGATGGTGCTATTGAGAGTTTACAAACGATGAACGCGGAGAAAGCTCAGGTCATCATCAAGAATGATGCGAATCTGAATGCCCTTGAAGACAAAATTATGGAACTTGGCTCCAAACTGATCATCACACAACAGCCGGTGGCGAAGGATCTTAGACGTATTATTGTGGCATTCAAAATCTCCAGTGATCTGGAGCGTATGGGAGATCTTGCACTCGACGTGGCGAAGGTGACACTCCGGATGGATGGACAGAAGCTGATTAAACCTCTGGTGGATATCCCGCAAATGGCAGAAATCGTGAAATCCATGGTCGATGAATCCATCGAATCTTTCCTGAAAGAAAACACAGACCTGGCCTATAAAATGGCTCAAACGGACGATCAGGTGGACCAACTGTATAGCCACATGATCAGTGATCTTTACACTTTAATGACTGAGCACCCGAATCAGGCTTCACAGGCTATGCTGCTGATGATGGTTGGACGTTACATTGAACGGATTGGCGATCATGCAACCAACATTGGTGAGAGCACGGTATACCTGGTGACAGGTAAACGTCCAGATCTGAATCAATAGAAGAGTATTGATTTGGAATTGGGGAATCGGTACTGATTAAGTAATGCAATCATATGAATGGAAAAGGACTTTCTCTCAGGTAGGCTGTGTACAGCTGTCTGTGGAGAAGGTTCTTTTTTGCGATTAAATGTGAAGTGAAAGAGGCTATTCTTTTTGATGTGACAGGTGGGTATGGTATCATGAGAGTAGATGTAATTTGAAGAGGTTGACCATATAATACGCGAGGTGCTGGAATGGACAAGTTTATTCTCATAGATGGAAATAGCATTATTTACAGGGCGTTTTTTGCAATGCCGCCTCTGACCAACTCGAAAGGTCTGCATACCAATGCGGTATATGGCTTCACTACGATGCTGCTGAGATTGCTTGAAGAGCATAAGCCTACACATGTCATGGTTGCATTTGATGCAGGCAAAATCACGTTCCGCCACGAAGGGTACCAGGAATACAAGGGTGGACGGGAGAAAACACCACCAGAGTTGTCAGAGCAATTCCCTTTGCTCAAAGAACTGCTGAAAGGACTTGGCATTGCTCAGTTTGAGCTAGCTGGATTTGAAGCGGATGACATCATCGGAACGTTAACCAAACGCGCAGATGAAGCGGGTAGACAGGTGCTTGTTGTATCGGGTGACAAAGATATGCTGCAGCTTGCTTCCGAACATGTACATATCGGGCTGACGCGTAAAGGGGTAACCGATATTGAGCTGTATGATCCTGCTCAGATTAAGGAGCGTTATGGTCTGACGCCGCTGCAAATCATTGATCTCAAGGGTCTGATGGGCGATGCGTCCGATAACATTCCAGGCATTCCCGGGGTTGGAGAGAAAACAGCGTTGAAGCTGCTGCACCAGTTCGGATCGGTAGAGGATGTACTGAACGGCACAAGTGAGCTGAAAGGCAAGATGAAAGAAAAGATCGAGGCCCATGCCGAAGATGCCCGGATGAGCAAACAACTCGCGACGATTCACCGGGAAGTTCCGCTGGAGCAGACGTGGGAGGATATGCAATTCGCTGGATTAAAAGAAGAAAATGCGGGCCCTGCATTGGCCAAGCTGGAATTCAAATCCTTGCTCGAACGCCTGTCGTTCAGTGGCAGCATCGGTTCTGAACAGGAAGCGGTCCCTGCTGCCGAAGTTGAATCCTCCATTGCAACAGAGGACAACATCAGTGAGCTGTTCAGTTCACTGAATTCCATTGATGTCCTCCACGTGGAGACACATGGGGATAACCCGCACCAAGCGAAATTGATTGGACTTGCTGTAGGTTCCGCTGGAACATATACGTTCATATCTCCCGAATTGCTTCATTCCGAAGCTGCGGCTCCAGTGCGGGCATGGCTTGGTAATTCAGACCAGCCAAAGCGCGGTTATGATCTTCATCGTGTGGACCTGGCCCTGCATGCGCATGGCATTGAATTCGCTGGTGCGTCATTTGATGTACAACTAGCTGCGTATTTGCTTGATCCAACGGAATCCAACCAGACGATTAGTGGACTCACGACCAAGTATGGTCTGCCTTCACTTGTGGAGGATGACACGGTTATGGGCAAAGGGGCCAAGTACAAGGTACCGGAAGTAGAAATACTGGGGGATTTCCTATGTCGGAAGGCTGCTGCAGTAGCAGCCATTATTCCACTTCAGGAGCAGGTGTTGGAAACCGATGAGATGAATTCACTGTTCCATGAACTGGAAATGCCGTTGTCACGTATATTGGCGGACATGGAGAAACAGGGCATCAAGGCCAATACAGCCGATCTACAGGCTTTGGGCAGTGAGTTTGAAGAACAGATCAGCAGGTTGATGGCTGAGATTTACAAGCTGTCAGGAACGGAATTTAATCTGAATTCACCAAAGCAACTGGGTGAGATTTTATTTGATAGACTGGGCTTGCCAGTGGTGAAGAAAACAAAAACGGGTTATTCCACAGATGCGGAAGTATTGGAGAAATTGGCTCCTTATAATGATGTGGTCAAGCATATTTTACAATATCGTCAGCTTGCCAAGCTGCAATCCACTTATGTGGAAGGATTGCTCAAAGAGATATCCAATCGGGATGGCAAGGTGCATACGTATTATCGTCAGACCATTGCTGCAACGGGACGACTTAGCAGTCAATTCCCGAACTTGCAGAACATTCCGATTCGGATGGAAGAAGGTCGCAAAATCCGGAAGGTATTTGTTCCTTCCGAACCTGGATGGTCCATTTTGGCAGCAGACTATTCCCAGATTGAACTGCGTGTACTAGCCCACATTTCGGACGATGAGCGCTTGAAGGAAGCATTTGTCAATGATATGGATATTCATACAAAGACCGCTTCGGATGTATTCGGCGTGAAGCCTGAGGATGTGGATGGGGATATGCGTCGTTCCGCCAAGGCAGTTAACTTTGGTATCGTGTATGGAATAAGTGATTATGGCTTATCACAAAACCTGCATATTACACGTAAAGAGGCCGCGCAGTTTATAGATCAGTATTTTGAAGTATTCCAGGGTGTGCGCCGATATATGGATGATATTGTGAAGGAAGCTCGCCAGGATGGTTACGTCAAAACGTTGTTGGAACGTCGTCGCTACCTGCCAGAGATTAATGCCAGTAACTTCAACCTGCGTTCTTTCGCAGAGCGTACGGCGATGAATACACCGATTCAGGGAACAGCGGCAGATATCATCAAGCTGGCCATGGTACAGATGGATGAAGCGCTACGGGAACGCAAGTTGAAGAGCCGTATGTTGCTTCAGGTGCACGATGAACTTGTATTCGAAGTGCCTGCGGATGAATTGGAATTGATGAAGGAATTAGTGCCTTCTGTCATGGAAAAAGCATTGGAACTGTCGGTTCCGCTGAAAGCAGAAGTCAGCTTTGGTGATAACTGGTACGAAGCGAAATAAATCAAGTGCTGCGCGGTTTTTCCGGTATTTTACAATAGGCCCTTCCATGTCCGAGATATAAGAAAAGGGTCCCGCTGAGCGCCATCTTCCGTTATAATATAGGGGAGGTGAGAACATCATGCCGGAATTACCGGAAGTCGAAACAGTCAGAAGAACATTGAATCAACTTATTGTGGGCAAAACGATTGATCATGTTACCGTTAGCTTGCCGCGGATTATTCAGCGGCCGGACGACATAGATGCATTTGCAATGGAACTCGCGGGACATACCGTCATTGGGGTGGAGCGCCGCGGCAAGTTTTTGCGTATTTTGCTGGACGGGCTGGTGCTTGTCTCCCATCTGCGGATGGAAGGAAGGTACGGAGTGTACGAGCAGCATGAAGATGTGGAAAAGCATACACATGTGATCTTCCATTTTAATGATGGTACGGAATTGCGTTATAAGGATGTGCGTCAGTTCGGTACGATGCATCTGTTTAATGCAGGTGAGGAACTGGTGTCCAAACCTTTGCTGAAGCTGGGACTGGAGCCGCTTGATCCAGCCTTTACGGTAACTGCATTCCGCGAGGCGGTTGGCAAGCGTACAACCAAAATCAAGGCTGTACTTTTAAATCAGGCATATGTGGTTGGTATCGGGAATATTTATGTGGACGAGGCTCTATTTCGCGCAGGTATCCATCCCGAGACCATCGCCAAGACACTGACCGAAGCTCAGTTAACGGTGCTCCATGAAGCGATTGTAGCTACGTTGCAAGATGCAGTGAATGCAGGGGGATCTTCCATCAAGTCCTATGTGAATGGACAGGGTGAGATGGGGATGTTCCAGCATCAACTGAAAATCTATGGACGCAAATCAGAACCTTGTACAACTTGTGGTACGTTAATTGAAAAAACGGTGGTTGGTGGCCGTGGCACGCATTTTTGTCCGAACTGTCAGCTGCTGTAACATGAACTGAATGAACGAAATGATGAAATCATAGCACCCTTGGATTCCTCCCTCCATATACTGATATGGCAGAAATAAGCGGGCGTATACCCATACTGGCATCTTCAGTTGGCACGAGTACCGCACAGAGGAGGAGTCCGGGGTGCTGCATCATTTTATTTCATTGCTGGCGCTTGCTTTGGCGCTTAGTTTAGATGGTTTTGGAGTCGGGATTACATATGGGTTACGGAGGACTAAGATTCCCCTGTTATCTATCGCTGTTATTTCGATCTGTTCGGGATTGGTTATTGCCTTGTCGATGCAAGTAGGTGTGTTGTTGTCCCATGTGGTGTCACCGGATATCGCTTCGATCGTGGGAGCCGTTATATTGATAGGTATTGGTGCATGGTCACTGTTGCAACTAATTCGAAAGCAAGGCAAAGAACAGCTGGAAACAGACACTGGAATGGGTGAGGCAGCAGAAGCAAAGGTAACTGGAGTGGGAGAAGCACAAGAGAGACTGTCGGATTCAAAGGGCAGGAATCAGGTGCTCGCACTGGATCTGGAGCAGTCGGCTTCAAATGGATCACTGGAACGAATGGTATTTACACTGGAGCTGCGCAAGCTGGGCGTTGTCATTCAGATCCTTCGTAGTCCCTCCAAGGCGGATATGGATAACTCGGGAAGTATATCTGCTCAAGAAGCGATGTGGCTGGGTATTGCCCTGTCTCTGGATGCGTTTGGAGCAGGTTTGGGAGCGGCACTTCTGGGATTCCCTACACTATGGACAGCACTCATTATTGCACTGTTTAGTGGGGCGTTTCTGTCACTCGGCATGAAGGTTGGCCTACGATTCTCAGCTCTGCGCTGGATGCGAAGACTGTCTGTATTGCCAGCGCTATTGTTAATGATTATGGGAATAATGAAGTTGTTATGAGGTGAAACGATGAATATAGGCTTAACCGGCGGGATCGCGACAGGCAAAAGCAGTGTTTCCGCCTATCTCGCCAGTAAGGGAGCGTTGCTCATCGATGCAGACGTTATTGCCCGGGAAGTTATGATGCCCGGGCATCCCGTGTTGGCCGCCGCTGTTAAGCGGTTTGGACAAGCCATACTGAACGAAGATGGAACACTGGATCGGAAAAAGCTTGGGAGTATTGTTTTTCAACAACCAGAGGAACGAAAGGCATTGGAGGCTATCACACATCCGGCGATCCGAAAAGAGATGCGCGAACGGGCTGCTGCATATGCGTTGCAACATCCGGATAAACTTGTGGTATCTGATATTCCTTTGCTCTACGAATCAGGTCTGGAGGACGGTTTCGAGGAAGTCATGGTTGTATATGTCCCGAGATCGGTGCAACGAGATCGCTTGATGAGTCGGGATGGAATGACTGCAGCGCAGGCTGAGGCTCGAATGGATGTACAGATGGATATTGAGCGCAAAAAACAGCTGGCTGACATTGTCATCGATAACAGCGGCTTATGGCCTGCGACGGAACAGCAAATTGACTCATATCTACAGCGTAAGGGTTTGTTATGAAGATATTGCGTAAGAAACGTGTACTGCTGTTGATGTTTGTGTCTTTTGTACTGGTGTTATTTCTGAATACAAACTGGATGGCATGGTTCTATCCCATACATTATAAGGAAGAGATCCGTGCCCAATCTCAGAGTTATGAGGTTGATCCGTTTCTGATTGCTTCCATTATCAAGGTGGAGACCAATTTTAAGACAAGCAAGGAATCCAAACGAGGTGCCATTGGGCTCATGCAACTGATGCCTGACACGGCGAATTGGATACTGGAACAAGCCAAAATTCCCGACACTTCGCTGGAGGAATTGAAGCACGAGCCTGAACGAAATATTCAGTTAGGCACATGGTATCTGCGGAATCTGTCCGATCAATTTGATGGCAATGAAGCAGTTATGATCGCTGCCTATAATGCGGGTCCAGGCAAAGTAAACAGTTGGCTTAGAGATGGTGTATGGGATGGCTCGTTCGATACAGTGAAAGATATTCCGTTTGGTGAGACGCGTCACTATGTACAAAGAGTCATTTACTATTATAATCAGTATGTAAAGATCTATAATACGTTCTAAGTATATAAGTAGAAGCACAGAGCAGGCCGGTTATTCACCGGCCGCTCCATGCTCCTCTGTGTAGCGTATTACGATGCAGATATTATTGGTATTGACCTGCCAATTGCTGTTCTGCAATTGTTACCAGACGCTTCGTGATGTATCCACCGATCGAACCGTTCTCGTAAGAAGTCATGTTACCTTGGTATCCGTCTTGTGGGATGCTGATTCCGAGTTCTTGAGCAACTTCATATTTCATTTGCTCGAGTGCTGCGGAAGCTTTAGTTACCACCAAGTTGTTGGAGTTACCATTGCTTTGTGCCATTGCTGTTCACCTCCTCGCGGGTTGGTAAAAGTATTATGTGTCGGCAATGCGTTTTTCATTACAAAATCAGTACAGGGAATATGTGGTAAAAAGTAAAACGTGGGAAGTGATCTGTTTTGAAGTGTCCTTATTGCGGTTATATGGGTACCAAAGTGCTTGATTCGCGTCCGGCCAACGAAGCAAAATCCATTCGTCGTCGCCGTGAGTGTGAGCAGTGTGCCCGAAGATTTACAACGTTTGAGATGATTGAGGAGACTCCACTGATCGTCATTAAGAAAGATGGCAGTCGTGAAGAGTTCAGCCGGGACAAAATTCTCCGTGGGCTTATTCGTGCCTGTGAGAAACGTCCAGTCTCCGTAGAGACCCTGGAGATGATGGTATCTGAAGTGGAGAAATCTCTGCGTAATACAGCTGATGCTGAAGTGGAGAGTCGCCAGATTGGTGAGTTATTGATGGAACAGTTGTTTCCAGTTGATGAAGTGGCGTATGTCCGTTTTGCGTCGGTATACCGCCAGTTCAAAGATATCAATATGTTCATGAAAGAACTGAAATCCCTGTTGTCCAAAGACAATCTGGAGGATTAGTGAAGTTGGTAAAGGGAGAAGAGCAGTCTGGAGTTCCAGTCCGTGTGTACCAGAGAAATCGGTTGTTCTTCTCCAATCACTTTGGATCTTGAGAAAGTGATTGACAGCGAAAGCTGGATTTTATATGATATAGGAGTCGCCTGTGGAACGTAGCAGTGTTGGACAAGTTATCTATTTCATATCCTGGGGCCTTAGCTCAGCTGGGAGAGCGCATCGCTGGCAGCGATGAGGTCAGGGGTTCGATCCCCCTAGGCTCCATAATCAAGAATGCCATCACATTATTGCGATGGCGTTTTTTTTGTGGTGAAATAAATCAGAACATGCATAATTAATTAGAATTTTTTGGACTTGGGGACGAATATTCTAGATGCAAAAATAGAGGGTTTAAAGTCCTGACTGTGGAGTTGTCAAAAAAAGTACAGTTTGAAAACAAGGAGACCCTTCCGGCTGGATATTGTCCAACCGGAAGGGTCTGCATTTATCTGTATACGCTTTCAGTTAGCCAGATATTCGACGAATCTTACAAAGATCGTGGCTACTTCGGCGCGGGTGGCGGTGGCTTTGGGAGCAAAGAAGTTGTCCGGCTTGCCTACTACAATGCCGATGTCCCGCAGTGCCTGAACGGCCTCCAATGCCCAGGAGCTGATCTCACTCTCGTCCGTGAAGGACTTAGCCTGGCTTTCAGGGAGCTCATAGCCTTTGTACTTCATGTAGTTGTACAGTATCACCAGCATCTGCTCGCGCGTCATTGGTGAATTGGGGTCAAACAGGTCTGCGTTTGTACCGTGGACTATGCCTTTTTCGGCTGCCCACTCGGCTGCCGCGGTGTACCATTGTCCGTCCGTCACGTCGTTAAAGCGGGAACTCGTGTAGCTGGAGAGGTTTACGTTCTCAAGATTGGCCAGTACCTGCACGAACATTGCTCGCGTCATTGCGTTGCCCGGTGAGAACGTCGTGGACGTCGTACCGTTGAAAAGATCGTATGTGTAGGCGAAATTTATATCGTTGTAAAACCAGTCGTCCATGTTGGCATCCCTGAAAGGATTGCCCGATATCACGAGGAAGCCCAGTGGGGTGACGTCATCAAACGCCAGCTCCGTACCCTCACGGATGTTCAACGACATGCCGTTATCTAAGCTAACTTTTGCGCCGCTCGGTCCTACCACAACCGCTCCGCCGCTCCGTATCTTCGATCCGCCGTGAATATCCACACGGTTGCCGTTGGGCAGGGTCACATGCGCGTCTTTGCCGCCTACTGTAACCGTACCGTCGCTCGCTATCGTCGATCCTCCCGAAATGGTCACTGTGCTGTTGTCGCCGGGTAGTATCACTTCGGCGCTCTTGTCTGCCGGAATGGTTAACTTACCGTTTGAGTCTATCGATGTGCCTTCGGGTACCTTAATCTTCGTCCCGCCTTTGGTCGCAATCTCGCCGCCACCGGGAAGGGTGGTGTTGCCGTTTTTGTCTGTGATCGCGGGTTTATCCTTCGGTGTATTCACTGTGTAGGTCGACTTCAACGTTCCAGCGTCTGTCCCGGTGCCCGTATTGTCGGTGTTGCCCGTATTACCGATGTTGCCGGTATTTCCGGTATTTCCGGTGTTTCCCGTATTGCCGCCAGAATCAGGCACAGTGGGAGTCGTCGTCTTCATCGGCGTCGTCGTAGCACTGATCTCCGCGCCGTCGCCCTTTGCATTCACCGCGATGATGGTGAAGTTGTAGCCTTGGCCATTTGTCAGGTTCTTGAAGGTATATTTGGTCTCCGTCGCATCCAGTGTGATCGGCGTCCCGTTGCCATACCATACCTTGTAGCCCAAGATCGCACTGCCACCGTCGTCAGCAGGGGCGGACCAGTTCAATGTGACCTGTCCGTCACCGGCTGTCGCCTTGAAGCCGCTCGGAGCACCTGGCACGACCGGTTTTCTCTGCGCGAACATCCAATCAAAGACGTCTGTGTAGTCATTGTTCCAAGCCGGCAAGTTAGAGGACTGCGCCGTGGGAGCTATGCTCCAATTCCCCATAGTTATCTGGTTGTAAAGAACCGCCGCTTCAACTTCGTGGGCTATGTAATCAGCCAGAACAGGTGTGTTGGCCGGATTAGGCCTCAGATTTGGCTGATCAAATTGATTGTAGGGCCACGTAAGGACCTCATTACTCTCAAAGCGCGAAGCCCTCGCGTTGATCATTTTTGGCATATTGTTATTGATGAAGTTATTGAGGTTAGTCTGGTAGCCTCCAACATTATGAGCATTTAAAAACATCCAATAGGCCAGATTGTTGTGAGCGTCGTTGTCCTTAGCATTCGGTGAACCGCTTACCGGGGCCATAGGTGCGGCGGCGGCGAAGAAGCCAGGATGGCTGTTAACTAAGTTGTTTGTATACTGGCCGCCCCATGAGAAGCCCGCCGCGTAAACACGATTAGGGTCTACTTCGCCGCTGGCAATCAGGGCGTCTATGACCTTCTTAACATTCTCTGTTGAGGGAACAGATACGCCATTATAGGAAATATTCAGTACATGGCTGGCGTACTTGTCAGGATTTTTCTCCATTTTTTTCATTAGAGCGACCGAGCCGTTGGCGGATTTCATGGCCGCTTTTTGGTCTGTCGCAGCGTTTGTGCCGCCGCGTGACATGCCGTGGGTATAAACATACAGCGGCAATCCTTTGATCACTTTACCGTCTTCATCCTTGTGAAGGTAGAGCGAGCGATTGACCGAATTGTCCGTGAATGTTGTAAACTTGTCAAGGATCGGATTCACAACTATTTCCTGTTCAAAAACCACGTTGCGAAGTGGACTCCCTTCTGTCAGTACGATCTCTCCGTTTGGGACGATGTTGTAAACCTGCTTTGTCGAGTTACTGCTGCCATCCAGCGTTGTTTTGCCGCCGCTCGCTGAATAAAACTCAGACTCAACTACGATGTAACGGCCGCTTGCCAGTCCGTCCTGATAATCTGGTGAATTGCTTACCGGCCCCAGATAGCCGCGTACCTTCGGTTCGTCATTAGCGTATACCCTTGTGATCTTGCGCGTTCCTTCAAAGGTCACCGCTTCGCCGTTCAGGGTTGTGTTTCTGGCTGACAAGGTAAACAAGCCCGAATTAAGCTCGGAGCCTAACGCTGCCTTCCCCTCGCCTAAGTCGATGATGACAGCCGTTGTGTACTCGCCACTGGCGAAGTTGTCATTCCATACGATAAAGGGAAGTATCCCCGCGTCCGGATCGTTTTTGAATGTTACGTGAATTGTATGGTCAGCCTCAATATTCGAAAAGGTATAAGTGCCAGCAGATAGAGTCACGGTCTCGCCGTCTACCGTTACGGTATCCACCATTTTGCCGGAATCGGGGGTAAACGTAAATTCTTTGTTAGAGTCCCGATCTACTCTCAGAACATCGCCGGGTGGGTTCGGCGTTATTCGGCCGCCCGGTCCCGCAGTGGCGGTGATTGAGAATCTGGTGTCCACTTCATTGGCTAAAGAGAGCTGCAGGCTGTCTGTAAAAGAAGCAGCGCTGGTGTAAGCCGCGTCCGGATCTCCGAAACTGGAAACGACTTCATAGCGGTCACCGCCCTTTTCCGTTGAGTTATTAATATAAACCTCAAAGGTAAGCTTGCCCTCCTCCAAGGTCAAGGTTCTTTTGGGTATTCTCATCTCCACGATATATCCTGTTTCCGTGATCTGGGTCCATGCAGCTCTGCCCGGAGCGGCCTGCCCTGAGAACACACCCGACGCGCTGACGCGCCATTGGTTTGAGCCTCCGGTTCCGGTGCCGACATAAAACTCCAGGCTGTCGTACTGGTGATCTCCGCCAGCTCCCTGATATAGATTACTGTCATTCACAACTACTCGGGAATACAGGTAGTCATGGTCCCAAAGGATTTTGGCTGTGCCCGTGGCATGGGGTCTGGGATCGGCGGGCACAGTGCTTTTGTTGATGTGATGCTCCATGGTCTGGCCCCAGAGTGGGTCGTTTGACCCGAGTTCGGGAGTTCCAAAAATGGCGGTGGGTGTTTCATTCGCTTCTGCGTTCTCGATGTTGTCAGTGGCGGCGGCATAGCTGGTAGGCATTAGCGACGCCACCATTACCAAGCAACAGAGGAACGCGAGCATTCTGCTAAATCGTTTTGGCATAAATGAAAATCCTCCTTATTTTTCGATGCGGTGCACCCATGGCTTACCGCATCGTATTCGGACACGTTGTCCATATGACAAGCGCCCAACTATATATATTATGTTTATCAGGCGTTCAATCCTTTAATTTAAACATAGCGTATATATAGAATGAAAACGATTACTTCGAAGTATAGAGATAGTGTTGAAGTTTGCTTGAATTGCAATAAAAAAATCCACCTTATTAACAAGATACTACATTGAATTGGAAGTGTTGAAGACGTAATATGAGAAGAAATGTAAGCGCATTCTTTTTTTTAAAACGTATCTCTATTTCCTTGAGCGAGGTGGTCTGGTTTTATAGGTGAGAGATATGGGTTGTATGCTTCTGAAAATTAATCGAAGGGAAGAATGCTATGCGGAAGCAAATTACAATCCTAATGTTAGTTTTACTTATGACCTTCAGTAGCTGGTTTAATCTTGTTCTGCCATTTAGCAATCAAGCTTCAGCGGACACAATAACACCAACGATGTTGGCGCATTATCCATTGCTTGAGGATGTACAGGATATATCAGGTAATGAAAAGCATGGAACGGCCGTAGGAGACATTACTTACACCGATGGTCTCACTTTACCTGGGGGAACAGATAGTAATACAAACTACGTTCAGCTTCCTACTGGTTTGTTTGATAATCAAGAAAATACAACGATATCTGTATGGATCAAGAGCAACACTGGAAGTGGGAACTACTCAGCATTATTCTACGGTACTCCAGCAGCTGGCAATAACTTGCCAACGAATTACTGGATGTTTAATCCATCGAATCCAAGTGGTGATTTTAAGTCAGTATTTACGAATAACAATAATGTTGACCAGCCTTGGACGACTGAGGTAGGGGTATCAGGCACTTCTACGTCACAGTACGAAGGTCAATGGGTTCACTATACGACGGTCATTACAGAACGCTCTATTACAGGTTACATTAACGGTGTAAGTATAGGCACGACCGCCAAAGAGAAAACAACAGCAAGTTTTGGTACTGATTTGCATGCTTACATCGGTCGCTCCAATTATTTAGGGGATGCTACTTTTGCAGGCAGCTTTCAAGATTTAAGAATTTACGGAGAGGCACTAGATAATGAAGATATCGCTGTAGTATATGAACAATCGTTTAATGAAAAGCAAATACAACAAGGCAAAATAGAGCTAACGTTAGGTGATATATCGGCAGTTACAGAATCTCTTGAACTGCCTACTCAAGATAAGAATGGCGCAATGATCTCATGGACTTCTAGTGATGAGAGTGCGATTAGTGCAACCGGGGAAGTGTTCTTACGAGAAATGGAGCAACAAGTGACGTTAACTGCAACCATTTCTTTAGGTGGAAGCCAGGCAACGAAGGAGTTTATTGTTACCTTACTACCTAAGGATGACTCTATTGAGCAGATTGCCGTTAAGAATGTCTTGCTTAATGAACCTACATTTATTTTATCAGCGGGGGACAGCGAGATATTAGTAGCTACTATTTCACCTTCAAATGCAACAAATAAAAGAGTTATCTGGGCATCTAGTGACTCCAGTGTAGCGATTGTCAATTCAACGGGTAAAGTTACAGCTGTTAGTGAAGGTACAGCCACAATTACGGTACAGACTGAAGATGGAGAGTTTACAGCTACATCAGCCGTTACCGTTAAGGGAAAATCGCTAAAAGATGATCTTATTCTTCATTACAACATGAAGACGACTGAAGAAGTAGACGGTCAACTCGTACTGAAGGATGTTGCCAATAAGGCAGTTACATTTGACGGAATATTTAGAAATCCAAACAATGGACAATTCATTTCAAACAGTGAGGTTGGCTTTGTCTCCTTCAATGGTGGAAGCTCTACATCTAATAGTGGGCATGTTGAGATTCCTAAGGGCTCAAATGGATTAGATCTACTACACGGTCTGAATGAGATTACAGTATCTTCAATCGTGAACTGGACGAATGATGGGACGAATCGCTGGATCTTCGGTTTGGGTACTGTATTAACACCAGAAACGAACAAATATTTCTTCGTAACACCACGTCACGGTAGTGGATCAGGTAATATGATTGCCACAGGTATCTCTAAAAATGGCTGGCCGAACGAAGCATTAGTTACAGGTAGCGCAAACTCAAACCTTATCGGTGGGCAGTGGAAGCATGTAACGGTGTCCTTGTCCGAAGCTAGCAATAGGATAACGTTATTCGTGGATGGAGCTAAGGTTGCTTCGGGTAATGCAAAGGGACTAAAGCTGTCAGAAATTATTAATCCGGATGCTACTTTCTCTGGCTTTATCGGTAAATCAATCTTCTCAAACGATCCATACCTTCAAGGTAGCGTAGCTGATTTTCGAGTATATGATCGCGCGTTGACAGACCAAGAAGTAGGCGAGTTATATCAACAAGAAGGAGCAACTCACATCTCAAAAATACGTCAGCTGACTGTTGATGATGCAGCGAATCAACTCAACATCAGTCGTTACTTAGGTGAAGGCGATAAAAGCACCGATAAGATAACAAGAAACGTTACATTACCGACAAGCGGTAAAAACGGCGTGAGCATTACTTGGAGTTCCAGTCATCCTACTGTCATTTCTAACCATGGCACTGTACAACGTCCAGCTGTTCAAGCAGATAATGTTCAGGCAGAGCTTACGGCTACTTTAACGTATCAAGGCGTATCAACTACAGCTGTATTCCCTGTTACGATCTTGAAGCAATTCGATGATCAGCAGAAGGTTGATCTGGACGCTGAACAAATAGAGATCTACAATGCTGAGAACGTTAAAGGTAACATACGTCTTGCTGCTACAGGTGAACAAGGCTCCACAATTACATGGTTATCTAGCAAACCGGCTGTTGTGAAAGGAACGTCTGAAGCGGCTGGTAATGCTAAACAGCTAGGCTGGGTAAGTCGTCAAGCTACGGATACGCCCGTTACGCTAATAGCTACAATTACAAATGGTGCAGCTTCTAAAGAGCTAATTTTTAACGTTACGATTAAACAAGCAATTGCGCCAGTACAGCATGATGCTTACTTCTTTGCGTACTTTACAGGTGAATATGAGGGTGGTGAAGAGATATCCTTCGCTACAGCTGAAGATCCATTGTTCTGGAAAGGGTTGAATAATGGTAAGTCGATCCTTCAATCTGATATGGGTGAAAAAGGACTTCGGGATCCATTCGTTATACGGTCTCCAGAAGGTGATAAATTCTATATGCTGGCAACCGATTTGAAAATGGGCGAAAGTACAAATTTCGACCAAGCTCAAATTACGGGTAGTCATTACATGATGATCTGGGAGTCGGAGGATCTCGTTCATTGGAGCGAGCAGCGTATGATCGAGGTTGCTCCTAAGAATGGAGGAAATACGTGGGCACCCGAAGCTATCTATGATCCGCTAACTGGAGAGTATATTGTATTTTGGGCATCATCGATGAAAAACACAGAGACATATGGTGATTATAACGGAAGACCTGCAGGCCAGTACAATGTGATGTACTACGCAACAACAAGAGACTTCTACAACTTCTCTGAGCCAAAGGTCATGATTGATGAGTCACTTCCGACCATTGATACGACGTTTATTGAGCATAATGATATGTTGTACCGATTCACCAAATCAGAAGTGAATACTAAAGTGTATGTGGAGAAAGCACCAACTTTTTATTATGACAAGGACGGTATTGCAGCAAACGGCCTTCAATACGACGCTGTTCCGGGTACACGTGATAATAAACTTGGCTTGATCGGAAATAATGGAAACAACGAAGGGCAAACGATTTTTAAGGATAATAATAAAGACCAATGGTATCTGTTCCTTGATTCATGGCCATATCATGTTCGATATACAACAGATCTGGATAGTAGCACACAATATATGAACAATGTATTAAGTAGTGATCAATATGCACTTCCGCCAGGACCACGACACGGAACCGTAATTCCAATCTCACGTGCAGAGTATGATGCTTTGCAAGAGAAGTATGCCTGGAAAGGTCCAGCACCATCAACAGACCCGGTTGTACATTACTCATTTGATGCAAATACAGTGAATGGTACAACGGTGAATGACATTTCTGGCAATGGTCATCACGCAACACTAGTAGGTGGAGCAACGATTAATGAAGAGGATCGTATTGGTAAAACGGGTGGTGCACTAGAGCTTAATGGATCAACAGGATATGTGAAGCTGCCAGATAACTTGATTCAATCCTTGAATCTTGAGAAGGCTACGTTCTCTACATGGGTTCAAATGGACAGAAATCAAGCAAATCAAAGAATATTTGATTTTGCTTCCGACACAGGCAGACAGGTTAACCGCAACACCATGTACTTGAGCACACAAGGTGATACAGGTAGTCTAGAGTTTGCTGTCGTAACACCTTTTACAGAGAAATTTAGCAATGACAGCACGCGACTAGGATCAGAATATAAATATGCGGTGAGAAATTCCGGGTTATTACCAACGAAGACTTGGCAGCATGTTGCAATTACAATGGATGAATTTGATGCAGTATTGTATGTGAATGGTCAAGAGGTTAAACGTAGCTCGACATTTAACGTTGAGCCGAGAATGTTACTGGAAACAACGATGAATTATATTGGTAAATCGAGAAACAGCTCTCATAGTTTATTTGATGGTAAATTGGATGATTTCCGTATTTATAATCGTGCATTATCCGTTGAAGAGATTGCAACATTAGCTGATGAAGACGTTACTCCTCCAGTAGAGCAGCCATCTGGGGCAGAGCTCATTCTTCACTACAATATGGATGATATTGATGGTGCAACGGTTATTGACCAAACAGGAAACTTCAACGGAAAATGGATGAATCCGTCTAAAGCAGAATGGATTCGTACACAAGATGCTGGTGTACTAAGCTTTACTGGTGGCACAACTAACTCTTATGTAGAACTACCACAAGGAGTTCTCGATGGTTTAACGGATATGACTGTTTCATCCATTGTGAACTGGAGCGGTAAAAACGCTGCGGAGTGGTTATATGCATTAGGAAGACCAAACAATAATACACACTATACGTACTTCACACCACGTTATAACGCTAACGGTCTAGCTCGCCTAGGTATCGCGACGAATGCTTGGAATAATGAGTCTTCAACTTCTACCACGGGCTTAAAGAATAATGAATGGAAAGTAGTTACGACTGTTGTTTCAGGCACGGATGGTACACTAACGCTTTATATTGATGGTGTTGCTGTTGCATCAGGCTCAACGAATGGAATGACACTAGAACAAATAAAAAATACTTCAGGCAGTAGTGGAACCATCGGTAAGTCATTTTATACAGCTGATCCATACTTCGGCGGTATGATTGCAGACTTCCAAATCTATGATGGTGCAATGACTGCGGCAGATATTACATCACTTAAGGCTCATGCAGATCAGAAGATTGCTAAAATGGAGGGCATGCTTGTATCGGCTGCGACGGAGAAATTAACGATTCATGATCTTCTTGCTGCTAATGCATCAAAAGATACGATTATAAGCAATGTAACATTGCCAACATCAGGTGCTTATGGCACGAGAATAAGCTGGACTTCAGATAAGGGGAATGTCATCTCAACTACAGGTGCCGTAACTAGACCAGCTAACGCAACAGGTGATCAAGTTGTAACGTTAACAGCAGTATTTACAGATGGTACAGAGACAGTTAACAAAACTTTTCAGTTGACGGTTAAGGCATTGCCAAACGATGTCACTTCTGTAGATGAAGCAAAAGCAGCACTAGTCGTTCATAACATTAATGATGTAAGAGGTCATATATCATTACCAACATCTGGTCTATATGGAACAACGATTACTTGGGCTTCTGCACAACCAAACGTCGTTTCAGTTACTGGAGAAGTAAAACGTCCGGCACACGGTAGTGGAAATGTAGATCTGAAGCTTACAGCTACGATTAAGTTGAATTCAGCATCCACTACGAAGGAATTCATTGCGAAGGTGAAGGAACTGCCTGCTGATGAAAAATATGCGGGATACTTTTTCACATATTTCACTGGAGAAGGTACTGCAACAGGGGAGCAAGTTTACTTTGCACTAAGTAACGGTAATGATCCGTTGAACTGGCGAGAATTGAATAATGGTAAACCTGTATTAACCTCTACCTTAGGGGAGAAGGGTGTACGTGATCCGTTCATTATTCGTTCGCCTGAAGGTGATAAGTTCTACATGATCGCTACCGATCTGAAAATTAACGGCAATGGTAACTGGGGCAGAGCACACACATGGGGCAGTCGTTCCATTATGGTTTGGGAATCGAATGATCTAGTCAACTGGACAGATCAACGCATGGTAGAGGTTGCACCGGAAGAAGCGGGTAATACATGGGCACCAGAAATTATGTACGACAACACAACAGGTGAATATATCGTATTTTGGGCATCAAGAATGTTTGATGATGCATCCCATACAGGCGATGCTTACCAAAAAATGATGTATAGCAAGACAAGAGATTTCTATACGTTTACTGAACCGCAAGTATATTTGGATTATGGATATTCCATTATTGACACAACGATGATTGAGCATGAAGGAAAAGTGTATCGTTTTACGAAGGATGAGCAAAACAACGGAGCTTCTGCTCCATTTGGCAAGATGATCTTCCAAGAGGTGGGTGACTCGATCTTAGATCCAACCTTCAAGATGATTAATCAAGGCGTTGGTAACATCAAATGGGTCGAGGGTCCAACGATCTTCAAATCGAATACCGATGAAAAATGGTATTTATTCGTAGATGAGTTTGGTGGAAGAGGTTATGTTCCATTCGAGACAACAAATCTTGCATCAGGTGTCTGGACATTATCTTCTAACTACAACTTACCAGCTAGTCCGCGTCACGGAACGGTAATTCCAATTACACAAAGTGAGTATGATGCACTCAATGGGAAGAACGTACCCGTTAGCGAAATTAGCTTGGACAAAACGACGTTGTCCATCTTAGAAGGTCAATCAGGGCAATTGACAGCTACGGTAGCACCAGCTAATGCAACGAAAAAAGCAGTAATATGGAGCTCTAGCGATACAGCTGTAGCGACTGTAAGTGCGACAGGTCAAGTAACAGCGGTGGCACCAGGAACAGCAAGGATTACAGTAACTACAGTGGATGGTGGTTTATCATCAAGCGCTACGGTAACGGTAACACCATTGGTTGATGGAACACCACAAGCACCAAGCAGTGGTGATGGAAATGGTGGCGGTGACGGTAACATTCCTGCACCTACAGTACCAACAGCTCCAGGTGGAAATGAGCCAGTGGTCATGGACAACGGCCAAATAAACATTAAACCAGTTGTAAATGAGAGCGGTACTTCTAAAGTGAAGTTAAGTGCGGATACGCTGAAGCGTGCGCTTGATCAAACGACAGGCGGTAAGTTACACATGCAAGTTGAAGCTGATGCAAGCTTGAACGGGCTAACGATTGAGCTCGCAGTAGATGCGCGCTTAACAAGTGGATCTTCTACGATAGATCGCATCGAGATCAACACAGGCTCTGCAGTCGTAACAGTGGCAACCGAACTGCTTGGAACAGGAACAAGTGCGGGAAAAACGTTAGGATTGTCGATTAAGAAAATTGCAGCTAATCAACTGCCAGCTGGCGCACAAGCTCAGCTGAACGGTGAGGTCGTATACGATATCGAGCTAACGATTGATGGTAAGAAACTTATAGAGTTTGATGGCAGAGATGATCTCGTGATTGAATTGCCATACACACTAAAGGCTAACGAAAATCCAAACAACGTCGTTGTATACGATGTGAAGGACAACGGAGAGCTAAGAGTGGTGACGAATGGTAAATACAATGCAGCGACAGGAAAAGTAGAGTTCAAGCCAACGTATCTGAGCAAGTATACGGTAGCGTATGTTGCAACGAGCTTTAAGGATGTGACCCAAGATTGGGCGAAGGATGCGATCTCAGCATTGGGAGCAAGAGGCATTGTGAAGGGTGTAGGCAACGGCGAGTTTAATCCGAATGGTCAAGTGACAAGAGCAGAGTTCATCACCATGCTGATGAATATGTTTGAGCTATCGGATGAGAGCGCAACGACAAGTTTTAGTGATGTGAAGCAAGGAGAATGGTACCATGGAAATATCGCAACCGCGCAGAAGCTGGGGATTGTGAACGGGAAACCAGATGGACGATTCGGAGTTCATGAGAACATTACGCGAGAAGATATGGCGGTTATGGTATACAAGGCTGTCCAAATTAAGCAACTAGCGTTAGCAAGTGGTGAAGCTACAGCCTTCAAGGATGAAGCAAACATCGCAAGTTATGCGAAGCAAGCGGTAGAGGCAATACAGGGAGCAGGCATAATAAACGGTGTAGGTAACGATGAGTTTGCACCGAAGAAGAATGCCAGCCGTGCAGAAGCAGCAGTGATGATCTATAATGTGTTGGGTTTGATGTAGACACGTTAATTATAAGGCAGTTGCTATTGATTCACTCAGATCATAAAGTTGGGCGGAAGAACTTGTTCCGTCCACTTTATTGTCTGTTTAATCAGCGAGCAGGAAAAGCCGTTAGATCCTGGCTTAAAGAAGTAGCTGTTAACTTTACCTTAATACGGGCTCAATTCTTCCTCTAAGATTATCTGTATAGGCCAGATTTCCATCCGTCGTGATTACGGCAGCTTCGATATCCTTCATATTATTAACTTTATGAATAATGGAGACCGCATCTAACCCAAATAATTCTGTAGTATATATATCACAGTCGAGCGATCGATCCGCAATAATCGTTAAAGAAGCGATATTACTTTCGATGGGATAACCTGTTCTGCTGTTAAATATATGATGGTACTGACTCCCTTCCTTTTCTAAAACTCTCTCGTATATTCCTGATGTAACAACGGATTGCTCGCGTATACTAACGAGTGTTGCTGCATTTCCTCTAGGTAAAAAGGGATTTTGAATTCCAACCTTCCAGTGACTGGACCCGGTGGGAGAATCGCCATGAACCAGAACATTGCCGCCCATATCGACCATAGCTGATGCAGCTCCGTTTTTCTTGAAGAATGACATAACTTGATCAGCAAAATAACCTTTAGCGATCGCTCCAAGGTCGATTTCCATGCCTTTTTTGAATAAATGGACCGTTTGCAGCTCATCGTCAAGCTGTATATGCTCCGGATTCAAGAGCTCCAGCACTGCTTTAATCTCGGTATCTTCCGGCACATGTGCCTCGCGAAAACCAATTCTCCACAATTTGATCAAAGGCCCTATCGCAATATTTAAAAATGAATCTTTATTCAGGCTGTGTTCTTTGCCTATCTTAATAAGATCATACAGTTCCTTGTCTACTCTAAGTGGATGTGATGCGGCTTCTTTTTTTAGCAGGGCAAGCTGCGATTGCTCACTGTTGGCACTAAATACTTGTTCATAACGGATGAGCATATTCACGGCTTCCTCGGCAAGCTCTTCAGCATCTGTCCCCTCGATATAGAGGGATATGTTCGTTCCCATGAGTGGTATCGTTCTCGTAAAAGCTTTCATGATAGCCTCCTATATTGCACATTGTTGTCCGTGATTGAGAAAAGTATGGATGAGGTCATGATCCACGCTATTCAGCTTTTTTGCTCCATGATGGGCTATAAAATAATCCAGACTCATCTTCTCTAGAGGGATTGGATAGATGTTGTATTCCGAAGGGCACTCCTTGATATGGATGCTTTCAGGCACAAAAGTTAGACCTAAATTATGCTTTGCAAGCTTGAGTACAGTGTAGATTTCATTGCTTTCCATAACGATATTAGGCTGTACCTTGTAGACACTGAGCAATTGATCAATCTGTTTTCGGATTGCCGAACCCTTGGACGTTAGAATAAGCTTTTGATTCAAAATGGTGCTGATCTCAATTGTGCCCTCCGGGATGACTGCAACATTCTCTTGATATAATTCGCAGCAACGCGGAATGATGGCCTGGTAACTATGCCTGCCCCAGTTAAACGAGTTCAAGTTAGGGGAGATACTGCTTGAATTTTGCCCGATCCAGAAGTCCAGCTCATTATTTTGGAGACGTTTCTCATTTTTTTCAGGTAAATCCTCGACAAGATTAATTTTATAAGCAGGATGAAGCTCGAGAAAATCCGGTAAAAAAAGGGGCGTTAAGTACACACCGAGGCTCGGAAGAATGCCGATCCGTATCACCTTATTGCCAATATCCGATACATATGAGATTTCCCTAATAAGCTTGGCGTAGCTGTTTTCGAGTGACGTTAAGTATTGATAATATATTTTCCCCTGCTCGGTTAATCGGTACGGAAGTTTGTTGCGAGTGATTAGCTCACAGCCCAACTCAATTTCGATTTTTTTGATAACCTTTGTGAGGTAGGGCTGAGATATGTAAAGGGATTGTGCGGCCCTGCTATAGTTGCTGTATTTTAATAGGCTGTCAATGTAACACAAGATATCTTGAGATTCTAACTTAGACATGTTCCTCACCCCTTGTGAAAAAAGTAACAAACTTTGAATTTGAGGTGATTATAACAAATTAGTTATCAAACTGCAATGAATAACTATTAGATCATTTGAGCTTTGATATGTTAGAGTTAGGCCGAAAGATTGAGCCTGACAGTAACGAACATCATCTCGAATGACAGAGAGGGGATTACGATGAACTATTTAGCTATCGTGGGCACAAATTCGGATGTGTCAACGAACCGGACGCTACTTCAATTTATGCAAAAGCATTTTGCTAGTGAAGCCCAGATTGACTTGTTTGAAATTAAGGATATGCCTGCCTTTATTGAAAAAGATGAATTAGAGGATGCTGAAGTTGATATTCCTGTGAAAGTACAAGACTTATTAGATCAAATCTCTAAAGCGAAAGGTGTCATTATCGCTACTCCCGAGTATGACCATGCGATCCCTGCCGTGTTGAAAAGTGCTCTGGAATGGATCAGCTACACGACTCAAACCTTGAAAGACAAGCCTGTTCTGATTGTAGGTGCTTCACATGGTGCACTCGGTTCTTCCAGGGCACAAGCGCATCTTAGACAAATCCTGGATTCACCTGAGCTTGGTGCGAGAATGATGCCTAGTAGCGAGTTTCTTTTGGGAAAATCCCAGAGTGCATTTGATAGCAGTGGTAATCTCATTGACGCTCAAAAAGTGGCCGAGCTTGACGAAATCTTCAATGAGTTTGTTTTGTTTACGGAGCTCACTACGGAACTGTTATCCAAAAGGACGTTGAAGAAAAAAACGAAAAAATTTTCCTGGCAAGAGTAGGGGGCTAATCACAATGAAAATCATAGCGATCGTTGGCACAAATGCAAAGAAATCGTATAATCGCAAGTTGCTTCAATTCATACAAAAGCATTTTGAGTCCAGAGCAGCCATTGAAATCCTCGATATTACAGATGTTCCGATGTTTAATCAGTCCGATAACCAAACAAACAGTGTAATTATACAATCGTTTAATGAAAAAATTATCGCAAGTGATGGTGTCATTATTGCGACTCCAGAATATAACCATTCCATCCCTTCATCCCTTAAAAGCCTGCTGGAATGGTTGAGCTTTGAAATCCATCCGCTTGCTGGCAAGCCCGTGATGATCATTGGTGCGTCACAGGGAACACAAGGTTCCTCGCGTGCACAACTGCATCTTCGTCAAATCCTGGATGCACCAGGTGTCGAAGCTAACGTGATGCCAGGGTATGAATTTTTGCTTGGCAGCGCACATAAAGCATTTGACGAATCAGGCAACCTGAACAATGAAGGAACGATCGATTTCCTGGAAACATGTTTCCTGCGGTTCCTTCGGTTTGCCAAAATTTCAAATCAGCTGAACGAAGAAGAAGAATTCACTTATAATCCCGGTGTGTATGAGATCAATGCCATAGGTCACAGTGGCAATCTGCCGATGAAGGTATCCTTTAGTGAAAATAGAATTGAAAGCATCGATATCGATTCGAAGGGTGAAACGGAAGGGATCGCCGATGTTGTTTTTGTAAGAATTCCGAATAAAATCATTGAGGGACAGACGCTGAATGTAGATGCTCTCTCAGGTGCTTCTGAAACCAGTAATGCTGTCATCAATGGTGTAGCCAAAGCGGTTAAACTTGCCGGAGTGAATCCTGACATCCTGAAAAGACGTCCAAAACCTGCTAGCAGCCAGATGAAAGATGACGAAGAATACACTTGCGATGTGGTCGTTGTAGGTGGAGGTGGCGCAGGACTCAGTGCTGCTGCTACAGCTTTACAACAAGGAGCAAGTGTGATTGTACTTGAGAAATATCCTGCTGTTGGGGGAAATACGATCCGCTCAGGTGGTCCTGTCAATGCTGCAGATCCTGTATGGCAACAACAGTTCACTGAGAATCCAGGGGAAAGACAGACGATTGAGAATTTGTTAAGTACCGATGAGAGCTTGATCCATCCAGAATATGTAGATGATTTCCATGCACTCAAAGAAGAGTTTACTGCGTATCAGGATAAGTTCGGCACAGAAAAGGCTTATTTATTCGACTCCCCACTTCTTCACAGAATGCAAACGTATTTTGGGGGCAAACGTACAGACCTGAATGGGAGCATGATCTATGGACAATACGGTCTGGTCAAAGTACTTACAGACCGTGCCTTGGAAAGTGTAAGGTGGCTTGAGGATATCGGGGTTGAGTATGATAAGAGTATCGTATTTGCTCCAGTGGGTGCCCTTTGGCGCCGCGGCCATAAACCTGTCAAAAGTTATGGCTCTGCCTTTATCATTGCACTTAGCAAATATGTAGAAGAGCATTCAGGAAAAATTATTACAGATAGCCCGGTCAAACAATTGATCATCGAAGATGGAAAAATAACAGGTGTTATCGCAACAGGTGTCAATGGTCAGAAAATAACCATTCATGCCAAAGCCGTTGTTCTTGCTAGTGGCGGTTTTGGTGCAAATACTCAGATGCTCAAGGAATATAACACATACTGGAGCCATATTGACGATGATATCAAAACAACAAATTCCTATGCGATGACTGGTGATGGAATATCGCTTGGTAAGAGTGCAGGAGCAGCACTGACAGGCATGGGCTTCACTCAAATGATGCCGGTAGCCGATCCGGATACGGGCGAACTCTTCAGTGGACTGCAAGTACCTCCTGAAAACTTTGTCATTGTTAATAAAAAGGGAGAACGATTTGTTAATGAATTCTCTGGAAGAGATGTCTTAACCAAAGCTGCTATCGAGCAGGGAAGTTTATTTTACCTGATTGCGGATGACGAGATCAAGAAAACGGCAGCGAACACAAGCCAGGAAAAGATAGATCAGCAAGTAGAAGCGGGTACTCTGTTTAGAGCCGATACGATAGAAGAACTGGCCGTGAAAATCAATATGGAACCTGAAGTTCTTAGAAATACAATTCATAAGTATAACTCATATGTGGATGCGGGCTTTGATCCGGAGTTCCATAAGGATACGTTTAGCTTAAAAGTCGAGAAGTCTCCATTCTATGCTACGCCTAGAAAGCCGGCGGTTCACCATACAATGGGTGGTATCAAGATCGATACCCAAACTCGCGTATTGGATGAAAACGGTCAGCCGATTGCACATCTGTATGCCGCTGGGGAAGTTGCAGGAGGTATACATGCAGGCAACCGTTTAGGCGGTAATGCCTTGACGGATATCTTTACTTTCGGACGAATCGCTGGTAAGACTGCTGTTGATGAGATGAATGATTAGAATGTAACCTAAGAAATATATATCACTCCAGGTTCCATATGTAAAGAACCCGCTTAACACAAGGATTTTCGAGTGTTTTGCGGGTTTTTTCGATGTGGAAATGGTTTGGTTTTGTGGTCGTGGTAATACGAATGTTCTCAGACCCCAAACCAAGCCCGGTGAAGGGCATATACGCCTTCTGTAATATCCTCAATACTCAATCCACCAAAACCAATCTGAACCATGGATTGCTCCGCTTGAGCTGGTTGCGCCCAAAAGGGGGATACCGGGTAGACCTTGACACCTTCCTTCTCAGCAGTAGCAATCAGCTTGTGTTCATCCATTCCGTTATGTACACGCAACAAAATATGAAGTCCTGCATCCTCACCAATGATGGTAACTTGAGCACCCATCATCTTCTGAATCATTGAAATAAGTGTGAATTGCTTCTGTCGATATACCTTCCTCATCTTGCGAATGTGGGCTTCCCAATGTCCATTACTCATAAACAGTTCTAAGGTGTTCTGCTGAAAATGAGAGACCGTTTGATCATATAATCGGTAGTCTTGTTTACGGTGTAGCTCTACCATTGTCTGTGGTAGAACCATATATGCAATTCGTAATGAAGGAAGAAGGCACTTTGAAAATGTCCCCAGGTAAACGGTTCGCTGTTGAGTATCCAGGCTTTGCAGGGAAGGTATCGGTTTGCCGACATATCTGAACTCACTATCATAATCGTCCTCAATAATGATCCCATTCTGGTCTGTTGCCCATTTCAGTAATTGCATTCTCTTGGCGAGCGGCATGACCATTCCATAGGGGAACTGATGTGACGGTGTAATGTAGACGATGCGGGAATTGCTTTTGTATAACTTATGGATATGAAGACCATCTGCTTCCAGCGGAATCGGGTGAATGTTTAGACCTTTATGTTGAAAAACCGTCCGAACACCGTCATATCCCGGGTCTTCCATCGCGATACCATGACTAACGTTATCTATTAATCCAGATAACACACCGAGCAGGTATTGAACACCAGCTCCAATTATAATTTGATCAGGTGAACAATTTACTCCTCTAGAGCTGTGCAGGTAATTTGCAATTTCAGATCGAAGTCCCGGTTCTCCAAGAGGATCGCCATAAGAGAACAACTTCATTTGGTTCTGGAGCAAGCTCTGATTGGATAACTTGCGCCAAGTGGCAAATGGAAAATGCTCGGCATCTACGTCACCATAACGAAAATTGTATCGAATCTCAGGGCTATCCTGAATACTGTTTTCCAACCAATTTTTACTCACTACATGGGACAGGGGCAATGCTTCCAGCTTCAAATCCATTATGTATAAGCCACTCCTTGGCCTGCTCTGGACATAACCTTCGGCTAATAACTGTTGATAGGCCATATCGACTGTATTACGGCTAATGTGGAGGTGGCTGGATAGTGAACGAATAGAGGGAAGACGACTATCGGCTGGTAACTTTCCGTTCAAAATATCTTTCTTAATATAGTGATAAAGCTGAGCGTATAACGGATCTCCAGACTCTCTGTTCAACAATAATGTCAAATCAATCATGCTAATCCTCCTCGTTGCCAGAACTGACCCTATGATTTTGTTGAGAGTTGTCACTACTTATGGGGTCAATCGATGGTTACAATTATATCAGTTCCGGTCGAATTGAAAAGATATCAGTGCACTGGATTACTATTGTTGTAGGAGGAGAAGGAATGAACAAACCTATAGATGTTATGGAACGAATAGAAAATCCGTCAACAAAAGCGGTGGAAAACTTCAATCAACACCCTGGTTTCCGCCGTATGTTTGCCCCAGACCAATTAACAATAGGGCTGTTTTTACCATTTAAATTCTATAAAGGACACATGGATGTTCTAAAAGGTCAAGCTGACCTCGTGGAAAGCATTGATCAACGCAATTTTGCAGCCGTATGGGTGCGAGATGTCCCTTTATTTGATCCCGGCTTTGGAGATGCTGGACAAGTATTTGACCCATTTGTCTATCTAGCCTATCTTGCTGCAAGAACCAAAAACGTCTCCCTAGTAACAGGAAGCGCGATCTTCACGCTTCGCCATCCGATTGATTTAGCCAAGGCAGCTGCATCCATTGATGTACTCTCGGGCGGACGACTTGTGTTAGGGATTGCTTCTGGCGACCGACCTGCTGAGTTTCCGGCATATGGGATAGATGGGGAGCATCGTGATGTGCGATTCCGGGAGACGGTGGAGTTTTTTCGTGAGCTTATACAGGATAGAACTGGCGCAATTCAATCTTCTCTTGGTCAATTGAAAGAGCTTGAATTGCTCCCGAAGCCCGCAGCCGGTGGCATTCCGCTCGTTGTGACGGGTTCAAGCAGGCAGTCTTTAGATTGGATTGCGGAGAACAGTGACGGCTGGCTCACATATCCCGAAGCAACGGCAAACGAATCCGGTCCTCAGATGCTTGGCCATAAGATTAGTGCCTGGCGTGAAAAAATACCTAATGGCATGTTCAAACCGCATATGACCAACGAATGGATTGATCTTGTGGAAGATGTCAATTATCCGCGAACACCGCTTCGTGGCGGATACATATTACGTACAGGTCGGGCAGGTTTGATTCAGCTTTTGGAGGAATGGCGAGCGGTGGGAGTTAATCATGCTGCACTAGGCATTCATTTTTCCAGTCGGCCTCCTGCTGAGGTGATTCAGGAGTTGGCAGAGGAAGTATTGCCGCTCTTTCCTACGCATGTGAGTCCGAAGCCGTTGTTTACAGGGTGGTAGAGCATAAAATTATTGCCTGATGACACAGATGGCTTTTCTCCGCATTTCTGTTAACGATCAGAAGAGTATCGATCCGCTGACAGCGATAAGGTCAGGGGTTCGATCCCCTAGGTACCATAACGAAAAAGACGTCATTACGAAATATATTATGGCGTTTTTTTCGTTATGGATTGTTCAGATAGCGAATGCGTAGCTTAGTCCGCGTGCGTGCATGAAGCTGTAAATCGACTCGATACAGCAGATCAGGAATGATGCCAAAGGTATGACACAGTTTTTATGTAAGCGCTTTAATTTAATATAGACAAAGGATGTCGACGGTGATAATATTGTTTCTATAAGAAACTATATTGTTCTTATCGAATATAATTATAAGGACTTCATTCTTAAGTATACGAATAACGCCCTGTGCTAAAGAATTTTAATTGTTTGGTGCTTGAGCGTAACGAGAGGGATGGGAAATATTATGAGTATAATTGAAACAACAATCGAATCTTTTGACGGTACTCGGCTATATTCTAGTAAAAATTTAGTTAGTGATGCAAAAGCCGCTGTCGTTATTGTACACGGACTAGCTGAGCATGCAGGGCGCTACGATTATTTGACAGAGAAGCTGAATCAGCGCGGGTTTAGCGTGTATCGCTTCGACCATCGGGGTCATGCCAGATCCGAGGGACAGCGTACGTTCTATAAAGAGTTTGATCATCTTATTGAAGATGTTCATGTCATTGTCGAGGCGGCAATGCAAGAGAGCGGCGATCTTCCGCTGTTTGTCATCGGACATAGTATGGGCGGTTTTGCAACCTCGTCCTTTGGAACGAAATATCCAGGCAAGGTCAAAGGCATCGTACTATCCGGAGCGCTCACTCGTTACAATACAAAAGTTGCCGGAGAACTGCCGATGGATCTTCCTACAGGCACGTATTTCCCTAATGAGCTGGGCAGTGGCGTATGTAGTGATCCCGCAGTTGTATCCGCTTACGCGAATGACCCACTGGTTGAAAAACAGATTTCTGTAGATTTATTTAACAGTCTGGGAAATGGAATAACATGGCTCAAGGAGAACGCCAAGCAGTTTACAGATCCCGTGCTTGTACTGCATGGGGCCAATGATGGACTGGTCAGCGAAAAGGATTCCCGTGAGTTTTACGGCGATATCGCTTCAACGGATAAAACACTCAAAATTTATGCTCATCTGATGCATGAGATATTTAATGAACCGACTCGTGATGACGTTATTGAAGAAGCGATTACATGGATTGAAAAACGGATCTGATTTCAGTAGAGTAAGAGAGAGAATCTGAAATATGAAAGGGATTACTCATGAAATTAGATTGGATGGGCGACCATCGGGAACTGATTGAGAAAATTATCAAATACGGTAATGCGTACTCGAACACGTATAAGCTGCAGCGAAGTTATGGTACAGACATGATGTTCTCGGCTTCACAGATTCAGACGCTGGAATACATTCTGGAAGCCGAGGACAAGGAAGAAAAGATGTCGGAAATGGCAGCACGCCTGGGCGTAAGCCGCAGTACATTTTCCAAGAACGTGAAGAATCTGACGGAAAAAGGTCTACTCGAAAAATTTCATTTAAACGGCAACCGCAAAGACATTTATGTCAAACCTTCGGAGAAAGGTCGCGAGGTATATGCGAAGTATACCGAATTTGTAAGGGAGCTTTGCTTTGATGAGATTTTCAAGTATGCAGATCAGATTTCAGAAGCGGATAAGCAGAACTTTGTTCGCATCATGGATCTGTTTGCCGATGTGCTCGTCTGGTATGGTGAAAAAGAACAGGAAGCGCGCAAGTTAATCAGAATTGATTCCTCTGAAACATGAACCTTTAAATTAAGGCACCAGCCCATTCCCTCCGCGAATGTCCGTCATACAGTATAAAGTGCTTGATGCAGCAGAGGCTGTAGGACAATTATTCAGCAGGGAGTGGGATGTGTGAAATCATCAACCAAGCTTACCGGACGGGTTATTTACAAAGGTGATCCAGGATATGAAGCGGCGCGCAAGAACTGGGACCCGCATACGGACAAATTTCCCAAAGTGTTTGTATTTGCCCAACGGACGAAGGATGTATCCAATGCTATCCGATGGGCTCGTGAAAACAATGTACCGATCAGGCCGCGGAGCGGCAGACACGCGCTGGAAGTGAATCTTTCCCAAGTGAATGGCGGTATCGTGATTGATGTGAGTGATCTGAATTCCATCAAACTTGATAAAAAAAATGGAACGGTTGTCGTGGGTACGGGTAACCGAGTAGGGAGAATTGCGAATACCCTTGCCAAGCAAGGTTTCATAGCTCCTTTTGGTGACAGCCCTACTGTAGGGATCGGTGGAATTACGTTAGGTGGGGGAATTGGGCCTCTCCAGCGTACCATCGGTCTCATCAGTGATAACCTGCTTGAGGTAGAGATGGTGGACGCCAAAGGAAAAGTGATTCGGGCTAATAAAAATCGTAATTCGGATCTCTTTTGGGCCTCGCGGGGAGGCGGCGGCGGTAACTTCGGAGTGTACACCCGTTACAAATTCAAAGTGCGCCGGGCTCCAGCGAAGGCGACTGTATTTAAAATCACCTGGCCATGGGCTCAATTCGAGAAGGTGCTCAAAGTATGGCAGAGGTGGGCTCCCTCTGTGGATACAAGACTGGGCAGCGAGTTGTCCATCGGACCGAAAAAGGGTGGCAATGTTGTCATGGAGGGGCTGTTCCTAGGGTCAAAAACAGAGGCACTCCGTCTATTGCAGCCGATTACGAGTGTTGGCACACCGACAAGTTCCATTGTTCGTTTGTTACCTTACACGGAAGCTGTGAAGTTCTTATTACAACCTGATCCGACCGAGACTCAACGGTATAGCAACCAGTTCTCGTCCGGTTTTGGACGAAAACCATTCCCCGACAAAGCCATTAAATCGATGCGAACATTCTTGGAGAACCTTGAAGAGGGGCCAGGCGGATTCTATTTCCTCAACTGGGGCGGAGCAGTAAGTCGCAAATCACCTAGATCAACCGCCTTCTTCTGGCGTAAAGAGAAGTTCTATGTGGAATGGACCAGTACGTGGCTCAAACCATCCCATGCCGCCAAAAATATCGCACTCGCTCGTAATACTCGCAAGAAATTGCAACCATACATTGTGGGTTCCTATATCAACGTTCCAGACCAAGGGATCAAGAATTCCGGTCCAGTGTACTATGGAGCCAACTATGCCAGACTGCGGAGAGTCAAAGCCAAGTATGACCCGAAAAATGTGTTTAACAATCCGCAAAGCATTACTCCTGCTCGTAGTGTAAAGGTTAAGTAATTTTTTTCTGCCGCCATCTGTGAAAGTTGAATGAGTCTTCCCACACCAAAAGGAATTTCCCTAAGGCTATCCAATGGCCTGAAGGAAAATTCCTTTTTTATATGATGGGAGAGGGAATGTATATTTTTTGTTTATCTGGGCTAATTATCGAGAGAATGAATGTGCGGTCTTTAATCGATCGGTGGAGACATGTAATCAGGCTTGTATAGGTTCCATATTTGTCACACTAATTACTAAACTCTTCGAGAACGCGTCTGGATTCGGACACAACCTTTCTTCTATCCGATTACAGGATTTGTTAGCTTTCTTTTTCACTTGTTACGATATTCCTGCGGCGTGCAGCCATAATGTTTTTTGAAGATTTTGATGAAATGGGGGGGAGCCAAAAAACCGAGCAACCCGCTGACTTCCGCGATCTTGAGATCGGTGCTCCGCAACAGATGAATGGCCCGTTCCATCCGGGTACGGTACAAATAATCACCGATTGTTTCGCCAGATACGGTCTTATACACTTTAGATAAATATACAGGATGCAGTTTCACGTGGTCCGCGATCGTCTGAAGGGAAATCCCCTCGGCAAGATGTTCTTGAATGAACGTTCGAACCTTAGAGGCGATCCGCTGGTGTGAATCTTCCACTTGACAGGAGGTCTTTACACGCAAGGTTCCGATTAGATTCTCAGCCCACTGAAAGATACGCTGTCTTGAAAGCTGGCTTTTCTTCCGCAGGAGCCCATACGATCAAGAGGCTCACCACCAGCTCGCGCGTGAAGTCGCGCGTGAGACGATGGTGCTGCTGAAGAATGAGGAACAGTTGCTGCCTCTGGCGAAGACGGGCAAGATTGCACTGATTGGCGCTTTGTCGGAGCGAGTGCGTTATCAGGGCGGCGGAAGCTCACATGTGAATCCGACCAAGCTTGATTCTATTCAGGAGGAGATTCGGAAGGCAGCGAGCGAGGAAGCCGAAATCATTTACGCACAAGGCTACGATCTGGATAGCGACGAGAACGACATGGCTTTGCTAAACGATGCAAAGCGGATCGCAAGCGAAGCGCATACCGTTGTTTTGTTCGTAGGATTGCCCGATCGATATGAATCGGAGGGTTACGACCGGACGTACCTGGATTTGCCGGCGAATCAATGCCACCTGATTGAACAAGTCGCTTCTGTTCAGCCAAACATCGTGATGGTTCTGAGTAATGGAGCCCCGGTGGTCATGCCTTGGCTAGGGCGTGTAAAAGCGGTGCTGGAAGCATACTTGGGCGGACAAGCACTGGGCGGCGCAATCGCCGACCTGTCGTTCGGAGATACGAATCCTAGCGGAAAGCTGGCGGAGACGTTCCCGCAGCATGTGAAGCATAACCCGTCCCATCCATTCTTTCCTGGGGAGAGAGATCACGTGGAGTATCGGGAAGGACTGTTCGTCGGATATCGGTATTATGAAGCGAAGGAGATCGAGCCACTCTTCCCGTTCGGTTACGGCTTGAGCTATACAACGTTTGAATACAGCAATCTGAAGCTGGACTCACCAGAGATCACGGACCGGGATACGCTGCAAGTCAGCCTGGACGTGAAGAATACGGGCATCCGGCTTGGCAAGGAGACTGTTCAGCTGTATGTGCGCGATGTGGCGTCCAGCGTTATTCGTCCGGAGAAAGAGCTGAAGGGCTTCGAGAAGGTTGAACTGGCGCCGGGTGAGACGATAACGGTAACATTCACGCTGGACAAACGCAGCTTTGCATATTACAACGTTGACCTGAGCGATTGGCACGTAGAATCGGGCGAGTTCGAGCTGCTGATCGGCAGTTCCTCTCGGGATATAACACTCCGGGCTTCGGTAACGGTTCGGTCGACGCAAGAGATTGTCACGGCGATCCACCGGAACACGACGATTGGCGATCTGATGGCCAATCCGAAGACCGCCCTGATTCTGCAACAACTGAGAGACAAACGGCCTGAACTTGCACCGTCCGATGCTGTTTCCTCCGAGATGATGGCTGCCATGATCCGGGATCTGCCGTTGCGTACGTTCCTGTCCCTTGTCGGAGGGGGATGACCGAGGATAGGTTACCCAAGTTGCTTGACCAACTTAATCAGGCAGTAGGCTTTGAACAATAGGTTATATCACAAAGAGAACAGTGGTAATATTAATTATACTTCCCTTGACCAACAGCATACGAGAGTGTTGATAGCAATACCACGCATGCTTGCAGTCCATCAGAAGGCCCTGAACACAGCGGTCCTGGTTTCGGATGAAGAGCCAGAGACTCCAGATGTTGCTTCACATAGGCTTGAAGGTACCATTGGCCTCAGCAGTGATCATTTGCTTGAGCTGGAGATGGTGGAGGCGAATGGAAAAGTGATTCGGGCCAATAAAAATTGCAATGCATATCTTTTCTGGGCTTACTGCCAATGTTAGATGGGTCTAACAATCGGAAGTTCAGTTCTAAAAACGCGCCTTTTATGGCGTGTTTTTTTGATTTTTATGTTAGTATAGATGCCAAAACCAGGAACGGATATCAACATGGAGAGCAGATATTATAGCTGTAACTTAACCTGTTAGATGAATTTTATGATACTTGAATGGAGGGTTTGATCATGTTTGTACCTATCTTATCCACCAAATTATACATTCCAACTCTTCGTACTAAAGTGGTAGATCGTCCTCGACTGAATAACCTCTTGAACGAGGGGATGCGTGCGAAACTGATCCTGGTGTCTGCTCCCGCAGGTGCGGGCAAAACGACGTTAGTCAATCAATGGATCACGGCTTCTTCCCAATTAACTGCATGGCTCTCGCTGGAGGAAGCCGATAAAGATCCTGCCCGATTTTTGACATACCTCTGTGCTTCTTTACAGACGATTTCTCCTAAACATGGAGAGGCTATAATAGAATTAATTCAATCACCCGAGCCGCCAGTGTAGTGCATCTTTAATTGTTTAGGTTGTGTTTTTATTGGGAAATAGAAAAAATATCAATTATAACCATAAAATTACTTGTATGTTTTTAATACATGATGTAAAATTTTTGAAGTAAATAGAAAATGTATCTCAAATAAGGGGTTGGTTAAATCACGTGAAAAATTTATGTATATTATGATTAAAATGGATGCTTAGAAATCTTCTTCAATATATAACTGATCATTTTTGCATAAATCGAGCTAGCGATCTTAAATAAAATATATAGAGCGGAAATTTACTACTGATCTGTATATTATAGCTTTAATCGTTAAAATTCTATTTATTCAAATGATGAAATTTTAATAAACCTAATGTAGTTGATATTGAAGTGAATGTAGCAAATTACTTTCTTCTGCAGCATCCAAAGGTAATCCATGTCAGATATTAAAATCCAGATCTGTTAATCATCAATTTCATTTATTATTAATTAAAGAGGAGAGATTGAATATGAAGTTAAAAAAAGTTATTATTAGTATTATGTTGGGTGCGCTTACGCTAAATATCTTACCAATCCCACAATCACATGCTTCTACAATTAACATTCAAGGAACAACTTTGTATAATGATAATGGTGTAGAAATTACTAAAACAGATAACGGTGTATTTCTGAATGATGAAATTAATAATGAAACATTAAGTTTGGTATACAAAAACTCTGAACATACTGAAGCGACAATTACAGATCAGAATGGGAACATACAAGAGTTATTTAAAGATGACAATGGAAATGTATATCTTGATGGAGAATTGTTTTTAGAGTTTACAACCAATTCAGAGCAATTAAAATTAGATGCTAGTACACTAAATGCGCGTTTATCTGCTGCTGAGAATTGGACTTTGTTCACTACAGCAAGGTACAAACAAAGTCTAATTGATAACGTTAACAAAGCAGCTATAGCTATAGCATCTTTATATCCTTATATAGGTTTAGTGACAGGTATTGCAGCTGTAATTCAGAGTGTGTACAATATAAATAAACCATTACAATCAGAAATATACCTTGAGATAAAACAATATCACAATAACATGGAAAAAACCCCTTCATTTTATCAGATAAAAACTGAAACTAGCTTTTATAAGAACTCTAATTATACTGGTTTAATAGGTACTACATCTTCTATTAAAAAACCTTTCCAATAGAGTTTTAATTGTAAGATTAATGCAACATGGACTACATCACGATGAAAAAGAGGGAATAATGTGACTAATACAAAGTTCTTAAAATTTTTTATTATTGTAGATGTAATTAGTATGTTGATCCTGACAATTTTATGGGCTTATGACTTCTATAGAGGATATGATTCCCAGCTGTATTTCCGTGTTTTCTTTCTTTTAATCGGTTATATTCGAATTACTTACTACACTCGGAAATTTATAAAATTGAAGGCTGTCAAATGAACTAAGAAGTTACTTGGTCTGCAGTGATGTATACGTTGTGGCTTTATCGTATATAATAGATTAATAGTCAAGTGAGTCCTGTCTGTTTTAGATAAACAGCAGGGCTCTTTTGTTTTTCACTTCAGACTCCCTGAATTACAAGGGAAAAGGTTGCTCGAGAAATAACATTTAAATGGCATTCGCAAAGATATCTATGCTAATTCTTCTGCGGAAAGGACGAGAGATGCAGGGCAAGTACATTGAATTTTTTTGCTAATGTATTGCTCTGATATGGTGAAAAAGAACAAGATCCGCGTAATTTCATTAAAATTGATCAGGTAAATGAATATCACCCCACCTCAAAAGGATTTTCTCTAAGGCTATCCAATGCTGCGGAGTGGAAGACATACGCTTGAAGTTAATCTTTTACAGGTGAGAGTTCGCATTGTTATCGGAACAGGTAACCGAGTAGGGAGAAGGTTCATTGCGCCCTTTGACGATAGCCCAACGGTTGGAATTGGTGGAATTACTTTAGGTAGCGGGATCGAACCGCTTCCGCGTACGATTGGTCTCAATAGTGATAACCTACTCGAACTGGAGATCGTGGATGGCAACGGAAAGGTGTTTTTGCGAGCAGAAGTTGCAATACTGATCTTTATTGGGCTTCTCAAGGAGGTGGCGCGGGCAATTCGGCTCGAATAAAAAGTAGGGTAACATTTGCTGCTGGTTAGTATGATAGGGAGGTATTCTTGAACTGGTCATGAGGGTTACCACTATTTCTGCTCACTAAACGAAGAAGAACCAGGTAGAAGTCATCCTAGAATGACTTCTACCTGGTTCTTCTGTCATATAGCGTATAATGAAGTACTCAACGCGGTGATTTTTAAGCTTTAACTTGTTCTCCAGCAAAGACTTCAACGTTCATTGGAGCGGCCATGAATGCTGCTGCTTGTTGAACAAAAGCTTGGAAATGCGCGCTTGTGTTGTGGGAAGCTGTAGCAGCTTCATCTTTCCACAGCTCGATCATCGTGTATTGTTGTTCGCGTTCTGTGCTTTTCGCCAAATCGTAGCTGATGTTACCTTCTTCTTGACGTGTAGCAGCCATCAGTTCTTTCGCAGCTGCGAGGAATGCTTGCTCTTGGTCCGGTTTAACTTGCAGATGAGCGTGAATGATAATCATAATGTATAACCTCCATATTGTGTTTGTTTGGAATATGTTAAGAAAGGGGAAACCGTCCCTGATATTATGCCCAAGTTGTGATTGTTTCTACTGGCAGACGGTAGGAAGGATGACCTTCTTTGGCCGATTTACCGATCGAGATCAACATAACCGCTTGATAACGCTCTTTGTCCATGCCAAATGCTTCTGCGATTTGGTCTTTTTCGTAACCACCGATTGGGTTAGTATCATAACCGTGAGCACGTGCTACAAGCATTAATTGCATGGAAGCAAGTCCAGCGTCGATCATATTAACTTCGCGAATAGCGGAAGCAGGCATATTTTCATAATAAGGTAATACTTTTGATAGTTGCATATCTTTAACTTCTTGTGGCATATAACCGAGTTCTACAGCTTTGCCAAAAATTTCTTCCATATGTTCCGCGTTTTTCATGTCAATGAATACGCCAATGACTGCGGAGGAAGTCAACACTTGATTTTGATTAAATCTCGCAAGTGGAGCAAGCTTTTCTTTACCTTCAGTTGTATCTACAACCAGAAAACGCCAAGGCTGCAAATTGATCGAAGATGGTGCACGGGATGCTTCTGACAGAATTTCAGTCATTTCTTCACGGCTAATTTTCACTTCAGGATCGTAAAGTTTAACAGAACGACGACCGTAGGTGATTTCGTTAAAATCATTGGTTTTTTGGAATTTGCTTTGAATTGTACTCATGCATGGATCTCTCCTCTATATATGGGTTTAGAAATTGTTCTGCATACGTTCCAGGAAATCGGCGAGTGATTGAACTTCGTCTTCACTGAAATCCTGTAAAATCTGGTTGATAAAATTGGTCTTCTCAGCTTTGTAGCCTTCAATCTGCTTCCGACCGTGGTCCGTCAAACGAACAAAAGTGACCCGATTATCATCGGGATTCTTACGTCTTGTAACCATCAGGTCCGCCTCAAGTTGCTTCAAGTGGCGTGTAATCGCAGCACTATCAATGTTAATGATTTTCTGCAGCATGGATTGGTTAATCTCATCGACCTGATCCAGCTCATGCAGAATTTCAAAGCGAGAGGAACTGATACCTGTACAGCGTTCGAACTTGGGACTGAGTTTGTTACCCAACACGTTCAACAGATTGATGATTTGTTCTTCTTTGGAAACAATACGTGTCATGACTAGACCTCCCGGGTGAATCTGAATCATGAACAACGGCGTATGTTAACCAATGATTAATGTTGCAGTATACAATGCCATTGCCTAATGATTATTTGGATGCTCTCGAATCATTGATGTATCAATATTTGATGCGTCAATCATTGATGGCTCAATTAATATATCATGCCTTTTATGATTTTGCAACAGGTTAGAAAATGTTGCTGATTCTAGCGTTATTATCCCGCTACGTATACATTGCAGTCCATATATGTTGTCCAAATGGGTAAGTTAATATTGATTGTGCATGTTATTGAGAATTGTTATCAATTGATTTATAATGAAATGAAATATACATACTGAGCGAAAATTACAGGCTCTTCATAAAGAGTAGCAAGAAGGTATGTCGATGTAATATGGCGGGAGGGAAAGTACAGCGGATATGAATTTGAATGATCACATCAGGTTGTGGAATCATGTTTTTGTCAAAATACTGGATGTACGCCAAAACGCTTTGCATCCTGGGGAGAAGTTGAAGAATTATCAACTACCAGCAAGTACCTATCTATATATCACCGACGGAAGTGCACGGATACGAATGGATCAACACAGATACATCGTGGAGGGATTCCACATCATTCATGGAGGCAAGCAGGCGTATTTAAATATGGAGACGGATTCGGGCGTGGCGTATTATATGATTTTGTACAAAGCCATCCTAGCCTTGCCCTGTGGGATGGAAATTCAGTATCTGATGGACCATGAACGTCCGTTTCAGGACCAATATGCACTTGTACCAACCCGTCCGCTACACATGTATCAGTGTATGGAGGAATTGAAACAGGAGTGGGAGCAGTCTACTAAGCTTGCAAAGTTACATGCCAAAACCTTATTTCATCAATGGGTATATCTTTTATTGACAGACTTACACGAACAATCCATTCAGCCACATAAACCGGATACGGTCACACAGGCTATTGAATATATGAAAGCTCATCTCCATGAGCCCATAGCTCTTGACGTAATGGCAGAAGCAATGGAATGCAGTGTGGGGCACTTGTCGAGGCTGTTCAAACAAAAGTTAAACATCAGTCCCATCCAGTATCTTGGACAGATTCGAATGGAGAGGGCCGCACATCTTCTGGTGCATACCAGTGCAACGCTGCAACAGATTGCAGAACAGATCGGCTATCCGGATGCACATTCACTGAGCCGCAGCTTCAAAAAAATAAAAGGGCTTTCTCCAATTCGCTACAAAAAAGGAGTAAGTCAACGGTTAAACAAGTCGAAACACCCATTGGTATTGAACAACAAGCAAGATTTGCCCAGTGTAATGCAAGAAAATGCCCTTCATTCGTTACATTCCCATCTATATAATGATATTGATTATCAATATCAAAAGAGTGTTGGAGGGGAATTAATAATGCAAGGAAAATTCAAAATGACAGCACTAAGCATGATGTTGTGTCTCACGCTATTGCTCACGGCCTGTTCCAGTCCAGCGCCGTCTGCAAGTGGTACGCAAACAGAGACCAATGCGACTACTACACAATCGGGTAACCAGGCAACGGAGGCAGGGAAATCGACTGCACAGCCGGAGACGCGGACCGTCTCTACAATGAGGGGAGATGTGGTAATCCCGGCCAATCCGCAGCGTGTTGCTTCAGATCAATATATGGGGTACCTGCTGAAACTGGGCATAGTACCGGTTGGTGTAAGAACATTTATGCTGAACGAAGGATGGATTGAAAAGTCTGGCATTGCTACTGATGTTATAGCGGGTATTGAAGATTTGGGAGGAGAGTTCCCAATGAATCTGGAGAAGTTAGTGTCACTTGAGCCGGATCTCATCATCGGTTCCATTGATAAAAATATTGAGGATTACGAAAAAATTGCAACGACCGTCTTTTTACCTTATTGGGAAGGTGATAAAACTTCTGGCCCACTGGAAAAGCTGCGCCGGATTGCTGGTGTTTTTGGAAAAGAGAAGGAAGCAGAGCAATGGATCACGACATATGAAGAGAATATCGAAGAGACTAAGAAGCAGATTGATGGTGTAATTAAAGAAGGCGAGACCGTATCCATCATACAAATAGGGTACAAAGCGTTGTATGTACTTGGTGCAGAAGGCGGGAACTATGGTAGTTCCACGATCTATGAGATGCTGAAACTGCCTCCAACTCAGCAAGCACTCGAAATGAAGGATGGATTCGAGACGATCTCCCTTGAAGTACTGCCTGAGTATATGGGAGATCATATCTTCTTATATGGTTCGGGTAGTGAGGACGCCAAAGAGATCCTGAACAGCGAGGTTTGGAAACGTCTGCCTGCTGTGCAGAAAGGACAAGTCTACACCTATGGTTCCTTGGATGGTACAGAGGATGAGTTCATCATGGAAGATCCCTATTCACTGGAGTTGCAGTTGGATAGTATAAAGAATTTACTATTGGGAGCTGAAAAATAGAGTGTAATCAGTTCACATAGAATCGGATCCAAACAGGGAGGGGACGTGAGCATGGAGGAAAATGATTGGATCAAACAACTGGAGCGACTACATTTCTCTGCTGTCCACGTCTGCCATTACTTTAGCAATCCGGGGGCTGTTCAGCGTCGGATCTGGAAAAGGTTCGCCATTTGCAGGGTCATCGCTGGCAAAGGATCTTTGTCTATGGATAACATTGTACATACGGTATCTCAAGACGAGTGGTTTTTGTTGAAGCCAGGAATGCATGTGGAGTTTCAGACGGATATGGAAGCACCTGTCCGATATCAGATCATTTTATTTTCCTGTGTTACACTTACCCGGCGTAAGAATGCTTGGCATACCGAGGCATTTGATCTCCCTGTGACGGGCAAGCTTAATGTTCCTTCCAATACACGTGATATTCAGGAGATGATGGATACCCTGATGAGTGGAAAACACTCGTTTACGAGTCTGGAAAAGACGCGCAGGAAACATCTTTTGCATCAGTTGTTGATTCAGTTAATGATGCACGTGAATGAAGCAACACCCCCTGTAGCGGGGATGGATTTGGCACTTGATTATATGACGCATCAGTATATGGAAGATATTCGAATTGATCAGATGGCCCGCATGGCAGGGCTTAGTGTGAATCATTTTATAAGAACATTCAAACGACAATTAAATATGACCCCGATTGAATATATACTGAAACTACGTATGGCAAAGGCCAAGCAGCTGTTATTTTCTTCAGATAAAATCAAGGAAATTGCGGAGCAAGTGGGTTATAAGGACGAGCACTATTTCAGCAGAGTCTTCAAGAAAAACGAAGGAATCGCCCCAACGTTGTATATGAAAAATAAAGTGAATCGCATTGCCACCTTGTATTACGGGTTGGACGATTATGTGATAACGCTTGGTTTGAGGCCAGTATCGGCTTTATCCTATGGTCAGAGGGTGGCTCGACATGTTGCCATACCTGCGCTTCAAGCACACAGTCATCAGGGACTTATTCTGGATAGCTTCAATCAGAACTATGATGATTTGAGGCGAGTCCAACCGGACCTGATCATTACAAGTGATCGTTTGGAGCCAAATGACTCCCTGCATCGTATCGCGCCTACCACCATGTTGGAGCACACCAACCATTTTGGGGAGAGGCTTCTGTATATGGCGGACATTATGGGCCGCACCGAACAGGCCGTACAGTGGATAGAACAACATGCTGAACTGAGCCGGGTTCTTCGAGGGCGCATTCAATCGAGGTGGGGGAAACAGAGTGTCATGTTCATCCGGGTGACTTCTCATTTCTACCGAATGTATGGATTGAACAACCAGACAGGGGCCCTGTTGTATGATGATCTGGGATTTTATTTGCCTCGTGATTTTCCGGAACAACAGTGGGCTGTAGAGAGCAAAGTTTGCGATTTGCAGTTATACGACGCGGATCATGTGTTTGTAATGGTCGATCCCACAGAAGACGCACGTGCTCAACTGAGGCAATTACAGCAATCCAGTGCATGGTTGGCATTAAAGGCTGTTCAAGAAGGCCATGTATATAATGCAGGAGATATTTTCTTCAAAACGCTGGGTCCCACCGGACGCATGTGGGCCATGCGATATGTGGCAGAGCAACTTGGGGTTACCTTACGGTGATATTGTGCAAGAGAAGAGAGTGGAATAATCCATGGTAAGCCTGTATGCTTTTCCCTACTATAATGATAATGATTATTATTATTAAATAGTAGAGGGGATTTACTACAAATGGTAAGACAGAGAGCAACAACGATGATACTGTTGGCCCTGCTTGTGCTCGTTCTGACGGCATGTAGCAAGGCATCAGAAGTAACAGAAGCAACGCCTCCGCAACAGGATACACCTGTGGAAGAGAGTGGTACGCAAACGATTGAGCATCTTAAAGGAACAACGGTTGTACCGCAAAAAATAGAGCGTATGGTGGTATTATCTGCTGCTTACATCGATCACATGTTGACGATTGGTGAGAAACCAGCAGGCGTTAATGTAGAAGTTCGTTACGGAGGAGATTATTTGCCTTACTTTGCAGATCAGCTTGCCGGCATTCCAACGGTAGGGTCTGCAGACAGTCCTAACCTGGAGGCTATCCTTCAGATTGATCCGGATGTCATCGTTATTGAGAGTCGAACTGCGGAGAGTACGTATGATCAGTTGGAGAAAATCGCTCCGACGATTGTACTTGGTACTGAATGGCTGGATTTTGTTGATGATACAACATATTGGACACAGGATCTGTTGACCATTGCCGGGATGTACAACAAAGTGGATCTGGCAAAAGAAAAGATAGCCGAGGTAGAGCAGCAGGCGAAGCAATTAAAAGCGAAGATCGAACAACTGGATCAAAAAAAGTTGGCTTATCTGCGTGTAAGAGAAAAGACTTTACAAATTTACGCGGCAAAAGGACATCCAACCAACACACTTTTGTATCATGATCTTGGATTTGTGCCAACGACTGTGACACCTGCCGAACAACGTGAGGACCTGTCCATGGAGAAAATTGCAGATGTGGATGCTGATTTCGTAGTTCTGGAGATTGACCCGAATGCCGATGAGTATGTAAACAACATCAACGCAAGCTCACTCTGGAAGGGAGTACCGGCTGTTGGTGCAGATCAGGTCTATACGACAGATTCGTTCTGGTTGTTTAAGGGCTGGGGAGCAATTGGGCGAAGCGAGATTATCAACGAAGTTGAAAAGATGATTCAATAGATGAGACATTATCCAATACATGATTATTCAGAGATGTCGGAAGTGTTACAGCAATTTTTTGTGACGACGATCCAAGTGGACTGCGATGATTCCAAGTATCCTTTCCGTGTGAAGGATCTGCTGAATGAAGAGAAACGAAACTTGATATTGCGTGAACAGGCTATGCAGCAAGGGCTTCAATTGGGCGGAAGAGGAAGTGCGGCCGTCGGTACACTTTTTGCCAAACGTTACTCCGTATTCGTGATGTCCGTAATTTCAGCATTCAGTCTATACGATACTATACTTAGCGTTGCAGACGATGATGTGCGGTTTGAATTGAATGGTGCAGGTGGCATGCGATATGAGACTCTGCTGGAGAGAACCTCTCTGGAGGGTGAAGATCCTGTTCAGCGCAGGTCAGAGAGTGGCTTGCTCAAGAAAAGAGTGCTGCTACATCTGGAACCTGTCCTGCGAGCGGTAGCCGTCGCTACAAGAGCGAGCGATAAGGTCATGTGGTCTCTGGTTGCCCATAATGTGCAACAATTGTATGCACGTATGATCAATGATCAGAGCATTTGGAAGACAGATGAACGGCTTGCAAAGATTCAAGAAGATCAAAGCCTCTGGCTGGATCGGCAAAACGATAATGCATGTACATTTGCCAATGAGCTGCAGCGCTTCGAACATTCCGGGTGGCAGGGACCTCCGTTCCTGCTACGCCGATATTGTTGTTTGGCTTATCTGGTTGGAGACGGAAGTCATACACATGGGTATTGTGACAGTTGTCCGAAGCTGGATTCGGAATCCCGATTGCGTAAACTTCTTCAGCAGTGAACAGACACTCTTGTACCGCATGGTACGAATCTGTTTCAGACAAACCATGTTCTCTTCGGTTTCCAGTGGATAGAATCTATGATCGACAAGTTACACAACCTGCAGCGGCTTGAGCCAGCGTCTGCGGGTTTGTTGGCTTTGTACAAGGTCACGATACCTTTGCATTGAGGGATAGTATTCGTTATACTTCAAGCTATTGATCAATTAATCACTAACTATTGGAGGGCGGATTATCATGGCAAAGGATAAAGCAGCGTCGGTTAACCGGCGAAATGATATTATCTCTGCAGCAATTGACGTCTTCGCGGAAATTGGCTATTATCGTGCGACTACAGCCCAGGTGGCTGAACGGGCACAGATCTCACAGCCGTATATATTTCGTTTTTTCAAAACAAAAGAAGCTTTATTATTAACTGCAATTGAGGTCTCATGGACACGGGTGATTGATTCGTTTCGAATTGTGGTGGAGATGGCAACACCAGATCAGTTAGAGAATGATCTCATTGAAGCCTATGATAAGATTCTGGAATCGCACAAGAGCGAGATCTTGCTTCAGATGCAGGCGCAAACGATCCGGGAGGAAGTCATTCGTCAGGCTATGCAAAAAGGCATTAGTGATGTAAGAGCCATGGTACTGGAAGCTTTCACCGTTGCAGGAATTGCTGAACCGCTAAAAAGAACCATGATTTTTCTGGCAATCGGGATGTTGTGTAATGTATCTAATGCGCTGGATATGCCGGAGCTGAAGGAACGATAGAGAGGGAGGGGGAATTCCCTTTTTGAATTCAGTTATTGATCAATCACTAAATGGATGAAAGAGGATGATATATGATGAAAAAAGCTTTTGTGATTGGAGCCACAGGTGGAACAGGTGCAGCGATTACGGAGGAATTGATTAGACGAGGGATTTCAACGATCGCATTTGGGCGCTCACGTCAAAAACTGGAGCAACTTGCGGTAAAGTTGGGATCTCCAGATCACCTGCAAATCGCAGTGGGAGATGCATTTCGGTCGGATGATATTATCGTTGCTTCCCAGGGTGCCGATGTCATATTTCATTGTGCGAATGTCCCGTATAACGAGATGGAAAGCAGGCTAATTCCGCTGGGCAAATCCGTGATGGCGGCGGCAGAACACTTGGGTCTGAACGTGGTTGTAATAGACGGAATCTACCCCTATGGCACAAGACAAATGAACGAGGTAACGGAAGAACATCCGAAGCAGCCACATACCCGAAAAGGCAAGACACGACTTGCCTATGAACAGATGTTATTCAGCACAAGATGGAGTAGAGCTCAGGTGATGATCGTTCGTTTGCCAGATTATTATGGCCCATCGGCTAATCAAGCTTCCTATCTGGGTTCAACCCTTGAAGCGATAGCAAAAGGTAAGATGGCTTTTTTTATCGGAAATATGAACGTGCCGAGAGAGTATATTTATTTGCCGGATGCTGCGGTCATGGTGGTGGGGCTGGCAAGCAGAGAGACGACGTATGGACAGAACTGGAACATTCCTGGATCGGGGATCATCTCGGGTCATGACATCGTGCGATTGGCACAGAAGGCTGCGGGAAGAAGCAAACCTGTGCTGGCGCTAGGAAAAGTAGGATTGTCGGTGATTGGACTAGGTGTACCCGTTATGAAAGAAATTGTAGAAATGTTATATCTGACTGAGGAACCCCTGATCCTGAGTAGATAGAAGTATGAGGAACGGATTGGCCCGGTTGTGGCAACATCTTTTGAGGAAGGAATTGCGTTGACGATTAAGGAGTTGGAGTTGCAGGGGGAGTAGAGGGGAATATATTTTTTGGAGAAAAGTAATTGATTGATCACTAACTGTGAAGGTTTCATAGGTATATTGAATAGGGGGGCGCACAAAGCTAGTCCAGGGCATAGAGTGTACTATTGTAAAATGCGGGGATTTGACGTGGTGTACAAGGAGGGGGGATTCTCTTGTGAGTGGTATATCCAAAAGGAAACGCAAAATTTCCTCAATCAGTACAGGTAAACGGAAAGCAAAAAAATCAAAAAAACACTCTATCCCAAAGAAGAAGAGTAAGTCTTGTAAGAAAAGCAGACGTAAATGCAAAAAAAAGAAAAGTCACAGGATTCCTTTCCTTCGCGGCCCACGGGGTTATCAGGGAATGAGAGGATTCACTGGAGCAACAGGTGCTACTGGGTTAACTGGAGACCCTGGGTATCCCGGCATATGGGGAGCAACCATTTTAACAGGACGGACCGGAGTAACGGGAACCACGGGAAGTACCGGAATAACTGGAGTCACAGGTGCAACAGGAGCTACCGGACTGATGGGCACCACAGGTGTGGATGGAACTACAGGAGCTACAGGTGCAACTGGCACTGGATCAACTGGAGTCACAGGAACAACCGGCGCAACTGGAATTACCGGATTTGGTGTGACAGGCGTGACCGGTGCTACAGGAAATACCGGTATAACCGGCTTTACAGGTCCAACTGGAATTGGTGTGATGGGACTAACAGGATCTACTGGTGAAACAGGATTCACGGGAGTTACAGGTTCGATTGGCCCAACCGGAGCGACGGGTCTAATAGGTATTACGGGTGCGACTGGATTAACGGGAAGTACTGGCGAAATTGGAATCACAGGCCCGTCCGGAGCAACAGGAACAACTGGTATTACTGGAACCACAGGTATCACAGGAGTCAGTGGCGTAACTGGAACGACAGGTACTACGGGCGCGACCGGCCCAACCGGTGAGACAGGTATCACCGGAGTTACAGGCGCTACAGGATTTACTGGGGAGATAGGAGCAACGGGAAGTACGGGTCCAACTGGAAATACTGGCATAACCGGCATGACAGGGATAACAGGTGCGATCGGCGCAACTGGTGCCACTGGGGAAACGGGACTTACTGGTACGACAGGCCCCACTGGGGGGATCGGGTCTACGGGAGTTACTGGTGTAACCGGAACTACAGGAAGCACTGGAATAACAGGTAATACTGGTGAAACAGGATCAACAGGTACGACCGGATTACCTGGCGTTACGGGTACCACGGGTGTAACCGGTTCTACTGGAATTACAGGCCTCACGGGGATTACTGGTGCTACTGGCACTACCGGTGTCACAGGTACGACTGGTGTGTCAGGACTCACTGGGGCCACTGGTATAAGTGGTGTCACTGGTGAAACAGGACCAACAGGTACAACCGGATTAACTGGCGTTACAGGTATAACTGGCGTTACTGGAATTGCGGGCACAACAGGAACGACTGGAATAACAGGTGCAACAGGTATTACTGGATTTACAGGCAGTACAGGTGCGATCGGAGCAACTGGTACCACTGGCACAACCGGAGTCACAGGTACGACTGGTGTGTCAGGACCGACCGGGGCTACTGGAGAAACGGGTACCACCGGAGTTACAGGTGCTACAGGATCTGCTGGGGCGATAGGGGCAACGGGAAGTACAGGTACAACCGGCGTTACAGGCATAACCGGCATAACCGGCAATACTGGTGTAATAGGAGCCACAGGAATTACTGGAGCAACTGGAACTACTGGAGATACAGGTCAAACAGGGGTCACAGGAACGAAAGGGTTAACAGGGGTAACCGGAATCACCGGTGAGACTGGAGCCACAGGGATTACAGGTACAACTGGACTAACTGGCATTACTGGAACCACGGGTATCACAGGCGTGACCGGAGCTACCGGACTGACTGGTGTCACTGGGGAAACGGGTCTAACAGGATTCACAGGCACGACAGGAGCGACGGGACCGACTGGGGCGACTGGAGCAACCGGAATTACAGGTATCTCGGGAGCGACCGGGGCCACTGGTGTCACTGGAGAGACGGGGCTAACAGGAGGTACAGGTGCAACTGGTATTACAGGTCCTACGGGTGCGACTGGGATCACAGGAATCACGGGTACAGTTGGTGTAACTGGCCCAACAGGTGCGACTGGAGAAACAGGAAGTACAGGTGCCACGGGAGTAACCGGAACAACGGGTGTAACTGGAGAGTCGGGTCTAACTGGGGCTACAGGTGTAACGGGCTCAACCGGTTCGACTGGCCCAACAGGAGAGACAGGACTAACAGGTCTAACTGGAGCTACTGGAAGTACGGGTGCGACGGGAACAACTGGTGTTACAGGTGCAGCCGGAGTTAGTGGCACAACAGGAATTGCTGGTGTAACTGGCGCGACAGGACTCACCGGGGTTACTGGTTCAACTGGTAATACCGGAGCTACTGGCATAACCGGGGTCACCGGCGAAACAGGGCCAACCGGCACAACTGGCTTAACTGGCGTTACGGGTACAATTGGTGTGACCGGAGCAACAGGCGTCACTGGAGAGACAGGAGCTACAGGTCTGACGGGAAATACAGGACCAACGGGTGTCACCGGATTTACGGGTCCAACAGGTGAAACAGGAATCACTGGAGTTACAGGCCCTACTGGAGCAACCGGCTCAATCGGAACTTCTGGAGATACAGGTTCAACAGGGGTCACAGGTACGACTGGTGTGACGGGATCGACCGGTGCAACTGGAGAAACGGGAATTACAGGTGCGGCTGGACTAACTGGCATTACCGGAACCACGGGCGTTACTGGGGAGACTGGTCTAACAGGGAACACAGGTGTAACGGGACCAACCGGCACGACTGGTTTAACTGGCGTAACGGGACTTACTGGTGTGACCGGAACTACTGGCACTAGTGGCATAACGGGAACAACTGGTATTACGGGAGTAACCGGAGCAACAGGTGTCACTGGAGAGACGGGTCTAACAGGAGGTACAGGTGCAACTGGTATTACAGGTGCTATGGGTGCGACTGGACTAACTGGTATTACCGGAACCACGGGTACAGCTGGGGTAGCGGGCCCAACAGGTGCCACTGGAGCAACAGGAAGTATAGGTGCCACGGGAGTAACCGGAACAACTGGTGTAACTGGAGAGTCGGGTCTAACAGGAGTCACTGGTGTCACCGGGGAAACGGGTATAACTGGGGCCACAGGTGTAACGGGCCCTACCGGATCGACTGGCCCTACAGGAGAGACGGGGTTAACCGGGGTCACAGGTCCGACTGGTGTGACGGGACTGAACGGTGCAACTGGACTAACTGGCATTACTGGAACCACGGGTATCACAGGCGTGACCGGAGTTACCGGACTGACTGGTGTCACTGGGGAAACGGGTCTAACAGGATTCACAGGCGCGACAGGAGCAACCGGAATTACAGGTATCTCGGGAGTGACTGGCGTAACCGGAACGACAGGTGTTACTGGAGAAACAGGGTTCACAGGACTGACGGGAGTGACCGGGGCCACTGGTGTTACTGGGGAGACCGGTCTAACAGGAAACACAGGTGTAACGGGCCCTACCGGTTCGATTGGCCCAACTGGTGAAATAGGACCAACCGGCACGACTGGCTTAACTGGCGTTACGGGTACAATTGGTGCGACCGGAGCAACAGGCGTCACTGGAGAGACGGGTCTAACTGGGAGCACAGGAGCCACAGGAATTACCGGAGCTACCGGAACTACGGGGGCTACAGGAAACACCGGAACGACAGGTGTTACTGGAGAAACAGGTTCAACAGGGGTCACAGGTACGACTGGTATTACAGGTCCTACGGGTTTGACTGGAGAAACAGGAAGTACAGGTGCCACGGGAGTAACCGGCGCAACCGGAACAACTGGTGCAACTGGGCTAACAGGAGTCACTGGTGTCACCGGGGCTACAGGTGTAACGGGATCTACCGGTTTGAATGGCCCAACAGGAGAGACAGGACTAACAGGTATAACTGGAAGTACGGGTACGACGGGAACAACTGGTGTTACAGGAGCAACCGGAGTTAGTGGCATAACAGGAATTGCTGGTGTAACTGGCACGACAGGACTCACTGGGGCTACTGGTTCAACTGGTAATACCGGAGCTACTGGCATAACCGGGGTCACCGGTGAAACAGGGCCAACTGGCACGACTGGCTTAACTGGCGTTACGGGTACAATTGGTGTGACAGGAGCAACAGGCGTCACTGGAGAGACGGGTCTAACTGGAAGCACAGGTACGACTGGAGTTACTGGTATAACTGGTCCGACAGGCACTACAGGACTAACAGGGAATACTGGTGAAACAGGACCAACCGGTGCGACTGGCTTAACTGGAGTTACGGGTACAACAGGTGCGACTGGAGCCACTGGGGTCACCGGTGAAACGGGTACGACTGGAGCAACGGGAAGTACGGGTACTACGGGAGCTACTGGTGTATCAGGCACAACTGGTATCACAGGGGAAACAGGTCTAACAGGAATTACTGGTCCAACTGGTGTTACGGGATTAACTGGAGCCACGGGCACGACAGGACCAACAGGACCAACCGGAGCCACTGGTGTGACTGGCATAACCGGAGTCACAGGTACGACTGGAGTTACAGGAGCAACGGGGAGTACTGGTTCCACAGGAATAACTGGCGTATCCGGGCCGACTGGTGCTACTGGAATTACTGGCCAAACTGGTGTGACAGGATCAACCGGAGTTACGGGAGTAACTGGACTTACTGGATTAACTGGGGAGACGGGTCTAACCGGGATTACAGGTGCGACTGGTGCTACTGGTGCTACTGGAATTACTGGGGCAACCGGTCCAACGGGTATTACTGGTGAAACAGGAATAACCGGCACGACCGGCGTAACTGGCACTACGGGTGTGACTGGAGCTACTGGAATTACCGGCGCCACTGGCACAACTGGCCAAACTGGTGAGACGGGAGTAACTGGACTTACTGGGGTTACAGGTACTACTGGAATTTCTGGAACGACGGGAGCAACTGGAGAGACGGGTCTAACTGGTGTCACAGGTACGACTGGTGTGACGGGGCCCACCGGGACTACTGGAGCAACAGGAACCACGGGCATTACAGGAGTGACGGGTGTAACAGGCGCTACCGGTACGACCGGAGCCACTGGGGAAACAGGTATAACAGGGGTTGCAGGAACGACTGGGGCAACCGGAACTACGGGAGTTACTGGCGTAACCGGCTCGACTGGAGAGACGGGTGCAACAGGCGTTACCGGCACGACAGGTACAACAGGACCAACCGGAGCCACTGGTGCGACTGGTACTATAGGGGCAACCGGTCCAACGGGTATTACTGGTGAAACAGGAGCCACCGGCACGACCGGCGTAACTGGCATTACGGGTGTGACTGGAGCTACTGGAATTACCGGCGCCACCGGCGTAACTGGCATTACGGGTGTGACTGGAGCTACTGGAATTACCGGCGCCACCGGCATAACTGGCCAAACTGGAGAGACGGGTCTAACAGGGGTCACAGGTACGACTGGAGCAACGGGAACTACGGGAGTTACTGGTGTAACCGGCGCGACTGGTGCCACTGGCATAACCGGAGTCACAGGTACGACTGGTGCTACAGGGGCAACCGGTCCAACGGGTATTACTGGTGAAACAGGAACAATCGGCACGACCGGCGTAACTGGCATTACGGGTGTGACTGGAGCTACCGGAATTACAGGGGTCACCGGTACGACTGGTGTGATGGGACCCACCGGGGCTACTGGAGCAACGGGTACTACGGGTGCGACTGGTGCCACTGGCATAACCGGCACAACTGGCGTAACTGGTGTTACGGGTACAACAGGTACGACTGGAGCCACTGGGATCACAGGTGTGACTGGAGCAACAGGAACCACGGGTATTACAGGAGAGACGGGTGTAACAGGCGTTACAGGCACGACAGGTGTAACGGGACCGACCGGAGCAACTGGGGCTACAGGACTCACAGGTGTATCAGGAGCCACAGGCACAACAGGAGTTACGGGTATCACAGGTGTGACCGGTGCTACAGGAACTACAGGTACAACGGGTGTAACAGGAGCCACCGGAAGTACTGGTTCAACAGGAGCTACAGGATTAACAGGTGTAACTGGGACAACAGGAACTACAAGTGCAACGGGCACCACCGGAAGTACCGGCACAACAGGAGTAACTGGACTTACTGGGGTTACAGGTAATACAGGATTTACTGGAACGACGGGAGCAACTGGTCAAACTGGAGAGACGGGTCTAACAGGGGGCACAGGTACGACTGGTGTGACGGGACCAACCGGGGCTACTGGAGCAACGGGAACTACGGGTGCGACTGGTGCCACTGGCACAACTGGCGTAACTGGTGTTACGGGTACAACGGGTACAACAGGTACAACAGGTACAACAGGTACGACTGGAGCCACTGGGATCACAGGTGTGACTGGAGCAACAGGAACCACGGGTATTACAGGAGAGACGGGTGTAACAGGCGTTACAGGCACGACCGGCGCGACGGGAACAACAGGAAGTACGGGAACAACAGGAACCACGGGTATTGCGGGTGTGACCGGTGCTACAGGAACTACAGGTACAACGGGTGTAACAGGTGCCACCGGAAGTACTGGTTCAACAGGAGTTACAGGTATAACTGGCGCGACCGGAACAACTGGAGAAACAGGAATAACGGGAGCTACAGGACTAACTGGGGTTACAGGCATCACAGGAGCCACCGGCCCGACTGGACCAACTGGGGCTAATGGAATTACGGGGGCAACCGGTGTAACGAGTGCAACCGGAGCTACGGGTGCCACTGGAGCAACAGGCATAACAGGAACTACCGGTGCGACTGGGGCAACGGGGCTGACAGGAGCCACGGGCCCAACCGGCCCCAATTTTGCAACACAAGGGTTCTCGGCATTCCTGGCTACACTTTCGACAGCAACCAGCACTCAGTTAACCAACTGGACGACCACGGCTCCTTATTACGGTAATGCCAACTTCAATGCAACCACAGGAAACTATACCGTCCCGGTAACCGGAAGATACTCCATTGTGGCCACGATCAATTATGCAACGACTGCAGCGATTGCTCTATCTCTGGGTGCTGGGGTTAACCCAGCCTTTCTTGTACAGAGAACATCACCTACGGTAACGACACTTGTCAGTGGTTTGTTGCCCGTCCTAAATGTCGCGATTACGTTACTTACACTGCGGGCAGTGCTGGGAAGTGGTTCGGTGACTTTGGCGGTAGAAGTGGCATTAAATGCGGGAGATGTGATTGGACTGTTCTATGCCGCAAACGGGCTGACGATTACGTTGAACCTGGGCAGTGGTGCTACAAATGGTATTGTGTGGTCTGTACATGAGATCACCTAAACACTTCTCAACGGATTGCGCCTATGGACAAATTCGTAAAGTTGTAATAAGTTAGTTTGAAGATATTCGAAATATCTTTTGGCAAGTGAACTAACAAGTGAGGTGGATTTCATGATTCCTATTTTGGGACGCATTAACGAATTAAGTCGAAAACAACGCAGTAGCGTCGGTTTGACAAAAGCAGAACAAAGCGAGCAGCAGGAGCTTAGAAAACAATATTTGCAGGCTATTCGAGGTCAGGTACTGACAACCATGCTGGCAGTATCCGTTGTGGACCCACTGGGTCATGATGTGACCCCTGAGAAATTAACCAACGAAAAATTGCAGCGCCGTGAACAAGCCGGCCAATAGCATCCTTTATTAAGACAGACCAAGGTTACATCTTGGTCTGTCTTTTTTTTCTGCAAATGATCCGCTCAGCAGGAACTGTATTAATAATCCAGTTAGGATTTCGTGCGAATTAACAAACATGTTAGATATTTTTAGTGTTGATGACAATAAAGCTACCGCGAACTTCAAATGAACCCCGATAACTCATATAATAACGCTAATATATTTCAGGAACACAAAGAAAAAGCACAATTATCCTCGAAATAACTAACAACAATATCACATCCAATGATCAAAGAAAGAATAGTTCATATATGTATCTCGAAAGGGTTGATGAATCATGAGCCTGGAAGCTTTGAATGAGCGTGTGAAGAATGATCTGGATTTTTTGTCATTTGGCGGCACGAATTGGGTACGTCCAAGAGAACATGCGGATGGTCATGTCTATGATGTCGTCATTGTGGGTGGAGGCCAGAGTGGATTAGGGGCGGCATTTGGACTTCTTCGTGAACGGATCTCCAATATTGTTGTCATTGACGAGAATGCATCGGGGCTTGAAGGACCTTGGGAGACTTATGCGCGTATGGTTACTTTGCGCACACCCAGGCATCTGACTTCCATCGATCTGGGTATCCCCTCGTTAACCTTTCGCTCATGGTGGGAAGCACAGGTAGGGCCCGAAGGTTGGGAAGAGGTAGATAAAATCCCGCGTGGAGACTGGATGAATTATTTACGCTGGTATCGGAAAGTGCTGAATCTGCCTGTGCTTAATGAGGTAGAATTGACGCTGGTTGAGCCTATGGAGAACGGAATACATCGACTTCATGTGAACAAGGCTGGATCTCAGATGGATGTTATACTTGCTCGCAAAGTAGTGTTTGCTACGGGAATACAAGGTGGTGGAGAGTGGCATGTGCCGTCCATGATTGCGGATAGATTACCTCGGGAGCTGTATGCCCATACGTCGGAAGCGATTGATTTTGATCGGTTAAAAGGTAAAAAGGTTGCTGTACTTGGCGGCGGCGCTTCTGCATTCGATAATGCCAGTTATGCTCTTGCCACCGGTGTGGCGGAAGCTCATGTATTTGTACGGCGGGAACAACTGCCTAGTGTTAATCCCATTCGTCAGATGGAACATTCCGGTATGATTGAGCGATACCACGCTCTTCCGGTTGCTGATAAATATGAAGTGATCTCTCATTTCTTTAAATTCAATCAACCGCCCACCAATGATACGTTTAATCGTGCGGCAGCCTGGCCTGGATTCGAACTACATTTGAATTCGCCTTGGCTGAGTGTAGAAGCAACAGACCAAGGCGCGATTGTGCATACCACACAGGGAGCATATGAGTTTGATTTTCTGATTATTAGCACAGGTCTTCTCAGTGATCCGGCACTCCGTCCTGAACTGAAGCTTGTGGAGCCATACATCGCACGTTGGGAGGATTGTTATCAGGCCCCGCAAGAGCATCGTAATGCATTGCTGGACGCACATCCATACTTGAGTTCAGGGTTTGCGATGACCGGAAGAAGTGAGCAAGGTCAGGAGCAGTTGCATGGACTGTTTGTATTCAATTACTCTGCACTAGCCAGCTGTGGTCTGTCCGCATCGGCAATATCGGGGACCAAGAGCGCGGTGCCCAAACTGGTCTCTGCCATAGCAGATCAGTTGTTCCTTGATGATCGGGAGGTTATTTTGCATCAATTCTATGCGTATGAAGAACAGGAATTTACGGCTACGTGGGTGAAAAGTGGTGCCCTCGCTGAGTAATCGCACTCTATAATTTTGTGAACGTGTGGCATCTGATGCTGCACGTTTTTTTGTTTTTCATATGATGAAGGTTACACTTGCCTTTAATTTGTTGTAAAATGTCGGTTGGAACATGTTAAAGGCAGGGATAATAGATGAATGAAATGAACTATGAACAATTTAGAGCCCATTTGAAGAAAGCGTCGCGTAAACGAAATGTACCTTTGATTAAGATCGTAGCATTTCAAGAGAAATACATGAAGATTGAAGAAGTTCAATTTTACGATGTGGAACAAAATCATATGAGTGTTCGGGCCTGCAATACGTTGTGGATGCATCTGGAGAATAAATCTTTCCGTAATATGGTGTCCCAACATTTGCAGTTTTATAGAGATATGGAGAACCTGGGTCGCCATTCCTTTGAGAATCTGATCAAAGAACTATATGATACGTCTGTTCCTGTGCTGCTCGATTACAATCCTGCTCATTATTACACCTCGGGTCAGCTCGCTGAGATTCTGGTCATGGACGAGGAGAGGTTAATTGAACAATTGGAGATGGGCCGCTTCAAGGGTGCTTTTATTAATGAAGATGGCAAATGGCTTAAACCCAAACCGGATGCTATGGTTGTAGAGTCATAAACGTCATGCAGTTCCCATGAACAGAAAAATCCTGCAACGCCGCGCCTCCAGCGCTGGAGGCTGCAGGATTTTTAATGAAGATTTGAAGGGCACGGAATTCCAACTTTAAGAACATGAAGTAAGAAAGGGACAATTGGACAAGAAAATAAGTCGAAAGATGCGGGTTTTTGAAAGTTTTTAAATTATTTTGAATGAAAGTGGTTGTTTTTTGAGTGAATTATGATACTATAGAAGCAGTTGGAGGAATGAATATGCTGACTGAAGAACGATATGCTGCAATTGTAGAGCGCTTACATTTACAGGGAATTGTGAAATTGCAAGAGCTTGTTGATGTGTTGGGTGCTTCTGAATCAACGATTAGGCGTGACTTGATCGATCTGGAGAGTCGTCAGATGCTCAAACGCATCCACGGCGGTGCCGCACTGGTGAATGAAAAAACGCTGGAACCGGGCATGGAAGAAAAAACGTTCAAAAACATCCAACAAAAAACGACGATTGCCCGTTTGGCTGCACAGGAGATCGAAAATGGCGAATGCATTTATCTGGATGCAGGAACGACAACGTTAGCCATGATTCCTTTTATTGAAGCTAAAGACGTAACGGTTGTTACCAATGGACTTTCACATGTTGAGGCTTTGGTAAGCAAGCGTATTCGCAGTTATTTGCTCGGAGGTATGATGAAAATTCATACAAAAGCAGTCATTGGCAGTATCGCATTACAGAACATGGATAATTTCCGTTTTGATAAATGTTTTCTTGGAAGCAACGGAGTTGATCCCGAAATGGGGTATACAACACCGGATCCGGAGGAAGCCTTGATTAAAAGGCGTGCACATCAATTGTCGGGAAAATCTTATGTGCTGGCTGATTCCAGCAAAATAGGGGAAATTACTTTTGCCAAATTGTTTGATTTGGAGGAGGCCGATTTGATTACCGAGCAGATGCCAGAACATTGGCGGCCTGGAATCGCCCAGAAAACTAAAATAATTGAGGGATAACGATGATATATACGATAACACTTAACCCGTCCATTGATTACATCGTGGAAGTGGATGAGCTGAAGCTTGGCGGATTGAATCGAATGAATCGGGATTTGAAGCTCCCTGGCGGCAAAGGCATTAATGTCTCTCGCATACTGAATCAACTTGGAGCAGATAACACGGCTATTGGTTTCCTTGGTGGATTCACGGGACGTTTCATTAATGACAAGTTGCAAGAAGATAACATTCGGACAGACTTTGTTACGATTGCAGACGATACTCGCATTAACATCAAGCTGAAGCATGGAGAAGAGACAGAGATTAATGGTCTTGGACCTGCAATAAGTGCCGAAGAGGCGGAGCAGTTGCTTCACAAATTGTCCTCATTGCAAAAAGGAGATATTGTCATTCTCTCCGGAAGTGTACCTCCTTCACTTGGAACGGATTTTTATGATCGTCTCATTAAAGTGTGCAAGCAAACGGGTGCCGAATTTGTGATTGATACAACTGGCCCTGCGTTAATAGAAGCTCTTGAACATGCACCATTGCTGGTGAAGCCAAATCATCATGAACTGGCCGAACTGTTCGGTGTAACGATTAATACTCGCGAGGAACTGGTGTTATACGGGCGTAAGTTGCTGGAAGCCGGTGCCAAACATGTGTTGATCTCCATGGCAGGCGAGGGTGCATTATTCATTACCAAAGCGGAAGTTCATCATGCGAATGTGCCAAAAGGTACTGTGAAAAACTCGGTTGGTGCCGGTGACTCCATGATTGGCGGATTCGTAGGTACCTATGTACAGAGCGGAAATTTGCTGGAAGCTTTCCGCACAGGGGTTGCATCTGGAAGCGCAACTGCGTTCTCGGATGATCTGGCAACACGTGAATTGATTGATGAATTGCGTAATCAAGTGACCATTACGACAATCTAGTCTAACGGTCTTATAGAAGGTCTTCATTGTAATTGTAATGTAGTGAGGCCTGCCTATGCAGGCCGACTGAACTTAAGGGAGTGTACCAAGATGAGAATAACAGACTTGATGATCCAAGAAACGATGATCATGGACCTGCAAGCCACAACCAAAGATGAGGCTATTGATGAACTAATTGCAAGCCTGAACCGAAGCGGACGAATCAATGATCCGGTCCTGTTCAAGGAAATGATCTATAAAAGAGAAGCTGAATCGAGCACGGGTATCGGTGGCGGAATTGCAATGCCACATGCCAAAACAACAGCGGTGAACGAACCAACAGTTGTATTTGCCAAGAGTAGAAAAGGACTTGATTTTGAAGCGTTGGATGATCAGCCAGCTCATGTGTTCTTCATGATTGCGGCTCCAGAAGGCGCAGGTAATACCCATCTGCGTACGCTTGCAGCTCTTTCCAGGTTGTTGATTGATAGCGATTTCATCTCACAATTGATGAGTACAGATACACCAGCCGAAGTTAGTGCATTGTTTGATGCCAAACAGGCAGAAGCAGCGGAGAAGGAAGCAGCCAAAGAAAAAGCAAAAGCTGAAAAAGAAGCAAATGCCGCCTCCGCTTCTACTACTGGTCAGCAACAGAATACTTCTGGTGTGATTGTAGGTAATGCCAATTCGGAAGATTTTGTTGTTGCGGTTACAGCCTGTCCAACCGGTATAGCTCATACGTTTATGGCTGAAGATGCACTTAAAAAGAAAGCTCAGGAAATGGGCATTAATATTCGCGTAGAGACAAACGGCTCTGAAGGAGCGCAGAATGTTCTCACTGCTGATGAGATCGCTCGTGCTAAAGGGGTTATCGTTGCCGCAGACAAAAATGTGGAGATGGCACGTTTCGATGGCAAACCGGTATTGCAAAGACCGGTGAGTGATGGAATCCGTAAATCCGAAGAGCTGATTCGCAAGGCCGTTAACGGTGATGCACCGATCTATCGCAGCCAAGGCGGAAATGCGAAGGAAGAGGGCGCAAGCACTGGCAAGATTAGTGTAGGTAGCAAAATCTATAAAGATCTGATGAATGGTATCTCGCATATGCTGCCATTCGTTGTAGGTGGCGGTATCCTGCTAGCAATCTCCTTCTTGTTCGAACAGCTTGCTAGCCCTGAGAATCCGATTGTGCAACTGCTTCAAACGATCGGTGGCGGAACAGGTGCGTTCCACTTCCTGATTCCGGTACTTGCCGGATTTATCGCGATGAGTATTGGTGATCGCCCAGCCCTGATGCCTGGTATGGTCGGTGGATTGATGGCGGTTAACTCAAACGCCGGTTTCCTTGGTGGTTTGGCTGCCGGTTTCCTGGCGGGTTATGTAGTTATTGGTCTCCGTAAGTTGTTCAAAGGATTGCCAAAAGCGATTGATGGCTTGAAACCAATCTTGCTGTATCCGGTATTTGGTTTGCTGATCGTAGGTGCCATCAGTTTCTATGTCTTTGATCCAATCTTTGGTTCCCTGAACACCTGGCTTGTAGATGCACTGGGTAATCTGGGTACAGGTAATGCGGTATTGTTGGGCTTGTTGCTTGGTGGTATGATGTCCATCGATATGGGGGGACCGTTCAACAAAGCGGCTTACACATTCGCTATTGGGGTATTCACATCCAGTGGTAACACAGACGGTGCATGGATGGCAGCGGTTATGGCAGGCGGTATGGTACCTCCTCTGGCGATTGCACTTGCAACAACGTTCTTCAAATCCAAATTTACAGAGCAAGAACGCAAATCAGGTTTGACTAACTATGTACTTGGATTCTCTTTCATTACAGAAGGTGCAATTCCATTTGCTGCGGCTGATCCATTGCGTGTATTGACTTCTTGTATTCTGGGTTCCGCTGTTGCTGGCGGATTGACACAACTGTGGCACATTAATGTACCAGCTCCGCATGGCGGGATCTTTGTTGCAGCACTGGCGAACCACGCATTATTGTTCCTGCTTGCTGTTGCGATTGGTTCTGTGATCTCCGGTCTGATTCTGGGCTTGTGGAAGAAGTCACCAAAGCTCGTGAAGTAACAAATATAAGTAACATCTCCTGAGTGAAATTCGCTTGGGGGATGTTTTTTTTATTTCAGCTTTTTCGTTAGGTAGTGGAAAGTTCTCCTTGGATTTGTGTAAAATGCTTATTTAGATTTTACATTCATGTGTGGTAAAATAAATATAATTATATTTTGAAACTATGTTTCGTCTAATGAAACTTATGCAGGAGGAATTGGAATGTCTGATGTAATCAAAAGTCAGGTGCAGAAGCAGTTTGCGAAAAATGCAGGTAAATATGTGACGAGTTCGGGGCATGCCAAAGGTGAGGATCTCGCGTTGCTCGTGGCTTCATCTCAAGCCACTCCGGATATGAACGTGCTGGATATCGCCACTGGAGGAGGGCATGTCGCTAATGCATTGGCTCCACTTGTTCAGCGGGTGACAGCCCTCGATCTAACGGAAGAAATGCTTCAGGTAGCTGAAGCATTTATCCAGGGCAATGGACACCGTAATGTAGATTTTGTTGCCGGGGATGCAGAGAAGCTGCCATTCGATGATGATATCTATGACCTTGTAACCTGCCGAATCGCTGCTCACCATTTTCCGGACGTTTCTTCGTTTGTTCATGAGGCATTACGAGTCATGAAGCCCGGTGGAAGGTTGTTATTCATTGACAACGTGGCACCTGAACGTGATGAGAATGACCAGTTTTACAATGAAGTCGAGAAGTGCCGGGATGCAAGCCATGTTCGAGCATGGCGCAAGACGGAATGGATTCATATGCTGGAGTATGCGGGCTTCCGAATGGAAACGATGGTTTCCTTCCAGAAGCGCTTTAAGTTTGAAGAGTGGTGTAACCGTGCGGCACTGCCGGAACGGGAGAGAAGGGAACTTGAAGCAAGTATGTTGAGTGCACCGTCCATCATCAGAAAATTTTTCAATTTTGAAGTGACAACGAACGGGAAGCTCGAAAGCTTCCAAGGAGAAAGTGTGTATATCCAAGCGACTAAACCGACTCATGTCTGATTAGGTACAGACCATTTAGCTGGCTGAGCAGTTTATGCAACGGTAACAGGATGAATGTCAATAAAATAAAACAAGCAGAGTACCTTGAACAGGTAGTTCTGCTTGTTTTATTTTGCATATTTATAATCAAAGCGATGGTTCAGGGTTTTAGTATAACTTTGGTACATTCGTCTTCATGATCGTTGAAAATGCGGTATGCATCGCTTGCATTCTCCAGTGAAATCCGATGGGAGATGATCTCCGTTGGATCAAATTCACCAGCAGTGATTTTGCGGAACAATTCAGGCATGTAATGTATAACAGGAGCTTGTCCCATTTTAAGATTGATATTGCGTTCAAACAAATTACCTAACGGAAACATGTTGTAGGAAGAGCCATATACACCCGTAAGTTGGAGTGTACCGAATTTGCGGATTGCTTTCATGCCGATTTCAATCGCACTCAGTGAACCGCCATGAAGTTTCAGCTTCTGTCCGATCTCCTCCAGCGTGGTTTTTTTACCATCCATACCTACACAGTCGATAACAACGTCGGTTCCGCCTTGTGTAATCTCACGAATGTGCTCACCCATATCATCGTAATCTTCGAAATTAAAGATCTCTGCATCGTTCAAACGTTTGGCTTTCTCCAGTCGATAGGGCAGGCGATCCACAGCAATAACACGTTTCGCACCTTTCATCCAGGCGAACTTCTGCGTCATCAGCCCAATGGGTCCACTACCGAGTACAGTGACCGTATCTCCCGGTTTAACTCCGGCATTCTCCACGCTCCAATATGCGGTTGGAAGAACATCGGACAGGAATAATAAAGCCTCATCTTCCAGTTCACAGGATTCAGGAATCACAAACGGAGTGAAGTTCCCGTAGGGAACACGCAATAATTCTGCCTGACCTCCGGGGTGGTTTCCGTAACGTTCGGTGAATCCGAAATATCCACCTGTATGAATATCCGGATTGCCATTGGAATTATCGCACTGGCTCTCCATGTCATGATTGCAATAGAAGCATTCACCACAAGCGATGTTAAAAGGCAGGACCACACGGTCCCCCTTCTTCACACGTGTCACTTCGGGACCTACTTCTTCTACAATGCCCATCGGTTCATGACCGATAACATAATCTTTGGCAGCAGGCAAGGCTCCCTGATAAATATGCAGATCCGATCCACATATAGCTGTGGAAGTAATACGAACGATAATGTCATCCTTCTGTTGCAGTTTGGGATCTTCAACCTCTTTGACTTGAATGTCCTTGATTCCCTGAAACGTAACGGCTCTCATCTTTCATATTCCTCCTTATATAGTGGGATTCTCTGACAATTACCCCATTTCAGCTTAAATGATAGATATACATACTAAATTAAACGACAGGCCATTTTACTTTACGCAAGGCATCGAGCAACTCAAGCGGCGCATTCAGATTGTCACGGACCAGATCCCGCGGGGTTAACGCCATCCACTGATTCAGCGATACATCCTCGAATCGATCACTTCGGAATATCTCCAAAAACCATAAAGTGTCTGTGCCGGTATTTTGTATATAGTGTCCCATTGCGACAGGAACATATCCGACATCCCCAGCCCGATAGTCAAATGTGCGAGCAATGCCATTGCCTCCAAAGACAGTCATTCTCCCTTGTCCTGTCAGATAGTATTGCCATTCATCTGCATTGGGATGCCAGTGCAGTTCACGCATGGCGCCAGGTCGGATCTCAACGAGTGCGGCAGCAACGGTAGTTGAGATGGGGAAGTTGGTGGAGTCTACGATCCGCACGCTTCCACCGGGTGTAATGAGTGGTTCCTGGGCCAGCAATCGGTGTTTAAATGTGAGAGGAGCGCTACCATATGGCGACTGAACTTCTTGGCTCTCGATGGAACCCGGGACGGTATCTTGGAAAATGTAGACCTGTTCCTTCGGCATTGACTGAAAAGCGGATTCGGGCACGCCGAAATTGACAGACAATACCTCTGGTGGGGTATGGGCAAACCAATCGGATATGGATAACGTATTCAGATCGGAGAAGGACCCGTCATCAAACACAAGCAGAAATTCACAACCATCCTCCAGTCCCTGAATGGAATGGGGTAGACCTTTGGGGAAAAACCAGAGATCGCCAGGCCCGACATCCGCAATAAAATTACGTCCATTCTGATCTACCGAAGTAATTCTTGCCGTTCCCCAGATCATATAGGCCCACTCGGATTGCTGATGCCAGTGCAATTCCCTTACACCTCCCGGTGTCAGGCTCATGTTCACACCTGCCAGTGTAGTGGCAATAGGGAGATCCCGTACGGTGATTTCACGTGACCAACCCCCATGGTTCAATTGCATATGGGTATCGGAAAAAGACATTCTCAGATTGGGCAATAACCCGTTATCGGTTGCCGGAGGTACCAGCATATCGGGGTTTTGTATATCTCTCATGACGTCTCTGGGTCCCAGATCAGGTCCACCAGCGCCATCACTGCGAATGGGTTGCGGGATAATAAATGATTTTTCGTTAGGTTGCTGTCCTTTGGTCATTGAGTGATCCCTCCAGATTCAATAACATGTCACACGCGACATTGTATCGTTATGTTTACACCTATGAATCAGGGCCTGGATAATATGAGGGACAAACGACAAAAAAAGACGTGACCGCATGCGGTCACGTCTTTATACGGATGTGAGAAAGTCGAACAATCCATGAATCCGGTTATCGAATCAAATGAAGGCAGAATTCCAGATCGGATTGCAGATGCTCTTTCATCAGTCGTTCGGCAGTCTGCCCGTCATGTGCCTTGATCGCTTCACAGATCTGATGATGCTCTTCAATGAGGAAGGGGCGCTGATAATACACAACCGTCTGACGGAATAGATAAATGACGGATTGCATTTTGTCGAAGAGATCAATCATCAATGCGTTATTACTCGCGCGCATGATGATTTCGTGAAACTCTTTATTGGCTTCCATAATCTCTTCTTTGCTTCCGGTATGTCCCACTTGAACGCAATGCTCAAGAGCCGCCACTTCCTGGGCGGATAAGAAGGCAGCTGCAGATTGAGCCGCATGTCCCTCCAGTAACTTCCGTAATTCAAACGTATTTCTTAGATCGGTCTCGGTTAGCTTGACGACCCGTTTGTTCACGACTAATCCTTCCTGTTCCAGCCGGCGGATGGATTCTCGGATCGGAGTCCGGCTGACATTCAGATCGGTCGCCAGCTTCTCTTCCACAAGTTTGGTTCCCGGAGAAAGGGTGCCTTGCAAAATCATGTCCCGCAGAACTTCATAGGCCTGCTGATAAGCTGGACGGGACTTGTCCGTACTTGGTTGCATTGTATTTCACCTCTCCCTTTACTTTAGCGAAAAAGAAGGCAATAAACAACAAGATTAAAAACCAAATTTTAATTTTCGGATACATAAATAATAAAATTGTATACAAAAATTAAAATGTTGTGTACAATAACGAATGTGAACAGGAATGATAGCGATTACAAGAGTGAAAAGCGAAGAATTTAGGCTGGAGGGATTGCAAGATGAAGAAACGAATTGGATTTATTGGACTCGGTATTATGGGACGTCCTATGTCATTGAACCTGATCCGGGCGGGATATGATGTAAGCGTATACGATATTAATCAAACGGCTGTGATGTCATTGGCTGATGCAGGAGCGCGAGGCGCAGCATCTCCGAAAGAGGTGGCTGAGCATAGTGATGTCATCTTCACGATGCTGCCCAACTCAGAGCATGTCCGCACCGTTATAACGGGCGAACAAGGTGTGCTGGCAGGAGCCAATACGGGAAGTATCATTATCGACATGAGCTCAATCTCGCCGGTCGTTTCCAAAGAGCTGGCTCAGCTTGTATCCAAATCAGGCTTGCATATGTTGGATGCGCCCGTAAGTGGTGGGGAACCCAAAGCTATAGATGGTACACTCGCCATCATGGTGGGTGGCAATGAAATGATTTTCGAATCTGTGAAAGAGGTTCTGCAAGTGGTCGGACAGGATGTAACGCGAGTGGGGGATAATGGTTCAGGTGCAACAGCCAAGCTGGCGAATCAGATTATCGTGAACCTGAATATTGCCGCCATGTCCGAAGCGCTTGTATTTGCAGCCAAGGCTGGCATTGATGTAGAGAAGATGTATCAGGCAATCCGTAGTGGCCTTGCTGGAAGTGCGGTACTGGATGCAAAAGTTCCACTCATTCTGGATCGTAACTTTGTCGCTGGAGGACGGATTGATATTAATCTCAAAGACATGACCAATGTGATGGAAACGGCGCATGATATCGGTGTTCCTTTACCGCTTAGCAGTCAGTTGCTGGAGATTTTCCATGCACTGAAGATTGATGGTAAAGCCGCAGATGACCATGGCGGAATCGTTCAGTATTTTGAGAAACTCGCAGGTGTAGAAGTGAATCGGGTCCAATAAAAATTCAAAAAAGAAAAAAGAATGTTAATAGATATAGATATGAGGTGGAGAGACATGACCTATCAGACGTTATCGGATATCCCCGCAGCTCTTCGGACGGAAAACTCTTCTGAAGGAGTGCGAGGACAGATTAAACAATTGCAGGATGCGAGGGCTCGCAAAATTATCGTGCTGGATGATGACCCAACCGGTGTACAGACGGTTCATGATATTGATGTGTTGACACAGTGGGACAAGCCACTGTTGCAGGAGGCGTTTCGATCCTCTGAATCGTTGTTCTATATTTTGACCAATACACGAGGGCTGGATGCAGATACAGCGGAACGTATTAATCGGGAGATTGCTCGCAATGTGCAAGAGGTTGCAGCAGAGGAAGGAACGAATTTCACCTTTGTGAGTCGTAGTGACTCCATGCTACGTGGTTATTATCCGCTGGAGACGGATGTGCTAGCCGAAGAAGTGGCGCGTGTCAGCGGACGTGCATATGACGGACAACTGATCATTCCGGCCTTTTTCGAGGCAGGACGGGTTACGATAGGCAACACGCATTATATGGTTGAGGGCGAACAGTTGATTCCAGTTCATGAGACGGAATTTGCCAAGGATAAAGTATTTGGGTATGAGCATGGAGATCTGCCATCGTGGGTAGAGGAGAAGACTTCAGGCCGTATTAAGGCTAGTCGCTGTCTTACCATTTCACTGGAGGAAATCCGTCAAGGAGTCAATGTAGTCAAAGTGATTTTGCTAAAAGCCGAAAGCAATGTACCGATTATCGTGAATGCGCTCTCTTATGCAGATATGGATGTGCTTTCTCTGGCTTTGCTGCAAGCAGAGGATGAGGGGAAAGCTTTTATTTTCCGGACGGCGGCCTCCTTTGTCAAATCGTATGCAGGCATCTCGGATCAGGCATTTCTGCCGAAAGAACAGCTGATCGCAAGCGGACAGGAACAACATGGCGGAATCGTTGTTGTTGGTTCCTATGTGCAGAAGACGACTCGTCAACTGGAACAACTGCTTACGTTTCCGGGCATCATAAGTCTGGAGATCGATGTGGAACGTGTATTAACGCCGGATGGATATACGGAGGAAATTCGACGTGTGATTGGTGAAGCGAACAGACAGCTTGCGAAGGGCAACAATGTTGTTGTATACAGCAGCCGTAAGCTCATCACCGTAGAAGGACATGAGGGCAATTTCAAGATCAGTCAGACGGTATCGTCAGCTTTGGTCGAGATTGTGCAATCCCTTGAAGTCGTACCGAAGTTCATTATTGCCAAAGGTGGCATTACATCCAGTGATGTGGCAACGAAAGGTCTGGCCATACGTAAAGCAAGGGTGCTCGGTCAAGTGGCTGCGGGCATTCCGGTATGGTTGACAGGGGAAGAAGCCAAATTCAGTGGTATTCCATATATCGTATTTCCGGGGAATGTTGGCGGGGAACGTGCGCTGCTGGAAACGGTAGAGAAGATCGAAGCTTAAGCTTAATACAAAGGCGCGCAGTGTTCAGGTCGTTTGGGCCAGTGTAATACTGCGTGCTGACACAACATAACAACTTGGGGGAGGCTATTCGGATGTATTCCGTATTCGGTCTTAGTCATGATGCAAGTCTGCTGCTCTACGCACTGATATCCATTCTTGGATTGATTCTGTTAATTGCCAAATTTAAAATGAATCCATTTGTTGCCCTAATCGTGGGCGCTGTCTTTATGGGATTGATCTCGGGTATGCCGTTCACGAATATCGTGAAGTCTTATCAGGAAGGTGTTGCAAGCGTTCTCGGATTCATCGCGATTGTTCTGGGACTTGGAACGATGCTTGGTAAACTCATGGCCGAGTCTGGTGGGGCCGAACGAATAGCCCAGACACTCGTTCGTGTCTTCGGTGAGAAGAACGTACACTGGGCGATGATGGTTGTTGCGCTGATCTGTGGTATTCCGGTATTTATCCAGGTTGGGATCGTGCTACTCTTCCCGCTGGTATTTGTTATTGCGAAGCATACAGGGACGTCGCTGATCAAAATCGGACTTTCACTTGTCGCGGGTCTTGCCGTGGTACACAGTCTGATTCCTCCTCATCCGGCGGCGATGCTCGCGGTAGGAATCTTCAATGCCGATGTTGGTAAAACAATATTTCTGGCTCTGATTGTATCCCTTCCAGCCGCAGCAATTGCAGGTCCGCTCTATGGAACATGGATTTCCAAGCGGATCAAAGTCGAGACTTCAAGTGAGCTAATGGAACAGTTCACCGAGACCAAAGATCGGGAACTGCCTGGTTTCGGCATCACCCTCTTTACGATCTTGCTTCCGGTGATTCTGATGTTGCTCGCTACGATTGTGGATCTGATTTTACCAGAGACAAACGGATTCCGTCAGGTCGTTGATTTCATCGGTAGTCCGATTATTGCACTGCTGCTCGCTTTGCTCTTTTCCTTTTATTCTTTTGGATATGCACGTGGTTTCAGCAAACAGCAGATATTGAAATATACAAATGATTGCCTGGGCCCAGTTGCTTCCATTATCTTGCTGATCGGTGCAGGAGGCGGATTCAACCGTATCCTGACAGACAGCGGTGTAGGTGACGCGATAGCGGGTTTTGCCCAAAGTGCGCATCTGTCGCCACTCGTGCTGGCCTTTGTTATTGCCGGATTGATTCGTGCGGCGGTAGGTTCAGCTACGGTTGCTATGACAACAGCGGCGGGCATTGTGGCTCCAATCGCTATGACGATGCCGGGGGTAAGTCCGGAGTTGCTGGTGCTCGCAACGGGAGCAGGTTCAATTATTTTGTCCCATGTGAATGATTCGGGATTCTGGATTGTCAAAGAGTATTTGAATCTGTCTGTGCCGCAGACACTTAAGACATGGACGGTCATGGAGACCATTCTCGGATTTGCCGCCTTTGGCATGGTGTTATTGTTGAGTGTCTTTATCTAACAAGAAAAAAACCATAAAGCCTATAAACCTAAAAACACGCCGCTATGGCGTGTTTTTTTTGTTATGTTTACTGCTCACCATCCATCATGATTAAGATGGGGTGATTGTGGTCTTTCCAGACTGCGTTGTACGAAAACGCTGCTCGTAGATCTCGTTTACCCGCTTTAAAACAGCAGGACCTTGCTCTGTGAAACGAAGCGCTGCCGCTTTATTTTTAACCAGGAATGCACCGGATTCGTGTCTGGTTGGAGATAAGGCCGCGTTGTAGAGCAGCGAAGCGCCATGGCTTGGATGAGGAAAGAACCATTTCATAATAGGTTTGATATAGAAAGGCAGGCCGGATGTTTTGTTGCCCCTTAGCGTGTTATTTCCACCGGGATCTACGCTTAGTAATTGTATGCCATCCGCACTGGCAGACTTGGCAACCTCGCGTGTCCATAGGGATAAGCCGAGCTTCGAGGTGGCATAAGGACCAAACAGCTTTTTGAATTCGGCTGGACGTTCCAGGATGTTCAGATCAAATTGTCTGACCATATTGAACGAGGTGGTGGAAGTATTAATAACTGTTTTCATCTCTCCTTTGAGTAATAGCTCAACTAATTCCATGTAGATGATGTAAGGGACTACCGTCTGAAGTTCAAAGTGTAGTTCATGCCCCTGATCAGAGAAACGAAGTTCGGCAGCGCTGCCCCCCGCATTGTTAAACAAAACATCGATCGAATCGGTATCGGATTTAAGCTGATCTAGTGCAGTTCTCAGACTGTCATAGTTGGTCAGGTTAGCCTGAACCCAACGGAGCTGACCTGTACGTAAGGCGTTCTGAATATCGGTATCCTCGGATGGGAAAGCAGAACGGTTGAGACCGATTACCTGCCATCCTTCAGCCAGTAACTTGCGTGTCAGTTCAAGACCAATTCCTGACGTTGATCCTGTGATGAGAGCTGTGCGAAGCTGATTTTGTATATTCATATATACCTCCAGATAGAATGGGATTACAGAACGAATCTGTATGCTGCGCTCATTCTATAACTTGGAGTTGACTCCAAGTCAAGGGGTGTTGGGATGGAATGGATCATGCTTGACTTGGAGTCAGCTCCAAGTTGTAATATGGAGAGAAATGAATGTGGAGGAGATCCATATGATGAGTGAGAATGAAGTGTTCTCCATTAAAGAAACGTCAGAACAGGCCGGATTATCAGAAGATACAATTCGTTATTATGAGAAGATTGGGTTGCTTCCCCGAGCTGAACGCAAACCAAATCGCCATCGAGTATATCGCTGGGAGGATATCCATACGATGAAGTTGATCACTTGCCTGAAAAAAACAGGAATGTCTCTGGAAGAAATGAAGCCTTATTTACAAATGTCCATGGATTCCGATCTCGCCGATTTCCCTGATGAACGGGAGATGCTGGTGAATCACCGGAAGAAAGTTGAAGCACAGATTGCTTCGCTACAACAGGTGGTTGATTTTATCGACGAGAAGTTGGAGAAACGAAGTATGTATCCTGATGAATGTCCTATTACCGGGGAGAACCAGATGTCTGTTTTTGAAAAACAGAACCTATTCTCTTGATGGCACTGCTGCCTATATGAATCCGAAAACCCACGTCATGATGACGCGGGTCTTTTTGTTGTTTCTAGTTTTTAATATCGAGTGTAAGACGAAGTCGTTTGATATCGCTTTTGGGAGGGAGACCATACATGCGGGCATACTCCCGGCTGAATTGAGACGGACTTTCATAGCCAACCTGGAACGCAGCGTCGGCGGCATCGGTTGAACCTGCAAGCAGCATTCGCCGGGCTTCATGCAATCGAATTTGTTTCTGGAATTGCAAAGGGCTCATGGCGGTAATGGCTTTGAAATGATGATGTAATGAGGAAGAACTCATGTTGATCATGGCAGCAAGTTGCTCAATCCGAAGTGGCTTAGCGTAATCGGATTGGATGACTTCGATCACCTCGGCGATGTGCTGTGCATGACTGTCCTGAATAGCAAACTGCTTGATGGAATGTCCGTGTTCATCCTGGATAATACGATATAGAATTTCGCGGATAAACAGAGGGGCAAGGACAGGAATGTCTTCAGGTGTATCCAGCAGCCGAACCAATCGGATCACGGCTTCAAGAAGGGAAGGTTTGGTTGAGCTAACAAACAATCCTCTTTGTGTTGAATGGTCAGGTTTGGGTTGTGCAGAAGGCGTATCCTGAATCAGATCAAAAATCTGCCCTGAATCAAAATCTAATCGAATACATAGATAGGGATGTTCGGTTGTAGCCTGTACAACCTGCCCTGAAATAGGCAAGTTTACGGAAGCCACCAAATATTGTGACAGGTCGTAGGTGTAGCTCTCGCGGCCGAGTATAACTAATTTGGAACCTTGGGCGACAATGCAGAGGGAAGGCTGATAAACGGAATATATGGGTTGTGAGATTTCGGAGGCACGGATTAAGGCAAGCGACGTAATTGCTGTAGGATGTATCCCGTCACTTGGGGTGAAATGCTCAATAAGTTGAGCCAATTGTTGCTGCTGCTCCGTGATGCCCGTATCCGTTTCATTTGTTTTGATAAGCATGAATTGCAGCCCCCTTGTAAACCGCTATAACTATTATTTTAAAACGCGCTGGAGGAATAGGCAAGAATATTGCGGGATTTTTCTATCGTACAACGACTGATCCTCTACATAATGGAGATGAGCAACGGAATCTTTTGAAGCAGCGAGGAGTGAGAAACAATGGAGCGTAATTCAATGGGCGACCAACAAGAACCAAAACACCCGTATGTGGGAAACATATAGAATACGTGGATGATACGGGATTTACAGCGGATGGAGACTTCAGGGACGGCGTTTTGTACCATGCAGGCATGATTTTGTATAGAGAAAATGTACAATAACAACCAAAATAAGGAGCGATTTAATATGTCCAATGTAAAAGGGAAAGTTGTTGTGATTACCGGTGCAAGTAGTGGAATTGGCGAGTCAACAGCTCGATTGCTTGCACAGCATGGAGCACATGTAGTTATTGGGGCTAGACGTATGGAACGTTTGGAGGCATTGGCCTCCTCCATTCGTTTGGAGGGCGGATCGGTGGAGTATCATTCACTGGATGTTACCAGATTGGAAGAGATGCAAACCATCGTTGACCACGCTCAAACTCGCTATGGACATATCGATGTTATTTTAAATAATGCTGGAGTCATGCCGCTATCTCCCCTTGAATCGTTAAAAGTAGATGAGTGGAATCGCATGATAGATGTTAACATTCGTGGTGTTCTGCATGGCATTGCGGCTGGACTACCCGTCATGAAAAAGCAGGGTTTCGGCCAGTTTATTAATATCGCCTCTATTGGAGCCTATGCCGTGTCACCAACGGCAGCGGTGTATTGTGCAACCAAATACGCGGTCCGCGCCATCTCGGAGGGGTTGCGACAGGAAGTAGGCGGAGATATCCGTGTAACCCTTGTATCACCGGGCGTGACGGAATCGGAACTCGCGGATACGATTTCTGATGAAGAAGCACGTGATCTCATGAAAGAGTATCGGCGCATATCCATTCCCGCCTCGGCGATTGCGCAAAGTATATTGTTCGCCATTAACCAGCCGGCAGAGGTGGACGTAAATGAGATTGTAGTGAGACCGACAGCAAGCATGGCTTAAGTTCGGATCCTCTTTTGGTATATAATAGATTCAATTGATACGAAAAGAGGAATAGTGCAGTGACATTACAACAACTAAAATATGTGATCGAAGTTGCCACGCGCGGTTCCATGAATGAAGCAGCCAAAAGGTTGTTTATCTCGCAACCCAGCCTTTCGAATGCCATTCGGGATCTGGAGCAGGAGTTGCGAATTACTATTTTTGAACGTACCAATAAGGGAATATCTCTGTCTAAAGAAGGCGTTGAGTTTCTGAGTTATGCACGTCAGGTGGTAGAACAAGCTGAATTGCTGGAGAATCGTTATCTGAACGCCAAGCCATCCCCGCAGCACTTCTCTGTATCGACGCAGCATTATGCGTTTGCAGTGAATGCCTTTGTTCGTCTGGTACAGCAGTATGGTCAGGATGAATACGAGTTGGCGCTTCGGGAGACAAAGACCTACGAGATTATTCAGGACGTGAAAAGCCTGCGCAGTGAAATTGGCATCCTGTATTTGAATGAGTTCAATGCCAAGGTGATTAACAAATTGTTAAAAGATGCGGGATTGGTTTTCACGAGTTTGTTCACAGCCAAGCCCCATATCTTTATCAGTGTGAAGAACCCGCTGGCGAAGCAAGAGTCGGTTGCAATCGAGCAACTGCAGGATTATCCGTACTTGTCATTTGATCAGGGAGAGTACAATTCCTTTCACTTTTCCGAAGAGATCCTAAGTACGTTATCTCACCCCAAAAGCATACAGGTCAATGACCGCGCAACATTGTTTAACCTGTTGATTGGTCTGAATGGTTATACGATCTCTACCGGTGTACTTAGCGCTGATCTGAACGGAGACGAGATCATTCCTGTACCGCTGGAATGTGAGGAATCCATTAATGTAGGATGGATAAGCCACAAGAGCACTTCTCTCTCTAATCTGGGTGTAGCATATGTCCAGGCTCTGCATGAGGCCATAGGGTCTTAGAAGTGTTAAATGGTTCATCAAAAGGCCGTTTCCGAATGAGTCGGAACGGTTTTTTTGTTGTACTATGATCTTTAAAGTATAGGGTGGTATGTTGTCATCACGTGTAATAGAATGAAGGTATATGTCGAATGTGTGCAAGAGATCGAAGGGAGAACGGTTAGTGAGAGTTCTGTATCGGAATAAAAGTGAACAGCATGAGCTGACGGTATATGATACCAAAAAGCTTTATGGAGAGAAGGGCCAGTTTCGTGTATTAGAATTCTCCAACGCAGCCGTGCAGGGAGCCATGGATCTGGATGAGCCTAACCGGATGGTGTTGGAGTATCCAAGAGCGATGGTGCATCTAATGGAACGGAATGATCCTGAGTTTGATACCGTATTTGTGGTGGGACATGGTATTGGCACATTGCCAACCTACTTGTCTGATCGTCAGGTAAAGGTGGCTGAGCTTGACGCAGAGGTCGTGGAGTTGAGCCGGACCTTTTTTGGTTATGAGGGAAGCCCTGTGCTCATTGGGGATGGTCGTGAATTATTGGGCCAGGAATCTGCTACGTCATATGATTATATTATTATTGATGCCTTTACGGCAACGGGTACACCCGAGCAGTTTATATCCAGTGATTTTTTTGCCATGGTCAAGGACAAGCTGGACTCGGACGGAGCTGTCATCCTTAATGTGTTTGGGCGTGCGGGCAACGATCGGCTTGTCAATGCGATCTATACGACACTTCAGGCACAGTTTTCCTATACACGTGCATTCGCATTACCTACAGAAACAGCGGATGAAGTTCAAAATCGCATTTTAATGGGTAGTCATCACCCGATCGAATTTCAGGTTCGTCAGATGGCAGGGTTTGTTGAACAAGAGCCAGAAGAAGGATATATCATTGTCGATTAGGGCGATTCTGAACAGTGATTCTTCCAGGGAAAGTAAAATGTCATTAAATCGTCAATCTTACGATGTAATTGTTAAGATTTCTCAGTCTCTTTATTTGATCTTAACAACTTTCGTATAAGATAGAAGGAATATGCTTTTTCATGAAAATCCGGGGGAAGTAAACGATGATTGCACAGATCAAGAGATCTAGAAGATTACGAAGAAAAATAAAAAACATCAAGAAGATCAGCCTCACGGCTTTACTCGGCGGGTTGGTCACTATTTCAGTTATAATGACATTGACCCTCATGGTCATCTCATCTTATACATCTCAGAAACAGTCACTCATTGATAACACCCTGTCCCTAAACTATGCCAGCGCTGTGCAAATGAGCCAAACGCTGGATTCGCTTTTTTATTCCATGCAGGAGAGCTTGAAATATGCAGCCACATATTTCCCGGATATGGATCACTCCAATACAAAAGTGTTGAATTCCACATTGGATTTGGTTCGCAATAGCAGTAATTTTTTCAATTCCGTTTCTTTGGTAAATAAAGCGGGGGTAGTCAGGTCAACCTCACCTTACTCAGAGGCTAGTGTAGGTCACCATGTTAGTTCCAATGCAGCAAAAGAAGCGGTTAAATTGAGAACTTCGTATATCTCCGAAGCGTACCAGACACCCAGAACCAAACGCAGAATTGTATTTGTCAGTGAACCGATCTTTGATTCTGCAGGGGATTACCAAGGAACAATTGGTGGAAATATCTTTTTACAGGAAAATAATATATTGAGTCTGTCTTTTGGCAGTCAGCTCAAGACAAGTAATGGGTCCTACTTTTTTATTGTGGATAAGAAGGGCACTTTGTTATTTCACCCTAACACCAACCGAATTGGTGAAAATGTCAGTAAAAATGAAGTGGTGCAAAAGCTGTTAGCAAACAAGAACGGTAAAGAACAATACAAAAACCTCGCAGGTGTGGATTCGCTTGCAGGTTATTACAAAGTTCCATCAACAGGTTGGGGCGTCGTAATCGTGTCTCCAACCCAAACGGTGTACGATCAGTTGAATCATCATATCCGTATGTTGTTGCTGTACACTTCAGTGCCTTTCCTGATCCTGACCCTTATTGTGGTTCGGGTTGCACGCAAGCTGGCCAGTCCTTTTGCTATGCTTGCTGATTTGGTGAATCAGGTCGATAAGGGACAAGTAGAACTGCCTGTGATGAAACCTCACTGGAATAGAGAGGCAGACCTTCTAACAAGAGCAGTTGTTGGCGCATTGGCGAACTTTAGGAAACAGACAAACCAGCTTGTCTATGATGCCAGAACAGATGTTTTAACAGGCATGAACAATCGCAGAACCTTCGAAGAAGTCATTCAGGAATGGATTCAGGATGAGGCGCCATTCTCCATTATTGTTCTGGATATCGACCGCTTCAAGTCCATTAATGATACATTCGGGCATCATGCTGGGGATGAAGTATTAAAACACATTGCCAATATCATTCAATTGTCTGTTCGACCAGAAGATGTCTGCGCCCGGTTTGGTGGAGAGGAATTTGTAGTCTTGTTAAGAAATTCCGAGTCTAACGTCGCTTTTGAGATTGCTGAACGTATCCGAATAACGGTCGAAGAAAGCATATTGCCTATAGATCGTTCCGTCACCATCTCGGCTGGAATTGCTGAATATCCCAAGCACTCCACAACATCCACAGAACTGTTTCACCTGGCGGATAATGCATTGTATCAAGCGAAGGAAGAGGGACGTAACCGTACGGTTACGATCCAATCGGTTATTAAATAAGCAAGCACAGAAGCTGTTCCCTAAAAACCAGGGACAGCTTCTTTTGTGTTTTATACCTCTTGTGAGGATCTGGCCAGAACCTCATTTGTATACGTTTCTCCCCAATCTCGCATGCTGAAGATAATCGGCCGTAACGTTTCACCAAATGGTGTGAGGGAATACTCCACTTTAGGTGGGATCTGGGGGTATATTTCACGATGAACAATTCCGCTGCTTTCCAACTCTCGAAGTTGCAGGGTGAGCATTCGCTGGGTGATGTCAGGAAACAATTTTCGGATCTCGTTAAATCTCAAAGGACCGGAGAATAAATGATACAAAATGGCACCTTTCCATTTGCCTCCGATCACACTGAGGGTAACTTCCACGGAACAGCCGTAGGGCGCGGGACATAGCTTGGTTGCGTCCTTTTTCATTATAAGTACACCTCCACTTTACGGTGATTTTCTATAGTATCTATTTGGGTGGTTATATTACATAACGTACGTATAGTTCATGAAAGAGCATATCACTTATGATGCAGATTATAAACCCTAACTCTAGCCGAAGGCAGATGTGCTGATGTCTAGAATATAAAAAAGAGCCCGGGTTTCAGGCTCTTCGCTGGATGTATAAAATATGATGATGAGCGTATATACGCTACTTCAGTGACGATAGAATGGAGTCACATAGAGCCATCGTTGCAATATTATCCTTGGCGCTGGAATGTGGGACAGTCTGATTCTGGCAACACGCGATGAAGTGCACCATTTCACCAACAAACCCGCGTAGATAAAGGTCACGATAAGCTCCTGACATGGGAGATCCGGAAGGTGTATATACAGTATCTTGCTCCTCGAGAGATTTCCAGGGAAGGCTGGTCGAGCTTCGGGATTGATGAACAGTAAGTGTGTTGATCTCTTCAGCTGACGCAAATCCGTTGTCAAAGGTGACGAGTACACTTTCACTTTCCCGTGACCAAGCACTCATGCCGGTAAAATAAGCGCTGCCTACTACGTTATTCTCAAATACAAGGGAAATGCTTTGATTAATGTGTTCCCCATCCTTCACGGTTGTGCCTGTAACTCGTATTACTTCTCCGAATAAGTAACGCATCAGATCGACCATATGAATGGCAGCGAGCTTTATGAACTGTTCCTCATCCTTGCAAAATGGGGTACTGTCTACAGCGAATTTCATCTGGAATGAACGTACCTTACCTAGCGAACCACTATCAATTAGCTCCTTCAGCTTCATGTATATGGGGGCATAACGTTTCATAAAACCAACCATGATAACGACGCCAGCCTGCTCGGCAGCTTCTGCTACAGTGGCGGCTTCCGCTGCGTTCCATCCGAGCGGCTTATCCACGTATACATTCTTGCCAGCCCCAATGCATTCGAGAACAAGAGCGGTCTGATCTACAGGCTGGGCGACCACAACGACACCGTCACAAGTTTCCTGCTGTAACATAAGCTGAGCGTTATCATACGCTTGTCCGTTGCTGCCAAATCGCAGCAGAGCTGCTTCAGAGCGTTCCATACTGCGTGTGGCAATGGCCTGGATCTGCGCTCCGGCTTCAACAACAGAAGGGTAAATATTCGTGGATGCATGAAACCCTGCACCGATAAAGCACAGATGGGTTGTTTTCAAGGTGGATTTCTCCTTCATTTTTGCATTCTTATGGATGGTATATTTGTTGATTAATGCTACGATAGGGTGTTTGAAGTTGAGAAAAAAGGACATATGTCCTATTCTTGAATGAGTAAAAAAAGAAGTTGCATTTTTATTTTGGAGCATGTATACTCTGAATTACGGTAAAACAAGGAATTGTTTCACCGGAACGCTTTTCATCGATGGATGAGGAGATACATATTATGCGGTCGTGGCGGAATTGGCAGACGCGCACGGTTCAGGTCCGTGTGGGCTAACCCCCGTGGAGGTTCGAGTCCTCTCGACCGCATCTAACAAAAAAGGTTCGTGAGTTGCTCTAGGGCAATTCACGAACCTTTTTTTATTTTGTGGATCATTCGTGTGAAGCCTACATTTTGCTACCAGCATGCCAATGCTAATGTTGCCGCTGGCGCAGAATGACTGCCGTGATGATCCCGGCAATGGCTCCTGCAATACCAAATAGCGTTACACTGGCAACCACTTCAACCGACTGGAGACGAAACAAAAAAGCGATACCGCTGCCAAAAGTGGTTCCGGCGAGAAATCCGAGCGAAATTCCTAATTCTTTCGTTAATTTCATTGCTTCACCTACTTGGAAATGTGAGATATGGATTTGCAAATATTGGGTACAGGCAGTAAAGTGTGATCAGGAAAATCATCACATTTTATTTCCTTTTTTATCTTGTGGTTTTAACCCGTTAATTATGCATGATATCTCATATGGGAGGGTAAGAGCGAATGAATATGAACGAACGAATTGCAGCATGGAATGAGGAAGCACAGCAGTGTGCTTGCGGTCATCAACACAGAGTGGTGGATATGCTGATACATCTGGAAGCTGGTGCCATTCAGAGGTTACCGGGTTATTTGTCTGAGCAAGGATATCGTCAGGTGACGGTTGTTTATGATCGACATACGTTTCGGGCCGCCGGATCTGATGTGCTGAGTAGTATTCGCGAAGCGGGAATGCATGTGGATGAGATCGCTCTACCGGAGAATCGCACGGGGGATATCATTGCGGATGAAGCAGCTATTGTACAGGTCATGTTGGGTGTGAGACTCGAAAGTCAGGCTGTGATTGCGGTGGGTTCAGGTACCATTCATGATCTGGTGAGATTTGTTTGTTCCAAAATGAATAAGCCCTTTCTGTCGATACCGACAGCGGCTTCAGTAGATGGCTTTACCTCTGCGGGTGCACCCTTAATTGTAAGCGGAATCAAACAGACATTTCAGGCTGTTCCGCCTGAAGCCATTTTTGCTGATATGAATATCCTGGAGCAAGCTCCCCAAGTGATGACGGCTGCCGGATTCGGAGATATGCTTGGCAAATATACTTCCCTTGCAGATTGGATTGTTTCTCGTGATCTGGGCGGGGAACCGTTCTGTCCGGTTGCTTATCGGATGACAGAAGAAGCGCTGAATACCTGCATAGATCATGTACAAGCGATTGCGGAGGGGCGAGCAGAGGGAGTGGCTGTATTAATGGACGCATTAATTGTTTCCGGTATCTCCATGCTGATCATTGACCATTCCCGTCCGGCATCCGGAGGTGAGCATCATCTGTCCCATATTTTGGAGATGGATCTGATGCAAGCGGAAGAAAGACCGGTTCTGCATGGTGCCAAAGTTGGTGTAGCATGTGCATTGCTTACAGTGAAATATAAAGAACTTGCACAGACATCGGGTGAACCAGTGTTTGGGATATATGATCAATTGCCGGAGGCTTCTCAGCTCATCGCATGGTTGGAACAAGTAGGTGGACCTGTGACTACTGAGCAACTCGGTGTAACCCCGGAGATGGTGGAACATGCATTCAACACAGCGCATACGCTTCGTCCTCGATATACCGGATTGAGATATATCAATGAAGTGTTAAACACGAGTTTAGGATGACCTTTTAGAGAGAATGATCATGATGAAATGCTTTAACTTCGCTTGTAACGGGCTGTGATGGCTCTCCTTGGGAGCAAAAGGTGAAGAAGGATAGGTTATCTGACATTTCTGATGGAGTAGCCAGAACAGTGCTTCAAATCCGAGAGAGAAGGCATACATTTTATTTTAAAAAAGGCTCTGGCCTCCCTATGGGGAGATCAGAGCCTTTTGGCTGTTCGCTTATTTAGTTGTTGCGACGATCTTTCAAGATGACATCTGCGAACAAAATAGTTTTCGGGATACGGAAAAATTGCTCCGCTTGTTCCTGAAATGCAGCAGAAGGCAGTGTTCCCTGATGCAGCCATTTGCGGAAAGTGCCGGGATGAACCCCGATCCAGTGGCTGACATCTGTCACCGACAGATCATGGACCATACACAAGCCTGTCAAAATACGGTTACTAACCGGAGAACGGGTCACCGTACGCTTCATGAAGCGAGATGACTCGGGTTGACATATGACAGGGCTATTACGCACAACTTCTTCATTGAAGAGAATATGACGCGGGTAGCCGAGTAATTGGCAAGTCTTGTCCAAATTGGTACTGCCGGGTATCCGCCCTTCATATACCCACGCACTGACACTACGTGAAGAGATGGAGAGGTCTTCAGCAAGCTGGGACAACTTGATATCATTGGCCATCAGCACGGCAAGAAGAACACGATTGCGGATTTGACAGCGTGTCGGTTTTCGGAATCGTTTAACACGGACGCCTTTTCCCAAGTATTTACGGTTGATCAGAGACCACGCCTGGATGGAATGTTGTTCTGGTTGATTAGGCATATTTCCTCCGATTTTTTTTAACCAAATACTACAATAAACAACGGGGTACTTTCAAGTGCCGGGATTACCGGTTACAAATGCGTCAATGCGTGAATTCACGATAAAGAGGGAACTACGAACTAGACCATGCGCAATTCACATCCTAGTATATTCCTAGATTACAATGTTTCACTAAAAATGAGGGGAGAAATTGAACAGGAATAAAAATAATATAGTTCTAATTACTTATTAATAGGTCTAAAGAACTTTTATCTGTTTTTTGTTGATATGATGCGGTTTATTTCCCTGAATTCCCCAAAAGCATGTGATTTTCGTTCCCCTGTTGAGAAGAGGATGTGCACAAATCTGAAATGATAAATCCGCATGTTCAGCATGACATGTGACCTGTCAAATCTCTTACTTTTACATATATTGTATGATACTCAAGTGTAAAGGAGAGGTGAGGAACGTGCATCTATCTGTGAATACCTTTGCTGTCATCTCGGGAGCATTTGTTACGTTTGCTTTTGGCGGATGGGATCAATTGCTGAGCCTGCTCGCGGTCGCGATGGCTGTGGATTATATAACAGGTTTGGCAGCGGCGGTAAGAACAGGTACCGGGTTGAATAGCAACATTGGATTCTGGGGGATTGCTCGCAAAGGGCTCATGCTGACCGTTGTTTTGCTTGCTCATCGAATTGATCTGATCATGGGAACCGATTTTATCAAAGGAGGAGCTATTTATTTCTATCTGGTGAATGAACTCATTTCGATTACCGAGAATTATGCCAAAATCGGTCTTCCATTGCCTGCAAAGCTCAGACAGGCCATTGCAGTGTTGAAGAAACAGGAAGATCAGGAGGATCTGATGAATCGTGAATGGGCCAAACCACAGCAAACTCCAGACAACATCAAGCAGCAGGCTGAAACAGGACAAACTTTGCAGGATGACTCCGCGAAACAGACGGAGGATGGATCGCAAAAGAAATCCGAATCGAAAGGAAACGGTTCGGATTAGTTTTTCTTATCAAGAGAACGTTTCCAAGTATCCTTTCGTAATAGAGAACGTTATGATATATTTTGGATACATGAAAATTCATTCATTTCTACTATTATATTAAACGAGGTGTTTGCCCAGATGATAAAACATATTGTCCTGTTCAAAATGAAAGATCGCTCAGCAGAAAGTATTGAAGCTGCAGCTCAGGTGCTTCGCAATCTGGAAGGTAAAATTGATGTCCTGGTTTCACTTGAAATCGGGATTGATGTGCTTCGCTCGGAGAGATCGTTCGACATTTCACTCACAGCTGAGTTTGCGTCACTGGAGGATCTCCAGGCGTATCAGGTACACCCGCTTCATCAGGAAGTTATAAAGTACATGAATGAAGTCAGAGAACAGTCAATTGCAGTGGACTACGAAATCTGATCTTTCATTCAAACTACGTTGAGATAAAGGGGACTCTGCATGAGCGATTTAAGAGACGTTATGGAATTTCTATATATTTTTGTTGTGTTTCTAATCGCTTGTCCTGTGATGATATTCTGGCTTAAGCGAAGAGGGAAACGGAACCGATAACTCACTGAACGGGAAGTGAACGAATGTATTATGTGAACAGAGAACAGATTGCCCGCCGGCTTGCTGCTGTACCAGAAGTAACTGAAGGGCTTCGCGGGGCAGCAGAAGCTTGGGATGGGAGTCTCATGCTGGGTATGGTACAGGAACGTTGTCTTCACCTGGCGATCGAGATTGTTACCGATGTGGGAAGTTATCTGATAGACGGCTTCATCATGAGAGATGCAAGCAGCTATGATGATATTATTCAGATTAATTATGAAGAAAAGGTTTTTGATAATCCGACCTATGAGATATTGCGTCAGCTTGTCACGTTACGCAAGCCACTGGTGCAGGATTATTACACTTGGGAGCGGTCTGAGCTCCATCCGCTTAGCGTAGAGTTGCCGAGTATACTTGAACATTTTACTACTCAGGTTAGCGCCTACGTGGAAAAAGAACTTGGTCCTTTCAATACGGCACAAGCCGAGGGACAGCGTAAGGAATGAGGGAAATCGCATGACAAATGAATCAAAAGAATTCAATGAAGTAAATACTGAAAGTAACGAAACAAATGAAACACCTTCCGGATTCCATCCGGTGTATATGGTTGAACTTTTGTTCCGGGAACGTCCAGAGGTGGATCGCCTGCGTTTGCAGGAAGCTATGATCCGTCATACAGGACAAGTCCGACTGGATGTGAAACAAGAGAGCGGAGGGCAAAAGCATGAGATGCTTGTCTTCTATCATCTGGACCACAAGGTATCCTTCCAGGAAGGGGATATCCCTGCTCAGACTTGTATGCTTCCTGTGAATGAAATCGCAGATCGTGCTCGCTTTGGCGGTGCTCTGCAACAAGCATGGCATTGGCCGGATGCAGGACAAGCTGTGGAAGCTGCGCGTTACTCCATTCGGATACATGATATGTTCACGGCTGCCATGCCTCGTAAACAGCGCCTGGAGCTGTTTCAGAAGACTGTACTGGCAATCATGGAGAGTGTGACCTGTGACGCGCTGTATTGGTATGGCAGTGATAAGCTGGTTGAACCGGAAGCATACACGCAAGCTCAGGAACGTGAGGAACATCTGTATGCAGCCATGAACGTTCGAATGTATCAAGCCGGAGGTACAGAGGAACAGCGCGGGTTGGTCATGGATACCGTGGGATTATCTGCGCTGGGTGTACCTGATGTCCAGTGTCACTTCGTTGGTCTTGATCCCGATACGGTGGCTCAGACCTTACTGGGTGCAGCATATTACATATTTGATCAGGGGGATGTTCTGCAAGATGGACAGACACTGGGTTCTTCAGGTGGACGTCGCTGGCGTTGTGAACATCAGGCAGCATTGATTGCACCTGGACGATATGTGATTGATTTGGACCCGGGGGATGAGCATGCCGCGGCTGATCTCGAGCCGGCTCGTCAGAACTGAGTTTAAGCCGTCATTTGCATCCATTCAAAAAGGGCGTTCAGATTATTTTTAACATCTGGAGTGTCAAGTCAAGCCTGTGCTGCTTATAATGCATCAACAGAGTAGGCATTCGCCCGGATGGCTGAGCGACAGACCGTTGCTTCTGATCCGGTACTTAAACAATAGTAAAGGGAGAGATGTGACGTGAAGGATTCTAACAAAAGTTTGTTGTGGGGAGCTCTTATTGGCTCCGTGGTTGGTTCAGTAACGGCATTATTGCTGGCGCCGAAATCGGGACGTGAACTTCGTCAGGATATTACAGAAGGTGCTCGTCAGGTGTCGGAGAAAGGTCAGGAACTGGCTGGTATCGTGGGAGAACAAAGTTCGCAGATCGTATCCAAAGTTAAAGAGACCGCAGATGTTGTGATTCAGGATATTCAATCCTGGCGTAATTGCGCTGAAGGGAAAGAAATTCGCATCTCGGCAGCCATTGTTGATAATGATATCGATAAAACAGTGGATGAACCCGGAATTGACATTGTAGCGAAGCTTCCTGCGGATGAGTCCAAGGACGATAACTAAGCAAAGCTTGATAAGCAGGCTTTCCTCTATTTAGAGGAGAGCCTGCTTTGTTGCGTGTCCACACATAGATGACGTAGCGCGTGGATTTAATTTGAACCCTGCGATGAAATCGGGTAAGATGTAGGTACCTTTTTGCCGGAATGTTCATACGGTAGGAAGAAAGCTCTGAGAAACAATCGTTTTGAGAACCAATTCAATGAAGAAGGAAGCGGTGTGTTCGTGCAGCAAGCAATCGCTATATTAGACTCCGGTGTGGGGGGATTGACCGTCGCCAAGGAAGTGATGCGTCAGCTCCCGCGGGAAAAGATCATTTATTTTGGGGATACTGCCCGGACACCGTACGGACCCCGTTCGTCCGAACAAGTAAAACAATTTACGGAACAAATCGTTGATTTCTTGATCCAATTCGATCCGAAGGTTATCGTTATCGCCTGTAACACAGCAACAGCAGCCGCGTTGGAGTATATCCGTGGCAAGGTGAATATGCCTGTCATTGGTGTTATACATCCAGGTGCGCGGGCCGCAATCACAGCGACACGTACAGGACGTATTGGTGTGATTGGTACCACAGGTACCATAGGTAGTGGGGCTTATACATCGGCACTCAAGCAGTTGTCCCCCTATATTGATGTGGTCAGTCAGGCTTGTCCGGCGCTGGTGCCGTTGGTGGAACAAGGTGAATTTCGTTCCGAGCACACGACACATACGGTGGAACAATCATTGGGCGAGATCAAACAACAGCCAATCGATTGTCTTATTCTGGGTTGTACGCATTATCCCTTTCTCATGGACACGATTCAGGAAGTTATGGGACAGGAAGTGAAGTTAATCAGTTCAGCAGATGAAACGGCACGTGAAATCAGTACGATTTTATATGATAAACGAAAGCTGGCCAGTGGGGATGAGACTCCGGTGCATCAATTTTTCTGCACGGGTGACCCGAGAATGTTCCAGAATATCACCCGTCGATGGTTGGGGGAGCAGATCTCCAAGACTCCTGTTGTCTGGCAAGTTACGCAATTATCATAGTTATACTCAAATTATGCATGAATAAGACTTTTAATTAATGTAATTTGGTTGTGGACTATCCCGGAACTGTGAAGTTCCGGGATTTTTTGTCGTCATTATGCATTAACCGGAGATAAACATGATTCTTGTCACATGACGGACAACCTGACCTGCATACATATGTTACAGACACGAAATTGGTCAGAACTGGACAGGAGACCTGTCTTTTCCTGTGGAAAGGAGAACAACATGGATCTGCAGTGGATTATTGTTCAGCGGGGAGATACGTTGCCGCGAATTGCGTCATCACACCATATGACCAAAGAGTTCCTTGCTGCACTAAACCCGGAAGTGGCTTCCCAGCCATACTTGCTGGCAGGTCAGATGCTGCGTATTGTCCCCGGGACAGGTCGCAGATACGCTGTACCGCCTGGAGAAAGTGTTGGGGAGATTGCAGGGAGATTTGGTCTGGACGAAGAGTTGTTGCGCCAGGCCAATCCTGAAATTACCAATATAACCGACTGGGTTGGTCGCTGTATTCATATTCCGGCTTCGAATGGAAAAACTATTGTAAAGATTCAGGGAGAGTATGGTTATCGAGAATTAATCAGGGATATAGACAAGCTGGAGAATCAATACCCGTTTATTGAAACGGGTTCAATCGGAACAAGTGTCATGGGCAAGTCACTGCCTTATTTGCGTATTGGGCAAGGGGCGAGACATATCCATGTTAACGCTTCCGTTCATGCGAATGAGTGGTTGACAACAGCAGTTCTGATGAAGTTTATTGAAGAGTATGCCGAGGCGTATGGTGCGCATAGGGCATGGCATCAATACCAGACAGAACGCTGGATGCAAGAGACGACACTCTGGGCCGTGCCGATGGTTAATCCGGACGGGGTCGAACTGGTTCAGGAAGGTGTGGTCAATCAGCATCCACATGCACAGCAGTTGTTGGCCTGGAATGCCGACAGATCACATTTCACCCATTGGAAGGCCAACATCAGAGGGGTGGATCTGAATGATCAATTTCCAGCCCATTGGGATGAAGAGGCAGCGAGAAGAGGTATAACCTCACCGGGCCCCAGGGATTATGCGGGGACAGCGCCATTGACAGAACCGGAGGCACAGGCGCTTGCGCAGTGGACGCAGCAACATACATTTGATGCGGTTGTATCCCTGCATAGTCAGGGACAGGAGATCTATTGGAACTACCGTGATCTGGAACCCAGGGAGAGTGGACCACTGTCGCGTAGACTCGCCAAAGCTTCCGGCTACAAGGCGGTGAAGCTCGGTGGCAGTGATGCCGGATACAAGGACTGGTTTATTCAAGATTTCGGTAGACCGGGCTTCACGGTAGAAGTTGGATTGGGTGTTAATCCGCTTCCCGTAGAACAGTTTGATGATATTTGTATAGAAGTGGGAATGTTGCTGGCTGAACTGTTATCCAATGGACAATGAGGCAAGACCCTGAATTATGATGGTGTGAAACTTAACAGTAGATCATTCGTATAACAGGAACGGACGCTATGAGCGACGTTCCGTTTTTATTATTTTTTATAATGGCATGTTACGTCATTCGTTCTGAATGGTTTTCGAACGGGTAATGATGGATGTGCCTTTTCGGCGACATATATAATTATACGGAGGGATTCAAATGAAGTGGAGAAGACTGCTGTCGTTCAAACGATGGACACAAGTTTTCAAAAGGCTCCCCCGGCTGCTCCGGGCTCCGCAGATTCCTTTGGGAGAAAAGCTGTTGTTTATTATTCCAGCGCTGTTGTACTGGGTACTTCCTGACGTAATGCCGTTTATGCCCATCGATGATATCGGGGTCACTTTGATTCTGATGAACTGGTTTGTAAGCCGGGCAGAACGTAAATATCCTGTGCTTCAGGAAGGGGCTCCTTCTTAATTTGTGCCTAAATGGATCATATTGACATTGAATTCGCATCAATGTTATTGCGAAGAGCGGTAACTTTCTTTACAATAGATGCTGTAGTTTAAGAATGCTGAAATTGTTGAAATCTGCAATTACAATATAGGAGATGAAGAGAATGAACTGCAAAATTACGCGTAATGCTGCTAAAGTATTGAAGCTTGAATTGGACAAGCCGGAGAACGAAGGAAAAAAACTGCGCGTTGTCATCACCCATGCACATGGTGACCATGCTCACTACGGCCTGGATATCGACACACCAAAAGAAAATGATACAGTTGTATCTACCGATAAAGAGATTGATGTCATTCTCGCGAATGATCAGCCTTTGTTAAACGGTGTTAAAATTGACTACCTCTACTTCCCGGAAGAGGGATTTGTTATTACAAATCCGTCCCAGGGTAATCACGGCGACCACTAAGGGCGCGAAGAAGGGGAACTCATGGCTAACGATATCCGCGTATGCGAAAAGTGTAATCATGTCCGACTGAAATCGATTGTGCCCAAGTTGCAGAAAATGGCTCCAGACACGGAGATCAAGATTGGGTGCAAATCCTATTGCGGTCCTTGCGCGAAACGTGCATTTGTCTTTATTAATGGTCGGTATATCAGTGCGCCGACAGAAGAAGAAGTGCTCGCCAAAGTCGCAAAGTTTGTGAAGTAATAGGATATAACAAGGTGAGTGGAGAAAACTGTCCACACATCAGAAAGGAGGGGCTACGTGCCTCTCCTTTTTTGCGTTTGGGTAGCGGTGAAAGGGTGTGTTACTCCATAGCACCTTTGACCAACTCAGTAATTTGGAAGGTATCTTCTCGAATTTCAATGGCAATGACGGTCGTATCCTTTTTCAGAAAATGTACATGTCCCAGCCGTTCTTCCTCTAATTCCACCCATCCTGTATCCGCTAGCTTCTGAAAATAATCCATTGGCGGGTATAGTCCTTGCTCACCCCCAATATGTTTCAGTTCGTAATTAGCGCCTTTTTTAAGATTTGGATCATCGGAATAAGTTATGTTCTCAATAAGTTTTGCATTGGTTGGAACCGGGATGTCTGGGTTCATGGATGACGCTGTATATCCTTCTATCTCGTATGTAGCAGGAGTGCAGCCCTGTACCCAAATGAGCAAGGGCAACATGCAAAGTGTCAGTAATATTTTCTTCAAATAAATTCCTCCCGACTCACATGATTATCTAATAAACGTAGCGTGATCAACTAAAGTTACGATAAAAACACAAAAGAAGAATAAGGAAGGCTTGTGTTATCCATCCTAAAGGGGTAACAGGAACATGATAATCCCAAGGAGGAATACTCATGCCGAAGCGTTATGATTCCAGTTTGCAAGCCGATACCACCGTATCTCAGGCGCAAAATGCGGTGAACAAGCTTCATTATGCTGTATCTCAGGCCATGTCTCATCCGACTGCACAGACCATTGTACAGGCGGAGCGACGTCTGGCACACACGGAGCAGGCGATGCGACAAGCAGAGCTTTCACTCGGAGGGCAAGGTGTTGAGTTGGCAGAGGAAATGTTCATCGAGGAGAAGAGAAAATTGAATTCAATCCAGAGTCAGCACGGTCAAGGGAATTTATAACGTTCCTGTCACATCAGAACCCGCAGGGCAGCAATGCTTTGCGGGTTCTTCATATCTTTTGCAAAGACTCTGGGTCCATGGGTTTACTCCGACAGTATGTCGAATGGTCGCTTAAAATTCTGTGAGAAGGTTAATAGAACAAGAGCAGGCAAAATTCCATACGGGAGGTACAGAATGACAAAACATATTACAGATTGTACGATTCTGAACAACGGAGTAACGATGCCATGGCTAGGATTTGGAACATATAAAGCAAAAGGTAAGGAAGTACAACAGGCGGTTGAGACCGCTTTGGAGGTTGGATATCGTAGTATTGATACCGCGTCCATCTATGGCAATGAGGAAGAAGTGGGACAAGCTATTGCAAGCAGTGGTGTTGCCCGTAACGAACTGTTTGTGACGACCAAGCTCTGGAACGAGGATCAGGGATTTGATTCAACGTTGAGAGCATTTGAAGCCAGTCAGAAGGCACTTGGATTGAATGTGATTGATCTTTATTTAATTCACTGGCCTGGCAGAGACCAGTATAAGGAGACGTGGAGAGCATTCGAACGTCTATATAGCGAAGGAAGCATTCGTGCGATTGGTGTGAGTAATTTTCAAGTACACCATTTGCAAGATATTATAGATGAGGGCGGAACGGTGCCTGCGGTTAATCAGGTAGAGCTGCATCCGGGTCTGATCCAGCAGGAACTTCAGGATTTCTGCGGGGCGCAGGGAATTCAGTTAGAGGCTTGGAGCCCGATCATGAAAGGCAAGCTGAACCAAGAGTCTACCCTCAAAGCGCTGGCCCAGAAATATGGGAAAACGCCAGCACAGATTATTCTGCGTTGGGACATTCAGAATCAGATTGTGACGATTCCGAAGTCGGTTACCCCGGAGCGGATTCGTGAGAATGCGGACATCTTTGACTTTGAATTGACACCGGATGAGTTGAAACAGATTGATGCACTGGATTCAGATAAGCGGACGGGTCCACATCCGGATCAACTGTTTTGGGATTAAGTAGGTGGCGCTAATTGAATATAAGTGTTTGATGAACTACTTGTGATTGTTCCGGTTACGGAATCGTTCTTCGTGGGTTTAAGATGTAGCATAATCGGTCACGCTAAGACACTACTTGTGCAGAACAATCTTTCGATCGCCGTTATCCCCGGATTTTTTTGAAATTCCCTGTATCAAGGGAGAAATCCGGTGATAAATGCGAGCGCTCCGCTTCTCCAGCTTTTTTCTGCCCACTCCGTTATCGTGAAAATTACAAATCCATCTTTAGATTTGGTGGGTAATTAAGAAGTATAAGAAAAAGCAGCCGGATCGGGAAATATCCCTGATCCTGCTGCTTTTTGTATGTGAATTGGCTTAATTTTTTTTCGGGACTTCGCATCCGTCATCTGTGCAGATGCCACTGCCGTCTGTTTCTGTTGTGTTGGATTCAACCATGGTGAAAGGGGAACGGTCGTCCCATGCTTTTTGAATGGCATCCAGGAACACCTCGTCAGGCTGAGCGCCCGATACGGCGAACTTACGGTCGAATACAAAGAACGGTACACCGCGGATACCAAGTTGCTCGCCTTCTGCTTGGTCAGCACGGACATTGTCGGTGAATTGATCACTGGACAGCACTGCCGCAGCTGCGTCATGATCCAAGCCGACTTCTTCTGCTAACTGAGCCAACACTTCAGTGTCGCCGGAGTGTTTACCTTCAATAAACACAGCTTGGAAGATTCGTTCACTCAGTTCAAGCGCTTTGCCTTGTGTATCTGCCCAGTGTGTCAAGCGGTGAGCTGAGAAGGAGTTTGTAGGGATCATGGCATCGATATTGTATTCCAGTCCTGCCGTACGAGCATTGGCATTCATCTGGGCATTCATACCTTTGGCTTGTTCCACGCTCATATTATATTTGGCAGCCAAATATTCCGAATTGGTTTTGCCTGGGTTCAATGCAGCGTTTGGATCAAGCTCGAAGCTTTTGAATTGCAGCTTCACTTCATCACGGTGTGGGAACTGTTCCAGTACATTCTCCAGGCGGCGTTTACCGATATAACAGAAAGGGCACAGAAAATCAGACCATATCTCAATATTCATTTTATTAAAACCTCCATCATCCTTTTAGTTGAAACCAATATGGTTACAATTATAAAGCCACTTTCTATAATTCGCAAGGAGATTACTTTTTATCCCGATATGCCTTGGACCAATGGTAAGGTTGAATCTCATCCAGTCTCTTGAAGACCAGTTGGCCAGAAGGATCAAATACGGCAGCTTTGACTTCTTCGCCCCAGTAAAATAATCGTTCCTGGCATACACCGCAAGGTGTAAGGACCTTGAATTCTGAATGCTCGTCATCACGAGCGATACAGAGGGAGTGGGTGACACGTTCGTTCAATTTGTGGGCTTCCAGATAAGCTCCTGTTTCCATACATAGATGCGTCGCATCGTTGATGACCTCTGGAGCTACACTAATCAGCAGCGATCCAGCTTCGGTATAGACGGCACCCGCGCCGCCCCATCCCTGAGGATAACGTTGCTTCACAAATTTTGCAGCTGCATTGAACAATTGCTGTTCAATATTGAGTGGTTCAGTGTGTGATGTCATGTAATGCAAGTTCCCCTTTTTAAATCCAATTTAATTCATTTCGTGTATTTGTTTAGCTTGTCATTACGATATCGCTCATTGTGATGTTGCTGTTGAATTGTCTTCCTCTCGAAAGTGCTGAATCAAATCATAAGTAATGACCGTGTCCGAGACATGCAATCGTTTGGTTGCTTCATCATGACCGGGGCGGCAAGCATTGATGTCCGTTTTGTCGCGTGTGGACAGGTCATAACAAGCACCGCTCTCATAGATATAATCATCCGATGGAATATAGAATACAGAACCATCCGAGAATGTACCATTACGCAGCACAACCGTACGCCCAGACCCGTCATATACGTTGTTACCCATGTGATAATAGGACTGGTCGGATAAACCTAGCAAATGCATTACGGAAGGCGTGATGTCCAGTTGTCCCGAAGGTTCGTTGATGGTTCCGGCAGCTGCTCCGTCAGGTAAATGCACGAGCAGGGGAACCTCGTTCATGATCTGTGCCATATCCAGTTCGTTCAGCGAACGTCCCAAGAACTGTTCGTATTGTAATTGTTCCTTAATTGAGTTGTCGTGGTCTCCGTAGAACATAAAGATGGTATTTTCCCATAATCCCCGATTTTTCAGATCCTCGACCATCTTGCCGAGCGCCGAATCCACGTAATGAACGGACTGCAGATAGTTACCAAACATGGTTCCCTGGAACTCGCCTACATCCAGTTGCTGCTTCTCTTTTGGCAAGGCATACGGATGGTGACTGGTAAGAGTGATTAGGAAGGAATAGAATGGTTCGGTCACCTCACTACTCATTTTCTCAACGGATTGCCGGAAAAAGGATTCATCAGACAGGGACCAGCCAAGCGGGTCATCCTGTGCAAAATCATTTTTACTATAAAACTTGTCGTACTTCATGTTCTGATACATCGTATACCGATTCCAGAAGCCACTCTCATAAGCGTGAAATACGTTGGTGCTGTACCCGTTATCCTTCAGGATGGAAGGAAGGGAATCATACGTATGGTCTGCATAACGTACAAACGCGGATCCAACCGGAAGTGGATGTAGGGAAATGTTTGCGCCAAAATCGGCATCTGACGTTCTGCCCTGACCGGTCTGGTGGTAAAAGTGACTATAATACTGGCTTTCCTTCATCAGTTCATTAAAATGGGGCGTGATCTCCTGACCGCCAATGCTCTGGCCAATCATGAAGTTCATAAAAGCCTCACCCTGGACAATGATGACATTGCTGTCCTTATATTTTCCAAACAAGGCATCGTTCTGTGGTTCAGCTCCTTGCCTTTCAGCAAAGAATGCCTTTGCTTGTTCGACATCAGCGGGATCAGCCTGCGGCCCGGAGCCGATGTGGTCTTTGGCAAAGTTGTACAGATCATAACCGTGAAAAGCGAGCAGTCCGGTCACATTATACATGGATACATTCCACCAGTTGTTATCGAACAGGCCTTTGGCCCATGTTTTGCTGTAGAAATAAATCGGGCCAACCGCGAGGCCAAGTCCCAGCACAAGGGCGATGCTGCCAGCCGTGAGACGGCGGCGCAACCGTGCCTTGCCATCGTTATACGAATAACTCCCGTAACCAGTAACAGACGTACTGGAGTGCTTCGAACGGTAACGTCTGCTGAACAGTACGATAGCAGCGAACGGAATGACGACAAGCCAATCGGCAAAGAACCATAGATCGCTTGTGTAGATCAATGTAGCGATGCTGTCACCCAATGCGTCAACTTGTCTCGCCTGCAACAATACCGGGATGGTCAAGAAATCCTGGAAATAGCGATAATACACCATATCGGCGTAGATTAGTGCGGTAAGCAGCAGGTTAAGCACCACGAGAGACACGATCATTCCTCTACGTGGCAGCAACCAGGTCCAGAAGGACAAGAGTAGTAAAGATCCAATAGCAATGACTTTATCCAGCAGTCCCATCGTAATGTTATAAGCGTGAAGATTGTGATGGAGCCACATGAGTTTGAGCAGCATGAGCACAAGAAAAATAAGATATAACGTTAATGGATGATTTAGAAGCCCGCGTGGCATGGAGCTGCGCGTAAGCCGAGTGACAACCATATGTATGTCCCCCTTGCTTTTGTTGTTTTGTTATCGGAATGTAAAATAGGGCTCCATCCATTATAGCGTGGCCTCATGTGTTTTCAACTATGCCTCAGGGAGAATTGATTTCTGCGGAAGCGAAGACCGAAGTCGGTGAATTCATATGACTAGAATAACGCACAAAAAAAAGCGCCCCGGCCATAGATGGCAGGAGCACTTTAGATTCGAAATAATTATGAAGATTGTGGTGTTTTATTTCGTGGGGGCAGTGGGCCCAAATACTGATAGTACTGGGTTTCAATTCGTCCGTTGAACAACTTGCGACGCTTGTCTGCCTTATGACCGAAATACTCCTCGAAAGCTTTGGTTGACGTGATTGCAAAAAAGGACCATGTTGGCATGTCGAGGTAACTGCGCCCTAATGAGCGGAGCAACTTCTGAACTTCTTTTTCTTCACTCAAACGTTCACCATATGGGGGATTGGTAATGATAACACCATATTCACCCTGTGGTCTTGCGCGATGAGCGGGCAGGACGCTGACTTCAATATCTTTGGCGAACCCAGCACTTTTGATCGCTGCCATAGCAACTTCAATCGCTTCCGGATCAATATCGCTACCTGAAATTTGTAACGGGATATCGTCACGAACAGCATCAAATGCTTCTTCGCGCGCCTGTTCCCATAATTCTTCAGGAATGACAGCCCAGTCCTCTGAGTTGAAGGTCCGACGAAGTCCTGGTGCAATGTTCCAGCCGATCATAGCGGCTTCGATCAGCATTGTGCCTGATCCACAGCATGGGTCATAGAATGGACGAGATACATTCCAGCGACTGAGCTGAATAAGAGCGGCAGCAAGTGTTTCTTTGAGTGGCGCTTCGGTGACGAGTTTACGATAACCCCGTTTATGCAGACCTGGTCCCGTTGTATCTAAAGTAAGCAGGGCGCGATCGTTCAGCAGAATGACCTCAATCACATAACGAGATCCATCCTCTGGGAACCACTCTGTGTCATAAGTCAGCTTCAGTTTCTCTACGATTGCTTTTTTCACGATCCCTTGTGATGCAGGCACACTGCTTAACTGGGATTTTTGAGAACGACCCTCTACAGGGAATTCGCCGTCGGCTGGAATCCACTCTTCCCAAGGCAACGCTTTGGTGCCTTCAAACAATTCGTCGAAAGTCGTGGCAGGGAATTCACCCATTTTCACCAATACGCGATCCGAACTTCTCAGCCACAGGTTACAACGGCAAATATCAATATAATCTCCTGTGAAGAAAACCCGGCCATTGTCGATCGTAACATCTTCATACCCCAGTTGCTTCAGTTCCCGGGCAACAACAGCCTCGAGTCCCATCGCCGAGGTTGCAATCAATTGCAATTGAGCCATGTGATTCATTTCAACTCCATTTCAAGCTGGAGAAGGGAAATCCTTCTCTCTGCTGTATAGTAACGGTGCGGCCTTGCCGCTTTCCGTGAAAAAACTTACAATGAGAAATGCGGTGAACGTATGCACGCCTCTTTCGAAGTGATGCATCAGTCAACCGCCTGTGTTGATAACAAACATTTATTATAGAACATTGGCATCCATATGGAAAGCAGTCCAAGTGTCCAAGGAGGATTTTAGTGGTGAATCTGACCCCTGATGAATATGTAAATCAATTATTTCAAGAGGATGAGCTTTTGCTGAAAGTGAAAGAGGCCATCCGTTCGAACGGTATGCCGGAAGTTTCGGTTGCGGCGGCATATGGACGATTGCTCACGTTTCTAGCGAAGACATCCAAAGCAGAAGCTGCGCTCGAAATCGGCGTGCTGGGCGGTTACAGTGGGATCTGCATTGCGCGTGGTTTGCGTGAGAATGGAACCCTGACTTCGCTGGAACTGAAAGAGGAATATGCGGCAATGGCGCGTGGTCATCTGGAGGAAGGCGGTTTTGGCGAAAAGGTGGAGTACCGCATTGGCCCGGCGGCAGACAGCCTGGAGCAATTGGAGCAGGAAGGTCGCACATTTGATTTCTTCTTTATTGATGCAGATAAGGAGAATTATCCGGTATATCTTGACTATGCCATCAAGCTGGCTCGGCCAGGTGCTGTTATTGTTGGTGATAACTGTTTCCTGCGTGGTCGTACGCTGAATCCGGACAAGCAGGGTCCGGCCGTGCTGGCTGTTCGCCGTTTCAATGAACAGATGGCAAGTGACCCGCGTCTGGTGACGACGATGCTGCCGGATTACGATGGGCTGGTACTTGCTTGGGTGAAGTAAAAGTGGATATTTCCTAAAGATAAAACTCCGATGGAGCACGATCTCACGCTTTTATGTTTGTGAGGGGATCGTGATTCTGTACGGAGTTTTCTGAAAACAAAAAGAAGAGACGACACACCTTGAATCACAGGGAGTATCGTCTCTTTCTTTGTGTTTACAGATATCGTTATAGTAGTTCTATTTATACTTCAGGTGTTCCGTACGTTTCAAACCATTTTTTGATGGTGTCAAAATCATCACTGAAGGACAAACCCAGCATCAATAATACACGAGCTTGTTGTGGACTCAGGTTGTCGCCTGCAATGATACCTTTGCCACCGCCGTACACACTTCCTGAACCCGTCCGAGTGGTGGTCACAAAGATGACACCTTCTTCAATGGCTTTGGTACGAGCTTGTCCCATAGCTCTGGAGATACCGCCAGCTCCGGTACCGGAAGTCACAATTCCTTTGGCACCGCTGCTCACGAATCCTTCAATGGCTCCGCCGCCAGCTTCTTGATATGAGATCGCAATTTCTACTTTGGCCAGATCTGCCTTTGTGATTTTACTTAGATCAAATACGGGCTTCGCTGTGCCTTCAGGTTTCAAGGCACGTGCAGGAGCACGGTAGATTCGAATGTTTTCTTCATCAATATATCCTACAGCTCCGAGCATCGGCGTTTCAAACGTATCTGTTCGATAATCATTTGTCTTGGTTACACCGCGAGCGAGCTGAATTGTGTCATTCAACATGAGTACTGTGCCAAATGAAGTGGTACGACCACTGCCTGCAAGTTTGATGGCGTTGTACAGATTGGCTTGAGCGTCAGAACCGATGACGGTCCATGGACGCATGGAGCCTGTGATCACGACAGGTTTGTCACTCTGAACCGTCATATCGAGGAAATAAGCGATTTCTTCCATTGTATCTGTACCCGTGGTAACGACAACACTGTCATACGTTGCCAGAGCTTTGTCTACCGTCTGCGACAAGTCATAGAGGTCGGTCATGCTATAGGAACCTGAACCTGAGTTTCCGAATTGGAGTGTGCTAACATCAGCAATCTTCTGTTTATCCGGTAAGGCGTCTACCATCTCTCCAATCGGAAGTGTACCTGCCTTGTAATTCTGGAAGCTGGTGGCATCCTCGGATTGACCGGCAATCGTTCCGCCAGTTCCAATCACCAATACATTAGGAAGTGCAGATTGTTTGGAAGAGTCTGGTATTGCAGGAATGGAAGTATTGCGAGCCGGAGTAGTAGTTGCTGTCTGAACAGCACCTGTTGTGCCTTTCACCTCTACCGTAGCTGCGTGTGCGGCGTAGGTTCCAATGGGGGACAACGAGATGGTCAATGCTGTTAAAGCTGCGGTACTCCATACGGCCCAGGGACGAAGATTGGATGTTTTACTCATGAATAGCACTCTCCTTCAAGTAAGTTTGATGTTAAGTTTGTTAAGAAGAATATGTATACCATTTCAAATTGATTGTATTTTATGTTAAGTAATATGACAAATATAGATAACAATAGAGTAATCGGTTACATTCATAGATAATGAGAGTAAAATGATTGTTTATAAGGAATTATGAAAGATTATTCATTTTGGTTAGAGATAGAAAAGAAGCGGTTTTAGTATTTTTGAAGGAAAATAAGCCCTTTTAATGTTAATTAATATTACATAATGAGTCTTTTGTCCTGATAAAATGAAGCATTTTAATAAAAGAATGTCGAATTGGGACTCATATCAGAAGTAGGTAACAGAATGAGAGGATGATAGTAACGCATATTAGGTAATGGGGATCAATTACGGTCTAAAGAGTGGTTTCGTAATAGAGTTATGTTTATAATAGGGGTGATCACCATATGTAAATAAATATATAATATTGATTGGAGGAGAAACGATGAAACAGGCACCGAGAAAGTATGCAAATTACATTCCGATTCGGGAACTGGAGACTTTGGAAGAGAGGTTATCTCCCTTCAAGGTGTATGCAGAACTTCGTGATAACACTCCAGTCCGCTATGATGAGCATCGAGAATGTTGGGATGTTTTTGGTTATGAAGATGTGAAGTATGTTCTGAAAAATCCGAAACTATTCTCTTCTGCACGTGATCGTGCCAATACGAGCATGTTGACGACAGACCCTCCCAAACACAAACAGCTGCGTGATCTGGTGAACCAGGCGTTTACACCCAAGGCAATTGAAGCATTGGCTCCGCGTATTCAGGAAATCACAGATGAGTTAATTGCTCCACACCTGTCAGAAGGACATATGGAACTTATCGATGACCTTGCAACACCATTGCCCGTCATTGTCATTGCGGAATTGATCGGAGTCCCTGCGACGGATCGTCAAAAGTTCAAAGACTGGTCTGATGTATTGGTGAAAGGCGCGCGTGATGATAGTGAGCAGGCCTTCCAGGAGTTATTGGAGGAGAAAAAAAGAAATATGCAGGAGTTGCATATCTATTTCACTGGCATTATGGAAGAACGTCGGTTGCAGCCAAAAGATGATCTGATCTCATTACTGCTTGCTGCGGAGATTGATGGTCAGCAATTGACTTCAGATGAAGTGGTAGGCTTCTGTATTCTCTTACTTGCTGCCGGTAATGAAACAACAACCAACCTGATTACCAATGCGGTTCGTATTCTGTCTGAACAACCCGAGCTACAACAGGAGTTGCGCGAACATCCTGAGCGGATTACTTCTGCGATTGAAGAGACGTTGAGATATTATCCGCCAATTGTGGCGATTGGGCGGGTCGCCAAGGAAACTGTAGAGTTGAATGGTCAGACGATTCAAGCTGGAGAGCAGGTGATTTCCTGGGTTGGAGCAGCCAATCGGGACAGTGCCCAATTTGAAAACCCGGAAGACTTCATCTCTGATCGCAAGCCTAACAGGCATATGGGCTTTGGTTTTGGCATTCATTTTTGTTTGGGTGCACCACTCGCTCGATTGGAGGCAAGGGTAGTTCTTCATACATTGCTTCAGCACATGGGAAACATTCAACTTGTGTCTGGAACGGCTCTGCAACCGATACAAAGTGCTTTTGTATTTGGTGTGAAACATTATCCGATAGAATTCAATCTAATAAATAAATGATGAATGGCGCATGAATGACAAAAGCCGCTCTCAGGCCAATTAGGCGCTGGAAGCGGCTTTTTCAAATGAAAAATTAAGATGGACTATTTAAGAAATGAATAGGGAATCAGGATTCCTGAATAGAAGCAGGTTTGTTATACAATTTGAATCGGACCCAAACCATATTAAGCAGCAGCAGTCCGCCAGAGACGATAAACAGACCTTCGATCCCGATGAATCCTGCCATAAATCCTCCAATGATCGCTCCAAGCATGTTGCCCAGCGCCAGAGTACTCGTATTAAAACTGAATGCACGGCTGATCATGCTATCGGATGTATAGGAACGGATCAGGGCATTAACGCTCGGAAGCAAGCCACCCATGAACACACCCATCATGAAACGAACAAGAATGAGCTGCCACACGGTCTGAACAAATGCCTGCGGAATAAGCATGAGTCCTGTTCCTATGAGAGAGAACGTCAGCACCTTGTGAGGACCAATCCGGTCACTCAGTTTCCCGAGAATCGGAGACATCGCCATATTGGATAGTCCCGTAACTGCACCGACAAGTCCTGCCCAGAAGGCCACATTTACATCCGAAGCATGCAATTTTTGCACATACAGCGGCAAGAGTGACATGGGGCTAATCATCGCAAACTGCAACAGAAACGTCACAGCAAACAGTGCGGGCAGTTGAGGTGACTTGTTCAATTCCTTCAGACCGGACAATACGGATTGTGCCGGCAGTTTGGCTGCTTCTTGACGGTCAAACTTCTCTCTCACCAGGAACATGGCGAGCATGGAAGCAACAAAGATCAGTCCACCTGTAATGTAGAAAATGGGGCGGAAGCCTACCGCATCCGCTAACAAGCCACCAATGAGTGGACCCAGGATGGTGCCGGCAACCTGCCCGGACTGACTGATTCCCATGGCAAAACCCATGCGGTCTTTCGGTGTGGTACCCGATATCAGTGCAACAGCTGCAGGATTGAAACCGGAGATGGTACCGTTAAGCAAACGCAATAAGAGAAGCTGCCAAGGATTCTGTGCCAGACCCATAAGGGCAATTACGATGGCCATCCCGAATCCCGACCGCAGCAGCATAACTTTACGGCCATACTTGTCCGATAACTTGCCCCAGAGCGGTTGGAACAAAAATGAGGTGAGGAAATTGGCTGCAAAAATAAAGCCCGCCCAAATGCCAATTTCATGTTCGCCAACAACACCCAGATCTCTTGCGAGATAAAGAGACAAAAATGGGGTAATCATGGTCATGCCCGAATTGACCAAAAATTGTCCGAACCAAAGCACAATGAGGTTTACTTTCCACGTTTTCAAAGTGCTTTCACTTCCTTTCAAAGATATTTCTGTAATTCTCAAAAAAACACCATTCTTTCATTATAACATAATTGGCATATGAGGGATGGGTGTAAGGAATGTCATAGTATTGTCACGTAGAACGCATCTGCATGTGGTTGTTACGGCTGTTTAAAAAGGGCATAATGGTAATTATGAGTCCAAAAACTATTGGAGGCTTCTTACATGAGCTATAATGATCGACTGATTCGGGCAAGTTTCAAACAACAGGTAGACCGTGTCCCGGTATGGTACATGCGTCAAGCTGGACGTTACGATCCTGAATATCGCAAAATTAAAGAAAAGTACTCCTTGCTAGAAATCTGCAAACAACCCGAGCTGGCGGCTGAAGTTACACTCATGCCGGTACGCAAACTTGGTGTAGATGCGGCTATTTTGTATTCCGATATTATGAATCCGGTTGCCTCTCTGGGCATTGATTTTGACATTGTAAAAAATATTGGTCCAGTTATCGATAATCCTATTCGGTCCGCTGCAGATGTGGATCGGCTGCGTCCCATCGACGTAGAAGGAGATCTGTCACATATTCTGGAAACCATTCGAATTCTGGATAAGGAGCTTGATGTGCCTCTTATTACGTTTGCGGGCGCACCATTCACGATTGCGAGTTATCTGATTGAAGGACGACCTTCGAAAGGGTATATCCGCACCAAAACGATGATGTACAGCGAGCCTGAGGTGTGGCACAAGCTGATGCAGAAGCTTGGTGATATGGTTATTACATATGTCCGTGCGCATATTGCGAATGGCGGTAAGGCATTCCAGTTGTTTGACAGCTGGGTTGGAGCACTTTCTCCCAAAGACTTCAGAACATATGTGTTGCCTACGATTACCCGTATCTTTACCGAATTATCGGATTTGAATGTACCGAAGATTTATTTCCCTGGTGTTGCATCTGGTGAGTTGTTGCCAGCACTGCATAATTTGCAAGCCGATGTGATTGGACTGGACTGGAGAGTATCCATTTCGGAAGGGCGTCAACGTCTTGGCGGCAAATTTGCAGTACAGGGTAACCTGGACCCATATTTGCTGACTGCCCCGATGGAACTGATTAAAGAGCAAGCCAAAGTGATTATTGACGAAGGAATCAAGGAGCCGGGTTATATATTCAACCTCGGACACGGATTATTTCCTGAAGCATCGCTAGAGAAGCTCAGAGAACTAACGGCGTATATTCATGAATATTCTGCCGAAGCAATGAAGACTGGGGTGACGGTAACCAATGACTAATACTGTAGGTGTACTGGTGATGTCGTATGGCACACCGGAAAATATGGAGAGTGTTGAAGCGTATTACACACATATCCGCAGAGGACGTCCGCCTGAACCAGAGCAATTGAAAGAACTGACGGATCGTTATGAAGCCATTGTTGGCGGTGTTTTCCCACTTCGGGAGAACACAGACAATCAGGTCAAGGCCCTTCAAGAGACATTAAACCGCGATGAGCGTGGCACTGATGTGGAATTCCGTTGTTATCAAGGACTGAAGCATGCCTATCCGTTTATTGAGGATGGCGTGGAGCAGATGGCGAAGGATGGAATTCAGACAGCGATTGGTATTGTACTGGCTCCTCATTTTTCCACGATGAGTGTAGGCAGTTATATCAAACGTGCGCGTGAAAAAGCAGAAGAGCTGGGCGTTCATATGTCCTTTATTGAGAGTTATCATCTGCATCCAAAGTTAATTCAGGCGTTGTCCACACGTGTCAGTGCCAAGTTGGATGCGTTCGAAGAAGCTGGAGCAAAACGCGGAGATGTGAAGGTGTTGTTTAGTGCGCACAGTCTGCCGGCGCGTATTGTGGAGATGGGTGATCCATACCCGCAACAATTGCTGGAGACTTCGGAAGTGATTGCATCACGTGTAGGCATAACCAATTGGCAATTTACGTGGCAAAGTGCCGGACGAACAGCTGAGCCTTGGCTTGGACCGGATATTCTGGATACGTTACAGGAGCTTTCTCGTGAACAGGTAGAGGATGTGCTTGTTGCACCAATCGGGTTTGTCTCGGATCATCTCGAAGTGCTCTATGATCTCGATATTGAGGCCAAATCGATTGCCAAAGAGATCGACATGCGCCTGATGCGTATTGATTCTCTCAATAGCGATCCTCTATACATGGAGACCTTAAGCGACGTTATTATAAGCCAATGGCAGCAAGGGTCGGATGAGTAATGGGTGATAAGAAACGCCGTGTTGTTGTTGTCGGCGGTGGCCTTACCGGCCTCAGCGCGGCATTTTATATCCGCAAGCATTACCGGGAAGCAGGAGTTGAACCTGTGATTACTTTGGTCGAGAAAAGCTCGTCCATGGGAGGCATGATTGAGACACTGCACCGGGATGGATTTGTGATTGAAAAAGGGCCCGATTCTTTCCTGGCTCGCAAAACAGCAATGATTGATCTTGCCAAAGAATTGGAGATTGATCATGAATTGGTCAGTCAGAATCCGGAGTCGAAGAAAACGTATATCATGCAGCGTGGCAAGCTTCATCCTATGCCAGCAGGACTTGTTCTCGGTATTCCGACAGAACTAAGACCATTCTTGAGAAGTGGTCTGGTCTCTCCGGCAGGCAAACTGCGGGCGTTGATGGATTTTGTCATCCCGCCGCGTCGTACAACAGAGGATGAATCGCTCGGTTATATGATTGAACGTCGTCTTGGAGCAGAAGTGCTGGAGAACTTGACGGAACCACTGCTCGCAGGAATCTATGCAGGTGATATGCGGCGATTGAGCCTCCAGGCTACTTTCCCGCAGTTCGGAGAAGTAGAGCGCGATTACGGAAGCTTGATCCGGGGCATGATGACGGGTCGCAAACCGGCTGAGACGCATACAGGAACAAAACGAAGTGCCTTTCTGAACTTTCGCCAGGGGTTGCAGAGCCTTGTTCATGCACTCGTCCATGAGTTGCAGGATGTGGATCAACGTCTGAACACTGCGGTGAAGTCGCTGCAACGTCTTGATGGAGCGCAGACCAGATACCGTGTTGAACTTGGTAATGGCGAAATGCTTGAAGCCGATGATGTAGTGGTTACTGTGCCAACGTATGTCGCGTCGGAGCTGCTGAAACCTCACGTGGACACGGCGGCACTGGATGCGATTAACTATGTATCTGTAGCCAATGTGGTGCTTGCTTTTGAGAAAAAAGAGGTCGAGCATGTATTCGATGGATCGGGTTTCCTTGTTCCGCGGAAAGAGGGGCGTAATATTACGGCTTGCACGTGGACATCGACGAAATGGCTGCATACCAGTCCCGATGATAAAGTACTGCTTCGCTGTTATGTTGGTCGCTCCGGTGACGAACAGAACGTAGAGCTTCCGGATGAAGCGCTGACGAATCTCGTTCTCAAGGATCTGAGAGAGACGATGGGTATTGAAGCAGTGCCGATCTTCTCCGAGATTACAAGGCTACGTAAATCCATGCCACAGTATCCGGTGGGACACCTCCAACATATTGCTGCCCTCCGTGAGGAGCTTGGCAGCAAATTACCGGGTGTGTACATTGCAGGTGCAGGTTATGAGGGCGTAGGTTTGCCTGATTGCATCAGACAAGCGAAGGAAATGTCTGTTCAGGCTACACAAGAGCTTGCAGCAGATTAAGTACAGCAAGAGAGCTGTCTCAAACGTAGAATTATCTACTGGAGAGATGGCTTTTTTTATGTGAAGATCTGGAAGCTAACTGAGTTCATACCCTTTCAATCGATACAGTTCCAAGGAATGATGGAAATCCAGAATATGCCTGATATAATGGTATGTATGGCTGTGAAGAAGAAGAGGAGTTGCTTATGTATCCCCCAAGATCAGAGCGAAGTGTAAAGAAGAAAAAAGGTAGTAAACGCACCCGCAATACAATCACAATCATCTGGACAGTTAATATTGTATTGATCATTGCAATTGGTCTGGTGGGCATTTTTTATGTCATTAATACACGTCAGCAACAGGCAGACCAGCCGGTGAAACAAGAAATCGTCGATCAGGATCAGCCTTCCATTGGAGATGATGCCAAAGGCGGGGATCAAGTAAGTTCTCCAGACTCGGAATCCGATGAGACTTCGGAAGAAGAGCCCAAAGCTACGGATGAAGAGACAACAGCGGATGCAGATAAGACATCTGGAGTAGCGACACCTGACACTTCAAGCAATACCAATAGTGAGAAAACAGAATCCGGAACGAAAAAACCTACGGCAGATTCGACACCGTCCGGTACCAAGGGAAATGCAGGTGTGGATCAGGAATCAGGGACGTCGAAACCTTCCAATTCAGCGAAGGATGTCACAATTAACTTTGTTGGTGATATTCAATTTTCGGGCAAAGTTGCTGAACTGCTGGATAAAAACGGTTATGATTATCCCTTTGCCAAACTCGGCAGGTTATTCAAGGATGATGATCTTACCATCGGTAACCTGGAGACACCAATAACTCATGGTGGTACCAGTGCAGCTGACAAAACCTATGTGTACAAATCTTCGCCCAAAGCATTGGCGGCAATGGCCTCTGCGGGTTTTGATGCTGTCAATTTGGCTAACAATCATATTTTGGATCAGGGCGTAGAGGGCTTGGTGGATACGTTAACTTATCTCAAGGAATATGGCATAGCTCACACCGGGGCAGGTATGAACAGGGATGAGGCCTATGCACCAGCATATCTGGAACGCAAAGGCATGAAGATTGCATTGCTTGGGTTCTCCCGAGTTGTACCGGAAACGAGTTGGAAGGCGGAAGGCAATCGGGCTGGCGTGGCTGAAGCCTATGATTCCACAGGAGCAGTCAAAGCGATCCAGGAGGCCCGTAAGAAGGCTGATCTGGTGATCGTGGTTGCACATTGGGGAGAAGAACGTGTAAGTACTCCGAATAGTGACCAGACCCGATTGGCTCATGAGTTTGTAGATGCTGGCGCTGATCTGGTCATAGGTGGTCATCCTCATGTGTTGCAAGGGTTGGAGTACTATAAGGGGAAGTGGATTGCATACAGTACGGGAAATTTCATTTTCTCCAGATCAACAACCGAAGAGACTTGGAAAACGGCGGTATTTCAGGCTCGCTGTAGTCAAGATGCAGCTTGCAGCATGAAAGTTATCCCTTATGAGGCCGGGCTAGGTCAGGCCATTCCAATGATTGATGAGGCGAACAAACTGCTGTTGGAACAGATGGCAAAGCTCTCCCCGGGTATTCGATATGATGGGAATGGAGTCGCTTCGCCTAATTAAAAACCTTTTTGAGGAGGGAATCGAATGAACAACCTTTGTGTAGCACACCGTGGATTTTCTTCTATTGCACCAGAGAATACGATGGCTGCATTCCTGATGGCCATGGAGCGACCTGAAGTTCAGTGGATGGAGCTGGATGTGCAGTTGTCGCGTGATGGTGTACCAGTGGTCATTCATGATTTTACAGTGGATCGCACGACGAATGGCAAGGGTCTGGTTCGGGAAACTGATTGGGCTGATCTGCAACGTCTGGATGCCGGAGCATGGAAAAACAAGTCTTACAAAGGCGAACGGATTCCGGCGCTAAGTGAATTGTTAGATCGCTCGTGCGGCAGAGTACGTTTGAACATTGAACTGAAAACGCAGGGAGACATGTACCCGGGTCTGCCTGCGGCTGTTATACATGAAGTGAGAAAAAGACATATGCAAAATGATGTTGTGATCACATCATTTGAACCAGCCGCTCTGATCGAAGTGAAGAAACTTGCACCGGAGATCCAGACGGGGCTAATTATCGATGCACGACCAGGTGATCTGTTAACCGCGTTGCGGCAGATGAATTGTACATTCCTATCGATTGGATACACCAATGTAGACAAATCCTTAATGAACGAGATGCGGAGTGCAGGTATTCGGGTGATGGCTTGGACAGTGGATGACAAGACCATTATGAAGAAACTGGCGGCAGTTGATCCAGAACTGATGTTATGTACGAACCGTCCTGACGTATGGGAGCTGGCATTTCAGGAGACGAGCAGCCGATTTTTCAGACCTTAACTTTACTATATGCACTAATGAATCCGATAAAGGTGGTAATATACCCATGTTGACTAACATTCGCAATGTATACTGTGTAGGACGCAATTATAAACTTCATGCGGAAGAATTGGGTAACGCGGTTCCGGATGAGCCAATGATCTTTATGAAACCTTCCCATGCAGTCGTGCCCTTGAATGGTGAAACCCTTGGATTGCCTGCTACCAAGGGTGAAGTTCACTATGAAGCTGAATTGGTCGTGCAAATCGGCCGGAGTTATGAGCCAGGTATGGCGGTAGATGAGCTGGTGGATGCGTATGCATTTGGTATTGATTTTACGTTACGTGACGTACAGACCGTGATTAAGAAAAAAGGCCACCCGTGGACAGCGGCCAAAGGGTTCAAAAATTCCGCTCCGGTTACTGCATTTCAGGCATTCCCGGGTGCGGCAGCATTACTGGAGAAAGACTTTACATTGACCAAAAATGGTGAGGAAGTCCAGCGTGGTAATATTCGTAACATGATCTTTAGTTTACAGGATATTGTGGATTATGTAGGTCATCATTACGGCTTGGGGCCGGGCGATGTCATTTTTACAGGAACACCGGAAGGTGTTGGACCAACACAAGCAGGAGATGTGCTCGAACTGGCATGGGACGGCGAATCCTTGGGTGCCTGCACGATTGGGGCAGTGCAATAAGGATTACACATCATACCTGCTTGAAATGAATAGGTTACAAGAAAGGGGCGTGTATACGCTCCTTTTTGTCGTGCTATCGTGGATATATGTTTATACCTTCATCGTACGGATACGCTACTAATTTACGCCAAGCTGTATGCTGTGTTTGCGCTCTGTGTGACCAACTCTTCCAGTTCAGCTTGTTGTGCAGCATGTTGCTCCGAACTGATACTTCCACTTGCGAGCCGTTCATCCAACTGCTCTCTGAGCTGTCTTACTTGAATAGCAATGACCTCATCCAAATTCCCGTTATTTTCTTCCGTAATCGTCCTCAGTGATTTGCCGCTGTACAGTTCTTGATAGAGATCCGCTTCTGAAGCCTGATTCAGAGCGTCGAGCAGCTCATCACTGCTTCCCTCACGAGTGTCCAAGTCAACGATGGACCATTTAGCAGTAGGTATGGGAGAGATGGCGGATTGGCCCCATGCTGTTCCAGCGAAGGACATAGTGACAATCATTGTGCCTATAATAATGACTCTTTTCATATTCATATGGATAATCCTCATTTCTGTAGTTGAGTACGAACTGAATCGTAGCTTGTCGTTGATGTAGTTGTAGATGTTTCGATCTGAGAATAGTGTAAACGGGAAACCTGAAGTGAAACTTAAAACAGGATAAGTAATTTCAAACCGGCGGGTAATGACTGTAAAAGTAGATCTATATTTTAATTCTCACTTGACAGGTTGGGTTAGTTGGTTATATGATAATCTCAATTATTTTAATACTCATTAAATGAACAGTGAACTAATTTGAACTGAAAACTGCATTGAGCTGATTGGACCACCAAAGGCTCCCGGGACTACTCCTCTAAGGAATGTCCTCGGGGGCCTTTTTTTGTATCTTTATTGAAGCTTCAAACGATCAAGGAGGTTATGAAATGAGTGATAGAGACTGGGAAGCGTTGGAGCGGACGGATTGGTTATTTCGCAAAATGGTCAGACGATTTGTCAAAGAGCGGGATCGCATCTCTGTAGAAGGTATCAGCCTGCCAGGCATGCTTATCCTGCACAAAATCATTCGTGAGGGAGAACAGCGGCTTGGAGATCTGGCAGAACAGTTGGACTTTACATCCGGTGCCATTACTGCTCTAACCGATAAGTTGGAAAAAAAGGGACTCACCATCCGCAGACGAAAGGAAGACGATCGCCGGACGGTTTTACTGGACATCACATCCAGCGGGCGGGAGATGTATGCGAGAAACAGCAACATCGGTGCCCGATGTATCACGCTTCTGTTTGAGGGTTTTACGAGTGAGGAACTGGAGCAGCAAAGTCAATTCTACGAGCGGGTAGTAGCGAATCTGGAGGGATTCTCGGACACGGTGCTGGAATTGGCGGAGAGCAACGGGATACAAGAACATAATCGGTCCTCCACAAGTGACCTTGAGCAGAAGCAGCGGGACAATACCGGGAAGAGGAACTATCTCAGTTATTGAGGTTGGGTCAATGTAACGACATTTTGATATACCACAAACATTCTAGGGAGAGATGATCAATGGGACACTCAACAATATATCCAACTGGAGCGACGTTATACAATCCGGATAAGGCTTGGGGCGGTTATACCGTTTATCAGGCAGGTGAAGAAGGCGTAGTATTGATCGATATGAATGGCAAGGAGGTTCACCTGTGGAAAGGATTGTTAGGTTTTCCGGCCAAAATATTACCTGGCGGCTACGTGCTGGGCAGCACGGGTCGGAGAGATCCGAAGTTCGGTATTCAGGATAATGTCGATCTGGTCCAAGTGGATTGGGACGGCAACATTGTATGGAAATACAATAGCTACGAACACATCGAAGATCCGGGGTATGAGCCACTATGGTATGCCCGCCAGCATCATGATTATCAGCGTGAGGGGAATCCGGTAGGTTATTATGCACCTGGCCTTGCGCCAAAGACGAAGAGTGGTAAAACACTTATTCTGGCACACAAAAATGTGAGTAACCCGCAAATTTCAGATAAGCCATTGCTTGATGATGCCATTATCGAAGTCGATTGGGAGGGGGAGGTACTCTGGGAGTGGCTGCCTAACGAACATTTTGAAGAATTAGGTTTTGATGAAGCTGCTCGAAATGTCCTGTTCCGTGATCCGAATACACGTTCTTTCGGTCATATGGGTGTTGGTGTTGGTGACTGGTTACATATTAATTCTGCTTCTTATGTCGGACCCAACCGTTTCTATGAAGAAGGAGACGAACGGTTCCACCCCGACAATATTATCTGGGATGCCAGAGAGGCCAACATTATCGCCATTACAGACAGACAGAGTGGAAAGATCGTGTGGAGATTAGGGCCAGACTATACTTCACCTGAAGTGAAACACATCGGCACAATTATCGGGCAGCATCATGCACATATTATTCCCCAAGGTCTACCGGGTGAAGGGAATTTGCTCGTATTCGACAATGGCGGGTGGGCAGGTTACGGCCTTCCAAATCCGGCTTCTCCATTTGGATTGAAACATGCGATTCGGGATCACTCCCGTGTACTGGAGATTAACCCGGTCACCCTGGAGATTGTCTGGCAATATACCTCGGCAGAAGCAGGTTTCTCGGTTCCGACGGATTCTTATAAATTTTATAGCCCATACATCAGTTCCGCCCAGCGTTTACCTAACGGCAACACCCTAATAACCGAGGGTTCCAATGGCAGATTGTTCGAAGTGACAGCGGAGCATGAGCTGGTATGGGAGTATGTTTCTCCTTACACCGATGGGCGGAATACCAATATGGTCTATCGCTCGTATCGAGTTCCTTATCAGTGGGTTCCACAGTTGGAGAAACCGCAGGAAGTTGCGATCGAAGCTATTGATGTCTCTACCTACAGGGTCCCGGGAGCAGCACCCAAAGGTTCTGCATCCATCGTGAGCGTAGAGACAACTCTTCCATTTGTGGAGGGTGCAGCCTGTGTGGCAACGTCGGATGAAGGCAAGTCAGGCGGCTAGGCGTCAAGAATCATGATTAGATCGAATGGGGTGTATATTGTGAGAAAACCATCCATAGTAACCGGCATATTGATATTATTTCTGGCTACGGCACTCCTATTATCCGGGTGCAGTTCAAACGCAGCAGGATCTGGAGCAAAAGACGCTACCGGCAAGAATACCGATAATGTAAAAATTCGAATCGCAGATACAAGTACGAACCCAACGTTCAGGGTAGCCATTGCCAAAGGTTTTTTTGAAAACAGGGGCATTGATGCAGAGAGTATTACGTTTGGCTCACCAGCTGAAGGTGTAAATGCACTATTTATCAAACAGGTAGATATTGCGTACGGGGCGGACTTCCCTGTATTAAATGCTTTGTCTAAAGGGGAATATTCAGCCATCGCTTCTGCAGGCCAGACTACGGATGAAGCGGCAGCCGCCTGGAAGCTGTATGCAAGGGAGGATATTCAGAGTGGAGCGGATTTGAAGGGCAAGAAAGTGAGTTTCATTCGAGGCACATTTATTCCGTATCTATGGGATGAATATTTGAAAGATCAGGGGGTGGCGCTGAGTGATGTGACGCAAATTGGTCAGGGGGCTTTTGATGAGGCCTACATCGCACTGAAACAGGGAGACCTTGATGCCGCTTGGGTCATAGGTTCCGCGTTAACCGATAAATTCGATGCACTCGAAGGAGTACATCAGCTGACGGATATGTCTCAGACGCCTATACGCCTTGGTATGGGACTGGTATCAAGTAATGAATTCATCCAGGCAAACCCTGAAAAGATCAGTGACTTCCTTGCGGCGCTGGATGAAGCATCCACGTATGCTCAAGCGCATCCTGAAGAGGTTGCCGATCTGATGTATCAAGAGACCAAACAGCCTAAAGATGCCACATTGAAAGACCTTCCGATCAATCCATGGGAAGTTGGATTTACGCAGGCTGCTTATGATAGTTTGGCAGGTCAGAAGCAATATATGGTGGACACTGGAATCATCGAACAGGATTTTGATCTCGACACCAAACTCGATCTGACTTCTCTCCAGCAGGCTCTGCCGGAAAAAGTGACATTTAGTAAATAATTCTTATGGAAATGGGAGGTGTCCGTTATGTCCTTACCTGCAACTCAGCATACCATTCATATTGAACAGCTTCGGAAAACGTATCATGCCCCGACCAATGGGGATGTGCATTATATCATTAAGGATGTCGATCTGGTTATCAAGGGAGGAGAGTTCTTTGTCCTGCTTGGTCCCAGTGGGTGTGGGAAGTCAACGTTGCTGAATATGATCGCTGGCTTTATCTCCAAGTCAGGCGGACAGCTCAAGGTAGACAACAAGGAGATCGACAGACCGGGCAGGGATCGGGCGATGGTGTTCCAGCAGGCGGATTCTTCTCTCTTTCCATGGCTAACTGTGAGGGAAAATGTTGAATTCGGACTTCGAATGTCCAAGGTGTCTAAGACAAAACGACGTGAGATCTCTGATCGATACATTCAGCTTGTTGGATTGAGTGCTCATGAGGGGAAATTTCCGAAAGAACTCTCGGGTGGCATGAAGCAGCGGGTCCAATTGGCCCGGGTACTTGCGAATGACTCGGCGATCTTGCTGATGGATGAGCCATTCGGTGCGCTGGACGCAATGACGCGGCGGACCATGCAGAAAGAACTGGTTAAAATTTGGAAAGAAACACATAAAACCGTTATCTTTGTCACTCACGATATTCAGGAGGCGTTATTGCTTGGTGAGCGCATAGGCATTATGTCTGTAGGTCCATCTTCGAATATAACGGATATTTACCACAACAACTTACCTTACCCGAGGAACATCGCCTCGTCTGAGTTCAACACCCTGTATGACCGAATTCAAGGCCACTTTGAAGAATAATTGAGGTGATATACAAGATGAAATGGTTGGAGAAAAAATGGGTGTCTATCCCGCTTCTATGGGTAACGGTCATCTTAATCTGGCAGCTTGGTGCCCTCATCTATGGGCCTGACGTAATCCCTGGTCCGTGGCACACGATCCTGGGAGCACGCGAACTGATAGCTGACGGTACGCTGATGGAGTATATCGGAATCAGCTTCACTCGTGTACTGGCGGGCTGGGTACTCGGAAGCATCATTGCTATTCCGGTAGGGCTGATTATTGGCAAAGTTCATCTCATCCGGCTGTTCGCGGAACCGTTCCTTAACTTTATACGTTTTATCCCGCCGATCGCCTTTATTACCTTATTTCTGGTGTGGTTCGGAATTGGTGAGCAATCCAAGATCGCGCTCATTATGTATGCAACCTTCTTCATTGTTGTATTGAATACACTGACAGGTGTACTCTCCGTTGAAGAAGACAAAATCCGTTCGGCCCGCAGTATGGGAGCCAATGAACGGCAGATTCTGCTGCATGTGATTGTTCCGGCGACAACCCCGTATATCTTCACAGGTGTGCGACTGGCGATGGGAACCTCGTATATGGCCATAATCGGTGCTGAGATGATTGCCTCGAATGAGGGAGTGGGTTACTTAATCTGGAACTCCAGACTCTTTTTCCGAACAGATTGGATCTTTGTCGGGCTGATTTCCCTGGGTTTTATGGGATTCCTGACGGATCGATTGTTCAACTGGTTTGGTCGCAGAGTACTCTACCGATATGGGGTCATTGGAGGAGCGAAGCGGGCCTGAAACAGAACTTGGGAACACCGAATTCCAGACGTTACTTGAAAAGGGAAGTTATCTTGTTTTTAACGTTTGATCAATAACCTGTTTTGGCACTTCTACACGAGGCCAAAACAGGTTTTTTGTGTGCTGGCGTAAGGAGTTTCGGCATTGGGATCAAACCGTGGTATAATTGAATTTCAAAAATACAATAAACGTCATGCGGGCTGTACATACGCTGCATGCAGGAGACATTATGGATTGGATTATTGGCGCCGTATGCGCTTCTATGGTGGCAGGTGCTGCCTATGCGAAAAAGTCGCTAACCTTGTCTGGCTGCCTGGCAGCCATCATGATGGGAACGATATATTACGGAGCGGGTAACCTGTTCTGGTTTGGCACGTTATTGTTGTTTTTCATTACTTCAACGTTGCTCTCCAGGTTTCGTAAAGATCGGAAGCAGGAGCTGGAGAAATCCTATGCCAAGTCAGGAAATCGGGATGCTGGGCAAGTGATGGCTAATGGTGGAATGGGCATGTTCCTATGTCTGGGATACTGGATATTTCCACATCCGGCATGGGTATATGCTTTCATTGGTGTAATGGCTACCGTTACATCGGATACATGGGCAACCGAAATTGGGAGTCTCAGTCGCAAGCCGCCGCGCTCTGTGCTCACGTGGAAGGTACTTACGCCAGGTGCTTCAGGAGGTGTTTCACTTCTTGGCACCGTGGCTGCAGCCGTAGGCGGGGCTCTGATTGGTGCGGGAGCATTCTTGTTTTCCTGGATCGCCGGGATAGAAGGGCTTAGTCTGTTTAGTTGGACTTTTGTCGGTCTTGCAGGCGGGTTGGCAGGGGCTTTTGCCGATTCCTATCTGGGCGCAACTGTGCAGATGATGTATCGTTGTACTGTGTGTGGCCGTGAAGTTGAGGTACATGAACATTGCGGGCATCCAACGGTGCGGGCTCGTGGCTGGGCATGGATGAGTAACGACCTGGTGAACGTGCTTAGCTCGGTGATCGGCGGATGTGTGGCGATTGGTTTAGGTAACATTTTGGCGTTGTAGGGGGGAGTACATTTTGAGCACTGTACAGGGAGACAAATCGGAGGCTATTTTGGATGCGGCCTATGGTATTTTTGGCTCGAAAGGTTTTTATGAGACCAAAATGTCTGATATTGCAGACGAAGCCGGCATCGCAAAAGGCACCATTTATTTATATTTCAAAAGCAAGGAACAATTATTTATCGCAGTATCCAAGCGGGATTGTAACAGTTTTATCAGCCGTCTTGAATATGCTTTGAACTCGTATGAGAACACAGGTGATAAACTTGGAGCAATAGCCAAGACCCACCTTACGTATTATTATGAGCGTCGCAATCATACCAAGCTCTTTTTTATGGCACCCAATAATGATCCGGATCTGATGAAATTCATGAAGGCATTCATGAATCAATACATGAGTATGGTGTGTGAGGTACTGGAGAGTGCAAGTGTACCTGAGCCTGTATTGCTCGCTGAAGCATATATCGGAATTCTGGACCGGCTGAAGATGGATATCATGTTGAATCCGGAGTTTAATGAGGAACATCTGAACAAACGAATTGCTTTTGCAGCAGCGTTGTTTCTGGATGGATGCCGTTCTTTTTTACAAGTTTAAAGTAAGTGCGCGGATGTACGTAATATTGAATTTTAATTCACAGAGAAGTGGGTACGAGCAATGAACATAATGACGGTAGAACAAATTGCAAAAAGTTATGGTGAAAAAATATTGTTCAAGGATGCTTCATTTGGTATGGCTGATCAGGACAAGATTGGTGTCGTTGGGGTAAATGGAACCGGTAAATCCACGTTTTTGCGTGTGATATCGGGTATGGAACCCGCAGATGCGGGACAGATCTCCATCGGTAATGACGTACGTATTCAGTTCCTGGCGCAAAATCCGGATATCAATCCGGATAATACGGTACTGCAACAAGTATTCGAAGGTGACAGCATGGAAATGAAAACCGTGCGTGAATATACGGAAACGATGGAATTATTGGAACTGAATTCGTCCGATCCAGCGTTGCAAGAGCGATTATTACGTTTGAATCAGCAAATGGAGCAGCTTCAGCTCTGGCAGATGGAGAGTGAAGCGAAGAGCATTTTGTCCAAATTGGGTATTCGTCAATTCGATGCACTGATGGGCACATTGTCTGGTGGACAACGCAAAAGGGTAGCACTTGCTGCTGCGCTGATTCATCCTTGTGAACTGCTCATTCTGGATGAGCCGACGAACCATATTGATAACGATTCGGTCGTTTGGTTGGAGCAGTACTTGCAGAAGCGCCGCGGCGCACTGCTTATGATTACGCATGATCGGTATTTCCTGGATCGTGTGGCGAATGTCATGCTGGAATTGGATCATGGACGTTTGTTCCGATACGAAGCGAACTATACACGTTTCCTGGAACTGAAAGCGGAGCGCGAAGAACGGGAAGCTTCTTCCGAACAGAAACGCAAGAACTTGCTTCGGACAGAGCTCGCATGGATTCGTCGTGGTGCCAAGGCACGGACGACAAAACAAAAAGCGAGAATTGATCGCTTCGAACAACTCAAAGACCAACAAGGAGTCCAGCGCTCGGGTTCATTGGAAGTATCCGTTGGCTCCACTCGTTTGGGTAAAAAGATTCTGGAGATCGAGCATCTTTCCAAATCCGTGGGTGGCCGCACGCTGATCGAAGATCTGAGTTATATTGCCGTACCTGGAGATCGGGTAGGGATTGTCGGACCGAACGGTAGTGGTAAGTCCACGTTGCTTCAGATGATATCTGGCAAGCTGGAACCTGATGCAGGTGTGGTTGACGTTGGTCCTACGGTCAATCTGGGTTATTTCACACAGGAACATCAGGAGATGGACGAATCTCTTCGTGTGATTGAGTACATCAAGGAAGTGGCCGAGAATGTGAAAACAGCTGATGGCTCTCTGATTACAGCATCCCAGATGCTGGAGCGGTTCCTGTTTACTCCGGCATCCCAGTGGACGCCAATCTCCCGTCTTTCTGGTGGAGAGAAGCGTCGTCTGTATCTGCTGCGTGTGCTGATGGCTGCTCCGAATGTATTGCTGCTGGATGAGCCGACGAATGATCTGGACATCCAGACACTCGCTGTACTGGAAGACTACCTGGATGATTTCCCCGGTGTTGTCTTTGTCGTATCCCATGATCGCTATTTCCTTGATCGTACTGTGGATAAAGTATTGTCTTTTGAGGGCAACGGTGCTGTACGTGTACACGTCGGCGACTACAGTGAATATGCGGAATGGATGCTGAAAAATGCACCCGGAGTTACTCAAGAGAGTGACACAGGAGCGGCGAAGGTGAAGCAGTCATCGGAGAAAACGACTCCTGCTGTGTCAGCGGCTAAACCGAAGTTGAAATTCAGCTTCAAGGAGCAACGTGAATACGACCAGATTGATGAAAATATTGAGAAGGCTGAAGCCAATCTTGTCCGGATTAACAAAGAGATGGAAGAGTCGTTTAGTGATTCTGCCCGTCTGCAGGAGTTGATGGCGGAGCAGGTTGAGGCTGAACGTCATCTGGATGAATTGATGGAACGCTGGACCGTTCTGAATGAACTTGCAGAGCAGATTGAACAGAGCAAGTCTTGATTTATAACTAAACATCGCCCTTTCTTCTACAGTGACTTTATGTCGCATAGGAGGAGAGGGCGTTTTTTGTCTGCAAATTTGCGCATTAAAGTGAAACGTTCTGTATGTTCATAACGTTTTATAAGTAAAGAATTCCATAGAAGGGAGAGAACACCACACTTATGTATAAGGAAATTAATGAACAATTGGCAGTGCTCAAGGAAAAGGGGAGAATTTACGAGAAATGGACCAAACGTCTGGAGAAGCTTCAAACGGAGGAAAGCGAATGGGAAGCAAAGGTGAAACGTCGTCTGGAGCATCTCCAGAAGGAGCAGAAGGACGTTGATCGACTGAACAGTATGACATTGTCGGCATTTTTCTATCAACTGATAGGCAAGAAAACAGAGCGTCTGGAGAAAGAAGAGCTGGAACTGATGGAGAGCAAGGCTGCATACGACACCGCTTGTCGCATGTTACAAGACGTACAGGAGCAACGAATTCATGTGGAGCAGGAGTTGGAGGGCGGGCGGCAGTATCAGTACTGGCAGAGCGACTACAACGCGCTGTGGGGGAAGAAGGAAGGTCGTCTGCTGGACCAGGATGCGGAATTGCAACACATGGCTGAGAATCGGGAACATCTGGCGAGTGAGCTTCAGGAACTGGATGAAGCTTTCCGGGAGGGAGAATACCTGCTCTATGCTCTTGAACGTGCCGAGAAGGCTTTGTCTTCGGCAGGTAATTGGGGTGTATATGACATGATGGGTGGTGGAGTGATCTCCACACATATCAAGCGAGGACGAATGGATGACGCTCAGGTCGCCATCATGGATGCAGGTAAGCGTCTACGACGTTTTCAGAAGGAACTGGAGGATGTAGAGATGGCAGTACACGCCGATCTGCATCTGGGAGGTCTGCTTTCATTCGCAGACTATTTCTTCGATAACCTCTTCGTGGACTGGATGGTTCAAGACAAAATTCGCAAAGCCGAACGTCAGGTGAAGGATGGACTGAGTGCGGTTCGGAAGACCATGCATGTGTTAAGAAATGAAATGCGTGACCATAAGGCAGAGTTAGAGATATTGGATCGTAAGTATCATGCATATGTGGAACAGGCAGATTAAGAGATATGACAACAAAGGCCCCTTCCAAGCACAACGAATTGCTGTGCTTGGAAGGGGCCTTGTTGGTTAGACGAGACATATGGATGTCATCCATGGTGATTTCGTAGAAAAATGATTCTGTTTTACTTGGTTGTAATGTAGGCTGCGAGCAATCGTGCCGTATTCAGGACAGCATCCTTATGTGTACGCTCCATGGAATGAGACGCGTGAACCCCTGGACCGATCAGTGCTGCTCGGATATTGTTTCCTCCGCGCAATGCTGCACTGCCATCTGAGCCATAGTGGGGATAAATGTCCACGACGTAATCCATTCCATCTTGTTTGGCCAGTTCAATGAGACGGCTAGTCATATCATAGTCATACGGGCCAGAAGAATCTTTGGCACATATGGAAACGTCGGTTTCTTTACAGCTCAGGTCATCACCCATAGCTCCCATGTCTACAGCGATCATTTCACTGATTTCCGCAGGGATATATGATGCGCCATGTCCAACTTCTTCATAGTTCGAGATAAGCAGAGAGACGTTATGTAATGGTTTCCAGCCTTCACGATGTGCAGACTCAAGGATGCCAAAGAGGGCAGCCACGCTGGCTTTGTCGTCCAGATGACGTGATTTGATATAACCACTCGGCGTGATGACTGCGCGAGCATCAAAGGAGATAAAGTCGCCGACAGAGATCCCGAGTTTCAACACATCTTCCTTGGAGGAGACGACCTCATCGATTCGAACTTCCATATGGCTCTCGGACCGTTCAAAGGTACGTGCATCCGGATAGACGTGGACAGACGGATGAAGGGAGAGAATGGTGCCCGTGTATGTTCTTCCATCTCGAGTATGGATGCTGCAATATTCGTTTTCGATACTTTGCATGGAAAATCCACCGACAGAAGTAAGCTTCAATGTGCCGTAGGATGTAACCGAGCGTACCATGGCCCCTAGCGTATCCACGTGAGCGCTTAAAGCGATTGTCTTGGAAGAGTCCTGTCCGGGCAATGTAAGCACCGCACCGCCCTTGTTATTCAGCTCACAAGCGATGCCCAGTGCTGCTGCTTCCTTCCGGATCATCTCGATAATATGATGTGTGTAACCACTTGGGCTTGGTGTATCCAACAATTTTTTCAGGAAAGACAGAACGTATGATTCATCAATTGTAAAACTCATTGTGTAATTTCCTCCTCGGATCATGGGTATGGTGTGAAACAAAATACAGCCTGTCTGGGGGAGAGAATGTGATACTACCATTCCTGACTCGCCAGCAGGCTGTCTCTGATTGGTTACAGTGTTCCCGTAGGGTTTCCTTTGCGCTGACTCTGGATCGAATCATTCTCCAATAGGCTGTCGGATTCATTTGAGTCAAGCGAATCCATCGATTTGAAAGAATCCAACGTAGATTTGTTTGTCGCGGAACTTTCCAATTCAGTTACACGCAATTTCAATTGCTTGTTCTCGCGTTGCAGTCTGTATTGGCGATAGATGCCATATGACCCTACAATAATTCCACCGATCAGGGTACAGCCGAGAATCAGCAAGATCAGCGGGATTTGTACCGTGTTAAATAACAGGTTGACTTGTACGGAATCCACATTAATAACCGCAAAGATTCCCGTGAGCAGTGCAAAAACAAGACCTGCTATGAGTGCCCATTGCATTTTCATGGTGTTGCCTCCTTGTTGAACAATTGAGAACTAGATATGCATTACCCATATTCGGGTATGTTGCATCTTGCAATGATGATAAAATCCCCTGCCCAAACGGGCAAGGGATGCAGGTCACATGGAAAGACAACCTTATTTGGTTAGTTGCTCCATCTGTTCAATCAGTTCCTTGAAGACACTCATAGCTTCACGAATTGGCTGTGGTGTAGACATATCCACACCTGCTTTTTTCAGAATGTTGATGGAGTAATCACTGCCACCACTCTTCAGGAAGCCAAGATAACGGTCAACAGCCGGTTGGCCTTCTTCCAGGATTTGCTTGGAAAAGCTTGTTGCTGCGGAGAAGCCTGTAGCATATTTGTAAACGTAGAAGCTGTTATAGAAGTGGGGAATACGAGCCCATTCCATTTCAATTTCTTTGTCAACTGCCATGCCTTCTCCGTGATATTTAACGTTCAGATCATAATAGATCTCGGATAACAATTGTGGTGTTAATGCATCACCTTGTTCCGCACGTTCATGAATGATTTTCTCGAATTCAGCAAACATGGTCTGACGGAATACCGTTGTACGGAATTGGTCGGCATAATAGGTTAACAGATACAATTTTTCCTTTGGATCTGTTGATTTGTTAAGCAGATAATCCATGAGCAACGCTTCGTTGGTTGTAGATGCAACCTCTGCCAGGAAGATGGTGTACTGTGCATCACGATACGGAAGTGTTGTATCCGAGTAATGTGAATGCAGAGCGTGACCCATTTCATGTGCGAGTGTGAACATGCTGTTCAGGTTATCTTTGTGATTCAACAAGACATACGGGTGAGTGCCGTAAGCGCCCCAGGCATATGCGCCTGAACGTTTATTTTCATTCTCATATATATCGATCCAGCGGTTATCATATCCAGTCTGCAATGCGTCAGCATAGTCCTTGCCGAGTGGTTTCAGACCGTCTTTAACCGTTTGTTTCGCTTCCTCATAGGTAATATCCATTTTGTATTCGTCTACGAGTGGAGCGAACAGATCGTACATGTGCAATTGATCCACACCCAGCAACTTTTTGCGCAGGTCCATATAACGATGCAATAACGGAAGGCTCTCGTGAATGGTGTCTACCAGATTGGTATACACATCCGTTGGGATGTTATCTCCATATAGGGACATTTCCATCACGGAAGGGTACTTCCGAACATTAGCATAGAACATATTTTTGGTTACATTTGCATTCAAGGCAGCCGCAATTGTGTTCTTCTGTTTGGCATACGTTTCGTATACCGCTTTGAAGGCACGTTCGCGAACTTCACGGTTAGGGTTCTCCAGGAACTGAATGTAGCTGCCGTGTGTCAGCTCAACTTCGTTACCATGTTCATCCTTGATTCTTGGGAACTTGAGATCGGCGTTATTCAGCATGCTGAAGATTGTCTGTGGTGCTTGTGAAAGGTTGCCTACCTGTGCAAGCAAAGCCTCTTCTGCTTGGCTAAGAACGTGGGCTTTTTCGCGTTTCATCTCTTCCAGCGTAAATGTATAAGCAGAAAGTTTTTCGTTCGCAATAAATGCGTCCAACTGATCATCCGGCAGGGAAAGAATCTCCGGTGTGACAAAAGAAAGTGCTTCACCAACCCGTACGCCTAATTTCTGGGCTTTTTGGGACAGGTTTTGATATGTAGGATTCGCTGTGTCTTCATCTTGATGCATACGTGCGTACACAAATAGGCGTTCTATTTTGAGGCTGATCTCATCTTCGAATTCGAAGCAAGATTTGAGTACATCAGGTTGATTCAGTTTGCCTTGGAATTCGGAGGCCTTCTTGGTCAAAGACGATACTTCTTCATATTCTTGATCCCAGGCTTTCTGATCGGCAAATAAATCTTCCAGTTTCCAGCTATGTTCAGCCGGCACCTCGGAACGTTTCAATAATTGACTCATGGAAATCCCCCTTTGATGATCTGATGAATGTATGGACGAAGCTGCCTTCGTCTCGCTTGCCTGTGCGGAGAGAGACGAAGGAATCAGACTAAGTACCAGGATAACAGATAGCGATTTCTGGTATTTCAACGGCCTTCCTCCTTACGATACGAATAATCTCGTATAGTATGACCTTAGGCACGTTGAAATATTTGAGCATCTGGGTCCCCGTGATTAGGCTCCCATGTTATACAGAAAATAAACGATCAGGAAAAAGGCGAAACAAATGAGCAGGGTAGCAATAAGCGCCATTCCCCGTCTTAATCGATCCGGGATGGAATTGCGTCCCAGAATAAGCACAATACCAAGGGAGAAGGCAAGGATAATAAAGATGACGACATTGCTTGAGTCAAGCTGCATGGGTTAGACCCCTTTGAAGGCAGCCATCAATTGACGCCATTCATCCTCACGGTTCTCAAAATCTGCTTTTGGAAAACGGCGTTCAGCCCAGTGCATTAATGCAGGACGGCTAAGGAATGTATGGCATTCTTCGCCCCACTCTTCCGAAATTTCTCGCAGTACGAGATATTTGCCTTGAACTTCTACGGTCATCATATTCCACTTGTCTGTTTTGTATATTTCATGTTTTTTTATCATAGGTAGTCTCCAAACTAACGGTTTTGGTAAAATGATACCGTACCCTACGATTCAAAGCAAATTTTTTCGACATTTATGGAAAGATAAATTGCAAAATGGAAGCCCATACAGTATAATAAGGGTATTCGCCATAGATGGCGATATTTTTAGGAGGTTTTTCATTTGAAAGGTACAGTTAAATGGTTTAACGCAGAAAAAGGCTATGGCTTTATTTCAGTTGAAGGCGGCGAGGACGTATTCGTACATTTCTCCGCAATCCAAGGAGATGGCTTCAAAACATTGGAAGAAGGTCAAGCGGTAGAATTCGAAATCACTGATGGAAACCGTGGTCCTCAAGCAGCTAACGTAAACAAACTGTAAGAATTTATCCGGTTAACGGACTTCTTATATATTATAAATTTATAGCTGAATATTAAGAACCTAAGCACAGTCCCCCATGGGAGGCTGTGCTTTTTTTGATTCTAAAATTTTCAGTGTAAATAACGGTTGAATACGATGTAAGTTTTCCTGTGTGTTCAGGAGACACGATTGGTCATGCTGGACCATAACTTCAATCCGAAACCGATTAGTGCAGCCAGGGAGAAAGCCATAGCGGTGAGATAGAAGGTTTGTCTGCCTGCATGTTCCAGCAGCAGTCCGCCCAACGTTCCACTAAGAAGTCCCGAAGCACTGGACCAGACAATGGTGAACAAAGCCATACCTGTAGCTCTGTAGCCGTCCGGAACTAGGCGAATGATGTAGCGGACCGCCGTAACGTAGAAAATACCAAAGGTAACACTGTGCATCGTCTGAATCGCAACAACAGCTGCAGGTGTATCGGAGACAGACATGAGAAGCAAACGAACCGTATACATCAGTGCAGCAAAAGCAATTAGCGGCAGTTCTTTATAACGGTTTCCATACTTGCTGAGCAATAGAAATATGGGGATTTCACTTACGGAAGAGATCAGCAAAGACCAGCCGATCAGCCCCTCGCTGGCACCCAGATCTTTTAGCGTGATGGTAAGAAATGCTTCGTTCATGCGATGTCCCATGGCAAGCAAAAATACACAGCCAAAAAAGGTGAGCACATCTCTGCGTTTCAAAATAGCCCATAACCCCGATAGATCCATTTTGCTACTGCTTCCCGAAGGTTGATCCTTCAATTGAAAACTGATCAATAGTGTAGTTGCAGCAAGACCAACGCAGACCCAAATCGTCCATGCTGGACCAAAAGATCCAAGGAAATACCCGATACTTAATGCAAAGAAGGCATAACCGATCGAGCCGAAGACTCGAATGGAAGTGAAATTTCGGCCGTACTTGCTGGCCGTTGTAATAGCCATCGTATCGGAGAGTGGATAGACCGGATAATAGAAAAAGTAAAACAGGGTCACGAGTACAAATACCTGACCGAAAGTTGTTGCATTGGCGAGCATGATCCCTGTGATCAATTGACCACCAAGCAGAATGATCATCACTTTGCGTACCGTTTGGTAGCGGTCGCTGGCCATGCTCCAGAACATATTGGAGAACACAGAGATGAGGGGGCCAATTCCGTAGAGATATCCAATCTCAGCCCGACTGAAACCCAGATGACTGAAGTAAAGCTGGAAGTAGGATACCACCAGGACGGTGGAACCAAAGATGGTGAACATGAGAGCCCGAAGCCAGTTCTGATCCGGGCGGGCGTTGTGACTTAATTTCATGATGAGAGACTCCAATCCTGATAACAATTCAATGATTTTATTACCCTTTCAGGGATGTTGATTTACGGGCTTTCGGCACGGACATCGTAGGTTCTTGCTTCGTGCGCCGGATGACAAGCCAGACAATGATGAGCTCGGCGAGCAGGCCAAGGGATTGGGCAACAGCGCCAATCATGCCGTTCCACGCAGGAAAAATACTAACCAGTATAAGCAGCACAATTACCGTGCAGATTGCATTCGCCGTTTGCGAACGAAACATCGTTTTTGTCTGACCGCGAAGCAGAATGAGGCCATTACTGAAATCCAGAAAAGGGAAGATCAGTGGAAATAAGACGAACGCACGCAGTGTCCACAGACTTTGTTGCAAAAGTTCGCCCTGAACGCTCATGACATTTTCGAGTACCCATGGTCCCAAGGGGGTATAGGCAATCGACACCATCATCGCAAACGGAATAAATCCGGTGACAAGTGCAAATTTTCGTACCAATTTGGCGTCCACAAGGTAGAAATTCAGCACGATCTGATGGATGTATGTAAAGAAGCTTAGCATCAACTGCATCAGACTGCTTGCTATGGCAAAGGATGAAATGGCTAGTGCGATCCCGGTCGTTTTGCCAAGTACGATGTTAATAACCGGTCCTATGAACAGCGCTACAAAGCTGGATAACAGAAGCGGCTTATAAAAGCGAAATACGTCTCCCTTGCTCTCGACGGGATGATCCTCAAGCTTGGCTGGCATCTTGCGCTTGATGCTGTTACCCTCCAGAAAGCTGACAAGCGCTTCAATCATCATGCCAGTAGCAAAAATGATAGCGCCTACACGTCCACTGTCAATGCTGTCTGTGTATATGAAATAGAGGGATAGGCCGTACATTCCGGCTAAACGGAATACCATCCCGATGGTTAACCACTTGGTGCGGTTATTCGTAATGATGATCCCCTGATAGATGTTGCGGATCACTGAAAAGATACTTACATACATGAGAATTTCATATACGTCGATGACTTTGTTCAGCAGATCCGGACTTACACCAAACAAGTATTTGAACACCCCGGTACCAACGGGAGAGTATACGATAAGAAACCCAATGAGAAGCACACAGGCAAGAAATATTTTGGTCACAAACGTGAGGGCCTGAAAGGAAAGGCGATCGCGAACCAGTGCGGAACAGGTTTGCCGCAGCAGGGTGGAGGGGCGTTCCGTGAGGGTTAACAAGCTACCGGCGATGGCATAGCTGGCAATAACCGTCTCGGGATGAGCGGAACGTGCTAATGTACTGTTTATAATGACGTGAGAAATGGTGACGAGAGAGGCGGAAATGCCAAGTGGCACAAAAAAAGAAAATAACCGTCTCCACGAAAGTGATTCACTTGACGACATGTCAACGACTCCTTTGGACGACATGTCAACGACTCCTTTGATGGATGAAATATGCCTAGTATATCACAAAGCTTTGGGCGCGGATGCGATTTTTTATGCGGAATATACGGCAGATCATTTGTACAATTAAGGGGATCATATTATAATAGGAATGGTTAAAAATCGCTCTAATACGTATTCAACCAAGTGGAGGCACATTTATTTTGAGCCAATCAAATCGAAAACGTCATCAATATCCGCGTGGACCGCTGGCATTGATGAGAGGGGTGTACAAATACACCATTCCGGAAACACGGAAGGCACTGAATGGATGGCGTGCTCAAGCTGAGGCGATTCCGAATGAGGAATTGCGTACACAGGCACTTGCCAGTCTGAAGGATAAACAGTTTCACTGTGAAGGCGGAACCGTCTACGCATTAGCTGATTTGCCAAACAGACACATTCTGATTCCGCTGATCGTTTCATATCAAACTATTAGTGATTATTTGGACAATCTGTGCGACCGCAGCACGTCGATGGACCCGGATGACTTTCGTCTTCTCCATCAATCCATGCTTGATGCGGTAGATCCCGAAGCAATTCCCGTCAATTATTATGCCCTCCGTAAGGAGCAGGATGACGGTGGATATCTGCGGAATCTGGTGACCACATGTCAGGAACTGACCCGTCAGTTACCAGGCTATACGTCCGCCAAGCCCCAAATTCAGGATCTGGCAGGCCTATACACGGACCTGCAGGTATATAAGCATATCAAGCCGGAACTGAGAGAAACGGCACTGCTCGAATGGTGGTCGGAGCATCGTCATCGCACACCTCAGTTTCGTTGGAACGAATTTGCTGCTGCAACTGGCTCTACACTGGGCGTTTTCATGCTGTTTCTGGCTGCGAGTGACGATCAGTTGACTGAAGAGCAAGCGGCCTCGATCCACACGGCCTATTTCCCACATGTATGCGCATTGCACATTATGCTCGATTATTTAATTGATCAGGATGAGGACCGCATCGGGGGAGATCTCAACTTCTGCAACTATTATGAGAATGTGGAGACAATGCTGGACCGAATTGCTTTTATTGTGGAGATGGCACGCAGCGATGTACAGAAGATTCCGGGAAGCTCCTTTCACCGGATGATCATCGAAGGACTGATTGCCATTTACCTGTCTGATCCCAAAGTCAGCGAACAACAGGAAGTTCGCGTTGTATCCAAACGTCTGCTGAAAAATAGTCCGATCACAAGAATATTTTTCTTCATTTTCAGTCGCTGGATACGGAAAAATATGTAAGTCAGGTGTGATATTGCGGAGCCTGAAGTGAAACTAGAGGAGGAAGAAACATCATGACAGCAGTAAAGAAAATCGCAGTATTAACGAGCGGTGGTGATTCACAGGGGATGAACGCGGCTGTTCGTGCGGTTGTTCGCAGCGGACTGTTTCACGGTCTCGAAGTATTTGGAGTTCAACGTGGATACCAGGGTCTTTTGAATAATGACATTTTCCCAATGGATTTGCGGAGTGTAGGAGATATCATCCAACGTGGGGGAACGGTTCTTCAATCGGCACGTTGCAAGGAGTTCTATACCGCTGAAGGTCAGCAAAAAGGTGCGGACATTCTGCGTGCGCGTGGCATTGACGGTCTGGTTGTTATCGGTGGGGATGGTTCCTACAACGGAGCAAACAAACTCAGCAAGCTGGGCATTAACACCATGGGTCTGCCAGGAACGATTGATAACGATGTTTCATTCACCGACTATACCATCGGATTTGATACAGCTGTAAGCATAGTAGTTGATGCAGTAAACAAATTGCGTGATACGATGTCTTCACACGAACGTTCTTCCATCGTTGAAGTTATGGGTCGTCACTGTGGAGATATCGCTCTGCATGCCGGACTTGCTTCGGGTGCTGAAACGATTCTTGTCCCAGAAGTTCCGTTTGACATGGACGAAGTAGCAGATCGGATGAAAGCTAACTTTGCACACGGCAAACGTCACAGTATTATTATCGTTGCTGAGGGCGTGGGCAAGGGTGAAGATGTAGCAAAAGAACTGATGGAACGTTGCCCAACGTATGAGCCGCGTGTAACCGTTCTGGGCCACATTCAGCGTGGGGGTACGCCAACACCTTTCGACCGTAACCTGGCAAGCCGTCTTGGCGACTTCGCTGTTCGCAGTCTGATCGCAGGCGAGACAGACAAAGGTTGTGGCATTATCAAGGGTGAACTTACCCTGACGGATATTGATAAAGTGGTTAACACAAAAAAAGATTTCGATATGGTGACTTACGAGCTTGCACAACGTTTGTCCCAATAATTCGATTCATACGCAAAGAGCACAATCCCGTTTTAACGTGATTGTGCTCTTTTTGTTGTTTCACGGAGTGAGTATATCAATGTTACGCCTTGCGGAGTGCGGCTTGTTTTTGTACCAGGAAGAGTCTCCAGAGAAGCGCTGTTGCTCCTACAGCAAGGCCGGCAATGAGTCCAATCCAGTATCCGAAGGCACCGAGTGAAGTATACGTAGCTGTTAGGTAACCTACAGGCAGACCAATAATCCAATACGCTATGAACGTAATGATCAGTGCCGGATTAACATCTTTGTAGCCACGTAATGCTCCTTGGGTCGGTGTAGCAATCGCATCCGAGATCTGAAAGAAAATGGCGTAGATGAGGAAATGCTGCGTAAGTGCAATGACCTCTCGATCGTTTGAATACACGCCTGCAATCTGTTCGCCGAACACAATCAACACGATCGCTGTCAGCAGTGATAGCCCAATGGCCCCACCTATTCCGAGCAGGCTGTATTGTTTGGCGTCTCTCAGACGCCCGGCACCTGCCTCGAAGCCCACAAGGATGGTAAGAGCCATACATATGCTCACAGGTAACATGTAGAGCGTAGAAGCGAAATTCAGCGCCGCCTGGTGGGCAGCAATTGTTGTGGTATCGAAACGGCTCATCATTAAAGTCACAGCAGCGAAGATGGACGTTTCGAAAAAAGTCGCAAATCCGATGGGTACCCCGATTTTGAGTAACTCTTTCCACTTGGCCAAGGAAACACGCGTCCACTGACGGAAAATGCCGTACTGGGCAAATGGTTCGACCCGATGGACAAAAAAGAGACTAATAAGAAAGATCAGCCAGTATGTACATGCTGTAGCCACACCGGCACCAACACCACCCAATTGGGGGAAACCCCAGCGGCCGAATATCAGCAGATAATTCAGTATGATGTTAACGGGCAGGGAGACCAACGTAATGAACATCGTAGTCCTTGTCTGGCCAAGTGCATCCATGAAGCTGCGCAGCACTGTATATCCGAAGAGCGGAATAATGCCAAAAGCAAGTGCGCACAAAAAATAGAAGGCAACTTGGGCAACCCGGGGCTCCAGAGGCATTCCGTTCAGTATAGGGCCAAGTAACAACGCCCCGGCTCCGATAACGACGAGACTGACTGCGATCCCGAGATACAACGCCTGGATGACGTTATACCCGATCTGATCATTACGTTTGGAACCTAACAGATGGGAAACGACAGGTGTAATACCGATCAGAATCCCGCTTAGTCCAGTTTGAACTGGCATCCATAGACTTGTGCCGATTGCGACGCCTGCAAGGTCGGCCGGAGAAAACTTGCCTGACATATTGGTGTCGAAGAACGACATGGCAGAGAGGGCGATTTGAGTGGTAAATATGGGCAAAAATATAATCAGGAATTGCTTCACTTTTTGGGAAAAACTTGTTGTGTTCATGTTCACTGGCAGTGCCTCGCTATTCTAAAGAGATGTCATCCAAGTGTCATATCTGGACAGCTATTTATTGTAGTGGATTTTGTTCAATTTGAATAGGGACAGAAGCAGAGTAGGGGTGTACAGAGAAAAATGAACACCAAAAAACCTCGCTCCGCTTCAAGCAGAACGAGGTTGGATGAAATGAGAAGTATGAAAGAGTGCGGATTACTTATATTGTACACCTGATGTATAACGGTTGGACGCATTCCAGAGCAGATATTCATGTACATCCATGTCTTTCATTGCTCTAATCTGGTCTTCCACTTGTTTCTTGCCATACTTGACATAGTGTCCACTGCCCAGCCAGCTTGCTGTGAAGTCCTGGATCCACGGACGAATGACGGGTTTGAGTTCTTTGGTAGGGTCTAGTTTCTTGTGTGTATCTTCCATTGAACCCTTGATGGTTGTGTAAGGATCTTTGTCAGGGTCCTTGACCCCATACCAGCCAGTAGAATAGTGACTAGGGTATACCATCGGTGAGATGACGTCCACATTTTCGGATATTTTAACAAAATCCTGTCCAATGCCTTCAGCCGCAGGTACAGAAGCGGCATAACCAAAAATATCAACCGATACCCGAACACCTAGCGGTGCCAACTCCTTGCGTGCATATTGCACGAATTCAGCCACAACATCCACTCGTGACTTGTCAGATTTGGTATATTTCAGTACATCGGCTCGAGTTTCGAAACCTTCCGGGAAACGAACGTAGTCAAATTGAATCTCTTTAAATCCAAGCTTGGCTGCTTCCTTGGCAATCTCAATGTTATAGTCCCATACTTCCTTGCTGTACGGATTCACAAAGCTGTCGCCTTTGCCATTTGCCCATACAGATCCATCCTTGTTACGGAAGGAGAGCTCCGGATTTTTCTTGGCAAGAATCGTATCTTTGAATACAACGACACGTGCAATCGGGTAGACCTCATGTTTTTGCAATCGTTTCATCAAGGCATCGATATCCCGAATAAAAGGTTGCGATTTACCCATTTTCTGAAGCGCTTTGTTTTCTGTGGGATAAGTTATGTATCCGAGATCGTCTTTGATATCAATGACCATGGCATTCAGTTCTGTACTGTCTGTCAGTTCCAGAAGTTCTTTCATACGTGCGCCGCCTGCGCTGTAGGCCGTTACATAAATACCTTTGACCACAGGTGCATCAGGTTGAGGATCAATTTTGGCAGGTGGGTTATCGGCATCAATAACAACCTGATCTTTTTGAGATTGGATAATTGCGGTGTTAAAACTGTTGGTTAACGATTGGAATTGAGGGGTTCCCTGGTCCGCCACTGCGGGGGCACCACCAAAGCTTCCAAAGGCCATAGCCATTAAAGCCCAAAACATGTTCATTCATTTCCACTCCCTTATGTGTGCATTCCATGTATGAATTATACATTAAAGCCTCTGGGCTTTTAACCATATTAATCAAGTAATGAAACACATGGAAAAAATGAAAACCGCTTCCTGCTGAGGAAATCCCCTGCAAGAAGCGGCGTGATCAATCTGAAAAAAATTATTGAATGTAAATCTCATTTTGATGCTCACAAATACTGTACTGAATGATTTCCATTGCGTCTCCCTGTTCCAGGATGCCCAGCCCATCCCGGAGGACAATCAGTGAGTCGAGTTCATTCGGTTTCAAGAAAGGGAGCATTTCCGGGCACCATCTGTTGACAATCTCAAACAGTTTTACCGTTTCCATATCCACAATAATCACCCTTTCCTACTCGAATTCCAAAATGGTAAGTCATTCGGCGCGATTCGGGAAAGCATATGGCCTGTGAAATTGAAGGGTTGAACCTGCTATACAACATATTTAGGAGCCGTACACCGTTATTATACCACAATGTTGTGAATTGTTAACCGTACAGGTGTCTCAACTTCTGCGAAATGAACCCATAACACCAACCGTTTCCACAATGTTAACAAAAGCGTTTGGATCTGTATCCTTGATAATACGTTTAATTTCAACCAACTCGTAGCGGGTGGTAACGGTCATGAGCATGTCCTTCTCAATATCCGTGTAGGCTCCCTGAGTCTTAATTTTGGTAACTCCACGAGGCCGAACAAGTAATTTTTTTAACATGGCTTCGGTTTCGTTTGTAATAATGTACAGTGTTACTTTGACGTGACTGATATGGATCAGATCAAGCACTTTGCCTGTAATGTAGATGGATACCATCGAGGCCAAGGCTGTATTCCAATTGTCACTCAGGTATCCTGCAAGCATAATGATCGTACCGTTCATACCGGCCATCACTGTACCAATCGGAAAGTCTCGTTTACGCGTGAAAATGGACCCAACAATGTCGAGTCCTCCTGTGGAGCCGCCGACTCGGAAGGAAACGCCAGTACCCATTCCAATAAGCACACCGCCAAATACAGAACTAAGTAAAGGGTCTGTAGCCACAGCAAAAACAGGCAGAAGCGCAATGAACCAGGAAGTGGCTGCTACCGAAAGAATACTTAATGTAATGAAGCGTCGTCCAAGAATAAACCAACCTGCAATGAGCAGGGGAATGTTAAGAACAAAATACATTATACTAAGATTCAACGTTGTAAAATAACCCAGAAGCATTGAAATACCGGACACCCCGCCGCTTAAAAGCTGATGGGGGACCAAAAACCAGTTGAAGCCGCAGGCAATAGCTGCAGCACCCAAAATGATCACTAAAGAGTGCCAAATTATTTTGGGCAATTTAATCACCTCATTTATATTTAAAACCAGATTGCTGGTAATCTTGAATTGTTTTGTGATATAATAATTTGTGGATATTCTTGAGTAGGAAACTTTTCCTAAATGGAGCAATAAAATTTTGAAATGTTTCAAACACATGTATGTAGTTTTAGTCTTATGTTGGGGACCCATTCATGGAATTATATTCGTTAGTGAAAATAATTCGTCCCGTTGGGATACCCTATAAATATTAACGCTACTTAAGAATACAGACAACAAAGTGGATTGTCCACCATGTCCACCATATAAAAGGAGCATGAATAATTTTGACAAATTTAAACTTTACAGATTTCAATCTTGAACCACTGGTGCTGCAAGCCATCACTGAGCTCGGGTTTGAAGAAGCAACACCGATCCAATCCAAAGCGATTCCTTTGGCACTCGAAGGCAGAGATTTGATTGGTCAAGCTCAAACAGGTACGGGTAAAACAGCTGCATTCGGTATTCCGTTGATCAGCAAAATCTCAAAAAGTGACGAGAAAATCCGCGCCCTTATTATGGCACCTACACGTGAACTTGCAATTCAAGTTGCTGAAGAGATCGAAAAACTTACTCGCTTCAAAGGTCTTCGCTCCCTGCCAATCTACGGCGGACAAGATATCGTGCGTCAAATCCGTGCACTGAAAAGAAAACCACAGATCATCATTGGTACACCTGGACGTCTCCTTGACCACATCAACCGCAAAACAATCAAACTAGATGATGTACAAACTGTTGTACTGGATGAAGCAGATGAAATGCTCGACATGGGTTTCATGGAGGATATCCAATCCATCCTGAAACAAGTTCCAGACGAGCGCCAAACTATGCTGTTCTCAGCAACAATGCCTCCTAACATTCAAAAATTGGCTCAACAATTCTTGAACAATCCTGAACACATTTCTGTGATTCCGAAACATGTTAGTGCACCATTGATTGACCAATCCTATATCGAAGTACCTGAGCGTCAAAAATTCGAAGCATTGAGCCGTTTGTTGGATATGGAATCTCCTGAACTGGCGATCGTATTCGGACGTACAAAACGTCGTGTTGACGAATTGGCTGAAGCTTTGCAAAAACGTGGATATTCTGCAGACGGTCTTCATGGTGACTTGTCCCAGAATCAACGTGATGCGGTAATGCGTAAGTTCCGTGACGGCAGCATTGACGTACTCGTTGCAACAGACGTGGCTGCACGTGGTCTCGACGTATCTGGCGTAACTCACGTTGTTAACTTTGACCTTCCGCAAGATCCGGAGAGCTATGTTCACCGTATCGGTCGTACAGGTCGTGCGGGTAAAGAGGGTGCTGCTTGGTCCTTCGTTACACCGCGTGAGATTGATCACTTGCACTTCATCGAGCGTGTAACACGTCACCGTATTCCACGTAAACCACTGCCAACAATGGCAGAAGCGGTTGAAGGTAAACAACGTTTGACAGCAGAGCGCTTGCTGGAAATCGTACAATCAGGCGAACTGAACGAATACAAAGGTATTGCGATTCAAATGCTTGAGCAATATGATTCTGTTCAACTGTTGTCGGCTGCACTGAAGCTCCTGACAGGTGACAAGAAAGATGCTCAAGTTGACCTGACTCCTGAAGATCCAATCCGTGCAAAACGTCGTAAACCGGATGTTCGCTCTGGCGGACGTAAACCATCGGGTTACAGCGGTAACCGCACAAGTGGTAGCGGCGGCAGTGGTGGTGGTTACAACCGCGATCGCAACAGCAGTGGCGGCGGACGTGGCGGTTACAACCGTGATCGTAACAGCGGCAGCAGCACTGGCACTGGCGGTGGAAGCAGAGAAGGTGGTTACAACCGTGACCGCAAACCGCGTCCAAGCAGTAACGAAGGACGTCGTCCAGCGAAAGATTCTTCTTTCGAGTAATTTAAACGTATGATCTGAAAAATGGAGCGGGCAACTGCTCCATTTTTTTATTTTCAAAGTGACTGCATCATTTTATTTTACTATCATAAGCGGCCAGAAGCGCTAGCTAAGGACAATGACGATCTCTTTTCGGGAAGTACTGGCTTTTCCTATCTATAATAAGGTATATTAATATTAGACTTCAGGTAATTCGCAAGGCTGCAGAGGAGGAGAAATGTTTGGAATTTAAAGGAGCTATGGGTGGGATCTACCGGCTTACAGAGTGGATTACGAGACTGGCCGCAACCAATCTGTTGTGGGCTATTTGTTCGTCTCCGTTCTTGTTTTTCTTGATTATGAAACTGCTCGTGATGCAGCAGAACCTCGCAAACGAATCATTGCAAATGAACTGGGCTATAGCTATTGTGGCACCGCTTACACTGTTCCCGGCGACTTCGGCGCTGTTTACGGTTGTTCGTAAATGGAATATGGGCGATACGGATGTACCGATCTTCCGTACTTTCTTTGTAGGTTACAAGGAAAACTACAAGCAAAGTTTAATTGGGGGTATTTTTTACACACTGCTATTCGCGATTATGTATCTGGATTATACAGTGTACATGACTCAGTTCCGCAATATGCAGCTCGTGGGAATCATCATGTTAGTACTGCTTCTCTTGTTATTTGTATCACTCTTTAACTTCTTCTCGATGGTTGTACATTATCATATGTCCATCGGACTCATTATCAAAAACGCGGTATTGCTTACGCTGATCAGACCATTCCGTGTATTTTCCACATTGCTGGGAAGTGGATTGCTGTTCTACATCGGTTTCCGTTATCCGGTCTTGTTTGTTTTCTTCATTATCAGCATCATTGCCTGGTTTGCTTTCTTTAACTTCTACGCAACCTTCAACAAGATGCAGGAGCAGATGGAGAAGATGCAACTCAAGAAGGAAGAAGAGGAAGCTGCTGCGCTGGCTGAACAATCAGCAGAGAATGGTGAAACACCTGAGTCATCCGACGACAAAAACATTACATTGCAAAAATAAAACATGATGAATCGCCATTTACTTTTTACACAGTTAGGGATATAATAATTGTACATCCTGCGATGTACGTTTCGGTTATTCGTTGTTTTGAACCAATGATGATGTCTTCGGGAGATCAACACAGAATGTTGCTGAAAAGCCCTGTCTATACGACATAGGGACTTCAAAAAGCATTTTTGCGGTCACCCACCTGCCAAGCAGGTTCATAAGACAATGTAGCCGGACGGCATAGGCGGGTTCCTAAATCTTCATGTACAGCACCCTGACTTTTCCTCTACAAAAGGAATTTCAGGGTGTTTTTAAGTTGTGATGAATGTTTTTGATTGGTTTTATGATAAATATGATGCTTGCCCTTTTGTTACTACTTGAACAATGTTACACTAAGATACATAAATGGAACGGTTACAATCAAAGGAGGAAGGGTCTTGACCTTAAAGAGAACGCTCGTCGGTATCATCCGCAGCATGGAGGGGACCAGCGATCGAGCCAAGGATCCCAAATTAAAAACACGGTATTATAACTTATCCAAAGACAGAGCCTGGGAAGAGGTCTCTTCGACACTCAAAAAGATTCCGGGTTATAAAGTGCTACATGAAGTGCCTTCTGTTGGAGAAGTTATTCTGGAGAAGCGGACTACCTTTGGACGGACGATGGATATTACAGTTTCCATTATCTCAGTAAGTCCTGTTCGCAGTGCGGTGGATATGTATTCAGCTTCACGTGGTTCACTTGGAGACTTGGGTTCCAATTATCGCACGATTATGAACTTATTCTCTGTACTGGATAAAAAGCTAAGCAAGTATAAAGCAAATGATTGAAATAGATGATAAATAACAAAAAGCGAGTGAAGGTTAACCTTCCTCGCTTTTGTTCTGAACGTATGATAACTTCTACAGCAAAGCTTTTACAGCAGCAATCGCTTGTTCGAAGTTAGGGGAGTCTGTCATTTCAGGCAAATACTCCACATATGTAATCCGGTCTTCGGCATCCAAAACAAAAATGGAGCGCATGTCGAGTTGGAATTCTTTGATCAGAACGCCGTAGTCTTCACCGAAAGAACGTGTTTTGTAGTCTGACAATGTAACTACGCGGTCAACACCAGCTGCTCCACACCAACGAGCCTGAGCAAACGGAAGGTCAACACTGACTGTCAAGACAACAACATTGTCTCCGAGTTCTCCAGCTTCCACGTTGAAACGACGAGTTTGCGCATCGCATACGCCAGTATCCAGGGAAGGAACAACGCTGATTAATTTGATTTTGCCTGCGAAGTCTTTCAGGGAAGCGTCCTCAACCAGGTTCTTGCTCAGTGTAAAATCAGGTGCTTGATCGCCCACTTTCAGTTCGGGTCCGATCAATGTAATAGGGTTGCCTTTAAATGTGGCTGCGCCTGTACGTTCTTGTGTCATAATAATGTTCCTCCTTATAAATTGGTGATCCGTGCCAAAATCCATTATAATCTTTTATGAAAGGCATTGTCCAATTCGGGCATGTACCATTACGATGGATCAGAGATGTGAGTCCGATCTGAACAGGGTGGAGTGAAAGAAGAAATTTATGATATTTATTCGCTATGAGAACTGGAAAGGTTATTTGAAGTATTTCCCTTTGACGTCGCTTTTTTTAATTGCCAATGTAGTCATGTTTATTGTGTTAACGGTGAACGGTGGATCAACGAACAATATGGTGTTGCTGAAATTTGGGGCACTTACGAATCATGAACTGTTCGCGCATGAATGGTGGCGTTACATTACATCCGTGTTCCTGCATGCGGGCTTCGGTCATTTATTGTTTAACAGCTTTGCGTTAATTGTATTTGCTCCACCGATGGAGCGTTTGCTCGGGTCGGTAAGGTATGGTGTATTGTACCTGGGTGGTGGTGTATTGGGTAATATTCTTGCTGTTGCGTGGTACAACTCGGTTGGGAGTATTACCATCTCGGTAGGTGCTTCAGGAGCGATCTATGCCGTCTATGGTGCATTCCTGTATGTAGCGCTGTTCCAGCGAACGATGATGGACGAGGCTTCGCGCAAAACGATGTACACATTGCTTTTGTTCGGGATCATATTCTCCTTCGCCATGTCAGGCATCAATTGGATGGCTCACCTTGGCGGATTGTTGGGTGGATTCTTTATTTACGGACTGTTGATCAGATTGTGGAAACCCCGCAGCTTAAAGCGGTAGTCAGAACGTTCTCAAGATGGAATACAGTCAAGGATAAGTAGTGTATAACAGATTGGAGCGATCAGGCGAGTGGAATTAAGACAGTTGCATTACTTTTTGAAAGTGGCACAGAAGGAACATGTAACACAGGCTGCTGAAGAGTTGCATGTGGCACAGTCGGCGGTGAGTCGTCAGATTCATCAGCTGGAAGAAGAACTGGGCGTGGACCTTTTTATGCAAAAGGGACGAAACCTGCAGTTGACTGCAGTGGGGCAGCTTTTTTGCAAACGAATTGAAGGTATATTAAAAGATTTGGACAAGGCAGTTGGGGAAGTTCATGAGTTTCTGGACCCGGAGCATGGAGAGATTCGAATTGGGTTTCCGCATAGCCTGGGGATTCATCTCATTCCTTCCGTGGTGGCTGCTTTCCGTCAGCGCTACCCCAACGTGAAATTCAGATTCAAGCAGGGGATGTTCCCTACGCTGATTCGTGATGTGTTATCCGGAGAGGTAGACTTGGCATTCATTTCTCCTTTTCCAGAAAAGCATGATCAAGTAGATGGCGATATTGTACTCACGGAAGAATTACATGCGATCCTTCCTCCTAATCACCCGTTAGCTGGTGAAGAGACAATTGCGCTTGAACAGCTCAAGGATGATAAATTTGTATTGTTTAGCAAAGGTTATTCTCTTCGACCTATTGTATGGCATGCCTGTCTGGAAGCTGGTTTTACACCCAAGATCGCTTTTGAAGGGGAAGAGACCGACACCATCCGCGGATTGGTCGCTGCGGGCATGGGGGTCAGTCTGTTGCCTGAGATGGCGTTATTCCAGACGAATCCGTTGCAACCGGCACATGTGGCTATCTCCCATCCAAAAGTAACGCGAACTATCGGGTTAATTCATCGTGCGCATGATAAACTGCCGCTGGTTGCTCAGTCCTTTCGTTCATTCTTGCTTGATTATTTCGGTTTACAACAAAACAATACCCCATCCGATTAACGGTGGGGTATTGTTTTTTGTTTTTGTTGTATTAAGTATCCAATTAATCGCGGCTGTTGAAGATTCCGATGTAACGAATCAACTCAAGCAGTGAAATCAACGCTGCAGCAACGTAAGTCAAGGCTGCGGCATTCAGAACTTTTGCAACACCTTTTTCTTCTTCATTACGGATGTACCCTTCGGATACCATAATCTCTCTAGCGCGATTACTTGCATTGAACTCAACCGGTAAAGTGATGAGTTGGAATGCTACAGTTACGGAGAAGAAGATGATACCGATACCTACAAGGTTCATGGCATTGAAGATGAATCCTGCAATTAACAGGAATGGAGCTAATCCGGATGCAAAGTTCACAATTGGGAAGATCCGGTGACGCAGTGCCAGCATCGGATAACTTTCTTTATGCTGAATGGCGTGGCCAACTTCGTGACACGCTACCGAAACAGCTGAGATTGAGTTTTCGTAATATACTGGTTCTGATAAACGTACAACCCGATTGATCGGATCATAGTGATCAGAGAGTGTACCACGTACAGGTTCAATTGGAACATCATGCAGGCCGTTAGCATCAAGCATCTGGCGAGCGGCATCGTAACCAGTCATTCCGTTCTGGTTCGGTACCTCCGACCAACGTCTAAACGTACCTTTAACGCGAAATTGCGCCCATAAAGAGAGCAAAAAGGCGATAATGATCAATACGAACATACCGTTATTAAAACTCATATTCATTCCTCCGCTTTCTAAGAATAAGCTACATCATGGTGTTCTCAAGCAAGATTTTTAGTGCCTCCATTGTACCGGCACTTTTGGTGAGGAGTCCTGCCATCATTTTACGTGCTTGTACAGGTTTCATCTCTCCAAGTAGCGGTTTGAGTTCGTTAACCTCTCGCTCAAGTTGTTGTACGTGAAGTTCCAATGTTGTCAATTTGCTGGCAACTTGTTCTTCTGTACTAACCAGACGCCACTTCTCAAGAGATTGTTTAATCTCGTCGAGACTATACTTCTCTTGTTTCATCTGTACAATACGTTCAAGCCTCGTTAAAGTTTCATTACTATAGAGACGATAATTTTTTTGTGTACGTTCTTCGGGAGCGATTAGTCCAAGCTTTGTGTAATAATCAATCGTCCGTTCACTAACACCAGCGGTCTTGGCGAGTTCGCCAATCCGAAAAAGTTTCATATCCCCAATGATATTCACCTCGCTTGCAAGTTCAAATGTAGGGAATTGTAGTTTCCACTTGTGAATTTCTAGACTACGCCCAATTTTTCTTACTAATAAGTATGATACATGATCTTTAACCGTACAGTCAAACGTTATGCTTTGGCAATCAGCATACTGCATTTCTATATCAATGTACTCATAGAATGTGATTATGTACTTAAGTGCAAGAAAAAGACGTAAGACTTTATTCCCAGAAATAATTTTCAATTTTGATGAAAATACTCTTGTCAACTTTCCTCTCTTCTGCTTATAATGACATTAAGAGTTTCACGTTATGTGAAGAAACTTAACATAAGAGGGAGTGGGGTATATGAGAAAGAAATGGTTGGTTTCCATGTTAGTAATGCTTACTTTGTTCGCTTTTCCGGTTAGCGCATTTGCGGCTGCGGAGGGTCCGACTAACATTGAACTTCAAAGTGGTTTGAACTCAGCCTTTACGTTTCTGGCTGTTGTACTCGTGTTCTTGATGCAAGGGGGATTTGCTTTACTTGAAGCGGGTTCAACACGAATGAAGAATGCAGGACACATTGCGGGTAAGACCATCCTGACATTGGGAATTTCAGTTATTGCCTTCTGGGCTTTGGGTTTCGGTCTTGGTTTCGGTAATGGTAACAGCTTCTTTGGAACAACAGGATTCTTCCTGAGCGGTGACAAGATGGCTGCTTCCTTCGAATCACTGGCTTTCTCCGATGTTCCACTGACTGTTAAATTCGTTTTCCACCTCGCTTTTGCGGCGGTATCTCTGGCCATTGCCTGCGGTGGTATGGCTGAACGTGCAAAAATGAGCGTATATATTGTATTCGGTACACTTTATACCATTATCATGTATCCGGTTGTTGCTCACTGGGTATGGGGCGGCGGCTGGTTGGCTGAGCTGGGTATGCAAGACTTTGCAGGATCGACGGTTGTTCACTTGACTGGCGCGACTGCAGCATTGGTAGCGACGATCTTGTTGAAACCACGTATTGGTAAATACAACAAAGACGGCAAACCTAACATCATTCCAGGTCACAACCAAGTGTATTCCGTACTCGGGGTTATTATCCTCTGGATCGGTTGGTTCGGTTTCAACCCAGGTAGTACGTTAACTGCCTTGGATGACGGATTCTTTGGTTATGTTGCATTAACTACTAACGTAGCTGCTGCAGCTGGTGGTGTTGCTGCACTGTTGATTTCTTGGGCAGTTCTTGGCAAGTCCGATATTCCTAGCATGTTGAACGGTGTGCTTGCGGCACTCGTTGCAATTACAGGTGCTTGTGCCTTCGTTGAACCTTGGGCAGCTTTGGTTATCGGTGCTTTGGCTGGTGTTATCACATTCTTCACGGCACAGTACTTCGATCGTAAAGGAATTGACGATCCAATCTACGCTTTCTCCGTACACGGTGTTGCTGGTATGTGGGGAGCAATCTCCACAGGTTTGTTCGCTACACCAGAACTTGCTGAGCATGCGGGTGTAGGTCAAGCGGGTCTGTTCTATGGCGGTGGATTCCACCAATTGGGCGTACAGCTTCTCGGTCTGGTAGGTGCTTTTGCCTTCGTACTGGTAATGTCCTTCATTATTCTGGGCGGTATGAAAGTGATCATGGGCATCCGTGTTACTGAAGAAGAAGAAACAATGGGTCTAGATATCAGTGAGCACGGTACTTACGGATACCCTGAACAAATGAAAAATGTAGATTCTAAATCCAATGGTGGTACGTTCAGCTCCTGAGGTGAATGATGCTGAATCATGCTTCAAGGAGGCTGGACATGATGGAACCCATCTCGTATAGAAACTATTCCTGGTCTTATCAGGGAATCGATGGTGCGGTGTCTTCTCAAGAACTGCGCCAGGCACGTGTAATATTACAGAACGAGCTCCAGGAATTGTTGTCCGCTTCCTTGTCGCCGATCGAGTGGTACCAAACGGTAAATGAACTGCATGACCGGATTGCACGGAAAGCAGTAGAGTTATGCATTCAGGGGATGGTTGAGGAAGGCTTCGGCCAACCTCCCGTCCCCTATGCCTTTATCGTATTTGGCAGTTCCGGCAGGGAAGAAGCAACGTTATGGAGTGATCAGGACAATGGCATGATCATTAGCGATACTCCACAAGAAGGTAAAGAGGAATATTTTGCTCAGCTCGGACTGCGAATGACGGATATGTTAGAAGAGCTTGGTTACGCCAAGTGCGAAGGCAAAGTCATGTGCTCTGAGCCACTCTGGAGAAAAACGCTGGCGTCATGGAAGCAACAATTAGCAGATTGGAGCTCGGATCTGAATTGGGAGCCCGTTCGTAATCTGATAATTGCTTCAGACATGCGTTTTGTTGCAGGTGAACAAAGTCTGGCGGAGGAATGGATCACGAGTTTTTATGAACAGTTCAGACTGGTTCCTGAACTTTCGGATGCAGTTCTTCGCAATACGGTTAAACATAAAGCTACATTAAATGTACTCGGACGTGTGGTCACAGAACGATTTGGTGAACATGCAGGCGGATTTGATGTCAAGTATGGCTTGTACATTCCGCTGGTGAACAGTGCACGTTATTTGGCTTTGCAACATGGGATCAAGGAGTCATCTACGTTAAAAAGAATGGAGAGACTGACTTCACTTGAAGCTGTTCCATTTACATTACTGGATGCATGCCAGCGGGCCTTCTTTGCCGCTTTGAAATTTCGCAGAAGTACACCGATTGTCATCCAAGGGGATTTGCAACATAGCAGTGGGTTCCTGGATGAGAAACAGATGAAACAAAAACAGATTCATTATGAGCTCAGGGATACGCTCGGGTTGGTACGACGAGTGCATCGTGCTTTGCAAAGACAGTTGCGTTTTGCAGAAAGGAGACGTCCATGAGAGAGCCGGCAAGGGGCAATACAGGATTCTGGAATTCGCTGCGTCAGGGAGGGGTTCCTTCCGCCATCGCTTCCATTATGGGAGCCCCTACGGCGCAACACATGGCGTTTATCCGCTCTATGATGAGAGAACAGCGCAGACCTGAGGTTCTGCATACACCTCTAAATGAGCTGGACGCAGTTGTATTTGATCTGGAAACGACGGGATTTTCGCCACAGCACGGGGATGAGATTATCTCATTTGGTGCGGTCCGTATACATGGAGGTGTGGTACTGGAAGGAGAACAGTTTTATACGGTGGTGCAGTCCAAGACCGCAGTTCCGGAACATATTACTGAACTTACAGGTATTACACAGGAGATGACGTTGGACGCACCAACTTTGCTGGAAGGGTTGCATGATTTCATGTCTTTTGTAGGTGGAAATGTTCTGATTGCACACGCAAGTGCGCATGACCGAGCCTTTCTGAATGCAGCTCTGTGGCGGACTTCAAAGGTAAGGCTGACGCATCGTTTAATCGATACGATGATGTTGGCCCGCTGGCTTGAACCAAGCAGGCCGGGGTATGGTCTGGATGAATTGCTGGAATCCAGAGGGATTCCGATCTATGGACGTCACCATGCACTGGAAGATTCAAAAATGACTGCACAGTTATGGTCCTGCTACTTGGAGGACATGACTCGTAAAAATGTGGAGACCTTGGGTGATCTGTATACCCAGCTAAGTCACGCATAACGGAACGGGAAGCAGATTGTATGAAGGCACAACGTGTTGTGCCGGATCCTGCCATTCCTTCGAAGATTCAATCAGATAACCGTTCAGATGCATATGAGATCGCGACCCGCTTGTAAGGTCGGGTGAGCCGATGAGGTACATCTGAAGCAAACCGGCGAAGGCCGGAAGAGCTTGCAAGTCCTCTAAGGAAGGAACAGGCCTGGTCTGGGGATGAGAATGGAAGATACCGATGAGCTTGGGCTCGGAGAATACGCACCGAATCCATTCGGCATCGTCCAGAGTAAAATGGTGCAGCGGGTCAGGTGCTACGTTACGAATGGGCTGAAACCGACTGATTCGTATACCGCCCGCTGCGGTTTCACCCAGCATAACCCCGCAGGCTTCTTGTGGTAGCGAAAGGAACATGTGCTTTGACATCTCTTGTTCTACGGAAGAAGGGATGTAGAAGGCGTTTTGCTGCCCGTGAAGTGCTGCCATTTGTATTCACCCCTCTCTCTTTGGCTCCTGCTACGGCAGGAGTCCTTTTTCATTTTATTTTCTGTGATGCGGATTGTAAAATTTTAAAGGAAAAGGGTACAATAATAAAGAGAACATTTGGGAATCATGTTCTGGTGAACTATGATAGAGCGTGATAAACACTTAGCATGTGCAGAAATTACGGTTTCAGTTTCAATGTGCTAATTATATAAAAGGGTGGCGGGTTATGAAACGAAACATATACATACTCCTTGGTGCTGTCTTGCTGGTTGGTATTGCACTGGCCCAGAATGCGGGTGACGGCATTGCAGCCGTCTTTAAGCAGGAAGAACCGATGCCTACTGAGACGGGACCACGTGCGGGTCTTCTGGCACCTGCTTTTTCTCTGACAGCAATGGATGGAGAGACGTACAGTGTGGGCGGTGCCAAAGATAAGGCCACATTCGTCAGTTTCTGGGCATCCTGGTGTGAGCCGTGTAAGCAGGAAGCTCCGGAGCTGAACAGAATGGCTGCGAAATACAAGGATAAGCTTGACATGTATGGGGTTAATGTAACGTCATACGATAAACTCAAAGATGCCAAAGCTTTTGTAGATGAGTACCAACTGACATTCCCTATTCCCTTGGATGAGAAGGGGACTGTGTATGCTCAATACAATGGGGTGGCTTTTCCAACGAATGTTCTGATTGACTCCAGAGGAGTTATACAGGAGATTGTTCTGGGCATATTGCCTGAGAAAGAGTTGGAACGTAAGATTAAAAAGTTAATTGCGAATTAATTTTCATGTAAACAAAGAAGCCTTTGCATCCATGAATCATGGGTACAGAGGCTTCTTTATATTTTCCGGGAAATAAGCGTTATTAGTGGTTGCTTATCCCATGAGCAGGAATAGGGAGTGTACCCGGCTCATCCTGCAATTTTTCTTGAAGCAACGCATAGCGGAAACTGTGTACGAGTGCTTCCCAACTTGCTTCAATTACGTTCTCGGATACACCGACAGTGTTCCATGTGTTCTCCGTATTTTTGGATTCTATCAATACACGAACTTTGGCAGCTGTGGCATCCTTCTCATCCAGTACACGCACTTTGTAGTCTGACAGATGCATGTTGGCGAGTGAAGGGAAGTATTGCACCAGCGCTTTCCGAAGGGCGTTATCGAGTGCGTTAACCGGACCATTGCCCTCAGCAGCGGTATAAGCGCTTGTTCCAGCGATATTCACTTTGACAAAAGCTTCAGAAACAACGGATTTGCCTGCCGTTTTCTCTACAAGCATTTTGAATGATTCAAACGTGAACAATTCTTTCATGTCACCGTTCGCTTCACGAATTAACAATTCAAGCGAAGCATCTGCACCTTCGAACTGGTAACCCTGATGTTCCAGGTCTTTGATCTTCTCAATAATCTGACGTGAATTGGCACTGCTTGGATCGAACTCAAGCCCCAGTTCCTGAGCTTTGGATACAATGTTACTTTGTCCGGCAAGTTCAGAGACCAGCACACGTTGTTTGTTACCAACCAGTTCAGGGACGATGTGTTCATAGGTACGTGAATCCCGCAGGATGGCAGAGACGTGAATTCCACCTTTATGAGCAAAAGCAGCATTGCCGACATAAGGCTGATTAATCGGCATATTCACATTGGCAATCTCGCTAACATAACGAGCCACGTTTGTAAGTTGTCTCATGGAATCTTCAGTAACACATTCATAACCAAGTTTCAGTTGCAGGTTCGGGATAATGGATGCGAGATTGGCGTTACCGCAACGCTCTCCATAACCGTTCATCGTTCCTTGCACCTGACGGGCTCCGGCTTGTACAGCGCTGAGTGTGTTGGCCACAGCCAGTTCACAATCATTATGTGTATGGATACCGAGATGTGCATGAGGCAGGCTTCTATGCAATGTGGATACGATCTCGTGCACCTCGTTTGGCATCGTCCCGCCGTTGGTATCACACATAACGAGCCAGTCCGCTCCAGCTTCGTGGGCCTTGGTCAAGACCGCTTGAGCATACTCCGGGTTATGTTTGAATCCGTCAAAGAAGTGTTCTGCATCAAAGATCACTTCCATTCCATTCTGTTTCAGATAGGCGATGGAATCATAGATCATGGACAAATTTTCTTCCAAAGTAGTCTGCAAAGCGGTATGCACATGGAAGTCCCATGATTTACCGACCAGGGTTGCAGCCTGAGCACCAGATTCGATCATGCGCTTCAGGTTGGCGTCTTCACTAGCAACACTGCCTTTTCGGCGGGTACTGCCAAAAGCAACAACCTTTGCGTTCAGGTTTAATTCCTTGACTCTTTTGAAAAACTCAATGTCCTTGGTATTGCTGCCGGGAATTCCGCCTTCAATATAATGGACACCCAGGTCATCAAGCTTCTTGGCAATTTTGAGTTTGTCGTCTGCCGATAAGCTGACACCCTCCCCTTGTGTGCCGTCACGTAAAGTCGTATCGAAGATGGAAATGGCCTTTGACATGAAGATCCTCCTTTGAGATAAAGCGCTCTTTTAAAAGTTTGGATTGTAAGTTAGGAAAAGCTGTTAAGTACGTTAGTGGACGAATCCTTCGATTCGGCAACGCTACACTGTGTTAAACTGGGTGCGCTGATTTGTCCTAAAGTCGTCAATTTGTATAATTAATTATTATAGCACCATTATAGCCAAATGCTACATAGAAATCGCAGTTTCATGTAACAATTAACGGATTTTAGAGAAAAAAGAAGGTTGTTAATCATAATCCGGATGTATGTTATAATCTATTATTGAGTTTTAATTGGAATATATGGAAGAAAAGGAGGGTTGATTTTGAGTTTTGTATGGGAAAATACGATTATTGCTCTGATCACTTTGATACTTTTTGTGAGTGTAGGCTGGTTAATTATTCGGTCTCTGATCAGATCTCGCAGAAAATAAATGCTCATGACTGAATTAACATAACGGGTTTGATATACTATAGAAGAAAGAAATTCGTTTCATTAATTAGTGTGCAAGAAAGGGCGGGGGTTCATGATGTCTTCAGACGGCAATCCTCCAGCAAATGTGGATCAATATTACCCTGCAGCCGGACGGGTGATTCTGCATGTCGATATGAATGCTTTCTACTGCTCTGTACATGAAGCCGAGGAACCAGATTTATATAGAGGAAAAGCAACGGCCGTTGCGGGCAGCAGTGAACTGCGAAAGGGTGTAATTGTAACCTGCTCATATGCCGCTCGTAATCGAGGCATCTCAACAGGTATGGTTGTGCACCAAGCCATGAAAAAGTGCCCTGATCTCATTGTGATCCGTCCTGATTTCCATTTATATCGTCAATATTCAAGAGCCTTCATGCAGATTGCGTATAGTTATACGCCTCAACTTGAGGCGACATCCATTGATGAATGTTATCTTGATATTACAGGTTCAAGGCAATTCGGGAATCCAATGGAGATTGCGGAGAGTATTCAGCGGAGAATCAAGGATGAATTGGGGCTGCCATGTTCCATTGGCATTGCACCCAACAAATTATTGGCGAAAATGGCTTCGGATCTGAAAAAACCGAACGGTATTTCCATTTTACGCATGAGAGACGTACCCCGGATTCTTTGGCACAGACCATGCAACGAGATGTTTGGCATTGGCAAAAAAACGGCTGAAAAGCTGAAAAAATTGGGCATTGAAACGATTGGTCAATTGGCCAAGTCGGATGAGAGCATGTTGACCGAACTATTTGGAGTTAATGGAGCATGGCTCAAAAATTCTGCGAATGGCATTAACCATTCCGCAGTTCACGCGGAACGGGAGGCCAATAAATCCATTGGGCATACAACCACTTTACCGGCGGATGTATCGGATATGAATGAGATTCATCGGGTGTTCCTCAATATAAGTGACCAGGTAGCCAGAAGGTTGCGCAAGCACGAAATGTTCAGCCAGGGTATTCAGATTACGATCCGCACACCGGATATGAAGACAATCACCCGATCACGTCTAATGGAAGTTCCTACGGAGGATGCAACGGTCATATATCGTGAGGCCTGTAAACTATTTGAGAAGCATTGGGGTAGTGGCAAACCTGTACGCATGCTGGGTGTGACACTTCAAAACCTGATTCCAAGAGAAGAATCCGCTGTACAGATGGACTTGTTCGAATATGAGCAGAAGCCCAAGAAGGACAATCTGATTCGGATTATGGATCAGTTACGTGATAAATTTGGTGAGAATGCTGTTGTGACCGCCGGCATGCTTGGAGACGATCCTTCCGTGCTGCTTCGTAATCATAAAGTGCGCGGTACTTCCCTGCAAAAAGATAACTTGCAAAGTCTTGATTAAATAAGGGATAATAGAGACTTGTGGTTGCAAAATGTTTGTAATTATCCTTACTTTGTATTAATATGTTTCTAGATAAAAACACTGTACGTTTCGAATTTTAGGAGGAGAGAATGTAAATGAGTAAATATACTTGGGTTGAAAAAGACACATGTATCGCATGTGGCGCTTGTGGAGCAACAGCTCCAGACATCTACGATTATGATGATGAAGGTTTGGCTGAAGTTATCTTTGACGGCGATGCTAACCATGGTGTCAAAGCTATTCCAGACGACTTGTTTGACGATATGCAGGATGCATGCGATGGCTGCCCTACAGATTCAATCAAAGTAGCGGACGAGCCTTTCAATAAAGAAGGCTAAGTATTTCTCACATGAACACAGAGCACTTTCTTTTGTCTTAACGACAAGGGAAGGTGCTTTTTTTGTTTTCATTCAACTGTGATTATCTAATCTGTGGATCAAGGACGAACATTGTCGAACCCCCCTTTTTTCTACCGGGTACTCAAGTCCTATGGATTCAACGCTTGGTTATGCCGATATATAATGATATACGGAAAAAGGCGAAATAGTGGAGGATCGGATGCAAAATACTCATCTAAGAACATATGTCAAGAAACATCCCGACAATAAAATGGCTTGGTACTTGCTTGGAAAGGAGTATTTGGGCGAAGGACAGGAGGCCAAAGCCAATTATTGTTTTCAGCAAGCGGGCGAGGTTTATGAGGCATTTGAACGCAGTAAAGCTCCTGCTGACATCTGGGTAGACTATCAGGAGAAACTGGTGGAGATGTCTGAGCAAAAGGAGAAAAAACAACGTAGACGCAAAATGTGGCTCACGTTGCTCATGCTGCTTGTGCTGGCAGGTCTGCCACCTGCGGACGCTCCGGGTTTCAGTCGGGAAGCGGCCGACGCACTGTCAGCAGCACTGGAATCCACAGATGACATCGAAGCGCCTGTAGAAGCGGATAAACAGGTTGGAACTGCATCCATTGCGCCAAGCAATGTGTTCACTGCTGCGGCATTTGGTGGAGGTAATCATGGCGAGGCTGCGCTCGCAGCTGCCTGGTCCGGGTCTGGCCCAAAAGTAGAGACCTCTGCTGTACTGGGCATGCAAACCTCGGATGACTGGTCTTTATGGAAACGAAATATGCCTGTGAAATACATAGTACAAACCAATACAAGCGGGAAATTGACTGCACAGAGTTATGATGCCAAGCAATGTAACTGTGAACCTCCTGAAATTACACCGAAAATCAAAAAGATGGCCTTGGCGTGGACCGCCAAGCAGGAAGCAGCTGCATCATTATCAAGTGCAATCGTTGCCTATCGCAAAAAAAATGATGCTTGGCCCAAGAGTGTAACGCAAATGGCTCAGCCATTTCCGAACAATATTCTGGGAGAGACTGCGTCAGGGATGACCGAGATGTTTCCGAAGCTGTTAGCTTTGCATCAAGGAAAGGCACAGGAAGGAAAGAACGATTCGAGTGGTAAAGAGAATGGTTCAACGACTTCGAATTCGTCTCAAGGCAAAAATGCCGCTTTTGCAGATACGCTGGGAGGTCAGCCTTTTTTGCAGGAACCGCTGGAGATTGTCATTGATAAGGATAGACATAAACTTGCATTAATCAGTGGGGATACCATTGTTCGTATGTATGATGTGGGACTTGGTGGTGATCGAACACCGGAGGGGTCATTTGTCATTACAGATAAAGTGGTCAATCCGAATGGGCGCTCGAACGGTGAGTTTGGAAGCAGAGGTATGCAACTCTCGAATACGAATTATGCCATCCACGGGACCAACGAGCCAGACAGTATCGGACTGGATGAGTCCCTTGGATGTGTGAGAATGCGTACAGGAGATGTAGAAGAGTTATTCGCTCTTGCTCCGCAAGGCACTCCGGTACGCATTGGAGAAGATGTACTGCCAGATCTGACGCTTGTTCCAGAAGCAAAGCAGCGTTATCAGCATACACTTGTTCCAAAGCAAAATAATCCGAACAAAACGTATCACTGGCTGAATTGATCTGTTTGATATGTAGAATCAGATGGATTCAGCCTGAATCATCTACATGTTGGCAATAATGATAAGAGCACCAATGATGATGATCAGGCCGCCTACACTGGCTGCTGTCCATGCAATGGCTTTGCGATTCACTTCTTCTTTCTTTTGCTGTAATGCAGGTGGTTTACGTTTGGGAGCCATGAGTTATTCCTCCTTATTTGGAATAGAACTGGTGTAGAGTAACCATGCTCTCATTGTAAAGAATTCAACTCGTCATTTCCAGTGGGCGGGTGGATTTCTTGTGAGCATTTTGTATTATTCGATTTGTGCTGTCTATGCGCAAACTACTTTCCTTTTTAATAAGAAACAGATAAACTTGTGAGTAGAGTGTTTTTTTACATATGAAAAGACGGACAACGGCTTTTTGGCGTACCGGACCAGAACGGAGTGAGTGATTTGTTATACAGAAGTCTTGCTAAACCTTTGTTGTTCAAAATGGACCCTGAACAGGCCCATCATCTGATTATTGGCGGCCTTAGTGGCGTGGGTAGCATCCGTCCGGTTCCTTCCGGACTGCGTGTGATGTACGGCGTTCGGGAAACGTCTGATCTGGCTGTTGACATGTTTGGGTGTCATTTCCCTACACCTGTTGGTCTGGCTGCGGGTCTGGACAAAAACGGGCAGGCCGTAACGGGCTTTTCTTCCATCGGATTTGGATTCATGGAAGTGGGAACCGTGACACCACTTGCACAACCTGGTAACGATCAACCACGGCTGTTCCGTTTGCCTCCAGATGAGGCGTTGGTGAACCGAATGGGCTTCAACAATCTTGGTGCGGAAGCCATGGCAGGTGAATTGGCACGTCTACAGGATCGGCGTATTCCAGTGGCTGTTAACATAGGCAAGAATAAGGCAACTTCTAATGAGGAAGCTCACCTGGACTATTCGAAGTGCATTCAGGCACTATACGATTATGCTGATCTATTCGTGGTTAATATCAGTTCACCAAATACACCGGATTTGCGTAATCTGCAACATGGGAATGAATTGAAGGAACTGCTCGCTGCGGTTATGAACGAGATGAACGTGCAGCATGCACGAGCGGGCGGAGCGACCAAATCCGTTCTGGTGAAAATTGCACCGGATGTGAATGATCAGGAACTTGAATATATGGTTCGCACAATTGCAGACAGCGGTGTTGCTGGTATTATTGCAACGAACACAACCATCAGTCGTACAGGACTTTCCCACCAACATGCGAAGGAAACAGGCGGTCTGAGCGGTAAACCTCTACGTGACCGTTCAACGGAGATTATTCGCCAGATCTATCGCCAGACCGAAGGCAAACTTCCGATTATCGGTTCAGGTGGCATTTTCACAAGTGAGGATGCATACGAGAAAATTAAAGCCGGAGCAAGCTTGGTCGAAATATATACAGCATTGATCTATGAAGGACCCGAGGTGAATCGGCGCATTCATGCCGGACTGCGTGAGTTGCTGCGCAAGGACGGTTATCGTCATATCTCTGAAGCGGTTGGTGCGGAGCATCGTTAAGAAGGAATGTGAATCCCCGGAATGAAAATATAGAAGCATGGGAAGAGCGTAAAATGGTTCGGGACTCTTCCCCCCACCAAACATCATGTATAATGGAATAGAACAGGGGACGCTATAGAGACAGGAGGCATAAGCATGGACGGTAGAGACTGGGGTACATTTTTACTTCCTTATGAACAAGCGGTAGAGGAATTGAAAGTCAAGTTTAAGACAATGCGAGCGGAACTGAAGAAACGGGAAGAGTATGCCCCGATTGAATTCGTTACCGGTCGTGTCAAAAAAATATCCAGTATTCTGGAGAAATCCAGACGACTGAATGTGTCGCTTGATGACGTGGAAACAGGCATTGAGGATATTGCAGGTATCCGCATTATGTGCCAGTTCGTGGATGATATCCGTCGGGTTGCCGAGTATATTCGAGGTCGTAAGGATCTCACGGTACTCATTGAGAAAGATTACATTACGAATTTCAAAGAGAGCGGCTACCGAAGCTTCCATATGATTATTGAGTATCCCGTTCAGACGGCTCTGGGACAAAAGAAAGTTTTGGCCGAGATACAGATCCGGACGCTTGCCATGAATTTCTGGGCTACCATTGAACATTCGCTGAGTTACAAGTTTCGCGAAGGGTTACCTGATGAGATGAGAACTAGGCTGAAAAAAACGGCTGAGGCCGCGTTTATACTGGACAACGAGATGTCTGCTATTCGTCTACAGATTTTGGAGGCGCAGAAGGCATTTGAGGATGATTCCAATATCGTGTCAAGAACATTGAATATCATTCATCAATTATACTTCTACCACCTTGTCAGTGAAGCAATTGAAGCACAGAAGCGATTTAACGATTACTGGGAACGGCATGATATGGAAGGGCTCAAAGACTTGCTGGATGACGTGAAGAAACTTCTGAACAACGCCAGAAAGGGCGAAAACCCGGATGAGCATCTATGAGCCGCTGTACGTTGACTACTTAATTTACTTCAATCGGGATCAGGATTATTTCGAGTGTCATGAGGTGCTGGAAGAATTGTGGCTTGAACGTAACCGGGATTCTCTCTATAAAGGGTTGTTGCAAATTGCGGTTGGTTTATACCACTTCAGGAATGGCAATCTCCGCGGAGGAACGATGATGTTACAGAGCTCACTTGATCTTCTGGAACCTTATCCTGCTACCACTCTGGGCATTGAGCTTGGGATTTTGGTACAGGAAGTAAAGGCAATCGTGAAGCAACTGTCTGAGCCTGACGCTCAGTCTGCGACTTATAGGGATTTGTCCATACGAATTGTTGATGAGGTCTTAGAACAAGAGATATCTAGAAGATCGCTTGAGCTAAAACCAAATATTCCGCAACGGCGGAGTCCTACCAGAGGGCGAATATACGAAGAGAAGATGAAGGCGATGGATCAGAGTAAAAGTTGAACCGTAATCACGCTAACATTCAAATGAGCATCCCATGGATATGAAGTTCCATGTATATGAAACACCCCGACGATTCCTGTAAAAGGAACGATCGGGGTGTTTTTGAATGTTGCGTCATATTCAGATGATTGCAGGTGGCATAGCCTGTCCTTCAACAGAACAGTGTCTGGTGATACAAGTGCCTGATTGTAGATACTTGTGGGAACGGATCTAGCAGTTAGCTTGCCGAAGGAGCGGCACTGCCTTTATATTTTTGGAAAAATTGTTTGTAATCATCCAGCGTGTAGCCCTGGTCACTACCATTCTCTTGCAGTCCGCCAACCATACGGTCTTTCTCGACACCAGCCTCATAATAGACGAGTGTAGGCGTGAACTCGATATTGTAATCGGTCCATCCTGCTTCGAATTCACGCAGATTGAACTGTGGAAGCTCAATACCTTCACTGTCAACCAGTGGCATCAACTGAGGTGTTGTGGCACGGCAGTGCGAGCAGTCGGAAGCAAAGAAATAAACAAAAAAGCTGTCTTTGTTATCGATTTTGGCTTTGAGATCAGTGGGTACAATAATTTGTTGATAGTTGGGATCACTAAGTAGCTCCCGTGTAGCTGGATTAAGCTTGGAAGCAGCGATGCCATAAGCATTTTCCACTGAATCCATCTGTTTCTTGGATTGCTGGTCTACGACAACCAGTGCTGCAATCATAATGATTAAAATACCCAGGAAAATAAGGATCGCAGCACTTTTCTTTTTCTTCTTGGATTTCATTGGACATCCCCCATCGATCATATCGAAATATAGTTTGGGCAAAAATAAAGGTTGGGATAATATGCATAAACACCCGAATTTTTGCTCAGGAATCAATCTACTTGCCATTATACTACATTACACGCTGTAGTGGAATAGATACGATATGATAGGAAAGCAAAGCTTGGATATGATAAAATAAAACGATATTGCAATCTTACCAAGACAGGATGAGTGGGAATATGGGTGTAAAGTTACCTTTGATATTTGCTGAGCGAATGAAAAGTTTGCTGGGTGATGAGTTTGAACAATTTATGAAATCTTATGAACAGTCTCCACATGCGGGGCTGAGAGTGAATACGCTAAAAATATCGATGGAACAATTCGATGAGATTGCTCCGTTTGATCTAAGACCTATTCCGTGGTGTGAGACAGGATTCTATGTACCTCATGGTGTTAAACCGGGGCTGCACCCTTATTATCATGCAGGCTTGTATTATATACAGGAACCAAGTGCAATGGCTCCAGTTGAATTATTGCAGGTGGAGCCTGGAGATCGTGTGCTAGATCTATGTGCTGCTCCGGGAGGAAAAACGACACAGATTGCTGCAAAGCTGCAAGGCAAGGGTGTACTTGTCACGAACGATATCCATGCTGAACGCACAAAAGCGCTGGCCAAGAACGTGGAATTGTACGGGGTGCGTAACGCGGTTGTTTTGAATGAGTCGCCAGAGCGGATCGCAAATGCATTTCCTCATTATTTTGACAAAGTATTAATTGATGCGCCTTGCTCAGGTGAAGGCATGTTCCGCAAGGATGAAGACATGGTGAAATCGTGGGAACATCATTCGGTGGAAAAATGTGTGCTCATGCAGCGGGATATCTTGGAGACTGCGGCACGGTTGCTGGCCCCGGGAGGAACCATTGTGTACTCGACATGTACCTTTGCGCCGGAGGAAAACGAAGCAATGATTGCGGAGTTCCTGAATGTAAACCGTGATTTCGTAGTAATGGACATTCCTGAAGAAAAAGGATTCGCTCCAGGACGTCCGGAATGGGTACGTAAGATGATGCCAGAGAAGGCAGAGGAGACGGAAGCTGTACTGGATCAAACGCGTGGCACCGCAAGATTGTGGCCTCACCTTTTGGAAGGAGAGGGGCATTATGTCGCTGTGTTGCTGCATCGTGCAGGGCAAGAAATAGAAACAGATCAACCTGGAGTAGTTAAAGAAGGAGCAATGGAGTATGGACAGGTCGTGGATGTGTCCAGGATTGAAGCAGAGGGGAACAAGGATCACTCTATTGCTGCTTCTTCAATTGCTATGACCAAGGCTGATCGTAAAAAGGAACGTTTATTGCGAATCGAATCCCGAGAGTCCCATGACAGACAGGCTGGTGGCGGCAAGAATTCGGGTAGACAGAGCAAAAAAGGTAAAGATCACGGTGGACGTAAATCGGAACGAGGTCAGGGACGCGGAGCTGATCCGGCAAGTATTGATCCGGTTGCGATATACAGTCAGTTTATGAAAGAACAATTGGAGATTGAGTTAACTGGAGAGACGGTATGTTACGGAGATCGGGTGTATCAATCATCAGTTGGTGCAGCTCGGTTGGAGGGACTGAAAGTCATTCGTCCAGGCTGGTTTATGGGCACGATTAAGAATGGGCGATTTGTTCCGTCCCACCCGCTTGCGTGTGCTTTGAATGCATCTGAAGCACGGCGAAGCGTAAATCTGTCATCCGCTGATGGCGAAGCCGTGAGATACCTCAAGGGTGAAACGTTAAATATTGAAGAAGAACGAGTGGTGCTCAAGGCGGATACGTTTGCCAAAGGGTATGTTCTTGTATGTGTAGATGGTTATGCCGCTGGCTGGGGAAAATGGCTGGATGGTGTACTGAAGAATGAATATCCGGCAGGTTGGAGGTGGACATCGGTATGAGTGGAAAAGGAAAACAAACGTTGCGTCTGGACAAAATATTAAGCCATATGGGTGTGGGAACACGAAGTGAACTTAAAAAGATGGTGAAACAAGGCAGAATCCATGTGGACGGCAAAGCGGTGAAAGACAGCGGGGTACAGGTGAACCCCGAGGTCAACGTCATTGAAGCCGATGGAGAGCGGATTGTGTATCGGGAGATGATCTATCTGATGCTGCATAAACCTCCGGGTGTCGTGTCTGCTACCGAGGACAACAGAGATAAGACGGTACTGGATCTGCTGCGCAAAGAGGATCGGGTGTTCAATCCTTTTCCTGTGGGACGACTGGATAAGGATACGGAGGGACTGCTCATTCTTACGAATGACGGTCCACTTGCCCATGATCTGTTATCTCCACGCAAGCATGTGCCCAAAACCTATGAAGCCCGTGTGCTGGGAAACGTGGATGAAGCGGATGTGCAACGTTTCAAGGCGGGAATTCAATTGGATGACGGGTACGAGACATTACCTGCTCAGCTGACTATACTCGGTCAGGAAGAGACGGAAGAAGGTACGATCTCGTCGATCTCGCTTATTATTCACGAAGGGAAGTTTCACCAAGTGAAACGTATGTTTCAGGCGGTAGGCAAGCGAGTGATTTATCTGAAACGCGTAGCTATGGGTGATCTGGAACTAGCTTCCGATCTTACTATCGGAAGCTATCGTGAACTAACCGCAGATGAGTTGAGCCTTCTGCGGAAGTAAAAGCTCCCGTCCTTTGCGAAGCGAGCAGGGAGTCGTGGAGGGAAGCAAAGCCCCGATACTAACCGCCGAAGGCGAAAAAGCTCCCGTCCTTTGCGAAGTGAAGCAGGGAGTCGTGGAGGGAAGCGGAGCCCCGATACTAACGCCGCAGGCGAGAAAGCTCCCGTCCTTTGCGAAGCGGAGCAGGGAGCCGGGCAGAGAGCGAAGCCCTGCCCGTAATGGTCCCGGTTAAGCTTGGGCGGGACCGCCGCTGACCAGCGGTGTGCTCGGCAACAAGCGTTCCTACGACAACCGTGACATAGCAAGACCCGACCTAACACCGGTGAGCAAGACGGGAGTCCAGAGGGCAGAGCCCTCTGGGGCCCTCCCTTGGAAGGGAGGGTTTGGGTGGGTGCGACTACTAACAGATGAGGATGAAGCCAGATGACTTATAAATTAATTGCACTTGATGTAGATGGAACACTACTGAGTGATCATCATGAACTTACCGAATGGACTCAGGAGACCTTGATCCAAGCTTCCCGTCAAGGAGCAGAGATTGTCCTGTGTTCAGGTAGAGGTCCTGCCAACACGATTCCTTTTATGGAGCAGATGGGACTGGATGGATATGTGATTACGCATAACGGCGCCGTTACCGCGCAAGTCGATACCCGTGAGGTAGTTCATCATTTTGCATTAGATGGACAAGGACTGGAGCCGATTATATCTTACTGTCGAACCAATGGAGTACATTTTGACATCAATACAGCATTTGGTCTGTATGTGGATCAACCGGAAGGTTTGGGGTTGCAGGTGCGTGAGATGTATTACAACTTTATGGCCGAGCCGCTGAAGTTACCCAAGTGGGTTGACATGACAGAACCGCTGGCGAAGTTCACTGCATTTGGTCCGATTGAACAGATGGATGCAGTACTTCAGGAATGGTCAACTTGGAATCTGCCTTATTATATGACACGGAGTGGTGACTTTTTTATTGATCTGATGCATCCCGAAGCGTCCAAAGGCGCTGCACTGAAAAGGCTTGCTGAATCGAAAGGAATCATGCCTTCGGAGATTATGGCGATTGGTAACTACTTCAATGATATTACGATGCTGACTTTTGCGGGAAAAGGCATTGCCATGGATAATTCACCGGACGAGGTGAAAGCTGCTGCGGACGAGGTTACACTCTCCAATAACGAGCAGGGTGTGGCACACGCAATCCAAAAATATGTGTTATCCGTCTAACCCTACATCTTATACTTAAAATGCACGCTTTCCTCATAATCTACCGTCCTCAGGGGCATCCTAAGAGAATAATGTTAGGAATGGAGGAGGACACGTGATGAATTATGATGTGGAATTGGTTGCAGACCTGCGGACATCAGGTGGAGAAGTACAGGACGTGATGGTCAATGGTCAATATGCAGGATCACTTTTCCTTGTGTACAGAGAAGGAGATCGTTTATCTGGTAGTCTTCAGATCGAGCAGGAGTCTCTGCCAGATGATACAGAGCAACGTATCGTGGAAAAAGTGCATGCCTATGTCCGATCTCTTGCAGATGCGTTGGAAGCTGCGTATTATGAAGTGCTGGTTAGTTGTGGCTCATTACATACGGTTCTGCATATGCCTGAGTCAGAGACAATGTGGCCTTCGAAAGAGATGAATCATGACGAAGGCAGCTATGACGATATAGGTAGCAGTGGAAGTAAGGTAATCCCTGTTTCACAAGCCGAATCGTTTACATATGAAGATCGGGATCAGGTTCTGGAGATGGAAATGGTAAGCGCAGGACGCAGCATATCGACGTATATATTCAATGATGTCGAAGGGCAGGAACTTGCAGAAGCTTCCTTAAAACAATATGGCGCTGATGTACAAGGTGAAATACACTGGTATGACGAGCCGGAAGAGAATCAATTGGAAGCTGCGGCAGAGTTACTAGTCAGAGAGCTGGATGAAGATATCATCGATACGATTACGATCCGCATGTGGCATCAGGGCAACGAACTCGAAACGTTAGAGTGGGTACATCGCGATTTCTCCGAGGAATTTGAGGATACCGATGAATCGGATCTGGATGAGCTTGAAGCTGCTGAAGAAACATGTTATGTCATGCTAAAGCGTAAGGATCGGGAGTTCCGGGTATATGAGCTGTTTCTTCAGGAACGAGGTGGATTGCCTGTGGGAACAGCAACAATAGACACTTCTCATTCCGATCTGACGGGATACATTGATTACGAGGTTCCTGGTACCAGCATTCAGCGAAAGAGCCTGGTCGAAGTGTTGATGCAGGAGTTGGACAAGGAAATGGAGTTTGACACCTTGCACCTGACGATGTTGTATCGAAATCAGATTATTGATGAAGCCAGAATAGATGGGTAAAGGGCAACCGCCTTTTACCTTTTTTTGTTCTCATTTTGACGAAAAATCCATTTCCCGGTATAGTACCATTAGTTTAAAAGAGATCAGGAAGCGGAGGAGAACAATGATGCACTCATTCAGGATCAGTAGCGAATATATTAACGATGGTTTTCAAGCGGTTCAGGCGAAGCCGGAAGATACGGAGGATGTGATGTCGCTGCTGGTGGAGACAGCCGAATGGTTACAGAGCCAAGGTTCTTCCCAATGGAACGCTTTGCTTAAAGGTGAAGATTCACATGATACGGCAGGGGCGATTCGCCGTGGGGATGTGTTTGTATTCAAAAAAGGAGCGGATGTAGCGGGGATGGTCATCCTTTTGGTTCAGCCAAGTCCTTGGGATATTCATCTTTGGGGTTCAAAAGCTCATGCCGAGGATGGCGCAATTTATCTGCATCGGTTAGCGATTCGAAGAAAATATGCTCAGAGCGGTCTGGGACGGTCCATTTTGCAATGGTCCAGCAGCCGCATACATTTTGAAGGCAAACATAATCTTCGGTTAGATTGCGGAGCGAGCAATGCTACGTTGAACGCCTTTTACGCGCGGAACGGGTATACTTTTTTGGGAGTGACCGATGGTTACAGTACATATGAGAAGCCCGTGGAGCCACTGAGCTGAGAATTCTGACTATCCTATGAATATGTTGACGACAACCGCAAGCGATGGACTGCTGAATTAAAGCTTTTGCTTCTGAGGGGAACGTTTCATGAATATGTTGTATATACGAGTTATCGTAATATAGATGTTCCGGCTTCCCTATGTCATAATGGATAGTAGAGCAGTACGTAAGTTAGAAAGGGGGAAACTAACGGTGAAATTGCTGCAGGCGCTTTTCTTTCCTCCGGAGCAGCCCGGAGGTGTATCCTCTATGATTCCGTATATGCAAGAGAGATTTACAACCCCGAGGTGGGAAATGGATCTGTTCTCGTTGCCAAAGCGAATTCGCAATAAGGGCAGAGAGGAAGTTCAGTTCGAAACGTTTGACTGGACTGAATATCAGGATAGTCCTGTTGTCCAAAAATATATTCAAACATATCGTGATTATCTTTGGTGGACCAAACTGCGAATTCAGAAGCCCTATGATCTGATCCATGCCCACCACCCAATTGCAGGACTTGCGATGAAAACAGTTTTCCCGGATACACCCCTCATTCAGACGATTCACTCCAGTTATGAACGAGAATTAATCCTTAATGGACGCATTGAAACGGATGGACCGGAGCATCGATTCCTGCTCGCGATATATGGTGAGCTGGAACACCAGGCAGAGCGCCTTTTGACGGTGTCGGATTCGTTCCGCCGTTATCTGGCTCCCTACGTGAAGGAACCTGATGTCATCGGTGTGATTCCCAATGGATTTGATGAGAAGCGCTTTAAGCCGATCCCTCATGATAATGCGATACCACAGCTGGTCACGGTATGTCGGCTTGTTCCGGCAAAAGGGTTGGATATTCTTTTCAAAGCTTGTGCGGAACTGAAGGGTCGAGGTCATGATTATGTGTTACATATTATTGGAGATGGACCGATTCGTCCTGACCTGGAAGAATTGGCGCAGCGACTGGGGATCTATAATGAGACCATCTTCTATGGTTACACACTGCACCCTGAGGAATTCATGCCATTCTTTGATATTTTTGTACTTCCTTCACGGGCAGAAGCATTTGGTTCCGTCTTTGCTGAAGCGGCGCTGAGTTGTCTTGCCCTTGTGGGTACGGATGTAGGTGGTATACCGGAACAGATCGAGAACGGTAGTAATGGGTTGCTTGTACCGGCAGAAGATCCTTCTGCATTAGCTGAAGCGCTTGAAAAGGTGATGCTGGACCCGGCTTATCGTTATGAACTTGCCCGTTCAGCGTGTGAAAAAGCCAAAACACATTACTCGCTCGGCAGATCAGTCAATGAGCTGAAAAAGATGTATCTTCAGTTTCCTAGCCAAGCCTAAAACGTAGAGCAAAAAGTGCGAGCCGCTGTGATAAACAGCGGCCTTTTGTCATGTTTAAGGAAAGAGTACCCGCGGTGAATTGTGGTTAGAAGGCAAACGGATGCTCATATTCATGAAATACATGGACCGTGAGATTTATATATTGTTGCGTTTACGAAAGGTGCCCCAGCGGTTCAGTACCAATTTGGCAGCCCAGATTAATGCCATAGTTCCAAAGATGGGGTAAAGGATGGACAGCAGGGAACTGAATCCAAACTGGCTGAGTGAGTAACACAATAGCATAATGGTTAATGTAATGAAACGGGGATGGACACGTATATGTTGTCTCAGTTGCAAGGTCATTCCATAGATATCGGCTACAAAGGTAGTGAATATTTCCATGAAAATAAGGGATACATATACAGATTGCACTGCCCATCCAAGTTGAAAGGCAATGCTGCCCATCGGGATTTCGAATTGGATGATGCCGGGCATCTGAGCTGACATGGCAAAATGAGCTGCCATCAGCATGAAACCAACGCCAATTCCACCCAATACTCCACCCCACTTCAGCACATTCCGACTACGAATCTGGTTACCTACAGGCACAAGAACAGCTTGAGCCAACACCAGATTGAATGAAGTATACAATAGTGGAGACAGCCACACTTGAATAGGGTTTGAGTCTGTCGTCAGTGTGATGAATCGGGAAGCACCTGGATGATGGATCGTACTGGTGATCATGAGCAGAGATAGCAGGAGCATCATGGGCACAACGATGCTATTCATTTGTAGGATGGCTTGAATGCCCCGACCGAGAAGCAGATATGTCCCTACAAGTGTGACGATCAGACCTGTCTGATAATGCAAACCCAGATGCTCGACAAAAACGGAGCCTGCTCCGGCAAGCATGACACTGTTCACGCCAATGAGAATGAGAAGGGTCACCCAGGTGATCCATTTGCCCGCCTTATGGCCGAATAAATGTTTGTTCAGATCCTCATAAGAGCGGGACCCGGTATCGTGAGCGATCAGCATCATTTTGGTACCTAACCAGACAAAGAGCATGGTGGATAAGCCTATGGTGATGGTGGCCCATTTGCCATACTGGGTAAAAAACTGCAAAATTTCCTGCCCTGTAGCGAAGCCGGCTCCAACAACCGTTCCAATGTATGTAAATGCGATCTGCAGCACCCGAAATGCCTGTTTCATGTGTTTCCCCTCTCAGGCCCCTGTATAGTTTGGACATGCGGGTACCATGGTACAAGGTATGCTTGACCCACGAAAGTCATGACAATCGATAATGAGCTTTGGCTTGAAATGCGTCCCAAGGACAGCGTCAAGGCAATTTCGCTTGAACTTATAGATAGATATATGATACTTTTACCTCATAGGATAGGCTTGGGAGGTCAAATCATGGAATTATTGAAACAACGAATTTTACAAGAAGGTGTGGTTATCTCGGATCAAGTATTAAAGCTGGATGGTCTGTTGAACCACCAGATTGATCCTGCATTAACGATGGAGATGGGACGTGAGTTCGCTGCCCGTTTTCGTGAAAGTGGAGTAACTCGGGTAATCACGGTAGAATCCTCAGGGATTCCGGTTGCGTTTGCCGCAGCCTATGAACTGGGGGTGCCACTTGTATTCGCCCGTCGCAAAAAAACACTTCTGGCTGATCCTGATGCTTACTGTGAACGTGTACCGTCCTTTACCAAAGGAATTGTAACTGACATTATGGTATCCCGCGAGTTCATTCATGAGAATGACCGCATTTTGTTCATTGATGATATCATTGCCAATGGAGATGCCGCTCGTGGCGTCATCAAAATTATCGAGCGTTCTGGCGCGGAACTCGTCGGATTCGGCGTTGTGGTCGAGAAAAGTTTCCAGGCAGGGGCACGCACGATTCGTGAACAGGGTATTCCGGTGGAAGCCTTGGTACGCATTCGTTCCCTGAACGATGGTACGGTACAATTTGACGATAACGAAATGTGACATTTTAAAGGAATAGGGCCTATTTTTTGAACTATGCCTTTGCATGACCGCCGATTTCATTTATAATGGGGTTATGTTAGGGAGAGGAGGCAACACCATGGGGAACCAACCGGCAACAGAACAATTTTTTAATGATAAGCTGGCGGAATCGAAAGTTCATTTTGAACGTGCCCTGGATTGTAAACATACGGAATTCGATGACCTTTATCCCTATATGATTGAACATCCTCAATTTTTCTGGTACAAACGCTATGTTGCCTGGTCAGAATTACTGACGATTGTAGGCTTGTGCGAAGAGTTGTCCTTCTCTTGGAAAGAACAATTTACACCGCATCAAGTGGAGTACCTTGAAGAACGTGTGATGTCCGCCAAAGTGCTTGATTTTTGGTTCGAGAAGAACGACAGCAAAGAGCACGCGCAGCGGTAACTTTCAGTCGGGACATAATTTCGAATGACATGACAGTCCAATACAGTCACGTGAGACCTAAATGACTTTTCATTTAGGTCTCTTTTTGTAAATAAATTTGAAATATAGGAGCCATGAAGATGATTAGTGATACAGAATTGGACGCCCTGCGTCTGTCAGGTGAGAAAGTTAGAGTCGTACGGGACGAGCTGGAATCGAACGACGTGAAAGGGATTGTGGTTGCCTGGGATGGCGAGCAGGTACTTATCCGTCGTCAGAATCGACGTGTCGTTAAGCTGGACCGAGGTTACAGCTATCAGCTGTTCAGCGAGCCGCGCCAGAGTCCACTTAGTGAGTAACAGCTTATAATTATGGCAGAGCCATGCGCGTTAAATGTTTGGAATTACCATGATTTCTTGGCATAAATGACTCACTCGGGAGAGAAGATAGGTACAGTGAGGAAGATCTGTAACTATAGCCGAGAGGGTGTGCTACAAGCCATGACATTGATGAATGATAAAGTTCATGCCTACAAGGATCAGATTGGAGCATTAAGCGATGTACTGCCAGGTGTGGTGAAGTCGTATCATGAGTTTACCGGAGAATGTTTCCAACCTGGCGTGATTGATGCGAAGACAAAACAGCTAATTGCGCTTGGCATTGGATTATTCGCCAACAATGAGGTATGTACTTTCTACCATGTAGAAGAAGCCCGGGCCAAGGGAGCAACAGATCAGGAGATTATGGAGACCGTTGCGGTGGCCGGAGCTGTTGGAGGAGGACATGCCCTGTCTCAGGGTGCGATGCGAGTGCAGAAGGCGCTGCATTAGTAAGCAATGCAACATTCATTTTTAAGTGCAAAAAAGGCATCCGGTTAATAACCGATGCCTTTTTGTATGTGAATCACATTTTACCTAACATTTTATCATACATAAACTGTCCAGTTACCCGACGTGCTGTTACATAACGATCATTGAAGTATGGATTCGATAACTTCGTGATGCTTACACCTTTACTGCTGGAGGCATGAGCGAATTGTCCGCCGCCGATATATACACCTGTATGTGAAATGCCTTTGCCTGTTGTATTAAAGAACACCAGATCACCTGTCCGAACATTGCTCTTGGATACGGGAGTACCTGCTTTGGCTTGCTGCTGCGAAGTACGTGGCAATTCAATGCTGTATTTGTTGAAAAGATATCTCATAAAACCAGAACAGTCGAAGCCGGCTACAGTTGTGCCACCCCATTTGTAAGGAATACCTGTCATGTTGTTCACTACGGAGTTGATACTGCTTGCCTCTGTGCTTGTTGCCCCGGATGTAAATAATACAGCTGCTCCAAAAATGGAGATAATCAGTTTTTTCAAAATCAATGTTCTCCCTTCGATGCCTACGGAGTTAGCTAAGGGTTCGGTAGAAGGTTCCCTATATTTCCTATGTATAAGAATAATTCACCCAAATTGGTTCCCCCGTTTTCAAACATGAAACTCGGCAATGAATAATTAAGTTTTTGTAACTATTTGAAACTATATTGCATAAATGCGTAATTGTCAAACCCATTTAAAACCCTTCGTAATACCTCAATGTTAGCGGAATTAAGGTTTTTATATGAAAGAAGGGATCAAGTTTGGATATCATTCATGACAAAAACGTCATTATTGGTTCGCTTAAGACGAATTTGGATAAATAAATAGGTTTGTCATGAGTTAAAAGAACTATCCCGTTATGTAGAATTAGAGAGATTATATTCATTAAGTTGCATATATTGACAAAAATCGATTTTTTGCATATTATCTGATTATCCAATCCACATATTGGATTAAAATTGATTTTATTATGCGATAAATACAAATAAAGGAGGTTTGGGGCGTATATCATACGTAAAGTAGAAGTGGAAGATTTATAAAAACGAACATAGGAGAGTGTTACATTTGAAAGCGAAGAAAATAATTACTTTTGTCCTGGCATGTACGATGGTGTTCTCAGTAGTTGGAATGGCAGTTCTCCCTGTAGGGACGGTATCTGCTGCAGATGCGTCGGGTACTACAGCGAGTATTTCTGATATTTTGAAGAACCAGCTGCCGGATGGAGGTTGGAGAAAAGATTATAAACAGACAAGTGGAGAGTGGGCAAAGTCCACGATAGACAACAAGGCTACATACTCAGAAATTAGAAGATTGGCGAAGGAATTTAAAAAGACGAATGATCCGCGTTACTCCACAGCTGCAATCAAAGGAATTAACTTTTTGATCAACATGCAGTATTCAAACGGCGGGTGGCCACAAGTTTACCAAAGCTCCGGATACCACAAGCACATCACTTACAATGATGATGCCATGATTAATGTAATGATCATGCTGGATGAAGTAGCAGCACGCAAAGGTGATTTCTCATTTATCGACAGCACACTTGCTAACCGCAGTAAAAATTCAGTTGCCAAAGGTGTGGAGGCGATTCTGAATACACAGGTCGTTTCAGGTGGTAAGCTGACAGCATGGGGACAACAACATGATTCCAGCTCTCTTAAACCAGCGAGCGCAAGAATCTACGAAGTGCCATCACTGACAGCTGGAGAGAGTGTAACGATTGTTAAATTTCTGAAAACCAGACCTGCTAACGCTAAAATTACCGCATCCATTAAAGGAGCGGAGGCTTGGTTTAACAAAGTGAAAATTACGGGTTACAAGTATGAAAGAGCTAATGGAGATAGTAAAATTATCGCTGATTCCAAAGCTGCACCAATTTGGGCACGCTTCTATGAGATCGGAACGGATAAACCAATCTTTATTGGTCGTGACGGGGTAGTTAAATACAAATTAAGTGATATTGATAAAGAAAGAAGAGGCGGTTATGCATGGTATGGCAACTGGCCTTCCAAGCTGTAATTTGTAGTATGCTTCCGTTTTAATGAACCAAACTATTAGCAGCAGTTAAAGGTAAAGCCCGAATCGACATGGACGTCTGATTCGGGCTTTATTGTTATTATTTTCAGTGTTGACATGATAGATTACGCATGATATATTATTTCTTGTCGCCGATATGGATGACGGAGATACAATATGCGGTCGTGGCGGAATTGGCAGACGCGCACGGTTCAGGTCCGTGTGGGCTAACCCCCGTGGAGGTTCGAGTCCTCTCGACCGCATCTAATAAAAAGACTCCTTAAGCTAACGCTTAAGGAGTCTTTTTTTGCATTTTTTGATATAACACTAACTTTAGTGATGAGTATTCAAGAGGTTAGTGCTTAGCTGCACGTACAGCAAATGTCTTCCATCAGCCATACGGAACGTTTATTGTGCTGCGGTAACATTAACGCTGTCAATATTCGGTCCTTCCGATCCGGTGGTAACCACTTTCAATGTATTGGTCCCCGTGTTCATGGGGACCTGTATTGTTTTTTCAACCCAAGTGGACCAGCTTCCCGTAGCCGGAAAGGGCTCGTTGCTAATAACTTTGGTTCCGTTCACAAAAATGTCGAGGTTCCGAGTGCCGCTTTCCAGCGCATAACGAAACTTTACGTTTTTGGTACCTGTTGTTGTGTTATTAATGCCGTTCCATTGAATGGCCGAACCAGTCATCGCATTGAAGTTAACATACCCGGAGCCAGTGTAACCGGGGTAGATTGTTTCAATGGCAGCTTCCGTAAGTGACGTTCCGGTCTCGGCTTCATACGTCGTGCCACTGCCTGTATTCCCGCCGCTATTTCCGCCAGTAACGTTGGCAACAAACGTTGTTACGCTCTGAGGCGGGAGCTGTGCCGTGAAGGCTCCATTGGATACGTTAAGCGAGGTTCCGCTTGCCAGGTTTCGACTGCTGTCCGTAATCCATGAGGACACAGTAGAGGCATTACCATTCTGCAGAACGAATTTTTGGCTTGTGGCTGAAGTTCCACGGTTAATTGCCACGACGACTACTTTGTTATCACCTTTATAGGCTGAGACAAATGTGTTTGTATCCGGATTTTTCGTTGCATCGACTCTTAGGAAGCCTGGACGCACGAATTTAGAGAAATGAGCCATATTATACCCGCGTTTGCTTATGGTACCGTCCTCTTTCATCGGACCATACTGTCTGCGGATGTACCACCACACGTAGGCTTGGAAATCACCTTCTACCATGGCATTGTGCATGTGATAGGAAACGTCTAATGCTTCAGGCCAGCGGTCTGCTGAGTTGTTGTCACTGTTTGGAACATACACCTCAGTCATCCACAGTTCTTTACCGGCTCCTTTTTGCTTAAAGAGAGGGTAGGCAAAATTCGAAATCTGGGTTCCATACGTATGTGCTCCCAGAATGTCCATGTTGGCAAGTGCCTGCGGATCATTCAGGATTGGGTCGGATATGTTCTTTAAGTACTGGAAGGATTCAGGCGCCATGACTTTGGTACCTTGAATTGACCCGGCATTTTCTTTCATGAATCGAAGGATCTCTTGTGGAGTCCACCAAGTCCAGTCATGAGCATAATCCGGTTCGTTTTGCACAGAAATGGCATATAGATCTACGCCGTTATTTTTCATGTAGGTTACAAAGTCGTTCAGATGTTGCGCATATGCGGTATATTTGTCGTATTTCAGACGTTTGGCATTTGTGTCCCCATTGCGGTTAAATGTTTCAACCATGCTGCTTGGAGGATTCCATGGGGATGCAAATACAATAGCACCCTTTTCGATAGCCCGTTTGGCTGTGGCAACTTCACGATACCAGTTATTGGAATCTGGATCAACGTAGATTCTGAGAATGGAGAAACCTAACTGATTCTGATCATTACCAAAAGCAGTTTCACGTTGAGCGGGAGTCAGATCACCAATCCAGGCAGGAAGGTTAATGCCCCCAAAGCCCTTGATTAGCTGTTTTTCCGAGGACAAATTAATGTTGGCATCGCTGGCTGCTGACACATTTGTCGGGGTTAACATCAAAGGCAGGGCTGTTAAACAGGCCAAAAGAACATTAATCGTCTTTTTTAGTTTGAATTTCACTACTTTCATCCTCCTCGATAATAGTAAGTTACATAGAGAAACCGCAACCAGGAATAACAAACAAGAATAGCGGATTGTCTGGCATTTATTTTATGTAAACCCTTTCAAAACCTCCTTCCATAAATCATAGGATAGAAATGAAGCATAGAACCTCTTTCATTTGTTGATTCTACTAAAAAATTCCTAAACTGAAAACCTGACAAATTACAGTATTTTTTCTAATTAATCTTTATTTTCCAACTGTTCAATGACAGTTATTGTCTGAATGCTAAGGAGAAAACTGGAATGATGGAGATCTTCACTTGAGATAGAGGTCTTCAATGGCGGGGATATGATCATTAAGGAAGGCTTTGGCTTACATAATCCTCCCTTCATTATCAAACAATGAGATCACAGAAGTTACGGGGAGGGAATCATGATGAAGGTACAGAGAAAGATTTATCGATTCATTGCAGGTATCATGGCATTTTTGATTGTGATTTACGCAGGCATATCGGCAGGAGGGCCTACAGCGGCAGCTTCAGAGTCCACATCGAATCACAAACGGTTAGCGATTATCATCGATGATGTTGGTAATGACATGAAGGGTACGGCAGAGATCCTGGCGATGCCAGTTAAACTAACGGTAGCGGTCATGCCTTTTTTGCCAACAACGAAGAAAGATGCGATGGCTGCACATGAAAAGGGGATGGATGTGATTGTGCACATGCCCATGGAACCCAAGAAAGGACGACCTGAATGGCTGGGCCCGGGTGCAATCACATCCAATCTAACAGATGAAGAAGTCCGCTCACGTGTGGAGAAAGCGATTGATGATGTGCCCCACGCCATTGGCATGAACAATCATATGGGTTCCAAAATTACTTCAGACAAACGCATCATGTCCATTGTGCTCGATGTATGCAAGGAGCGGGGCCTCTTCTTTGTAGACAGTCGTACGAACTTTCGCTCCGTGGTGGGGGAACTGGCCATATCCAAAAACATGCCACCTGTAGGTAATGACATTTTCTTGGATGATCAAAACTCCAAGCAACACATTCGCAAGCAACTTGATCTGGCTGCTCAGCGTGCGATCGACAAGGATATCTGTGTTGTCATTGGTCATGTCGGTCATTCGGGGATGAACACATCCGCAGTAATTCGTGAATCCGTCTCCCGTCTGCAAAATCAGGTCCAATTTGTAGGGATTGGTGATCTGGTTCGAGATGTGTGGCAATGGCAGTCTGCTCCTACACTACCGACAGATAATAAATAATGCCATTGGCAATGGACTGGGCGATTCGTTTTTGCTCAGCGGGGTCATTCATTCTGGCTCGATCTGCCGCATTGCTCAAAAATCCGGTTTCGACGATGACGGCAGGTTGCTTCACGTAATTCAATATATAAAAGGGCTTGCCCCATACAACCCCGTGCTCCGTTTCGTACAACTTGTTCATGGCATCCTGAATGGATTGGGCCAGCAAATAACTCCTGCCTTCTTTCTGGTGCAGTACCACCGGGCCGTGTGCTGTCGATCGGGGACTCCAGTTCGCATGAATGCTGACCACGATATCTGTACTTACTTCTTCGCTAAGGCTTTTACGTTGGGCAAGATCTCTGGTATGACGGGAGCGGCTGTTCAGCCAGCGGTTCTCATCACTAAGTGCATAATCACCAAGTCGATTGATGATAACGGCATAACCTTTGCTGCGAAGCAGGAGATAGACCTTTTGGCTAATGGCCAGGTTGATATCTTTTTCCAGCACACCTTGGGCTGATGTACCACCGTCAATACCCCCATGGCCTACGTCGAGCAGGATAACGGGTGCTGCAAAGGCATGATGACTTGAGCGATAAGCATCTCCATCGGTCACTGGCAGCATGGATGGACTGTTCTGGGACGGGGCTGCTTTTCCATAAGCGACATGGGGCAGCATGGGAAGACAATGGAAGCTAATGAGCAAGGCCACCGAAGCGATCAGCAGCTTATACATGGGAATACACACTCCTTCATGAAATAGGTATCGAATGCAGATTAATGGCTCAATGGATACCTTTGGCATTAGACTGTGCATTCTGAGAATTTTCATACTTCTTTCAATAAAAAAATGTTTAACCAGTACACATCCTGCACACAATAGAACTATCGTAAGCTCCGCGAATGTGCAGGAGCGAAGGAGGCAGAGGTATGGCCAAAAGTGATGAGTTGGTAAAATACATTACGCAGCGTGTTGTTCATTATATCGATACGCCGAAGGATGAGCGGAAAGGTCGCACCAAAAGGAAAGAGCCGTGGGCGATGAAGTGGTTTGGTATGATCCCTTTCGCTGTATCCCTGTGGGTGGGGAAAAAGGAAAAAGAATTCGATACACAGTCTCATAAACGAAGTTCTTCCGGTAAAGGGTGACTATCGCTTACCTATTTCACTAAAGCCAAAAGACGCAATCCCTTAATAAAATGGGAAGGCGTCTTATTTGTTGTTTTACAGGTTATCTGAATGTATCTTGAGAATTTGCTGATGATGAAGGATATACGATGTAAAAATGGCCATCTTGCTGCAATGTGCTTAAAGGAACAAAGCGTTGAATGGATGATTTTCCACCTAGCGCTACATATAGAATGGACTCTGCTTCCAGATCTGCATGCCATAGCTGGTAACCGCTAACGGGTAGAGGACCGCCGTATACAACGTTACGATCACCCGCTGAGAAAACAATCTCTTGATTCTCCCCGTGTTGTATCACATCTTGTGCCCGGTCGGCAGCAACAGGTTTGGAGGTAATCCACAACAGATTGTCAGCCGGATTGAACACGGGTCGGAGATGAAGTGGATCGACTGAGAAAGATGGCGTTGTGGATAAATCAGTTATGCTGGCAGAGTTCTGTTTGGAATCAGCCTCCAGCAGGTTCAGAAACTCTGACGGTAGTACATCTCCGTTCGTAGCATCGATATAAAGTGCAGGATGATTAGGTTGTTCCACTTTCCAATAAGCCAGCAGGGGAAGAGCATAACCAAGATGAAGCTCTCCTCCGGCAGCAAGTAATGCCTCAAGGTTCACATGTTGTCGATCCAAGGTTTGTCCAAGAAGTTCATTGTTGTATGGTGACTGTTCTCCATGACCATATTCACTAAGCATCAACTGACCCTGCTCTGTGGCCGTAATAATCATATATCCGATCGGTTTGCCTTCAAACTCAGCTTGTACGAGCCAGCTATGTAAACCCGGCCCCAGAGGGTAGAAGTCCAGGTCGGCGTTCTTCCAATGCACTTCGCCGTTAGCTGTACCAAGTGTAACAGCTTGTTGCTCTGCAAACCGTTGCACAGCAGCGGGAGCTAGCTTTTCATTCTGAATGGCATGATGTTTGGGACTATACTCAATTGATGATGCGGGGGATAGCGAAGATGTTTTTTGTTCCTCTGCATTGGCTATCGACCAAAAAGAGAATAGGGCAAGACAACTGAGCAAGCCCAAGGTTATACAGGTTGTTTTCCGAGCGTTGTTCCAACACGTATGAAAGAATCGTTTCAAATTTACACCTACTTTTTCATTTATCCGTTACCTGAGCGGGTCCTAATTTCATTCTAGGGGACAGGTTATGCAAAGGTTGCTGCAACCTGTCGGGCGGCTGATCATGAATAAACACTACTTTTGCCAGCATTTGCAGGAAAAGTAGTGTCTTCGTCTATCTTAAGTGAAACATGCCGCTGCTAATGGCAGTCACTTTCACTTTGGGTTCATATTGCCAGATCATCTCGGTCCGGCGTGTCTCATACTGCAGTTTCATAGCTTCGCGATCGATTACCGCCTGTTTTGCTTTCTCTTCTTCGGCATCTGTCTCGGAGTCGATCGGTACTGCGGCCTCTGCCGCCAGTTCTACATCTGCTCCAATGGGTTTAGCGTTAGTTATATCCACAACTTTTATCAGTGGTGCAGGTGGGGTGCGGTCAGAATGGACATTCTCATTCTCCGTGTCTGAGGTTATGTTACCTGGTAATTCTACCTCAGGCGTATCTTCCCGGAGTACCGCCTCATAGTAGGTGTCCAACACGTCCAGCTCCAGATCAAGCCGCTCTTGGGCTTTCTCTGCCCAGCTATAATCGAGTTCCAGCAAGCGGTTCGTCAAATGAGATTCCAAAGCAGCTCCGGCATCAAATAACGAAACTTTAGCTGTCTGTACATGCATGTTCTCCGCAAGCCTCGGACTGAGATCACGTCGGTTCAGCTTCGTGCCGAATTTTTCTATAATTTCACCCGAGCGAAGGGAGATGCCGAGAAAATGCAATTCCTCCCGTTTCAAATCACAGGCGAATTCCACCTTGAAACACACACCAAGCCAAGGCTCATATACGGCTGGCGCTGTAGCCCGCAATTGCCGTTTGGCAGCCTGTTCGAACAGGTTCACGAAGGCACCGCCTTCACGGGCAGCGCCGAAAATCTGCTGCAGTCTGCGACTGCCATACACCACTTCTTCACGCAATATTCGTCCTGGTCCCAGCTGTGGCAGTGATGGCGTAATACCGAAGTAACGGCCTAGAATAGTTTCTTTTGGTGATTCCCCTTGAGGACTGCCGTTGGTTACGCCATTCGTTCCATCAGGGTTAGGAACAGCAGGAGGTGATGCTTGCGCAGCTGTGGCTTCTGCTGCTTCAATGGCCTGCTGATAACTGTCAGGATCAAATATAAATGTAAAGGACATCGTCTCAGCGGGTGCTCCGGTTCGTTCCACAAACCCCCAATAATAGGGGCGATTGGTCAACGCTTTGTCCGCCTCAGGCGAGAGTTTGACTGTAACATGGGCAGGGGAACGCTCCATAATCTGACAATCCAGTGCTTCCAGATAGGTGAGAACATAAGCCTGCACTTCATGGGGAGACATGGTCATGAGTTAGCTACCTCCTTTGCGAAGATCTAACAACCCGGATACGGCAGGCCCTTCATCTGAAACCTCACGTTGAATAGAGTTCAACGATTGTCCAAGTGAATCCATTTTGCGGCGAATATCTTCATCAGTTTGTGATTCCAGCATGATTTTGTACAAACTTTTCTCAATAGACTCCTTCTTCTCCAGCCGTTCCAGAATGACATCCAGCCCGCCGATCACCATCTCAAACATATTGATCTTCTCATGCAGCAGATTCAGAATATGTTCCTCTATGGTTCCAGTCGTGGATAAATTGAAGATGTTCACGTCATTTTGCTGTCCCAGCCGGTGTACCCGACCGATCCGCTGCTCTACCCGCATAGGGTTCCAAGGCAGATCAAAGTTGATCATATGATGGCAAAATTGCAGATTGATGCCCTCACCACCTGCTTCGGTTGCAATCATGGCCTGCACACGCCCGCGGAAGAGATCCATCATCCAGTCTTTTTTGCCTCGATTCATGCCACCCCGATAGGGTACAGCCGTAAGCCCATTGTTGCGGAAATAGTTTAGCAGATACTCCTGCGTGGCCCGGTATTCGGTGAAGATAATTACTTTTTCATTCATGTTCCGAACCAGTTCCATCGTTTTCTCCGCTTTGGTATTCTCCTTGATCGCTTTAATATGGGCAACGAGTTCCCAAATCTTGTCCCGAAGGGGAGAGTCCAGCGGAAGTTTCTTCGACAGATTAACCAGCGTCACGAATACAGCATCTCGACTGCTGCACACTTCACGCTGCAATGTAACAAGGGAGAGCATGCTACTTAGGTTGCCGCCAGCTTCCTGGTACTGGTCTTTAACAAATGAAGTCACGCCATCATAAAGCGCTTGTTCTTCAGGCGATAGTTGCAGATTCACGTTGGAGACATTCCGTTTGGTAAATTGAACGGGGCCTTCGCCGCGGCGGTTACGAATCATGACTTTGGATAACTCGTTCTTAAGCTGTTCCTGATTTTTCGGAACCCGTTTGTCTACAACAAAGTTGGCCGCAAAGTCACCCTGACGACCCAGTTGACCGGGCTTCAGCAGGTTGATCAGATTGAACAACTCGCTCATATCGTTCTGCACAGGTGTAGCCGTGAGCAGCAGACAATACTTTTTGCGCAATTTCAGCATGAATTGATAGTTGGTTGTTTTCTTGTTTTTGAGCTTATGAGCCTCGTCAATAATAATCATGTCGTAATCAGTATTCAGCAGCATATCTTTATGCGGGTCACGTTTGGCTGTATCCATGGAAGCAACAACAACTTCATTCTGCCAGGAATAGGCCTTTTTCTGGGCAATAGCAGGGATGCCAAATTTTGAATTCAACTCCCGTACCCATTGCAGTACAAGAGAGGCAGGCACGAGAATGAGTACCTTGGATACGAGACCCCGAACCATATATTCTTTCAGAATGAGACCGGCTTCAATGGTTTTGCCCAGACCCACCTCATCGGCGAGAATGGCCCGGCCTGACATTTCAAATAATACTCTGCGAGCAGTGTCCATCTGGTGAGGGAGTGGGGTAAGGCCTTGTAGATGCTTGAGACATTGGATCTCGTCAAAATTGGGAATCAGGTTGGTCTCTTCGGCTTGAATGCCCAGTTGGAAGAGTCGATAATCCCCCCAAGGACCTCCTTTATCCAGTCGTGATTCTAATTGATTAATCCAAGTCCGATCAAATTCTAAAGGAACGGGCAGCTCGGCTACAGGTTGATTCGTGTGATGCGGGTTTTTCCGGTTCATGGTGTTTCCTCCCCTGCCATACGTGATGACGTTTTATTCGTAGGTAATAGTATGGACGAATGAGAGTCAGTTCATAACTATGTGGGTTCAAATAAGGAATATTTACACTTGTCACTCCGATGACAGAATAACCTTCCAATCGCTGTTATCCCCAGATTTTTTTGATTCCCTTGTCCAAAGGGGGAAAACCCGGGGATAGCGTATGCTTTCGATGCAGCTTTCTTTCAGAAAGCTTTTAGGCCAACGCTTCGCTTCTTCAGGTTATTTCTGTCCTCTCCGTTCTTGTGTAAAAAGTTTAGTTGAACCAATGTGAACTACAGTTTATTTACAAGAAGCTTGTCCGAGTATAGGGAGTATATGAAGATGGATTATGATAAAAGTCATATGGAAAATCAATATATGGTGTATTATACTGAATTTATATCACTATATGTGGTGTCTCATCATAATTTACTCATATAGTGAACATGGAGCTTTATACCGGGGAGGTTGAATGTAGCGATGAAATCGAACCAACGATCGTACCAATTAGAAGGACTTAGCGAAAAAATATTTCTGGACCGATACGCCTGGAAGGACGCTGATTCGAATCATGCCAAGGTCGGAGATGTGGTATTGGTATTAACGAAGGATGATCCGAAGTTCCCAACCAAGGAAGTGGGCGAAATCATAGAACGTCAGGGTCAGCTTGTACAGGTAAGAACTCGAAGCGGAGAGATGATCGAGACAAGTGTGGAGAAATTGACACTCAACATAGAAAAAACACCGGAAGAGATGTGGGACCGTCTTGCCAAAGCGATGGCTTCTGTCGAATCCACAGCTGATAAGCGGGCAACGTGGGAGTCCAAGTTCCGCTCTGTGTTGGAAGATTGGAAGTTAGTACCCGGAGGCCGAATTGCTGCAGGTGCGGGGGCAAGCGATGAGTTGACACTCTTCAATTGTTATGTCATTCCATCTCCGCAAGACAGTCGGGGTGGCATCATGAAGACTTTGACCGAGATGACGGAAATTATGGCACGTGGGGGAGGCGTAGGTATTAATTTGTCCTCTTTGCGTCCTCGCCGAGCGGTGGTGAAAGGTGTCAACGGATCATCTAGCGGTTCCGTATCCTGGGGTGGCTTGTTCAGTTATACGACTGGACTGATTGAACAGGGTGGAAGCCGCCGGGGTGCGCTCATGCTCATGATGAATGACTGGCATCCAGATGTGCTTGATTTTATTACCGTGAAACAAACGATGGGGCAGGTGACCAATGCCAATCTGTCTGTATGTGTGAGCAACGCATTTATGGAGGCTGTCAAGCAGGACGGAGATTGGGACTTGGTTTTCCCCGATACAAACGATCCGGACTACGACACCGAGTGGAACGGGGATATGCAGCAATGGAAAGCCGCAGGTCATTCGGTGGTGCACTATCGTACACTGAAGGCTCGCAAAATCTGGCATACCATTATTGAATCAGCCTGGAAATCGGCAGAGCCTGGTGTGGTATTCATGGAGTACTACAACCAGATGTCCAACAGCTGGTATTTCAATCCGATTATCTGTACTAATCCGTGCGGGGAACAAGGCCTGCCTGGCTGGGGTGTATGTAATCTGTCTGCCATTAATCTGTCCAAATTCTACGATGAAACAAATCATGATGTGGCATGGGATGAACTGGCGGAAACCACTCGTATCTCGACTAGATTTTTGGATAATGTCATCGATGCAACACCATATCATTTTGAGGAAAATAGACTGAATCAGCAGCGGGAACGCCGGGTTGGGCTTGGCACGATGGGACTGGCAGAGCTGATGATTAAGCTGCGTATTCGATACGGCAGTCCTGAATCTCTTGTTTTTCTGGATAAACTGTATGGATTCATGGCGAAGGAGGCCTATCTGGCATCGGCACAGATTGCAGCAGAGAAGGGAGCTTTCCCAGCTTTCGAAGCTGAACCGTATTTACAGAGTGGATTCATGAAAAACATGGTTGCGACGTACCCTGAAGTGGGAGAGGCCATCCGTAAACAGGGCATTCGAAATGTCACACTGATCACACAAGCGCCAACGGGAAGTACAGGTACGATGGTGGGCACATCAACAGGTATTGAGCCGTATTTCGCCTTCAAGTATTTCCGTCAAAGCCGTCTAGGTTATGATGAACAGTTCGTACCGATTGCACAAGACTGGCTGGATGAACATCCGGGTGAAGCTTTACCAGACTATTATGTGACGGCAATGGATTTGTCGGCTGAGAATCACATACGGGTGCAGGCTGCGATCCAGCAATGGGTGGATAGTTCGATCTCGAAGACGGCCAACTGTCCGGCTGATTTTACAGTGGAGGATACGGCTGAGCTGTACGAACTGGCCTTCGACCTTGGTTGCAAGGGAGTAACGATATACCGCGACGGCAGCAGGGATGTGCAGGTGTTGTCCACGTCGAAGAAGGAAGAGACCCAAGGTGAAGATCAGAACACGGCGGAAGCTGAAGAGAAGACAGTCGTATCTGCTATAGAAAACCCGAATAATGCTGAAGTACAGGCAAGTGATGGAACTTCCAATAGCCAGGTTGGTGTTAGAACGCATTCTTCTGATCAAGCCCCGTCCTCTTCTACAGTACTGGATAAACAATACAGAAGCCGTCCTCAAGTACTGCGCGGTGCGACATACAAAATCAATACGCCATTTGGTATGGCTTACATTACGATCAATGATCTGGAGGGAACCCCGGGTGAGATCTTCCTGAACGTGGGCAAAGCGGGATCGGATGTGTTTGCCATGGCTGAGGCACTCGGTCGAGTATGCTCTCTGTTCCTTCGATACGGAGATCATGGGCAAAAGGTTGAACTGTTGATCAAACATCTCAAGGGAATCGGTGGTTCGGGAGCGATTGGTTTCGGAGCCAATAGGGTTGAATCGATTGCTGATGCAGTCGCCAAAGCATTGGAAAGTCATGTACAGAGCGATGTGCAGGAGAACAAAACTGGAGCATTACAAGAACAGAGTCAAGTGGAGAGCACGTATCCAAAAGTGGAGGATCAGAAAACCTTTACCGAATCGAGAGATTTATGTCCTTCATGCGGCTCGGCATCCCTGATGAATGTGGAAGGATGCAGAACATGCAGCAACTGCGGGTACAGTAAGTGCAATTAAATATCTTTTGAAAAAAAGAGAAAAAGAAAGGCACTCCTGACTCCATCATGAAGTCAGGAATGCCTTTTTGTCATTTAGCTAACTAACACCAATCCTGGCATCGATCTGCAAGTGATTGCAATTCATTAAATACAACACCAGCATGGTAGCCGTCGCACACGGCGTGATGTAACTTAACGGATAAGGGAAGATATACTTTATCGTTCTGTTGTACATATTTCCCCATCGTGAAAATAGGCAACAAGTAGGTTCCCTCGTTGTAAATATTCAGATTAAATGCCGTAAAGTTCACCCAAGGAATACTGGAAACGGGAAAAGTATTTGGCGGTTCATTGGGTTTGGCAACAAATTGTTTGTGATCTTTGTAATTCTTCATATCTTCCAGATAACGAATGTGGAACGTCTCGAAATCTTCATGGAATGCTGTCCAGATCGTTGAGAAACTTTTGTTGTCCTCATGAAAAATTGTATAACTCGGAGACATTTCGTCCCAGTAGCCCAATTTCCCCTCGGCATCAAAACAGGTTCGAAATTCCCTGTGTGCATTGACAACCGTAGAGATCATATGAATAAGAGCCGGATAGAACTTCAATCCTTTAAGCTTCAGTTCGTTGATCAATAGAGTGATATCCAGATTAGCAGTTATGCTGTAGGTACATCTGACCTGATTCAAGTAGTGGTCAAAGTATGGCTTTCGATCCCACTGATCTAACACGATTGAATTAAACATAAGTTATAACCTCCTAAATTTGAATAATGTCTTTTATTTAGGAGGTATATTTGACTGATTTGACCATATCCTATCACATTCCCAGTATTGTATTTTTAGAAATTGATCCATCTCAGTATAACATGATACTGAATGTGTCGCTTATAGCGAAATCCTCTGCAAAACGCTTTTTCAACCTGTTTCTTTCCTTTATAATTAAAGTTGTGTTTATAACGAAGAAGAGAGGGGATTAGATGCGTCAGCCGATAGAAGAACCCATATTTTATTCTTATCCTGGAATGGTAGCGGTGGTGACTTCACGTCATGAGGGAGTCCAGAATGTGATGGCGTCCGGATGGCATACATACATCGGGTCATCACCAGGCGTATACGGCATCTCCCTTCGTAAGGAAACATACTCCTATGAACTCATTGAGAAGAGTGGCGTATTCGGTGTTCATTTCCTACCAGGTCATCGATCAGAGTGGATTCAAGCTGCAGGAACGTTCAGTGGAAGAGATACGGATAAATTCACAAGATTCGGCATTCCATATGAGGAAGGAATCAAGGTAAGTGTACCCATGTTGACAGATGCTTATTTTGCTTATGAATGCAAGGTTATGGATATTACGACATATGGTGACCATGAATGGATTGCAGGCGAAGTGTTGCAGCGATATCAGGATCAGAAGTACTTTCTGGAGAATGGAATGGTTGATCTGGAGAAGTTGCAAATCCCAATGTACACAGGGCGTTCAGCATACCGGATCATGGATGCGAGGACAGAAGAAAAGATTCACCCGTTCCACCTCTAGGGTCCTAGGCAAGAAGAAGCAATTATGAGCAAAACTTTCAATCCGGTCTGACATAGGTTTATAATGGATATTGGCTGCTGAGCAAGTCGGCAGCCTTTTGTTATGAATTCAATTGTTTCAATCGATGTGTGCGTGGGTATGCTGGTTTGCGCAAGTGAGACAGGTAATTTTAGCCACTCGATGAAAAGTACTATATTTAACGACAAAATTAGAGTATGATTTTACAGCTATATGAGCTGGCAGGAAAGGTTACATCGGTTTAATCGTTTGTAACTATTCCTGTAAAGTATGAGGCTTATTTCGGGCGTATAATGCTAAACGTGAACTCACGAATGAATATAAAGAATATTTTAATAATTAAACTTAATGGACAGGCAAATCGTCTTCTTTAAGATTATAGAATTCACACAGAATGTCGCATCATCGGATCGTGCTTCAAACAGAAGCTTTTCTTATGCTGTAAATGAAAGATGGAAGGTGCAATACGTATGTTAATGACAACCAGAACGATCAGGAGTTCCTTTATGCCCCCAACACCGATGTTGTTGACTCACAGTAACAAGGAGGGGCATGCATGTCACAATCGTTAAATCGTAAGAGACATATGAACGGACTTGACGGCTTGCGAGCCATCGCTGTACTTGCGGTAATCGCGTATCATCTAAATTTGGATTTTATCCCGGGCGGACTGCTCGGTGTAGGTATATTTTTTGTTCTCTCGGGATATTTAATTACAGATATTCTCGTGTCACAGTGGCAGGAACATGGACGCATTTCACTCGGTGATTTCTGGGTAAGACGGGTAAGGCGTTTGCTTCCAGGCATGCTGACCATGACAGCTGTGGTGATGATCTGGTTGGCTTGTACAGATCCATCCCGGCTTGCTGCGCTTCGTGGTGATATCGTTTCGGGTGTATTATACATAAGCAATTGGTGGTATATCTTTCACAACGTTTCCTATTTCGAAAGTTTTGGCCCTCCATCACCGTTTGGACATTTCTGGTCACTGGCTGTGGAAGAGCAATTTTATCTTATATGGCCTCTTCTACTGATCGCAGCAATCGTAGTGTTCAAAAGAAAGGGATGGCTGGTCGTTTTCATTGTCGTCGCAGCTGAATTATCTGCTGGCGCAATGGCCATCATGTATAATCCGGATTTGGACCCGAGCCGTGTATATTATGGAACAGACACGCGGGCATTTGCACTGCTTGCTGGTGCTGCTCTTGCCGTGGTGTGGCCTAGTCGCAAGCTATCGAACTCTCTGTCTGGCATGAACCGGCTTGTGCTCGATGTGTCGGGACTTGCTGCGCTCGCTTTGTTAATCTACATGATGCTGAACAGCAGTGAATATGATCCGTTTCTGTATCAAGGGGGCATGGTGCTTCAAGCTATCGCAACAACGTTGCTGGTAGCGGTGTTGGCTCACCCATCGTCTTTCCTGGCACGTATCATTGGCGCGAAGCCATTACGCTGGATCGGAGAGCGATCCTACGGATTATATCTGTGGCATTATCCAGTCATTATGTTAACCAATCCCGCGGTGGATACGGGAGGAGCACATCCTGTACGAATCATTTTACAGGTTGCTGCAACGGTTGTACTGGCCTCATTGTCCCTTAAATATATTGAAAATCCGATTCGGTACAATGGATTCCGTGATTCTTGGTCCCGAATATGGGGAAGAGGGCGGTCATCAATCGGTATACGTAACGTATGGTGGAAGCGGGCAGGTCTGTTGATGACGATTCTGCTGTTGTCCTATACGGTATCTCAGATGATGGTCTCACATGCAGCGAACTCTGACTCCCATTCGGTATCGATGTCCAACACATTAAATGGAGAGAATTCCGTAGCGGAGGAACAGGGACAGGATGTGTTGCCAGCTATTACAGCGACGTCAGGCTCTGGCGAAAAGAACGATGCTCATACCCATAAACCGGAAGCAGGAACGAAAGATGATCCGGGGAAAAATGAGAAGCCAACGGGAGAGTCTGCTCCAGATTCAAAACCTGACGACCAAGACAATTCAGTGAATCCTGGTAAGGACGGTCAGTCTGAAGATAAGCCGGCCGATGACTCCGTGACTAACGAGAATGATACACCGGATGACGCCGGAGCGAATCAATCCGATAATACGGATCATACGGATGATGCACCTGATTCATCTCAGGACAATGAAGAAACGGCTCCTCCTGCCCAGGATGGCAAGGTTCATTATACCGTCATTGGAGATTCGGTGATTTTGGATGCAAAACCGTATCTGGAGCAAAGTATATCGGGAGTGTATGTGGACGGACATGTCGGTCGTCAGATGTGGCAGGCAGGCGATGTATTGGAAGGTCTGAAACAAAACAACCAAATGGGCAGCAAAGTGGTGCTGGAGCTCGGGACGAATGGTTCCTTTAACTCCAAAAACTTGAATGCTGTGCTTGATTATCTGAAAGATGAGGATCAGGTATTTCTGGTTACTGTGCGCGTACCTCGTCCGTGGGAACGAACGGTGAACAGGGCATTGAATGAGGCTGCATCCAAATACAGCAATGTCTCCTTGATTGACTGGAACAGTGCAAGTGAGGGACATGACGAATATTTTGAAAAAGATGGCGTACATCTCACTACGCAAGGGTCCGAAGCTTTTGCAGAACTGGTGAAAAACAGTATCCAATAATACGCAATCCATATTTAATACGATTTAGCACTTATTCATTATATATAGCCTGGGGTGAAGCTACCAACGGCTGCAACAAGAAAGAGCTCTCATTGTGAGGGCTCTTTTTAGTTGTTATGAACAAATAAGTCAGCAAAGTAAATTCCAAACAGGGGAACCGATATTTTTCACCCCTGCATCCGTGGATCGTCACCTTACGGTATGATAGCGTTAACATTTACAATAAGTGTATTCAAATCGCCGAGGGGGATTATAGAGATGTTAAAAAAATGGCTTTCAGGTTTCCTGGCAATAACATTGTTCTCCATTATTCTTGCTGGCTGTGCTGGCGGGGACACTTCAGAAGGAGGCAGCGGCAATGACAAAGTAACCGTCACACTCTGGCACAACTGGACCGGACAGGATGCAAAGGCGGTTGCGATGCGCAAAATTATTGAAGATTTTCGCGCGGCGCATCCAGATATTGAAGTTGTGGATGAAGGCTTGCCAACAGATGGTCTCAAAACCCGGCTTCGTACGGTGGCAGCTGCCAACGAGATGCCAGACCTGTTCGTGATGTGGCCGGATGCCATGACTAAGGAATTTGTCAAAGGGGACCTGTTACAGCCCATTAATGCAGAGCTGGACGCAAAGCCGGAGTGGAAAGATAACTTTATCCCGAATGCATTGGACGGATACACCGTAGACGGGAATATCTACTCCGTGCCGATGAATCTGGCGCCGAGTTCCTTCATTTATTACAATGAAGCTCTTTTCAAGCAGTACAACGTAAAAGTGCCTGAGACATGGGCGGAACTGGAACAAGCGATTGCTACTTTTAATCAAAATAAAGTCATTCCCATGGCACTTGGCAACAAAGCCAACTGGGTAGCTCAATCAACGATATTCAGTACACTGGCTGATCGGATTACCGGTACGGACTGGTTCCTGAAAGCGGCAGCACAAGAGGGTGCTAGCTTTACCGATCCACAATTTATTGAAGCCTTGAACAAGATGCAGGAGCTTGGCAACACCAAAGCATTCCAAGATGGATTCAACAGTATCGATGAGACACAGATGATGCAGCTTTATTTCCAAGGTAAGGCAGCGATGGTCATGAACGGCGGATGGGCCTTGGCAAATCTGGTGAACAATGCACCTGAAGAGGTGTTGAACAACACACATATTACGATTCTTCCTCCAGTGGACGGAGGTCAGGGTGAACCAAGAACAACATCCGGTGTAGTAGGAACCGGATTGGGTGTAAGTAAAAAGCTGAGCGGTGCACAAAAAGAGGCAGCGATGGAGCTGTTCTACGCGCTGGCAGGACCTGATGGTCAGAAGGCCACATTGGATAGCAGCACATTGGTGAGTTACAAGATTGATCTGGACAAAACCAAAGCACATCCATTGTTCGTAGAATTATATGATCTGATGCAGGAAGTGAAGATCACGCCAGTATACGATTCCAAGCTGGGATCGGCAACGGTTGAGGTTATTAATAATGCATTGCAAGAGTTGCTTATGGGCGGCAAGGCCGAAGACATTGCGGCTAAAATTCAGGCGGCTCAAGCCAATGCAGTTAGTCAGTAACCATTCGTTAAAACCCCTTCCCGGCAGGGGAGGGGTTTTAAGTATGAATGAGACAGTCAGTTGCAAGTTGGTAAAGGAATTTATGGAAGGGAAGTGAACAGATGAACGCACTGCGAAGTCGGCGTTTTATTATGCTGGGGCTGGCCCCGGCAGTCATCATTTATGCATTGTTTGTATTTGTACCGGTCGTGTGGTCGGCATACTACGGTTTCTTCAACTGGTCCGGCATCGGCGCATCCAAATATATTGGTGTGGATAATTACGTAGAGATCTGGCATGATCCTGTGTTTTGGCGGGCACTGAAAAATAACGTTATTTTTGTGTTGGCATCGGTGTTTGGACAAATTCCGTTAGCGTTGATGTTGGCGGTCATATTACACAAAAGCAATCCATTACAGCGGTTTCTGCGCTCAGCCGTATTTCTGCCGATGGTGTTATCCACTGTCGTTATCGGTATGATCTGGCAGTATATCTATCATCCGCAGATCGGGATATTGAACTTTCTGCTGGACGCTCTGGGGCTGGAAAGTTGGAAGCTACAATGGCTTTCCGATGACAAGATTGCCATTTTCTCATTGGTACCGCCGCTGCTCTGGAGCTTTGTCGGGTTGTATCTGATTATCTTTATCTCGGCACTACAGAATATTCCAGGCGAGATTCATGATGCTGCCAAAATAGACGGTGCTTCAGGAATCCGGAAACTGGTATCGGTCTCTTTGCCCATAATCTGGGGTACGGTTCAGGTAGCGATCATTCTATGTATTTCGGGTAGTCTGAAATCATTCGATCTGGTCTACATCATGACCAAGGGTGGTCCCGCACATGCGACGGAACTGCTTGCAACGTATATGTACAATTCAACCTTTACAACATACCGATATGGTTTTGGTAGTGCGATCTCCACAACCATCGTACTGATCTCCCTGCTGCTGATCGGAACAAGCCAGTGGCTAACCAGTCGCAAACGAAAAGAGAATCAATAGAGAGGAGGAGCTATCATGCGCGTGACACCTGTATCCATGCCATCACCTCGAAGCAGCTCGGGCCATCCGATTCGTCGCTTACGTAGCGGAATTGTTTGGACGCTGCTAACGGTCTATGGTATTTTAACATTGTATCCGTTCTACTGGCTCGTGATTAGTGCATTCAAAACAAATGAAGATTTCTATAGCAGGCCCTTTGGTCTGCCGGAAAACTGGAATGTTGCCAATTTCAGCAATGCATGGGAAAGCTCCAGGCTAGGGACTGCTTTTGGCAATTCACTAATCGTATCGGTGGGTTCACTTATTCTGACGCTGTTTATTGCAGCGCTGGCTTCATTCATCCTGGCTCGTTTCCAGTTTCGCTGGAAAGGGTTGATCATGACCTTCTTTGTTGTTGGTATGCTTATTCCGATCCATAGTACGCTTGTCCCCTTATTTATTCTAATGAAACAGATGTCCTTACTAAATACGTACTGGGCCTTAATATTACCTTATACGGCTTTTGCATTGCCTACGGCCATTTTTGTGCTTACGGCTTATCTGACAAGTGTTCCACGTGATATTGAAGAGGCAGCTTTTATTGATGGAACAGGACTTTGGGGGCTGTTTACCCGAATCATGTTACCCATGTCTGTGCCTGCGTTGTCAACGGTTACGATCCTGAGTTTCTTGCATGCGTGGAATGACTTTTCATTTGCGCTTGTATTCATCAACAAAACCGGATTGAAAACGTTACCGCTGGCCATTGCGAACTTTGCGGATGGGTATCAAACCGATTACGGATTAACGCTTGCTGCCATGACCCTGTCGGTTATTCCAACCATTATCTTGTATCTCGTATTCCAGGAACAAGTTATGAAAGGCATGACAGCCGGAGCTGTCAAAGGATAAGCGAAAGCGCATCCAGAGGAGGAGAAACGTTTGGCACGCTGGCTCACATCTTCGTTACAAAGGAAGCTATCGGTCGTCGTGACGGCTTCAATGATTGTGCCATTGCTGGCGTTGGGTCTGTTCGCCTTTCTGATCTCTTCCCGCATTACAGAGCAAAAAACAAAACTGTCTGGCATGGATACGCTGAAACAGGTGGAAGCAAATCTTCGTTATATGCTGCAAGATGCCGAGAACCTATCGATTTTCCTGATTGGAGAACGGGACATCCAGCAGTATCTTAGCCACAATGAAGATCATGAGCTGGACCGGGTGGATATCCTGGGCAGGATGACCAATCTGGCGGCTTCCAAGAAATATATCGCCAACATCGCCATATATCCAAGCCGATTCGATGCCACATTGTCTACGGCTACCTGGTATGAATCCAATAATTCAAGCTTATCTTATCCACCAGTGCCGAGCGGAGAAGCAGTGAAAAAATGGACGGGGGTATATCCGGTCCAGAATTATGCGGGTATACAAAATGTGATCACATTGGTTAGGCCAATCCGTAGTATCCATGATTATCGACCCATCGGCTGGTTAGCCATTAGTCTGGATGAGAAGGCCATATCCAAGGGATGGGCCGCTCTGGGATTAGGCAGAGGGCAAGGCAGACTGGAGCTCATCGGCAGTTCTGGAGAGATTCTGTCTTCGATGGACAAATCCCGGCTTGGACTTAAGCTGGAAGGTGTCGAACCAGGGATTTCGACGTTAATTCAGGATGGCGGTAGCGGAACCACCACGTATGGCAGTGGTGACGATAAACGGACATTGCTCTATTATCCGGAAGAATTGACGGGGTGGACGTTGGTTGGAACAGTCCCATACGACCAGTACAAGTCCGAGAATCGGTACATTCTTATTCTAACCGGCTGCGCCGTTGCCATGTCTGCTGTGATCAGTGCTGGCTTGGTCTGGTTTACGGTGCGGCGTGTGACGAGGCCGCTTCGTGTGCTTACCCGGCATCTGTCCCGAATTGATCCGGAACGCCCGCTTCCTCTGTTTCGATCTGAAAGTGATGACGAGATTGGCAGGCTTGGGGAGAGTTACAATCTGCTCGGTGCACATATTCAGTTATTAAAGGAAGAGGTTATTCGAGGTGAAGCTCGCAAAAAAGAAGCGGATCTTCGGGTGCTTCAGGCGCAGATTAATCCGCACTTCCTATATAACACGCTCTCTTCAATTCATTGGATTGCCTTGATGTCTGAAGAGAAGCGGATTGCGGATATGGTTGAGGGCCTAAGTGATTTTCTACGTATCAGCTTGAACAATGGTCAGGATTACTGCCTTGTGGAACAGGAGATTGCTCATATTCGCCATTATGTGCGTGTGCAGTCGATTCGTTTCCCTGATCAATTTGTGTTGCATTATATCGTAGATCCAGCGCTTGAGAAGCGAATGATGCTGAAGCTATTGCTGCAACCGCTTGTTGAGAACGCCATGATTCATGGCATTCAGCCCAAAGCAGGCGTGGGTACCATCACCATAATGATTCGCAAGGACCCGGATAATGAACAGATAAATGTGCTGGTGCTGGATGATGGTGTCGGCATGGAGCCGGACAGACTGGAGCAATTAAGGATAAGCATTAGGGAATGGAAGGGAAAACAGCCGGAAAAACAGCTGAACAAAGGCGGTTATGGGCTCTGCAATGTGAATGAGAGACTGCTGCTCCATTATGGAGCGGATGCACAGCTTGAAGTAGACAGCAGGGTTGGGGGAGGTACTCGGATTTCGTTTTCCATTCCAATCTTGGAGGGTTTACCATGAGACTATTAATTGTTGATGATGAAGTGATTATCCGTACAGGGCTTGCCAGCGTTATCGCGTGGCATGAACTCGGAATTGAGCTTCTTCAACCTGCTGCCTCGGCAGAGGAGGCGTTAACACGCATGGCTGAGGAACGTCCGAATATCCTGATGACGGATATTCGGATGACAGGCAGATCGGGGTTGGAACTGGCAGAAGAGGGACTACGATTGTTACCTGAGCTGGAGGTCATTATTTTGTCTGGATACGATGACTTTTCTTATGCCCAACAGGCCATTCGCCAAGGCGTTACAGATTATCTGCTCAAAACAAGTAAACCGGAAGAGATCATCAAAACCGTATTACAGGCCAAACAGCGCATCACGGAACGTTGGGCAGAGAAGTCCAGAGAGGGACAGCTTATGCGGGAGAATCGAGAGCGGTTATTTGCCGGGTGGATCATTGACGGTGACACCGCTTCGGGTCATTTTCCTTCATTCTTGCGATCTGATGCTGGAAAAGAGGCAGGGGTTGTTGGCCTTGATGATGAACAGATTCTCAGACAAGTCATTATTCTTCGAGCAGAGGGTTGGGATCGATCCTCGGATGCGCTATTACGATTTGCGGTGCAGAATACCCTGGAGGATATGTTACCTGGTGCGATTGCTCATGTAGAGAAACAGCAAATTATCTGTGTAGTTTCATGGCCGCCTGTAGAACATGAAACTACGTTCAGGCTGGAGAGTGCATTACGTCGGGTGGAACAATTACTGAAGTGCACCCTGCGAGCAGCGGTAGGTCTGCCTATGCGTGGATATGCAGATCTGCACGAAAGCTATAGAACTGCTTCAGCTGCCTTCCGATATCGGGGTTTGATGGATGATAAAGTATGGCATTATGAGCACGTTCAGGATCGCCGAGGTGGTAAAACTGTACTTACGCACGAAGAGGAGACCAGACTTGGTACAATATTGCTGGATAATGATTCAGTCACGTTAACGACATGGACGCGGGAACTTGTGGCTAATCTGATTACAGAACCGGAGGTCACACCAGAATCGTTCAATGCTTGTTTGCACTCGGCTGTCATTGCAGGTCATCGCTGGCTGACTCGCACAATGCGAGCCACAGGGCGTGAAGAACCCGCAAGGCTCGAGCCCTGGTTGCCGGAACCGGATGCCGAAGCTGGTGACCTCGGGGATATGCTGTTCCATCATCTGTATGGTCTGATGCATGTCTATCATAGCCGAATGGGTCAGGGACAGGCTGCCCATGTGCAGAAGGCTATCGGTTATATTGAATCTTCATTGGCGCAGGATATTAATCTGCAGCAGGTAGCTGGACATGTTCATTTGCATCCGGGTCACCTCAGTGAGCTGTTTAAAAAAGAAATGGGTGTGACCTTCGGAGATTTTGTCACCGATATGCGTATACGAAGAGCGATGGATATGCTGGCGGTGTCTCCAGCGAAGGTCAGTGAAGTCGCTGCAATCAGCGGCTACGAGGACGTGAAATATTTTAGCAGACTGTTCAAAAAACATACGGGCAAGACCCCGAGTGAGTATCGCGAAGAGGCGTTGTTGTTCAAGCCTTCGGGTAGTTAGAAATGAGCAGATTAGGAAACATGTCTTGCCTTATTGCAAACGTTTTCGATATGGTATTCAGGGTTATTGGAGAGTGAGGGCATACGGATGAAGACCTATAGTTCAAGTCAGGATTTATCGGGACAATGGATGATACAGCATTTTGAAGTTGGAGAGAAGCGGGCAATGGATGTGGCAGCTGCTGCACTGGATGACCGTTTCTGGATCGGGGCTGAAGTGCCTGGCGATGTACATGCTGCATTGGTTGAGCGCAGTATCATTGATCCGCCCTATTACGGACATAATGATGCCAAAAGTCGCTGGATTGAACAAAAGGAATGGTGGTACCGCACAACCTTCAATCTGGTAAGAGATGCAGAGACGGAGGAGCACTTTGAATTGGTGTTCGAAGGATTGGATACGTTTGCAACGATATATGTCAACGGCCATGAAGTCGGGAAAACGGCCAATATGCTTATGTCACATGCATTTGATGTAACGTCTCTGGTACGCAGCGGTTGGAATGCGATTGCTGTCAAGTTTGATCCGCTTCACCTGCATCACCAGGACAAAGAAACCTTTGACTGGTCCTCGTATACGAAGGAACGGCCATGGTTGCGCAAAGCAGCGATGAACTTTGGCTGGGACTGGGGTCCACGCATGGTTACGGTGGGGATCTGGGGTACGGTAAGGCTGGAAAAACGAACAATCGCCAAGCTGGAAAATATGTATGCTCGCACGGAATCAGTCAGTTCAGAGTTGGCAGTCTTACATGTCACAGCGGATGTGAAGTCGGTCTTGTCTTACCGTAACAGACAGAAACGTGAGCAGGCTGTGGTTGCGACCTGTAATGTTCGTCTGTTGGATCGCAGTGGACACGAGGTGGCAGGTGTCACTGAACTACCCGTAGAGGGTGGTATAGCAGATACCACATTAAACGTTACGTCACCTCAGTTATGGTGGACTCATGATCTGGGTGAGCCGTATCTGTATACGCTGGAGGTTACATTATTCGCCGATGGCGTTGAGGTGGATCGTTATAGCGAGCCTTATGGGTTACGAACGATTGAGCTGGCTCTTCACAATGAACGGGGTGAAGATGCATTTACTTTTATTCTGAACGGAGTCAAAGTATATGCCAAGGGTGCCAACTGGATCCCGGCTGATCATCTGATTGGCGCCATCCCCAACTCTCGGTATCGTGAGCTTGTCGAGCTGTCGGTGGAAGGGCATATGAACATGCTGCGTGTCTGGGCTGGTGGTATATATGAGAAGGATGTCTTCTACGATGAGTGTGATCGGCAAGGGGTGTTGGTGTGGCAGGATTTTGCATTCGCGAATGCACTGTTCCCGGATTTCAATCGTGATTTCATGGATAATGTACGGCAAGAGGTAGAAAACAATGTCTTACGTCTGCGTAACCGTGCCTCGCTTGCCCTCTGGTGTGGGAATAATGAAATAGATTGGCTCTATGATATGAAGTCTGCAAGTGGAGATATTACCAGCCCGTTCTACGGTGAACAGATCTATCATGAGCTAATCCCTGAAGTGCTAGAGCGATTGGATCTGTCTCGTCCGTACTGGCCTTCTTCGCCGTTCGGCGACAGCAACGGTCAGGATGCGAATGACCCGGATGTGGGGGATCGCCACAACTGGCAGGTATGGCATGGTTCGGTCTATCCAAGGAAGCATGGAGAGCCACCGCTGCTGGACTACAGCATTGAAGGTGTAACGTTCAAAAATTATAAAAAGGATCATGCGTTGTTCAGCAGTGAATTTGGTATGCATGCCTCGGCCAATCGTTACACACTGGAGAAAAATATGCCCGCAGGTCAGTTTTACTGGGGCAGTCCGGAGATGGCCTATCGTAACAAAGATACCAATCATCAAAAAGGTATTTTGCTGATGGAGGGTTACACAGGGATTCCGCAAGATATAGAAGAGTATATGAACTACTCCATGCTTACTCAAGCAGAAGGGTTACGATATGGAATTGAACATTTCCGGCGCATCAATCACCGCAACAGCGGAGCGCTTGTATGGCAATTGAACGATAGTTGGCCAGGAACAAGCTGGTCCATGATTGATTATGAACTGCTGCCGAAGGCATCCTTTTATTATGGGAAAATATTCCTTCATCCTGTCCTGTTGTCACTGGAGCATGAGCCGGGTGAGCCGCTTGCGTTGTGGGTTGTGAACGATACACGTGACGTCTTGAAAGGGGAGCTTCGACTCAATGTCTATGCATTGGATGGAGAGAAGATCTACTCCAGCTCACGTGCTGTTGAAGTAACATCCCAATCCTCACGGTGTATTGTTGAATTAACTGAAGTAGAGGTGTTACAGGGTAGACGCGCGGAGGAAGTAATGGTTGAGTTGGTATCCGAAGGATTTGCGGCACCGAGTAATCGTTACTTCTTGCGCGATCCTAAGGATGTGACGTTGCCAGAGTCGCAATTGAGCGTACATGTGAACGAGGAGGAGCAGTCTGTTACGGTTACGGCCAGTGGTGGGATTGCACGATTGGTGAAGCTGGAGCTTCCCCTTGGGCGTGTCCGATTCAGTGACAATTATTTCGATCTGCTCCCCGGTGAGAGCCGAACAGTGAGACTACTTCACCCAGAGCAAACGTCTCTGCCACTGACAGAACTTCGAGTTAGTGCCATGAACGGCAGAGAAGGATAAAATAATAATCACAGACTTCGAATCTTATTCGAGGTTCAAGGTGGTAATCCTGATCAGGGATGCCACCTTTTTTACTTTTGCAGCAGGGTGAGTTCATGTCGTTGTGTCAGGTAATTTAGTCCTTATTCCACAAGCGAAACTTCCAATCGGGTTCACATCTTGAATCATTAAGGTTAGAATGATATAGAGAAATCGTTTTCAAAGGAGGTGGATTCATGTCATTTGTCTTTTACCCGGAGATGGTTATATTCATTCTGATGTTGATCCTGCTGATTATTGGTATCGTATATATCGTTCGTAAAAGCAAACAAGTATTGCGCCGCTTAAGCAATCTGGAGAAAGCAGTATATGAAAAAGATAACATCTCATCCTATCCGAAGGACGTTGATACTGTACAAGAAGGAGCACCCAGAGAAGACACGTTTGCTCCACGCAAACGAAAATGAAGAAGGATACGGAATTACATAAAAAAGATAAACCAACAAACCAAACAGCCGATTCTTCTCTATGAGGAAGTGATCGGCTGTTTGGGCATATAGGCATTTTATCTGTATTAACTGGGTTTAGAGAAAGGATTCATACCGCTGTTGGAAAGAGGATTCCATCTCCACTTGTCGTGCCAGTTGCTGCTGTACCTTTGCACCGCGAATCGTCTGAAGTTCCTGAAGTTGTGCAGTGGAACTGAATTGATCTGCAGCCATTTGGACAAGTAATTCGGAGAGCACATCCGCATCTTCGAGCGCGGCATTAAGTCCAAACGCACCGGTTGGTGTCATGGTATGAGCGGCATCACCGATGAGTACAACATTGTCCTGTGCCCACGACGGGCAATAGCTGCTTTCGACAGATAACAGAACAAAATCACTCCAGCTCTGAATGTTGGCAGCTACAGAATCAGATAGGCAAGGAAAAGCAGATACAAGTTTATCTACAAAAGGAGCAATCGGCTGCTCTCGCAGCTTGGAGTAAGCTCCTTCGGGAATGTTCCATCCAATCTGAACATAACCGCCGAACTGTGAGAACAGTGCGAGCTGTTGACCATCCATGCTGGCCATTCGAACAGCGGGTTCCCAACCTACGGGTGCCGGAATGCGTGCCCAGAGCAGATCATACCCATGCTTACGAATCTCCGGGGTCATACCGGAATGTTTGCGTACAGCAGAGTATCTGCCATCAGCACCCACAATTACAGATGCTTCAATGGAGGCAGGAACACCCTTCTGCCGAATGTTAATACCCACGACCTGGCCGTTCTTGTCTCGTAACAAACCGGTCATAATCGTATTGAATAGTACTTGTTCGTTTGAATTGTGCTGCTGAGCATGCGACACGATGGCTTCCAGGAGATGATCTTGGGGTACATGAATACCAACATGAGATTCTCCATTGCCCGGTGATACCGTATGAATAATCTGCCCATTTTCCCAATACTGAATCTGTTCCAAGAGCAGCGCTCCTCGTTCCTGAATGAGGGAATAGAGGGCGTATTTATTCAAAATGGCTTCGCCATCCACATTAAGCAACTCCCCGCGAAACGACTTGTGCAGGTGGGGCTGCCGCTCAATGAGCATCGTGGAGATTCCTTTTTGGTTCAGTAAATAAGAAAGCAAAGCACCGCCAGGTCCCGCGCCGACGATGCAAACGTCCGTTTTGAGTTGTGATTGTGTATACTGATTCATGTGCATAAGTCCCTTGCATTATAATGGTGACGCTTTATTTACTTTATAACAACAGATTTATTAAAATTATTAAGTAACTAAAAGTAACTTTAAAGATATAGGTTATTATAAACAAACCCGTTGCCATAATGCAATAGGCGAAACCCAAAATAAAACAAGAGTCTTGCAGTCAACGATAGGGTGTCGGATACAAGCGCATTTTTCACAAACATCATAGTGTAAATATGTTACAATATAAGGTAGGTTATGATGAAAGGCAGGAGGAACGTTTATGAGCCCGGATACGGAGCGAAACTCTCAATTGGCAAACGTAGATCAATTGTTGGAGGCCTTCTTCAGATATAAAAATAAAGTATTGGATCAGCAGCAGAAGACCGAAACCAACTGTAAACTGAATCCGACAAAAAGTCATATATTGGGCATGATTTTACGTGAAAAACGCTGCATGGCGGTTGATGTGGCCAGACAACTCAGTTTGTCTTCCGGCGCAACCACCATTGTACTGAATCAACTGGAGACGGAAGGGTTGATCCAGCGGGTGCGCAGTGAAGAAGACCGGAGAATTGTGTGGCTGTCCTTAACGGATGAAGGCGCGCAGCTTGCCAAGACACTTAATGCGAATCGCGGCCGAATGACGTGGGAATTGTTGCAAGCACTTTCCGAAGAGGAGCAACAGCAGATGTTTGGCATGCTGAAGAAAATTGAACTGAAACTGCTGGAGAACATGAAGTCGTTTGAGCAGATCCACCGGTAGTCCATAATATGACTTGATCCTTGAAGACGTCAGTCCTCATGAGTTCGTCCCTAATTGCGGGGGGATGAACCTTGAAGACTGGCGTTTTTGAGTTGGTTTACAAATGAAAGCGAACCACATGATCTGTCATGCCTTCTTGGATCAGAATTTCTTTTTGCTTGCTGCCCATCAGGTCAAAGTGGGGAAAGGGCTGGCGCCGATGAATGTATCGCGGGTCCAACCCATGATCGTTGCACCAACGTTCGAGACGTTCCAGATCTGCACAGCCAACTTTGGTGACACTGGTGATACCGGGAAATCGGTTGTCAATCCAGAAATGAGTGAGGTACGCAATCTCACCCCGAGCCACTTGTTCCTTCCAAGCAGCAAGCTCTTGTCGTTTAATTCCAAATGCCATAGATGCAAGTTCCTTTCCAAACGGGTATTGTCCTGACCATATTGTAACATCTTATATACAGAATCCATCAGAATTCTTCAATCTATATAAGTTGCACTAAAGATTATTTGCACTGACACTACGATGACAGAATAACCTTCCAATCGCTGTTATCCCCAGATTTTTTGATTCCCTTTTCCGAAGGGGAAAATCCGGGGATAAAGGCGAACGCTTCGCTTTTTCAGGTTTTTTCTGTCCTCTCCGTTGTTGTCTAAATGATTAGTTCCAATTATATAAACTAGTCTGAGGCCAGTTGAATGGGTATATGAATATGACAACATTTTTATAATAAAGGTTGGATTATGTTAAAATAAACCTATACAACAAAGGTTTCACCACTTCTATAGCGGAAAGGGATTGTCATCATGGAAATATTTATTGCCGTACTTGTGTTACTGGTACTGATTGGTTTATCCAATATTTTAAACCGGTTTGTACCCTTTATTCCCATTCCGCTCATTCAAATCGTGCTTGGTGTAGCTATAGCTTTGCTTCCCGCAGGTGTTCACCTGCCGTTGAATCCGGAATTGTTCTTTGTACTGTTCATCGCTCCTTTGTTATACAACGATGGTAAGCGAACGCCAAGGAATGAATTATGGAATCTGCGTGCACCGATACTTCTGCTTGCACTAGGGCTTGTATTCGTGACGGTGGTCGTGGCGGGATATGCCATTCACTGGCTGATTCCTTCGATTCCGTTACCTGCTGCTTTTGCTCTTGCAGCCATACTGTCCCCGACAGATGCTGTGGCCGTTGGCGCCATGGCGGGCCGGGTACATTTGCCCAAAGGCATACATAGGCTTCTTGAAGGTGAAGCATTAATGAATGATGCATCTGGCCTCGTGGCCTTCAAATTCGCAATTGCAGCCACAGTTACAGGTGTATTTTCCCTGGCGAATGCAACCTTCAGTTTTATTCTGATTGCGATTGGCGGACTTCTTGTCGGGGCATTGTTATCTTTTCTGTTAATCAGGCTAGGGGTATGGATCCGTAGACTGGGCATGGAAGATGTGACCATTCACATGCTGCTGCAAATCCTGACGCCATTTATCATCTATCTGGTGAGTGAAGAAATTGGGGTATCAGGTATTCTTGCGGTAGTGGCAGGCGGTATTATCCACGCCATTGAGCGTGACCGTGCTGAATCGGTTCAGTTGAAAATGCAGGTGGTATCTGCGAGCACATGGTCAGTCATTTTATTTATACTAAATGGTCTGGTGTTTGTTATTCTGGGTGTACAGGTCCCGGATGTGTTGAGTACCATATTTGAAAATGTTTCGTTTAATAATCTGCAGGTGTTGGGATATGTGGGCTTGATCTCGGTGCTACTGCTGGTTCTGCGTTTTCTCTGGATCTATCTGTTCTGGCAAGGGAATGAATTGCTGCGTACCAAATCCTCTATTGGCCGGCCCAGATTCAAGGATATTACGATCATTTCCCTCTCTGGGGTGCGGGGGGCTGTAACATTGGCGGGTGCGTTCTCCATTCCTTATGTGCTTCAGGATGGATCACCTTTCCCTGAACGGGATCTGATTATTTTCCTCGCGGCAGGGGTTATCCTCTTCTCCCTGATTGCGGCGAGCGTGTTTCTTCCAGTTCTGGCCAAGGACGATGGGAAATCCACAGAAGAAACACCGCAGAAGTCAGAACGAAAAGCACATGACATTATGCTGAATGCGGCAATACGAGCTGTCAAATCCGAAATGAACGATGAGAACAAAGCTGCGGCACTCGCGGTTGTCTCCGACTTGTCCAAGTACATCAGACAGGCCGCAGGTCAGCTTACCGCCGATAAACGCAAAGATATTCAGAAACAAGAAACGGCGATTAACCTGATTGCCACCCGGGCGGAGCGTAAAGAAGTTGAAGTAATGTTAGACGAAAATGCAATTGCTTCTGATGCGGCCTTCAAATGTGACAGCTGGCTGGATCGCAAGGAAATGATGCTGGCGAATCGTGCAAACACTCAGTTCATGACCTCGATCAGCGAGATCGGGCGTGTGTTAGGACATCTCTTCACCAACCGGTCCCAGAAGCCGAATCAACCATTTATGCTTGAAAATGCAGAACTGTTCCGTCAGGTGAAGTTGCGCACCTCTGAAGCGGCAATTAAGGCTATTCGTGCCCATATGAACGATGGGAATCGAGTTGTCGCACTGTCGGTCATTGCCAAGTATGAGCGTGTAATTGCCAAATTGCGCACCTGGAACCAAGGTAAAACGGAAGATCCATTTAATCAGGAGAAATTGGAGTTGCAGATGGTGGCGATTCAGGAACAGCGTAATACAGTGCAACAACTGTATGAAAACGGTGAAATCACCCGTGATGTGGCTGCGAAACTGCGCCGGTTTATTAACGATGTGGAAGCGACTGCGTTGAAAAACACTTAATCCGATAAACCCGATATTTTAAATATGCTAAATGGTTTGATATAATATGTAACAAGAAACACGCATCATTACAGAAATGTACTTATATCGATCAGTGAAGGAGAGATGAGACATGGCAGAACAACAAATTCGGTTGGGCAAGACGGATCTGATCGTGAATCCCATTGGACTGGGTGCGAATGCAGTAGGCGGACATAATATCTATCCGGACATGCTGAATGATGAGACGGGTAAGGAAGTGGTTCGTACAGCTTTGAAACAAGGTATTAACTTTCTGGATACGGCATACATCTATGGACCGGAGCATTCCGAACGACTGATTGGTGAAGTACTGAAGGAAACTGGTCAGCGGCAGAATACCATCATTGCAACCAAGGCAGCTCATAAATTTGTGGATGGCAAGATTGTCATAGATAACTCACCTGCTTTTCTGAAAACAGCCGTGGATGAGGCGTTGAAACGTCTGCAAACCGATTACATTGATCTGTTCTACATCCACTTTCCGGATGAACATACGCCTAAGGATGAAGCGGTAGATACGTTAAAACAATTAAAAGATGCTGGCAAAATTCGTGCCATTGGCGTATCTAATTTCTCCATTGATCAGTTGCGTGAAGCCAACAAGGACGGGCATGTAGACGTACTGCAATCTGAATATAATCTGTTCAAAAGAGATGCGGAGAAAGAGCTGTTGCCGTATACGGCTGAGCATAACATTTCTTTTGTTCCTTACTTCCCTCTGGCAGCGGGACTGCTGGGCGGGAAATATAATCGTGATACAACCTTTCAGGATGGACGGGCAAAGAACCCGCTGTTCACAGGTGAAGCTTTCATTGAAAATCTCGATAAAGTTGAGCAACTGCGCAGCATAGCACAATCCAAGGATGTTGAGGTCGCTCATCTGGTTCTGGCCTGGTACCTGACTCAGCCTTCTATTGATGCATTGATTCCGGGTGCCAAGCGACCAGAGCAGGTCACTAACAATCTGCAAACATTAAATGTGGAATTAACTGCTGAGGAAATTGCAGTCGTGGATCAGATCTTTCGTTAATGAGTTCGGGTGAATCGGGAAATGCTAACAGGGAGTTTACGTATGAAGACAAAGTGAGGACACCACATGAACCTGAAGGCAGCCCGAGTCATCGGAATGTTCACGCTAATTATTTTGCTGGGTAGCAGTTCTGCCTATGCGAAGCCTGTACAGAAGAACCGTCAGTATTATGAGGAACGAGGAGAGATTGTGTGGGAAGTTCCCACACAGGATAAACTCATCGCCCTTACCTTTGATGATGGACCAGATCCGATTCAGACTCCGCAGATCCTGGCTTTGTTACAGCAGTATCATGCTAAAGGAACTTTTTTTGTACTTGGCAAATGGGCAGATAAATTTCCTAAACTGATTAAGCAGGAACAGCTCGAAGGGCATGAAATCGCCAACCATACGTATGCGCACACGTATGCAGTTCGATCAACACGTGCGGAAAAGTACATGAAGGATATGAACGAAACAGAAAGTTCCATTATTAAAGCTGGCGCGGAGCGTCCCCTGTTGTTCAGACCACCGGGCGGCTATTACAATGACATGGTCATCCAGGCTGCCAAACAAAAAGGGTATACCATTGTACTCTGGTCTTGGCATCAGGATACACGGGACTGGGCTTCTCCAGGTGTATCGGCTATCGTTAACAAAGTGTTGAAGAACGCACGTAATGGGGATATTGTACTTTTTCACGATAAGGTGGAAGGCAAGTCGCATACGGTAGCAGCACTCAAAACGATCCTGCCGAAACTGCAGCAGCAGGGGTACCAATTCGTTACGGTGTCTGAGCTACTTGCTGTAAAGGCACGCGAAGCCGCGAAGGATGGGACTTCACCTTCTTCTTCGTTGAAGAACGTAAAGCCCTGAACATGGTAATCCAATTAGAAACCGTAGGTCTCAGATGAAGAGACCTGCGGTTTCTTTATCTTGGTCTTCATATCAACCATGGAATCAGGCGTAGGAGGTTATTGCCGTGTCCCTTTTGTTTTGAAACCAAAACGTCTACAATAGATGGAGCTTTGTGTTTAAGGGTTATATAGTATACAAGATATGAATTACGACATAGAGGAGAGTGAACATAATGAATGGACAACAACGCGTAAATATTAAGCCAGGTCTGGAAGTGGACATTGTGCTGAAGCAGGATCAAGCTACAGGTAAGCTGACACGTGGCATTGTGAAGGATCTGTTAACCAAGTCACCTACGCATCCACACGGAATCAAAGTACGACTGACGAGTGGTCATGTGGGACGTGTGAAACAGGTCATTACAGGAGGCTCGAACTAACTGTGGCCCAAGACGGGGAGATGAGTAATACGGCAGAAGTAATGGCACATCTGGCTTCGGGTAATACACGTCAGCAGGACGCCTATCATGTGTTACAGAGCAGTGGATTGCTCGATATATTAGCTGACTATCACCCATATCCAGCAGGAACGGTGCCAATTGATATTGATATTCCGGGCAGTGATCTGGATCTGCTGTGTTATGCAGAGGATCTGGATGTGTTTGAAGCCGAGGTATACAATCGAATCGGAGCCGTTACTGAATTTCAATGTGTACGTGGTGGGGATCTTCCAGACCAACGTCCTTATATGACTTGTAATTTGCAAGTGGGACATTGGCCTGTGGAGATTTTTGCCCAATCCGTTCCAGTTTACAGGCAGAATGCATACCTACATATGATCGTAGAGTGGAGATTGTTGCAACTGTGGGGAGACGCGGGACACCGTGAGATCCGCAGACTAAAACAGGCAGGGTGGAAGACGGAGCCTGCTTTTGCTTCTGTACTTGGACTACAGGGAGATCCATATGTGGACATGCTGCATCTGGCAGAGATGAAACGTGAAGATCTCTGGAACTGGGCGCGTTCGCGCACGTCTTTTTAAAATGTCTATTTGAGATGAACTAATCATTTACACGATAACGGAGAGGACAGAAAGAACCTGAAAAAGCGAAGCGGTCGCCTAAAAGCTTTCTGAAAGAAAGCTGCATCGGAAGCATACGCTATTACCGGATTTCCCCTTGAGAAAGGGGATCAAAAAAATCTGGGAATAACAGCGATTGGAAGGTGCTTCTGTCATCGTAGTGTCAGTGGAAATAACCTTTGGTCAGATCAGAAAGATGGCTACAATTGTTGTTACCGTGAGTCCCAGCAGTACAGGCTTCAGGTTGCGTCTTGCAAGTTCAAAAGGATTGACTCCGCAGATTGCAGCAGCAGGAATCAATGCCCATGGAATCAAGGTTCCACCACCTACCCATATGGCTGCAACCTGACCTAATGCTGTCAGTACAGGTGCGGAATCTGCCGAACCTGCAAACATGGATGCAATCGAGCCAACCAGGGATATCCCCGAGAACCCCGAACCATCCATTCCGGTCACTGCTCCGGTTACCGTCATTGTAATCGCGCCCACCGTATCATTTAATGGCACCAGCCCAGCAAGTGCGACCCCGAGATCATTCACAATCCCGTGTGAACCTTCAGGAAGAGGGTTGATGAACAACTCCGTAATCGCAGCATCTCCCAGATAAAAAAATGCGGCTATGGGAATAACCGGTCCAAACACCTTGAAACCAAACTGAAATCCTTCTATTAAATAATTGGTCGTTTCCTCTGGTCCCGCATGTCGGTGTGCGGCAAGGGTAACGGCGATCAGTATAACCACAGCGGTTCCGCCAATCAGAGCTGTTGCGTCGCCGCCTTGCAATTTCAATACAAACATCAGAATCACATCAACTGCGAATAACAGAGGGATAAGCAGAGCGAATGCTTTTTGCAAACGGAGTGACATGGCTTGACGTTCAACAGGCTGATCAGTGGGTAGGGAGGTGGACACAGCCTCTGATGAAGAAGAAGGTTCCGTGCTCACGGTACCTGATGTAACGTTTGGGGAATGAACAGGTGAACCTGATTTCATCTCTTTGCGCAGCATCCAGAAGGCTGTAAGTGTAGATACGGTGCCCATGACAATGACCAAAGGAATGCTGGCCGTCATGACGGAAGTGACTGGTATACCCGCCGCATCAGCTGTAAGTTTAGGAGCCCCCTGAATAATGTAATCTCCCGACAGTGCAATCCCATGTCCAAACAGGTTCATCGCAATAGCAGCTCCAATCGGAGGAAGACCTACACGCACGGCTACAGGAAGCAGTACTGCACCAACGAGTGCTACGGCCGGGGATGGCCAGAAAAATAGCGATACTACCATCATGATCAATCCGATACCCCAATACGCGACCTGAGGAGAACGGATAAACCGGGTGACGGGTGTTACCATGACCTCATTAATGCCGGTTCTGATCAGAACACGGCTCATTGCCACAATAATTGAGATGATAAAGATTGTACTCAGCAATTCTTTTGTTGCATAGATAAAACTGCTGAAGATCCCAGCAACTGACCCGCTTAAGGTTTCGGTTGCCAGAAGTCCAATGGTCATAATACCCGCAACACAGATGATGGTGGTGTCCCTGCGCCGGATCATAACTGCGATGATCAAGACGATAAATGCCAGATAGACATAGTGTAACGCAGTGAGTTGAATATTCATCGAACAGGCCTCCCTACATCCTGGTGACTAACCCGAGGAGTGATATATCGTATGCATGTCAAGATCGGGCGTTCGTGGAGTCCGGGGCTTGCCGCAGCATTTATTTTTAGGGTGAAGCTTCTGAGTAATAATGAAGGATTTTTTTTACAACTGGAGAATTTATTACTACATGAAGCTTGTTACTCTTGAAATTGGAGCGGATGGAAGTCACCAGAATTGATATGTGAAGGTCACGGGACCCCATAGACAGTGGCAAGCAGGGGTGATTACAATAAACATGCCATCATAAGGAAGAAAATAGAAAAAAACTATGTTGAAATAAAGTGTGTGTTCAATAAGTCTGGTTTCAGTACAGCGGACTTTTTGAACTACCTCTAAAAGGGCGGGAATCCATAATCCATGAGCTTTATCCGTTCACTTCGTTTTAAATTTATAGTGGGTCTTACATTGATCATGCTGCCATTATTCATGCTGCTTTATTACAACAACGTCTACGCCATGAAAGTTGTACGTGACAAAGTATCCCTCACCAATATGAATCATCTCGCCAAGAGTGTGGAGCAGAATGAACGTGTGTTACAGGAGACGAATCGGTATTTATATAGTCTGGGCGAGCGGGACCCGGATATTATCTCTCTGTTTTTTCTGAAATACGGCAGCGGTGATTATATCATTGCAAAGCAACGGATTATGAACAAATTCATGACAGATATCGGTTTTTATAATCTAATCGATTCTTTTTTTCTATATGATGCCGTGAATGATGATCTGCTGCTCGCCACTTCAGGCAATTATGATGTCAAAAAGTCGGTTGTGCAGGAGAGTATGCCAGTCCAGATGCAGCAATTGGAAGGGGATATCCAGAAGCCGGAATGGAGCATCGTGCGTGGCGGGACGTGGAATGCGCTGGTGAAAACGGTGCGAATCAACCAGCAGTTCTATGCAGGTGCACTTGTTGATATGAATGCACTGAATCATACACAACAATTCACTGAATCCGGAGATCGGGGAGGTGCAGTCATTGTTGGAACAGACGGTGGGGCACTATCGGATTCCACATTGAATACTGCACAGATTCAGCTGGCTGCAGCGCATCTTCCCGGCCTGAAGAATCCGTATCAGGTGATCTCTGAAGTTGTGAACAAGGGAGAAGCACGTCAATATTTGATGTTGGGTACTGCCTCGGCCATGTCCCAGATGAATTATATCGTGCTGCTGCCTGAGGAAGACATGATGCGTAACCTCCCGTTTTTCCAGCAGATCATTCGTCTGCTTCCCATTGGTGCGGCAGTAATTCTGGTTACCGCACTGATCTTTTTGCGGCATCTGTTATTCCGCCCGATGAATGCGTTAATCCGAGGCATGAGAAGGGTGAGCCGTGGAGATCTCGATGTGAAGCTGGACCCGCCATCTTCGTCGGAGCTTGAATTTATGACACGAAGTTTCAATCAAATGACCAGTGAGATCAGGCATCTGAAGATTGATGTGTATGAGGAACAGTTGCGGACGCGGGAGGCAGAGTTCAAACAACTGCAGATGCAGATCAATCCTCACTTTTACCTGAATTCACTCAATATTATTCATAGTCTGGCTTCCTTGCAAAAACATGAGTTGGTGCAGCAGATGGCTGGTCATCTGGCCGATTATTTTCGATTCAGTCTGCGTGCAGGCAAACGTGTTATTCGTCTGGATGAAGAGCTCGAGCACATTCGTCATTACTTAGAAATTCAAAAGCTGAGGTTTCCAAGCAGATTCGATTTTGAACTGGATGTTGAGCCGAATCTGGGACATTATGTGATTCCGCCATTAACCATTCAGCCTTTTGTGGAGAATGCCATTATTCATGGATTTCAGCGCCGGACACAAGCATTTGTCATTCGGATCGTGGCGCGCCTCGGTGAGAAGTCATCCGGTCAGGTCGATGGGACGGTGCTTCAACTGATGATTGTGGACAATGGTGTTGGATTTGAAGAGGAATTGTTGGGGCGTCTGCAACATGGACAATACGCTGAAGATCCGAGTGGACAGCATATCGGTATATGGAACGTGGCTCATCGGCTTTTAGTGAAGTATGGTGATCAAGCCAGTTTGCAGTTTGGCAATGAGGTGGATCATGGCGCCAAAGTCATCATTGATTTACCCGCTCAGACCGAAGAGGAAGAAGGGGGAGCCTATGCGGAACCTGTTGATCGTGGATGATGAAGTGTATGCATTACAAGCGATGGTGGAAGGGGTCGATTGGCAAGCAGCAGGCATTGACCAGGTATACAGTGCTGGTGATGCCGAAGAGGCAAGAAAGATTTTAAAGGCTAATGCTATTGATATCATGATCTGTGATATCGAGATGCCTGGTGAAACAGGGCTTGACCTGCAAAGTTGGGTGTTAAAACATGATCCAGGTATAATGACCATTTTCCTGACAGGGCATGCTTTATTCGATTATGCTCAGACAGCCATTAAGCTAAACAGCTTTGATTATGTGTTGAAGCCGGCTCCAGCGGATCAATTGATTAAGGTAGTAACCCAGGCGGTGGAGAAGATCAAGGATGGAGAGCAGCGTACCCGTACCAACGAAGTTTATGAGACCGTATACAAACGCTGGAAAACCCATAAACCGCTACTGACGGAACGCTTCTGGAAAGATGCCATCTCTCAGCGTATCACGTTAACCGAACAACGGTTGCAAGAGCTCGCAGAACTGTATGGTGCCGAGATTGATCCGCATGCTCGTGTGTTACCTATTGTGATCTCAGTAGAGGAATGGGTGCGTGATTTTGATTTGCGTGACGAAGAGGTATTGGAATATGCCCTTCGTAATGCAGCCAAAGAGATGCTGCTTGGCGACAAGCCCGGTGAGGTGTTTCAGGATCAAAGTGGATTAAATATTGTGCTTGCTTATGAGCAAGATGGCATCATTCCAAGTGCGAGCGAAGTGGCACAACGTTGTCAGGGATATATTCAGGAATGTGGTACGTATTTCTACTGTCGGTTGTCCTGTTATGTTGGTGCCCCGGTTGCTGTAACTGAGTTGCAAGGCATGTTAAATGAACTGATGGATATGGAACGGCGCAATATTAAGGAGCTTGAAGAAGTTTTTGTCTATGATGAGCGGGGAAGAGATCAGGAAGATCGCTTTTTGCCTATTCCATGGTTTTCGGAATTATCTATTCTTTTTGAGACAGGTAAAGTAGGAGATTTGCGAGAACGTGTGGATGAGATTTTTGAGTTGCTTGCTGCCCAGGAGGGTTTGTCTCCTGAAATGCTGCATCTCTACTATCATGCCATGCTGCATGTGGTCTATCCGCTGCTTCATCAGAAAAACGTGTCAATACGCAGTCTTTATCCGGGTGAACGGGAGCCGGAAGAGAGTATGGTGACAAGGTCGTTGCCGCAGTTGAAACAGTGGACGGCTGATCTGATTGATCGTGTTATCCCGGTATTGTACCCGGACGATCACAGCCCCATGACCATTGTGGATCAGTTGTGCGTTTATATTGAAACTCATATTGGTGAAGAACTTATGCGAGAGGAGCTTGCAGCTTTTGCCGGATTCAATCCCGCTTATCTATCACGTCTGTTTCGGAAAGAGAAGGGGATGTCCCTATCTGAGTTTATCCTGCAGGGCAGAGTAGCCAAAGCGAAGACATTGTTGTCCCAGTCCACCGTCAAAGTGACGGATATCGCTGGCAAGGTGGGGTACTACAATTACTCGCATTTCACCAAAATGTTCAAAAAGTGCACGGGTATAACGCCACAGGAGTTTCGAAAACAGTCACGTACCGTATAGTTCAGGGCGCAGCATGCTGCGTCTTTTGTTTTTTCTGGATCTAAAGTCATAATTTGATAAGTCAACAGGTCACCACAGCAGATAGAGGTCTTACTCGCCCCGCCGTATACTTGAACCACAGGAGCCGCAACGGAGCTTCATCCTGAGGAAGAATTCAAGAGGAGTGAGGGAGAACAAGTTATGAAGACACAACCCCAGGCGGGTAAGGGAGTACGGATATCGGAAATACCGGGAGAAACAGTCCGAAAGCGCAAGTCTGTGTGGCACAATCTTGGCAAATTCAAGGTGCTGTATCTCATGTTCTTGCCAGGTGTCCTGTTTCTGCTGGTGAACAACTATATGCCGATGTTCGGCGTTCTGATCGCATTCAAAAATGTAAACTATGCTGATGGTATTTGGGGTAGCCCATGGAGTGGGTGGGACAATTTCAAATATTTGTTCTCAACCAGTGATGCATGGGAAATTACCCGAAATACACTCGCGTATAACACCGTGTTTATTGCACTGAATCTCTTTGTAGGTGTCGGGCTTGCTATTCTGCTCAATGAAGTGAAGAACAAGGCAATGTCCAAGTTATATCAATCACTTATGTTATTACCGTATTTCCTGTCCATGATTGTGGTCAGTTATCTGGTACTGGCTTTCCTGGGCAAGGATTCAGGTTTCATGAACTCAACGATTCTACAGATGTTCGGCGGTCAGCCGATCGATTGGTATTCAGAGCCGAAGTATTGGCCGTATATTTTGCCACTGGTGAACACATGGAAGAATATTGGATATTATGCCGTCATTTATCTGGCAGCTGTCGTGGGTATCGATGAAGAATATTATGAAGCAGCTGTGCTTGATGGAGCAACAAAATGGCATCAGATACGTTTCATCACCATTCCGTTTCTCGTCCCATTAATCGTCATTATGACGTTATTGCAAATTGGCCGTATATTCTATGCAGACTTCAGTCTGTTCTATCAGGTTCCATTGGAATCGGGAGCGCTGTTCCCTGTAACGAATGTACTGGATACCTACGTATATCGTACGTTCCTTATCGGTGGAGATATCGGGATGTCATCAGCAGCCGGTCTATACCAAGCAATCGTTGGATTTGTGCTGGTTCTTGTATCCAATACCATCGTAAGGCGAATAGATAAAGATAATGCATTATTTTGAGAGGAGGCAAGTCAGCTGTGAAATCACGTGATCCACTAGCCGTATCGAAGCGTTCCGCATCCGTTATTCATGCGATGTTTCTATTCTATGCCATTGCCTGTATCGTGCCGATCCTGCTTGTCTTCGCCATCTCATTTTCGGACGAGACAACAGTCATTGCCAATGGATATAAGCTTATTCCAGAGAAGTTCAGCCTGACGGCTTATGAGTTTCTGTTCAGAGATATGGATCAGATCATTCACTCGTATGGTATATCCTTTATCGTTACCGTTGTAGGTACCATTACAAGTGTTGCGCTGACCGCATTGTATGCGTATCCGCTCTCACGGAGAGATCTGCCTTACCGGGGCTGGTTCGCCTTTTTCATCTTCTTCACGATGTTGTTCAACGGGGGTCTGGTACCTTGGTACCTGGTCTATGTCAACGTATTGGATCTAAAAAACTCCCTACTGGCACTCATTATGCCGCTACTGCTATCTCCATTCTTTGTACTGGTCATGCGTACATTCTTCGCGAACTCCATTCCGGTGTCTATTCTGGAATCGGCTCGGATTGATGGTGCGGGAGAATTGAGAACGTTTGCACGTATCGTGCTTCCGCTCTCTCTTCCCGTAATGGCAACCGTTGCGTTGTTCAGTACATTGAATTACTGGAATGACTGGTACCTTAGCATGATTTTTATATCAGATAACCGGACGATCAGCCTTCAGTACCTTATGTACCGGACGCTGCTCGATATTCAATATTTAACAACCAACTCCAACGTCTCTTCACAGATTTCGTCGCAGGGTGGATTGCTCAATCTGCCTAACAAAACTCTGCAAATGGCGATGGCTGTAGTCGGTATTGGTCCAATTGTACTGGCATATCCGTTCTTCCAGCGTTATTTCATCAAAGGTCTTACGGTTGGCGCTGTGAAGGGATAACTCTGAACCGGTTAGCGGAGTGGGCAAGGTAAATGAAGATGGACTGAAAGGGCATATACAGAAGTAGTTATCGGTTTATTTGTGAATTGGGGAATTCGGTTGAATGTTTCAACACATGACAGGAGGGGTTCAATTGGTTAGATCATTAAAGGTATGGTCACGCATGATGGCAACGGTTATGGCGCTGAGCCTGGTGCTGGCAGCTTGCTCATCAGACAAGGGTGGAACAACAACACCTGGCGCAGAAGGCGGAGGAGCAAGTGAAGGTGGGGGCAAACCCTATGAAGTGACACTGTTCTACCCAGGGACACCACAGAAGGATGTCGCTCTGGTGGAAGCCGAGATTAACAAAAAGATGGAACCAAAGATCGGAGCCACGCTTAAGATCAATGCGATTGACTGGGGACAGTGGGATAACAAGCTGAATCTCATGATTTCTTCAGGTGAAAAATCAGACATTATCTTCACAGCAGCTTGGCAGAACTACACGGTGAATGTAGCTAAAGGCGCATTCTTGCCCTTGAATGATCTGCTTGATGCACATGGTCAGGATATTAAGAAAAACCTGGACCCTGCCTTTCTGGAAGGTTCCCAGGTGGACGGCGTGAATTACGGCGTTCCTACGAATAAGGAACTTGCTGCCACACGTGGTGTGTTGGTACGTAAAGATCTGGCTGACAAGTATAAACTGGACCTGACAGCTGTAAAGACATGGGCTGATCTGGAGCCACTTCTCAAAACAATCAAGGAAAACGAGCCAGCCATCACACCATTCTATATGTCCAATACCAATGGTAACGGGCTGTTGGAGAATCTGGATTGGGATTATCTCGGTGATGCTTCCGTACCTGGAGTTATCTCCAAAACAGCAGGCGGAACAACGGTGCTGAATGAAGTGGAGACCCCAGAATTCAAAGAAGCGGCTGAACTCGCTCGCAAGTGGTATCAAGCGGGATATATCAACAGTGATGCTGCTACGTCCAATGTGTTCCCGAAAGACCAGGCGAAGGCTGGAAAAGCGTTTCTCTGGACGGATGGCATGAAGCCAGGCAAGGATAAAGAAGAAGAAGGGTATGTGGGTTTCCCACTCACTCAGATTGAGATGACACAGCCGACAATCACGACGGGTGATGCATCTGGAGCGATGCTCGCGATCTCCCGTTCTTCCGAGCAACCCGAGAAAGCGATGCAGGTCATTAACCTGCTGCATTCCGACAAGGAAATTAACAACTTGCTGAACTTCGGAATTGAAGGTACACATTATGTGAAAAAAGACGGACAGGATAATATCATTGCTCTCCCTGATGGCGTAGATGCCAACAGTCGTACCTATAACCCAGGTGCCCAATGGCAGCTTGGTAACCAGTTCCTGAACTTCCTCTGGGATAATGAAGATCCACAGAAATGGGAGAAGTTCAAAGAATTTAACGCCAAAGGTGTCAAGTCTCCAGCACTGGGCTTTACATTCAACAGCCAATCTGTCAAAAATGAAATTGCTGCGGTCAACAACGTGAACAAACAGTTCAAGCCGGGTATGACATCGGGCGCCGTTGATCCAAATGAGATGATTCCGAAATATCTGGAGAAATTGAAAGCAGCAGGAATTGATAAAATTATTGCAGCCAAACAGGAACAACTCGATGCATTCTTGTCTAAGCAATAAATGATCGTCAGCCATGACAGAGAGACCTGTGTTACTACAAGCTCTTGTCAGCGGTGAAAATGGAGGACGTTTTCGGTAAACAACCGAAGGCGTTCTTTTTATGTTGTTTTTTTGATTTGGATTGTTAATCATAAATAGGAAAAATATGATATAATAAGGTGGTTGATTAGGGGGTGTTCGTGTGTCGAGAACCAGATTTGTGTTCTCAGGGGCTTTATTGCTTTTTGCTATTATCTTTACATGTAACCATCATCTTGGTTTTTCTGTTGGAGATACCATGCTGTCAGCAATAGGTATATCACCGTATACTACATCTTACTTGAGTGGAGTTCATATCACACTTTTCATCGGATTGGGGATATTCGCGTGTGGATTCTACCTTACTCGCAAAGAAATCGGGAAATCATTCCCCGCTCTTGCAAAAGGGTTATGGATCGTAGTTATCGCTATCGTTCTCAGTTATTCGTACATGACGGATAAATTCATGTATGTAGCCAAGTGGGGAGCTTCAGGCATTAATGCGGTATCCTATGTACAGAATGCAAGTTCTTGTACCTTTAACGTGCTGAAAACGGGTGAGACCCGAGCAACCTGTGATCTGACACTCAAAAATTACGGCAGAGATTCCGTATCCGCCGTGTTATTGCCTGATCTCGCACGCAGTTATAAGTTTAAGGACGATCCACTATTGGAAGCCTTGCAGTCTGTCCAATTAAGGCCCGTACATGTTGAGATTGAACGCCATGGAACGTTTACAGGTAAGTTGGAGTTTTACGGGAAAGCGGAATCCCCTCTGTTCGTCAATGGGAAACTTATGGATATTGTGCTGGATGTAGGCGTGGACGGAGCGAATACGGTATTTGATTATGATATTCCATAGTTGATATTTTCATAGAAAAAAAGAATAATTACATAAACAGAAGTGGAATAAAGTTTGAGTTGAATAGAACGATTAAAGATATATACTGAAATTAGATAGAGAGCTGGCTAATCGCTGGCTCTTTTTGTGCGTGGAAGTTGCATTTAGTGCAGAAATATTGGTTTTATCTCCTTCCCCCTTGAATTGGTAACGCTTACGCTAGATAATGAATCGGTTTGTCTCAAAAAAAATAGTTTGTCTTTAGCGCTTACATCATTACAATTAATGTCACGACAAATTAAGACAAGGTGAGATGAAAAGATGTCATATCGGACAAACCTGTTTTCCAAAATGGTCATTCTTATTCTGATTATGCTGATTCCGGTAGTGCTTTTGTACTGGTACTCCAATCACAAAACAACAGCTGTTCTCAGAGATGAGTTGAATCGATCAAATAGTAACCAGCTTGAATTTTTCCAAAATCAAGTGAACACACACATCGAACTGTTATCCTCATGGCCGAATCTGCTCATACATGATCCTGATATTGGCAGCTTCCGGCGAATCTATGCGGACAGTAACTACTTTGATCTGGATGCGATCAACCTGGTCAAACGTATTCAGAATAAGCTGAGTATTCAGGAAAGCTCATCCAATTGGGCCACGAAATTATATCTGTATTCTCCTTCGCTGGGCAGGGTGGTTTCCGAAAGGGACGCACGTTCTTACGATAAAGAAGCGCTAAGGGAAAATATCATTTCCGGCTGGGATGTACGCAAAATTCAGGATGGGGAAGATGATCGGTTCATGTTTAGCTGGATTACGGTATCTCCATACGGTATTAAAGACCCGGCTAATAATGCAGAAACGATTATTAAACTGGAGTTTGATAGTGACAACATTCGGGATATGCTCGACAAATTCAAAGACGATGGCAGGCATGACCCCTTCTATTTCCGTGAAGAATCGGGTGTTATCTATAACCGGACTTCAGATCGTTCATTAACGAATCAGTTGATGGAAGAACTGTCCATCCATAAACTTCAGGACGTTGATAATCGTACAGTAGTGATCGGGAACGAGCCATATATGGTCAACACTGTGAAATCCAGTACAACAGGCTGGTATTTGGTGGACTATATGCCGCTATCAGATATTCTGAAGCCCATTCATCAATCCAATATGCTGTTCTATTCTTCCATGATTTGTTTGTTGTTAATGAGTTTTGGTGTGGCGTATTTGTTCTATGTACAGGTGCAGGTACCAGTGAAACAACTCATTCGTGGGTTCCAGCGATTGAAGCAGGAGGATTATTCAGTGAGGATTAAGCCAAAGGGCCGCAATGAATTCAGTTTCCTGTCCGAACGTTTCAACTTGATGGTGGAGCAGATCCAGCAGTTATTTGAACACGTTTACCTGGAACAGATTCATGTACGTGAAGCTCGGTTGAAGCAGCTGCAATCGCAGATTAACCCGCACTTTTTCTATAATTGTTTCTCCTTCATTACAAGTATGGCGAAACTCAAGCGTATGGACGCTGTTGTAGCGATGTCGCATAATCTATCGCGATATTATCGGTATACAACAAGACAGGAGCGGGACGTGGTACCGTTGACAGAAGAGATTGAATTTGTCAGCTGTTATCTGGAGATCCAACGGATGCGTATGGACCGCATTCATTACAAAATTGATCTGTCTGATGAGATGTTAAGACAGGAGGTACCGCCACTCATCGTGCAACCACTAGTGGAGAATGCGGTGATTCACGGTATCGAAGCGGACGCGGAGGCCGGAGAAATAAGAGTATCAGGGGAAAAACAGGGCGGTGTCATGGTTCTTGTCGTTGAAGATGATGGGCAAGGCATGACGCAGGAGGCACGTGAGGCGCTTCTGAATAAGCTCAGGGGAACGATGGATCAGGAGATGGGCTGTGGCCTGTGGAATGTGAATCAGAGACTCCAGCTTCGATATGGGGAGCAGGCAGGGCTGGGTGTAACGGAATCGGAACTTGGTGGATTACGCGTAACGCTGTCATGGCCTGCCGAACAGGAGTTTCTTCTGGAGAATGAAGGATAAGCACTTGGAATGTGTAGCGATGGAATCCATTTGCAGAATGAACGAAATAGGGAGTGAATCACTTGATTGATATATTACTGGTAGATGATGAGACTTACGTAACAGAAAGTCTGGAACTTACGATCCCCTGGGGAGAGCTTGGAGTAACGACCGTGCTGCGTGCCGCATCCGGTAAGGAAGCGTTGGAGATTATGGAGGAAAATGCAGTAGATATCGTGGTTACCGATATTCGCATGCCTGGCATGTCAGGACTGGATCTCATTGCAGAGGTAAGCAAGCGCTGGTCTCATATCCGCTGTATTTTACTAACGGGTCACAGTGATTTTGATTATGCTAAAAAAGCCATTCAATTGCAGGCAGCAGATTATATCCTGAAACCCGTAAACGATGATGAGTTTATGGGATCGGTGTCGGCAGCCATCACGTCTCTTCGCGATGAGTGGGATGAATTCGATAAATATCACCGGCTTTTATACAGTCGGAAGTCTGACTATAAAATTTTGCGGGAAAATCTCATGCATGATCTGCTGCTGGGGCGTGAGATCACGGCGCGGGCACTTCGGGAACAACTGCAACAATATGAGATTCATATCGATCCAGAACAATCGGCTGTGATGATGCTGATTCGTCTTACAGGACGCTTCTCATCGATGGACCAGCAGTCTCTGGATCTGATGGATTTTGCGGTAGGTAATATTGCAGAGGAAGTACTTGGAGAGCAATTTAACGTGTGGTTTGGTCGCGGACCCCATGAGTGTCTGGTTATGTTCTTGCAGAATCAAGATCAGATCGGAGCTCCGCAGATGGACTTGGAGACGTTGAGAATCTCAGCTGAAACTTTCCGTGAGCATGTCATTCGATATTTACAGGGAGATCTGTCCATGGTAGTTACACCGTCATTTCCCTTTAACGAGTTGACAGCAGCTTATCGAAAAAGTCTGGGTTCGCTTGTCCTTTCAGGACCGGAAGAACACAAGATTATATACATGGACATGGATCAGGCACTCAGCAAAAGACCGGAGAATGATGCAACGCAGGCGCTCGAAGAGCTATATAAACCACCTGTACTTCCGCAATTGCTTGAGACCAAGCAATGGGAAGCGGCAGCGCGTAAGCTGAACACGGTCTTTGACGCGGCAGAACAGGTACGATTGTCCAGAGAACATGTGTATGAGATGTATCTGTCGGTAACTAATGCATTTATGTATATTGCCCATAAACAGGGGCATCTGGTGCATGAGATTGATCATGCGGGATTCGATCTGCTCCTTGCTCATCAGTTGATTCAATCCCCCGAGAAGCTGCGGCGTTGGGCCACCGAGATGCTGGCGAAGCTTCAGGAAGAGTTGTCCGATCAGGAAGGTGTGCAGAGCCGCAGACATGTGATCAAGCAGGTTCAGGAGTTGGTGACAAGAGATACAGGACAGGATCTGTCAGTGAAGATGATTGCGGACAAGGTATATTTACACCCCGTATATCTATCGAAAATTTACAAGGCAGAGACTGGGGAAGGTCTTGGGGACTACATGATTCGTATGCGCATGGAACGTGCTCTATATCTGCTTAAGAATAGCAACAAAAAAATATACGAGATTACGAGTGAACTTGGCTATCAAAATCCGCAATATTTCAGCAAAATGTTCAAAAAACATTATGGTATGACACCAAATGAATTTCGGGATCAGGCATAATTTCAACAACATTCCAGAATATAGGTTGGCAAAGGTGCAGAAATCTTGATTTCGTATCATAGGCTCAAAGGCCTGGTCAGCCTATAATGAAAGGGTAACCAAAACGATTTAAGGGGGAACAACATGAGAGCGCAATCAACAAAAAAGAGATTCTTGACGCTTCTCGCTACAACGCTGAGTCTAACTGTCGTTCTTGCAGGATGTTCAGGAGGCAGTGGGGGCGGAGATAGTGCAACACCAAGTACATCTGGAACCCAAAACGAATACAAAGAGAAATATGATCCGGCAGTTACTATTACTACAGCATGGGGAATCGATCCAGAGCTGAAATTTAAAAATGGCGAATCCATGGAAAATAACGTGGCAACCAAGTGGGCCAAAGATCAATTCGGGATTGAAATCAAATCGTTGTGGTCAGTAACAGACACAAATGGAGCATTTGCAACCAAGCTTCGTCTTGCGATGTCATCAGGACAGGAAATGCCTGATATTGTAAACGTAGGTGATAATCTGCTTGCTCAGGATCTGATTGATTCTGGAATGTATCAAGAAGTAGGTCCACTGTTCGATAAATATGCTTCGGACACATGGAAAAAAGCAATTGAACAAGATCCAAACGTATGGAACCAGTATAGTCGTGATGGAAAAAGAATGGGTATCCCTGTTCTGGACTATGCCTACAACAATGATTACTTGCTCTGGATTCGTCAGGATTGGCTGGATAAGCTGAACATGAAGGCGCCAAAAACCATCGACGAACTAGAAGCAGTGATGGAAGCATTCAAAAACAATAACCCTGACGGCTTGGCTCCTGATAAAGTCACTCCGCTCAGCATTGGTTTCAAAACTTCCATGAATACATGGATGGGAGACCCATCTTGGATCTTCGGAGCATATGGAACATTGCCGTTCCAATGGAATCTGGGGGAAGACGGCAAGCTGGAGTATGGCTCCATCAATCCGGGTATGAAGCAAGGTCTGACCAAATTGAGCGAATGGCTCAAAAAAGGATATATCCCGCAGGAAGCAGCTCTATGGGATGAGAACAAAACAGCAGAGCCAGCAGTTGCAGGAACTGCCGGTATTATTCCAGGACCTTACTGGATGAGTGGATGGCCACTTCTCGATACAGTGAAAAATGTACCGAGTGCCGTGTGGAAACCGATTGAAATTCCTACCGGTCCTGAAGGCAAAGCGATGCGTCACGGGACACAGTTCGTTAATGGTGTTACGTTGATCAAAAAAGATATGGCGCATCCAGAAGCATTCTTTACGTACCAGAACTACCTGTTCGACAATTATGCAGACCCGGCACCAGGTAGCCCTTATGATAACGGTCTGTTTGCAGGCTATGACTATCAACTGGATGCAAATGGAAAACAAATGCCGATTGACGAGATCGAAGGCGGATACGTGAACGTTGTACGTTATTTGCTTGTTCGTGACGGTGCTCGTATTCCAGATGCACAGATGAAAGCTCTGATGAATTTGGCCAATGGCAAAGAGCCGGAAACCAAGCTTGAAAAAGATGTTGCTGTCAACTACGGTAAAGAGACTCCAGCAGCAGCGAAAGTGTTGCTGAGCCAAGAAGAAATTTCCTTCAAGAACATGTTCACAGGTCCGACAACAAAGACGATGAAATCCAAGCTTGACTATTTGAACAAAATCGAGAATCAAGCATTTAACGAAATTATCTATGGCAAAAATCCGGTTGATGCGTTTGATACCTTTGTACAAACGTGGAAATCCGGTGGCGGTGACCAAATTACGCAAGAGGTTAACGAATGGTATGACAGTGTGAAAAAATAGTTACAAGCAGCGCTCAGACGACTAACGTCTGGGCGCTTTTTTTGTTTATTCAAGTTAAGGCAAAGTGGTTGAATTTGTGCCATTTATATTGCTTTTATGTGCTGTTTGGACCCCGTAAAAGGTTGATATAATCGCATTATAAGCCACTCAGGGAGTACTTGAGTAGGAAGAAATACAGGGGGAGCAATCATGAGAACTTTGAAACGCACTTGGCCATTCCACGTTATGCTGTTGCCAGCCATTATCTTTCTGATTATCTTCAGTTATGTGCCTATGGGCGGAATCATTATGGCGTTCCAGAACTACAAGCCATGGCTTGGGATTAGCGGTTCTGAATGGGTTGGGCTGGACAACTTTAGATATTTGTTTGAACGTGAAGACAGCTTACAGGTCATCTGGAACACATTAATTATTGCTGTACTTAAACTGATTTTCAATTTATTTGTTCCATTTGTTTTTGCCATTCTTTTGAATGAGGTTCGCAAGATGGCTGTACAGCGAACGATTCAAACACTCGTATATTTACCTCACTTCTTGTCCTGGGTCATTCTGGGCGGGATTTTGATAGATCTGTTGTCAACAGGCGGCTTGGTTAACCGGGTTCTGGGAACCTTTGGACTTGGGCCATATTTCTTCCTGGGAGACAACAGTTGGTTCCGATCTACGGTCATTCTGACAGATGTGTGGAAAGAATTTGGCTATAACATGATTGTCTTTCTGGCTGCCCTTGCCGGAATTAATCCAGCGTTGTACGAAGCAGCGGAAATTGACGGAGCAGGACGCTGGAAACAGACACTGCACATTACAATCCCTTCACTTGTGCCGATGTTGATGGTTGTAGGAACACTGGCGCTTGGTAACGTACTGAATGCCGGATTTGACCAGATATTCAACTTGTATAACCCGCTCGTATATCAAACGGGTGACATCATTGATACATTCGTATATCGTTCCGCAATGCAGAATGGTGAGATGGGCTTTGCAACCGCGATCGGATTGTTCAAATCGGTTATTAGTATGATCTTGATCCTTGTATCGTACAGCTTAGCCAAAAAATACGCTGGATATCGCATATTCTAAACGAATGAACAGAGAAAGAAGGGACCACGATGTATCATAAATCATTGCCTTATCGCGTGTTTAATATAGTCAATACCTGCTTTCTGATTTTGGTCGCCATTATGTGTATCGTACCAATGATTCATGTACTGGCAGTATCCTTTAGTACAAAGGCTGCTGCCGATGCCAATCTGGTCAATCTCTGGCCCGTAGGTTTTTCACTTGAGGCTTACAAAAAGACGATGAACAATCCAATTTTCTTGAACTCGCTCTGGATTTCACTTCTACGTACAGTGATCGGTACAGCTATTACCTTGCTGATTACGTTCCTGGCGGCGTATCCGTTGTCCAAAGAGAATAGTGAATTCAAAGGCAGAACGATCTACTCCTGGATTTTTGTATTCAGTATGATTTTCAACGGGGGACTGGTGCCGTTCTACATGGTTATCCAGAAGATCGGGTTGATGGATTCCTTCTGGGTACTGGTACTCCCAGGAGCAGTTAACACATTCCTTGTCATTCTGATGCTGAACTTCTTCCGCGGTATTCCAAAAGAGCTGGAGGAAGCGGCGCTCATGGATGGAGCTAACCATTTCAGAACATTGTTCAGGATCTTCCTTCCCATTTCGATGCCGTCCATTGCAACAATTGCATTGTTCAGTATGGTGTTCCACTGGAATTCCTGGTTTGATGGATTGCTCTACATGAATAACGCTAAGGATTACCCACTTGCTACATTTATGCAAACGGTCATTATTGGACGTGATATGAGTAGCATGAGCATGAATCCAAAAGAAATGGAAGCTCTCTCTCAAACTACGGTAAGGGCAGCTCAGATTTTCATCGGAAGTGCACCAATCTTGATTGTGTATCCTTTCCTGCAACGTTTCTTTGTTAAAGGTATGACGTTGGGCTCAGTTAAAGGCTGAGCCTGTACCCCAAATTAATGGAGGTTGATACAGTGAGCAACTTGACGGAAAAGACATTCATTCTGGGAATGGATGTGTCCTTTATGGATGAAATCGAACAGCATGGCGGGAGTTATAGTGATGTGGATGGCAAGGAACAAGACTTGCTGTCCATCCTGAAGATTAATGACGCTAACGCGATACGACTTCGAATCTGGAATGATCCTGTTGGTGGATTCTGCAATCTGGAGCGGACGGTGGAGGTAGCCAAACGGATCAAGGAACAGGGATTGAAATTTTTGCTTGATTTCCATTATTCTGATCGCTGGGCTGATCCAGCCAATCAATGGAAGCCGAAAGCATGGGAGAATCTGTCCTATGAAGAGCTTCAACGTGCGGTATGCATGTATACGGCTGACGTTCTGAGAACGTTGAAGGAACACGATGCGCTTCCGGACATGGTGCAGGTGGGCAACGAGATTACACCAGGCATGTTATGGAATGAGGGACGTGTCGGTGGAGAAGAGCATGATACGGATGAACAGTGGGAGCGTTTTGCAGGCCTTGTGAAGTATGGAATTGCTGCGGTCAAATCCGTTGACGCGGATATTCAGATTATGATACATATTGATCGTGGTGGAGATAACGCCGAGAGCCGCAAGTTTTACGATCGCTTTGAAGCACTGGGTGTGGAGTTTGATATCATTGGTCTCTCGTATTACCCTTGGTGGCATGGAACACTCGATGCGTTACGTGACAATCTTCATGATCTGGCTGAGCGTTATGGCAAACCTATCAATGTAGTTGAAACCGCTTATCCCTGGACGCTGGAGCAGCCGGAAGGCATTGAATGGATTTTGAATCAGGAAGATATGTTGTTACCAGGATACCCTGCAAGTGTAGAGGGACAGACCAAATATCTGAAGGATCTATTGCAGATTATTCGCGAAGTTCCTGGTGGTTTGGGGCACGGATTCTATTATTGGGAACCTGCCTGGATACCAAGTAAAGAAGAATGGTCCGTCGGACATCCGAATAACTGGGGCAACCTCACCATGTTTGATTTTAAAGGTCGCAAGTTGGAATCGTTTACAGCACTTGCTACTGTTGAAGAATCAGATGTCGTGACATACGTGTAATCTAGCGTAATACGTATCGTCTGTGAAGTCGTTGTTATCGTTATCGTTATCGTATATAAACTAAAAAAACAGTAATTAAAGCAAGGGAGTTGTCCTTATGACATACAAATTTCCACCTGTAAGTTCCAAAGCCCCGCACATGTTGCATGGCGCAGACTATAACCCGGAGCAATGGCTCCGCTATCCTGAAGTTCTGGAAGAAGATATTCGCTTGATGAAGCTTGCCAAGTGTAACGTGATGTCCATTGGTATCTTCTCGTGGGTATCCCTTGAGCCGGAAGAGGGCGTATACACGTTTGAATGGCTGGATCAGGTGTTGGATCGTTTTGCAGCAAACGGTATCTATGCATTCCTCGCTACACCAAGTGGTGCCAGACCTGCTTGGATGTCCGCGAAGTACCCGGAAGTGCTCCGTGTATCCGAGAAGCGTGTCCGCAATCTGCATGGTTTCCGTCACAACCACTGTTATACTTCCCCGGTATACCGTGAGAAGGTTACTGCGATCAACACAAAACTGGCAGAACGTTATTCGGATCATCCGGCTGTAATTGGCTGGCATATCTCGAACGAATTCGGCGGAGACTGTCATTGTGATTATTGTCAGGAAGCATTCCGTGGTTGGGTTCAGAAGAAGTATAAAACACTCGATGAACTGAATCATTCGTGGTGGACCACATTCTGGAGCCATACGGTTACAGACTGGAGTCAAGTGGAATCTCCGGCGCCACACGGTGAGACACAGGTACACGCAATGAATCTGGACTGGCGCCGTTTCGTTACGGATCAGACAGCTGATTTTATCGTGCATGAAACGAAACCATTAAAAGCTCAGAATCCTGATCTGCCAGTCACAACCAACCTGATGGAATTCTATGGCGGTCTGAACTATTGGAAGTTCGCTGATATTCTGGATTTCCTCTCTTGGGACAGTTATCCGACTTGGCATGATGCAAATGACGATGCGAAACAGGCATCACGTATCGCGATGATGCATGATATCGTTCGTTCCATCAAAGGCGGTCAGCCGTTCTTGCTGATGGAGAGTACTCCAAGTTCGACGAATTGGCAAGATGTCAGCAAACTGAAGAAACCGGGCATGCATCTGCTCTCTTCTCTCCAGGCTGTGGCACACGGCTCCGATAGTGTTCAGTACTTCCAGTGGAGAAAAAGCCGTGGGTCCAGTGAGAAACTTCATGGTGCGGTGGTAGACCACGTAGGAACGGAACACACTCGAGTGTTCCAAGATGTCACCGACGTAGGAACGGCTCTTGAAGGCATGGAAGCTATTGTAGGAACAGCGGTTCCGGCAGAAGTTGCAATCATATTTGATTGGGAAAACCGCTGGGCCGTTAATGATTCCCAGGGTCCGCGTAATATCGGTGTGAAGTATGAGCAGACGGTGGAAGAGCATTACGAAGCGTTTTGGAAAAAGGGAGTCGCTGTAGACGTAATTGATATGGATGCAGATCTGTCCAAGTATAAGTTGCTGATTGCTCCAATGCTCTATCTGGTACGTGAAGGTGTCGGGGAACGTATTGAGAAGTTTGTAGAACAAGGTGGTACGTTTGTAGCAACTTACTGGTCTGGTATTGTTAACGAAAACGATCTGTGTTTCCTGGGTGGATTCCCAGGCCCGCTGCGTAAGACACTTGGCATCTGGTCCGAGGAAATTGATGGACTGCATGATCGTGATCTGAACGGAATTATCCCTGAGAAGGGCAATGAGCTTCAGCTCAATACAGCGTATGATGCAATTGAACTGTGTGATCTGATTCATCTCGAAGGCGCGAAGTCCCTGGCTACGTACCGTTCTGACTTCTATGCCGGACGTCCGGCATTGACGGTTAACCAGTTGGGTTCAGGAAAAGCATATTACGTAGCGACACGTCTGAAAGCACCATTCTATGATGATTTCTATGCGAAGCTAATCGCTGACCTGAACATTGAGCGTGGACTTGAAACTGAGCTGCCTGCCGGAACAACGGCACATACGCGTACAGATGGTACAGCAGATTATGTGTTTGTACAGAACTACACGCCAGATGAGAAGCTGGTTAAACTAGATGGACAGTCCTATACCGATCTGCTCAGTGGTGATGCTGTGGAAGCAAGTCTCAGCTTGAAGCCATATGACATTTGTGTTCTGCGCAGACCGGCTGCCCGGAAATAATGTAGATTCTATATGTTACTAAATAAATGAAGTTAGTAATTAGAAAAAGAGTGCCCTGAACGCCTGCATTGGTGTTCAGGGCATCTTTTTTATTTTATGCATTTGGCTGTTGAACGACTTTTTCTGGACAAGATAAAGGATAAACGTGTCCGCGCAGCGAAGACAAACACGTAACATGTAACTCAAGACTTTCAGTCTGGGAGGAATGGAAATGAATCAAAGGAATCTGGATGGTAACAGCATTATTATTCGACTGGAAATGACAACTAAGGATATCAAGTTTGGCGAAGTGGCTTCGGCCATCTCGGAAGCTGGGGGAGACATCATTGCCATCGACGTGATTTCCACCAATCAGGATGTAAGCGTGCGCGACTTGACGGTCGCAGTTACAGATGCACAAGATAACAGTAAAATTATAGAAGGGGTGCGCCAGCTCAAAGGTGTATCCATTATTAACGTATCGGATCGGACGTTCCTGCTTCATCTGGGCGGTAAGATCGAAGTAACACCAAAGACCCCGATTCAAAACCGGGAAGATCTGTCACGTGTGTACACTCCGGATGTGGCTCGTGTATGTTCAGCCATTTCAGAAGAACCTGGCAAAGCCTTCTCATTGACAATTAAACGGAATACAGTGGCCGTCGTATCTGATGGCAGTGCGGTACTTGGACTGGGCAACATTGGTCCCCGTGCAGCGATGCCTGTCATGGAAGGTAAAGCGATGTTATTCAAACAGTTTGCTGGTGTGGATGCTTTCCCAATCTGCCTGGACACACAGGATACTGAGGAAATCATACGTACTGTGAAAGCGATATCACCTGGTTTTGGCGGCATTAATCTGGAAGATATCTCGTCACCGCGTTGTTTCGAAATTGAACGTCGTCTGAATGAGGAATTGGACATTCCTGTATTTCATGATGACCAGCATGGCACAGCGGTTGTGTTATATGCTGGTCTGATCAATGCGCTCAAACTGGTGGGCAAGTCCATTGAAGATGTGAAGATTGTGGTCTGTGGCATCGGTGCAGCAGGTGTAGCATGCAGCAACATATTATTGTCCGCGGGGGCCAGCCGGCTTATAGGTGTCGATCGTGAGGGTGCAATTGTACGAACACAAACCTATGAGAATGAAGTCTGGAGTGATTATGCAGCTCGTACTAATCCCGAACTGGAGACTGGCTCGCTGCGTGATGTCATTCGTGGAGCCGATGTGTTCATTGGCCTGTCCCGCGGGAATCTGTTAACTCGCGAAGATGTGCAGACCATGGCAGAAGATCCAATCGTGTTTGCAATGGCAAACCCGGTACCTGAGATTATGCCTGCCTTGGTGGAAGACATTGTGGCTGTAATGGCAACAGGCCGATCCGATTATCCGAATCAGATCAACAACGTGTTATGTTTCCCGGGTATCTTCAGGGCAGTTCTGGATTGCCGTGCTACTGAAATTAATGAAGAAATGAAGCTGGCAGCCGCGCAAGCGATTGCTTCGGCCATTACGGACGAAGAGCGTACACGTTATTACATTATTCCGAGTGTGTTCAATGATAAAGTAGTCAAATCGATGCGCAGTCGCGTAATTGAAGCAGCTATTAAGACGGGTGTAGCTCGACGTATTCCTCGTGAACAGGCCCGTGAAGGCGGGGAATCGTAAGATGTCAGAGAACCCTCTTCAACCTGGTGGGAATCTGCAAAAATTAGGGCACATGCATAATATAGATGGAATAACGGCAGGAGAGGCTGTTCTGCGCGCCGCCCGATCCTTTGTTCAAGGGGACTCATCCAAGCATAGTGATGGTCATGACTGGCCGCACATTGAACGGGTAACCGCACTTGCGGTTGAACTCGCTCACCGTATGGGTGCAGATCCATTTGTCTGCGAACTGGCTGCATTATTACACGATGTACCGGATGAGAAGCTGAATGAGAGCTTGGAAGCCGGGATGGCCAAACTGAATGACTGGCTGGATACCCAGCCTCTTGACCCGGATATACGTAATAAGGTTGTGGGTATTATTAGCACCATCTCATATGCGGGAGGACAGCGTCCTGCGGTTAGCTCGCTTGAAGCACAGGTTGTACAGGATGCGGATCGACTGGATGCATTGGGTGCGATTGGGATCGCGCGAACCTTTGCCTTTTCAGGCGCCAGAGGGCGCGAGATGTACGATCCGTCCCTTCCCCCACGGGAGCATATGACCCGTGAGGAATATCGCAATGGGCGCAGCACAACGATAAATCACTTTTACGAGAAGTTGTTCAAGCTCAAGGATCTGATGAATACCTCCTATGGCAAGGAGTTGGCGGAACAGCGTCATGATTATATGGTGCAGTTTGTGGACCAGTTCAAAAGAGAATGGGAGGGCACGGATCGTTAGGCAGGCATAATAAGCATGAGTATTCCAAAGAGGTATAATTAGTAACAGAGGCGAATCTTTGAAGTGGTGAAAATCCATTTTGAAGATTTGCTTCTTTTTGGGTTAATAATGTGTATTAACATACATAAAGAAATCAATTTCACAATACCTCTGACTTATGACATGGCAACGGAAGACCTTACATGGTACAATAAATCGTTCTCCTGAATGAATTCAGGCAAAAAAAGAAATATGGGGTAATAATGAACATGATCATCAAATGTAAAATTTCAGGTTCGGTAAAGAGGAGGGGTCACCACCATGTCGTTTGGTGCACGTGTACTTAAGACGGGGATCGCGGTCACGCTTGCCTTGTACCTAAGCAGCCTGTTCTTGAACCCGCAATCTCCCGTGCCTGCCGCAATCGCGGCTATATTCGCCATGCAGCCTTCCATCTATCGTTCCTGGAAATACTTCCTGGATCAATTGCAAACGACCACGCTGGGAGCTATTGTCGCCCTGGTGGGGGGCATGGTGTTGTCCAATGAGCCAATCGCCGTTGGATTAATTATTGTACTTGTCATCATGATCTGTCTTAAATTGAATATGGGTGAGACGGTTGGCCTGACACTGGTCACGGTTGTATCCATTATGGAAGCCTCGGGTGACTGGCATTTTGCACTCAATCGTTTTCTGTTGACATTGGTTGGTATTGTATCGGCGTTTCTCATCAACATTACGGTATTTCCTCCGAAACCGAAGGTTCAGTTCGTGAAGCAGATCCATAGTGTATTCAGCGGTATGTCGTTGCTTCTGCGAACTTCGATCTCGGATGAGATCAAGGAAGTTGTATTCCGGGAGGAGAAAAGTAACCTTGGCGGTTCCATTAAGTCTTTGTCCGACAAGTATAACTTGTTCGAAGAGGAACAGAAAAAGATGAAACGTTCGAAATTCAGCGAAACTCGTCAGATGGTGGTCTACAAACAAATGCTGCTGAGTTTGCAAAAAGGGTACGAGGTGCTGGATTCGGTGGAACGCCACTATTTCCAGGCACCGCGGACAACGGCCATGGATCAGTTTTTTGACTCACATCTTGAACTGGTTATCAAATTCCATGAGCATGCACTGCTCAAGTTCGAGGATAAGCTGAAGCCTAATGGGGAAGAGGCTGCACAGTTTGTATTGGATAATGACCGTTTCATGGAGCAGGCGATCACCCAGTTTGATATCGACAAGGAAGGGATGTTACGATTGTCCATCGTGGCTGCTGCCATTTATGATTATGGATATCAGTTGGAACGTCTGAATCGACTTGCCGAACATGTGCATAGCGCCAGTGAAGACAAAGAATCACAGGACAAAATTTTGAATTGGCTTAAGTGGCCTTGATAACGAATTGCGCACCTGCTTGGCGATCATATACAATGTAGTTACAACATAGCCCGGACCATCGTGTCCGGGTTGTTTTGTCATACATAGGGCTGAAGGGCATGAATGAATATTAACGAACTGAGGGATAGAGACATGATTATAGAGGAATTGGACGCTGAACTAATGGAATGGTTGAGTGGGACAAATCTGGAGCATAAACAGCATGAAGCCATGCAACTGCTGACCGTATCTGAGGATCAATGGCCGCATCAGGCGATGATTAGTATGGGGGAAGTGATTGCGATAAATCCGCATCAGCTTAGACTGGCTCTATGGCCAGGTACACAGACCAGTATGAACATGAGCAAAACAGGCAAGGCTACCTTGATTGCGGTTCAAGGACATCGATTGCTGCATATTCGTACAGAAGTAGAACGGCTGCCTGAGATGAAGGGGGCTGTCCATCCGAGAGATCGTTTTGAAGCACAAGTGCTCCATGTACGTGTGGATCACGCGCCATATGCGGAGATCACTTCAGGAATAACCTTTCAATTGAAGGATGAACTTGGAGCAATTACACGCTGGAAAGAGACAATTGAAGAATTACGAAAGTAGGCAGGAGTAGCTAGGTCAGTTGAGGACCCGGTGATTGGGTAATAATGAAGAAGAAAACAACAAAAAACGCCTCCGCTTGCATCGGGACGTTGTCACTGGTACAATAAAAAATGGTTTTCAGAAAATTAGAACTAATTAACATATAATTAAAATGTTTACTTTCTAATAATTATACCATTGCCTTTTCGGGCTTGTCAAATGGGATTTTGAGGACACAATCCGGGGAAAGAGGGGCTATTAACATATGAGTACAGATCAGCAATGGAATGAGGAACAACAACGGGTCAACACCGTGACCGATCAGATTGAACGCAAGATCACAACGCTGGAAGATGAAGTTGGTTCCTTTCGTGACGAAGTGGTTGGCATGAGAAAAGACTTCTGGGACGAAGTCACGATGAACTTTAGCGAAGCGGATGATGTCGGGGAGACTTCAACCAGCATGCGGCAGCAGTCACAGGTATTGTCCGATCGGGAGCGTAGCCATCTCAATACAGCAGCTGCGTTGGATAAAATGAAACGACTGCATCATTCACCGTATTTTGGGCGCATTGATTTTAAGGAAGATGGATATCCAAATGCAGAACGCATTTATCTGGGCATTGCATCGTTACTGGATGAAAAAGAGGAATCTTTTCTGGTCTATGACTGGCGTGCGCCAATCTCCAACCTGTATTATGACGGAGCACCGGGTCCAATCACGTATCATACACCCAGTGGGGAGATCAGCGGTGATATAGAGATGAAGCGACAGTTTGTCATTCGGGATGGTCGTATCCGGTTTATGTTTGACACAGGGGTCACGATTGGTGATGAGTTGTTGCAGGCCGTGCTCAGTCGAACTTCGGATGCACAGATGAAGAGTATTGTAGCGACCATTCAGAAGGAGCAAAACCGGATTATCCGTAATGACCGGACACGTATGCTCATTGTGCAAGGCGCAGCCGGCAGTGGCAAAACATCCGCGGCGCTCCAGCGTGTGGCATATCTTCTTTATAAATACCGCGAGCATCTGCAAGCGGATCAGATGGTTCTTTTTTCACCAAATCCAATGTTCAACAGTTATGTCTCCACGGTACTGCCTGAGCTTGGGGAGGAAAACATGTTGCAAACGACCTTCCAGGAGTATCTGGAGCGCCGTTTGGGTCGTGAATATCAACTGGAAGATCCGTTTATTCAGCTTGAATATGTACTTACGGGGACGGAAGATCCCGATTACGATGTTCGCATGTCCAGCATTCGCTTCAAGTCGTCCGAAACGTTCCTCAAGGTAATTACACGTTATAAGGAAAGTATGTTGTCAGGTGGCATGAAATTCAAGCCGGTTCGCTTCCAGGGCCGAGCGATTGTCACGTCAGAGGCTATGGCTGAGAAATTCTACAGCTTCGAGTCATCCGTTAAGCTGGTGAGTCGACTGGAGATGTTACGGGACTGGATGCTGAAAGAACTGTCTGCCTTTGGTAAAGGTGAACTGGATGCGCCTTGGGTTGATCAGCAGCTTGATCTGATGGAGCCGGAGGATCTGCAACGTGCGTATCAACGGTTGAAGCGCAAGCAAAAAGGAAAGACCCATACGTTTAATGACTTCGAGCAGGAAAGAGGGATTCTGGCACGTATGGTGGTCAGTGACCGACTCAAACCGTTGCGAAAATGGATTAAGTCCTTACGATTCGTTGATATAAGACAATTATATGCACATCTATTCAACGATCAGGCTCAGATGGAGCGATTGCTGGGTGACGAAGTGCTACCTGCTCAATGGGATGAAATCTGTAAGATGACTTTACGCAGATTGAAGCTTCAGGAGTTGGCATATGAAGATATTACGCCATACTTGTACTTGCGTGAGCTTATGCTTGGATTCCATATTAACTCGAATATTCGTCATGTCATTATTGATGAAGCCCAGGATTATTCCGCGTTTCAGTTGGCATTTATGAAGAGATTGTTCCCACGGGCGAAAATAACAGCACTTGGTGACTTTAATCAGGCAATCTATGCCCACTCTTCAGTACTTAGTGGAACAGGACCTTTGACTAACCTGTACGGACCAGACAACACGGAAGTCATTGAGCTGACCAGAAGTTATCGATCTACCCGGGAGATCGTGGAGTTTACACGTGGCATGGTGCCTGGTGGGGAAGAGATTATTCCATTTAACCGCAGCGGTGAGAAACCTAAAGTGATCGTTTCTTCTGATTCAGAGCGTCATATGAATGTCATCACGACAGACCTCAAGCACTTGATTAAGGAAGGGTACGAATCGGTTGCAGTTATCTGCAAAACCGCCGAAGAGAGCAGAGACGTACATGCTACATTAAGTAAGGCGCTGCCCACAGCACCGAAGTTAATCAAAAAAACGACGCTGGCTTTTGAGCAGGGTGTTCATGTCATCCCAGCGTATCTGGCCAAAGGTGTGGAATTCGATGCAGTCCTGATCTATGACGGCTCTGCGGAGCAGTATGCTCAGGAGCATGAACGCAAGTTGTTCTATACGGCTTGCACACGAGCGATGCATCTGCTGCACGTTTACTGCGTGGGCACACCAAGTCCGTTCATTACCGCCCAGTCGGAAGAACAGTATGATCTTGGCAAGGTGTCTACTGCGCAAGTGGACTGACATAACACTTCATATGCATGAGGAAGGCTTCCGTTCAATGGAACGGGAGTTTTTCTGTATATGATACATATATCGGGAAGAAGCTAGCTTAGCGAGGGAATTATACGTGATGAGGTTACAGCCATATAAGTGATCGTATTGATAAAAATACCTAACGTGAATTCGTAAGGATTGGGTCCCGTGGATAAAAATGACTTGATAATTTGTATTCAAGGACAATGGATGTGATTTTTCTTTACACATGAGGTCCGGACTCATATAATCGTAACAATATATTTTTTTGGATCGTTTATTAAAGGAGGCAACAAAATGAACAAATCATCTTTTGAACGGCCACTTATGGCCGATTGTGTACCTGATCTGGTCGCTACAGCACGGGGAGATTTGCCAGCGACTTTGGTCATTCGGGGAGGTACGCTGGTAAACGTGATATCGGGTGAGATTTTGCCTGAGATGTCCATAGCTGTACAGGGAGCTCGAATCGCTTATGTCGGTAAAGATGTAAGCCACACCATCGGAGAACATACCCGGATCATTGAAGCAAACGGTAAGTATATCGCTCCTGGTCTGTTGGATGGACACTGCCATATCGAAAGTACACAGATGAAAGTAACCGAGTTTGCGAGAGCGGTATTGCCTTCAGGCACGACCGGAGGTTTCTTTGACCCACATGAGATCTCCAACGTGCTTGGTCTGAAAGGTCTGAGACTAATGCTAGATGAAGCACGGACCACACCGATGGCAGCTTATATGCAGGTGGCTTCCTGTGTGCCTTCCACGCATCCAGGATTGGAGACAACAGGTGCTTATATCGGGCCTGAAGAGGTAGCTGAGGCTCTTTCCTGGGGTCCGGACATGATTGGTCTTGGTGAAGTGATGAACTTCCCTGGAGTGGTCTATGGGGATGAGACGATGATTGGTGAGATACAGGCAACGCTCCGGGCAGGTAAAATGGCAGACGGTCATTTCACCTGGGCTGCAGATGACTGGCGTCTGCCAGCCTACGCAGCGAGTGGTGTTACAGGGGATCATGAATGTGTGACCAAGGAAGATGTGGTTGAACGTCTGCGACTCGGGATGTACGCGAAGATGCGCCAAGGTTCAGCATGGCATGATGTGGCTGAGACGATCAAAGCCTGCACTGAGCTTGGTCTGGATACACGCCGGATGATGCTGGTGACTGATGATCGAAGCTCTGAATCGCTGCTCAAAGAAGGACATATGGATTTTGTTGTTCGTCTCGCAATCTCCCAAGGGGTGAAGCCGGTCACGGCTTTCCAGATGGCAACCATTAATACGGCTGAGCGTTTCGGTGTTGCGCGCGACATTGGAGCGATTATTCCAGGCAATATAGCCGATATTATTCTGCTGGACGGCCGGTTGGCGGATGTACGTGTGGGCATGACGATTGCTGCCGGGCAAGTTGTAGCTGAGAACGGGAAAATGACGGCGGTCTGGGACAGCTTCACGTACCCTGAGGAAGCGCTGAACACGGTGAAGTTAGAAGCTAATATTCAGCCGGAAGATCTGGAGTTGGCTGCACCGATTGTAGAGGGGACGATTGGTGCCAAAATCATTCATGTGACAGAGAACCATGTGGATACAAAGGAGAAACACTTGCCTGTTACCGTAGAGAACGGCAAGGTTGTGGTTTCAACTTCAGGGGAAGTATGCAAAATTTCTGTATTGGAGCGTCACAAACAAACCGGGAATCGAGCGGTAGCGCTTGTTGGAGGCATCGGCTTCAAATCACCTGCAGCGATTGCGATGACAGTTGCTCATGATAGTCACAACCTGTTGATTATCGGTAATGATGATGCGCTAATGGCTGAAGCCGGTAATCGCGTCATTCGTATGCAGGGCGGGGTCGCCGTGGTAACGGCGGCAGGTGTAACCGAATTCCCGCTAAGGATTGCAGGTTTGATGTCAACCGAGCCATTCGAAGTCGTTGCAGCCCAATCGGCAGCAATCAGTGAAGCTTTACAGTCCGCAGGATGTACGTTGAATAATGCGTTCATGACGCTTTCGTTATTGGCGCTGGTTGTGATTCCAGAATTACGTTTGTCTGACAAGGGGCTTGTGCGGATCTCGGCAGAAGGTATTGAACTGGTGTCTCTTTTCGATGAAGTGGTTGACAACACACCTGTAGCTCCATCGGGTAATGAATGAACGGAAATGTCGACAAGACATCATTAAATAGGGTTCCATATAAAGCCGCCTTAGGGCGGTTTTTTGGTGTATTTTGAGAGAAAGCGCTTTCTAGGTCTTCTGTAGCTTGGTGTACATATGGCAATAATGACTGAAGTCATGCTGGAATAAGGATTGAATTTGAAAATAATAAATAATTGTGACTTTTGAACTATACATATAGAACTACGAATTCCCGAAATATAGTTATATGATTCTTTCGTCGTAAGTCTTAAAGATGATATTGCATATAAAAGCAAACCAAATTCGTCGTACCTAATAAGTATCCATTAAATGAATATGAAACGACACAATTTCATCCAGATTTGCACGTCAGAGCTGATAACTTCAGAGGGAGTGTACAAATATGAAAAGCAAAAGGGGTTACCGTTTTATCGTATTACTGAGTTGTTTGATCCTGTGTGCGAGTACAGCCTGTTCTTCCAAAGCCATAGCGGATGGTTCAGTCGACAGTTATGCAACGATTCATGGAAAACTTGATGTGCCAGTAAGAGCGACTTGGGTATGGGATACCACCCAGATCCGAAGTACTCCTCAAGAAGTGTTAAATTACGCTACAGCGAACAAAATCAATACGATCTATCTGCAGATGAACCGGGATATAAAGATTCCTGAGTATAAAAGTTTTATCCGCCAGGCGAGAGCCAAGAACATTGCGGTTGACGTCATGGATGGAAGATCAGCGTGGGGATTGACGGAAAGTCGGGAGCAGATTGCATCTTTCCTGGACTGGATCGAGGCATATCAGGCGCAGGCGTTGTCCAATGAGAAATTTGCTGGTATTCATCTGGATATTGAGCCACATGTGCACCCTCAGTGGAAAATCAATCAGGCCAGTGTAATTACCCAGTGGCAAGGCAATGTGGAGTATATTGTTGAGCGAGCATCACGGCTGAAGATGCCGGTAGCGGCTGATCTGCCTTTCTGGCTCGATAACTACAAAATTCCGGGTTCCACGATGGCCGTAAGCAGCTGGATGATTCGCAAGTTTGATTCCATCACCATTATGGCTTACCGCGATACAGCTGCTGCAATCTATAGTGTAGCGAAGGATGAACTTGCAGAAGCAGCTCTGCTCGGCAAGACGATCTCAATCGCCGTGGAAACAAAGCAAAGCAAGGAAGGCGACTTCATTACTTTTTATGAAGAGGGATCTGCTTATATGGAAGCACAATTAAAGTTGGTCGAAAAAATGGCTTCAGTACATGCGTCCTTTAACGGTTTCTCCGTACATGAGTACATTTCATGGAAGACGCTAAAAAAGTAAGACACTGTTAAGTTTCAAAGCGTAAGGCTGATAGCAGCCAATGAGATGATTTCTAACTGAGCCAATGTGGCTCAGATCAGATCGTTACCTCACTCGTTAGCAGGAAAGTTGATGAAGAAGATAAAGAAGGTGCTTGCAGCTGAATAGCTGTGAGCACCTTCTTCTTTTACACCTGAACTAGGGCAGACTCCATTCCTACGTTCTCATAGAACATTTTGCGATACTGTGAAGGTGTGGTGGCTTTATGCTTTTTGAATGTAGTGATAAAGTAGCTTAGATGCTCAAAACCCACATCCATGGCGATATCAACAATTTTGTGATCCGTATTCTCAAGCTGAACGCAGGCCTGCTGAACACGGTAATAGTTAATGTAATCAACTGGGGTTTTCTGCACCATCTGTTTGAAGAAACGACAGAAGTGCCCTTCACTCATATTGGCCTCATCAGCAAGTTCTTTCAGTTTTAATGGTTCAGGATACCGTTTGTGAATATAACTGAGCACGGATTTCAGGCGCTCTACCTTGTCATGACTCCCTGTAGCCACAGTGCCTTTGAGCGGAGCAGGTCTCATATGTTCGAACATTCGGGCAAATATGAGGTACAGGTACGCTTTTGTTGACATTTCACACGTTTCGGTTCGGGTAGCATGGTCTGCAAATATGCGTTTCAGGAGATCCAGAATTTCTTGTCCCCAGTTCTCATCTGCCTTGATATGACTGGGGGGAATCACCGTTTTGCGTACCAGTGGACCGATGAATTTCTCTTGGACCGTATCGAAGGTACGGCTGCCAAGCAGTTCGGGATTAAATACAATGGAAGAGAATACGCAGGGCACATCGCCCTTCAGATACCCCGCATGAATCTCACCTCGATTGATGAAGATCGCTTCTCCAGCTTGAACCTCAACAGTGTTCATATCGATCTGAAAGACGGCGCAGCCCTGGGTCACCATGGTGAACTCCATCTCATCATGCCAGTGGCAATCGAGAATGCTATCCCCGTTCAGTTGTTGAATATCCGGGTACACACTGACTGGATACATGGCATTGCCGTGAATCCGGTCTTCCCGTAATCGTTCACGTTCCATATCAGATTCTCCTTTTGTATCATTATTAATGTAATCGTTTCCATAGATTGGTGATGATGTTCAAGAATCGGATGTTTATTATCAAAATCGTGATATATTTGGTCAAAATAAGAGAAGAAATTCGTTATTAATATCAATATTATTATAATATAACCAAAGGGGGAAAGAAAATATGAAATTTACTGATGGATTCTGGATGACTCGTGAAGGGTACCAGATTCAAAACCCGACTGACATTCGTGATATTGTGCAAAAAGATAATTCTTTGACCGTATATGCGGCAACTAAATATATTCGCAGCAAAGGCGACACGTTGAACGGTACATTGCTGAAAGCAACGTACAGCTCACCTATGCCAAACGTTATTCGTGTAACCTTGAATCATCATAAAGGCGGAGTGAAAAAAGGGCCTGTATTTGAGCTTAACACGCAAGATGCGAACGTTGACATCTCAAAAAATGAACAAGGCGCAGTTTTGAAAAGTGGCAACCTGGAAGTTCAAATCGACAAAACAAACGGTTGGGACGTTAGCTTCCTATATGGAGGAAAACGGATTACAGGTAGCGGTCAAAGAGCTGCCGGTTATATTACAGGTCCAAGCAAGGAAGCGTACTTCCGGGAGCAGCTTGATCTAGGTATTGGTGAATACGTTTACGGACTCGGTGAGCGCTTCACACCGTTTGTTAAGAATGGTCAAATCGTCGATACCTGGAATGAGGACGGCGGTACAAGCAGTGAGCAGTCCTATAAAAACATTCCGTTTTATTTGTCCAATAAAGGATATGGCGTATTTGTAAACCATCCTGAACGCGTATCGTATGAGATTGCATCCGAGAATGTATCTAAAGTTCAGTTCAGCGTAGAAGGCGAGACGTTGGAGTACTTCATTATCGGCGGTGACAATCCAAAGGATGTACTTGATAATTATACGAAATTAACAGGTAAACCGGCGCTTCCACCGGCATGGACTTTTGGTCTGTGGCTGACAACATCATTCACAACGGATTATGATGAAGCAACGGTTAATCATTTCGTAGATGGCATGGCTGAACGTGATCTTCCGCTGTCTGTATTCCATTTTGACTGCTTCTGGATGAAGGAATACCAATGGTCTGATTTTGTATGGGATGAAGCGATGTTCCCGGATCCGGAAGGCATGCTTGCACGTCTGAAAGAAAAGGGACTTAAAATCTGTGCTTGGATCAATCCATATATTGCAGAAAAATCCTACTTGTTCGATGAAGGTATGGAGAATGGTTATCTGGTTAAAACAGCCGATGGAAGCGTATGGCAATGGGATATGTGGCAAGCAGGTATGGCTCTGGTTGATTTCACGAATCCGGATGCTGTGAATTGGTATAAGAGCAAGCTGGAAGTCCTGCTGGATCAAGGTGTAGATTCCTTCAAGACCGACTTCGGCGAAAGAATTCCGACAGATGTTGTGTACTTCGATGGTTCTGATCCCGTTAAAATGCACAACTATTATACACAGCTCTATAACAAAGCTGTATTTGAATTGCTTGAAGAGAAGATTGGCAAAAACGAAGCTGCCCTGTTTGCACGCTCTGCAACAGCAGGTGGTCAACAGTTCCCGGTTCACTGGGGCGGTGACTGCTCTTCCACGTATGAATCCATGGCTGAATCACTTCGTGGTGGCCTCTCACTGGGGCTTTCCGGTTTCGGATTCTGGAGCCATGATATCAGTGGTTTTGAAAGCACAGCGAGCCCTGATGTCTACAAACGTTGGGTACAATTCGGACTGTTATCTTCACACAGTCGCCTGCACGGAAGCACTTCGTATCGTGTGCCTTGGCTGTTTGACGAGGAATCCGTGGACGTTGTTCGTGACTTTACCAAACTCAAAATCAGCCTGATGCCGTACCTGTACAATTCTGCGGTGGAGTCGACGGTAAAAGGTATTCCGATGATGCGCGCTATGCTGCTGGACTTCCCAGAGGACCCAACAACATACAGCCTGGATACGCAATACATGTTTGGCGATTCAATCCTGGTGGCTCCGATCTTCAACAAAGAGGGTGATGTTCGTTACTACCTGCCTGAAGGAACTTGGACGAACTATCTGACAGGAGCGAAAGTACAAGGTGGACGCTGGATCAGTGAAAACCATGACTTCAAAACACTGCCAATGATGGTTAAGCCAAACAGCCTGATCGCTGTGGGTGCGGTGGATAGCAAACCGGATTATGACTTTGCAAATGATGTGTCCTTGCACTTGTTCGAACTGGCTGATGGTCAAACGGCTCAAGCTGTTGTTGTGAACCAAGCAGCTGAACAGGAGCTGACAGTTAACGTTACACGTAATGGATCAGTGCTGGATGTTCGTGCTGAAGGTGCGGGCAAACCTTGGAACATCGTACTTCGCGGTATTGAAAGTGTATCCAGCGTTGAAGGTGGTTCCCAAGTGACTGGTGCAAATGGTGTTGTTGTTACGGCAGCAACAGGCGCAAGCACGCTTACAATCCAACTGTAAAATGTTATAGTAAAAGAAAAGGACGGTGCCGAAAGGTGCCGTCTGTTTGTCTACGATGATAGGAGATTGAATGAAATGAGTACAATGAATTCGGGTTTGCACTGCACGATATCAGCAGAGATGCTGCATCAACTGGTAGAAATTCATTTTGGAAGCGATACCAAAGTGAAGGAGTTTGGTCTCCTGCAAGGTGGACTTTTTAATACAACCTATCGGATTCACCTTGAACATACATCCTATACGGATGTGATTTTACGTTTGGCTCCAGAGCGGGGAGAGATGGCGGCTGGTTCTGCGAGTGATCCCCTATTTTCTTTTGAACGTACGATGATGGCGGCTGAACCGATTGTGTATGAATATTACCGTAAGGCAGGCATTCCTGCTCCCAACATTATCGCTTGTGATGACAGCGGATCGATCATTCCAAGAACGTACATGTTTATGGAGTTTATCCCGAGTAAGCAGCTGGATCACGCATCGATTTCAGATATAGACAAAGAGCGATTGTACCATCAGCTAGGCGCCTATACCGCCATCATGCATCAGGTCGAGGGTGCTTCGTTTGGTTGGCCGCAAGGGGACGGTTCAATTAAAGGCTCGGATCAATGGTCCGAGGTGCTGCACTCTTTTGCAGAAGAAACGGCACTTAAAGCGGCACAAGTCGATTATATGTCAGGTGTGGGAGAAGATATCGCTGCTATTTTCATCAAAAATAAAGACTTATTTGATCAAGTGACCCGCCCGGTACTCGTTCATAATGACCTCTGGGAAGCGAATGTACTTGTTCATCAGGAAAATGGTGAGCTGAACATTGCGGCCATCATTGACGGAGATCGTTCCATGTTTGCAGACAGGGAGTTTGAAGCCATATTGTCAACAGAATCAGCGGCTTTTCATGAAGGATATGATCGTCCACTGGACTCATCCGCTGAAGGACAGGCACGCAGGCTTGCCTATCGAATACTGTCTTCGTATTTTAATGCCTACGTTCATGAACATCAGGTTAATCAACCTGAAGATGGTCAGAAGTATCGCCAGCGCACGCTGGATTTACTGCAGCAATGGAAGCAACTTGGACTTAACTAATTCGCAGGGGGAATGAAGGATGAAGGAGTATCATCAATACCCGATGTGGGACGCGTCACTTTCACTTGAGGAAAGGTTGGATGACCTGATTGCACGATTGACAACGGAGGAGAAAATCCGACTAATTCCTACACGCGAAGCAGCTGTACCAAGACTGGGCATTCCAGCCTACAACGTTGGGGGCGAAGCTGCCCACGGGGTTGCTTGGAAAGGGGAGGCAACGGTATTTCCGCAACCGCTCGGTCTATCAAGTACCTGGAATACAAGGCTCATGCGGGAGATTGGTTCAGTCATTGGCGATGAAGCGAGGGCATACCATCACCGTAATCCTGAGGTTCACGGGTTAACATTGTGGGCACCAACGGTTGATCTGGAACGTGACCCACGCTGGGGCAGAACGGAAGAGGGATATGGCGAGGACCCGGTCCTCACGGGAGAAATGTCGGCGGCTCTCGTCAAAGGTATGCAGGGAAATGATCCTTTTTATCTGAAAATGGTCGCGACATTGAAACACTTTTTTGCCAATAATAATGAGAAAGATCGGCTGAATTGTTCATCCAGCATTGATCCGCGCAATCTGCGGGAATATTATTTGAAAGCATTTGAGACACCATTTGTGGAAGGTGGAGCCTTGTCCATGATGACAGCTTACAATTCTATCAATGGTACACCTGCCATTGAAAGTCCATATGTGAATGATGTGGTTAAGGGTGAGTGGGCGATGCCAGGTTTCATTGTATGTGATGGTGGAGACCTGTCACAGACGGTGAACTATCATGGTTATCACACCAGTCATGCCGAATCAGCAGCAGGTGCGTTGAAAGCAGGAGTGGATTGTCTTACAGATGAAGTTGATCTTGTTTTATCTGCTCTGGAGGAGGCTCTTGACCGGAATCTGTTGGAGATCGGTGATTTGGACCGAGCAATCCGCAACATCTTTGGTGTGCGGATGCGACTTGGACAACTCGATCAGTCCGGGCTCAATCCATATGCGTCTATTCCCGAGTCGGTATTATGTGCACCGGAACATGCCAAAGTTAGTTATCGTGCCGCCGCCGAATCGATTGTTTTGCTCCAAAATGATGGATTGCTTCCGTTGCAGCCAGAAGTGTTGCAGAAAATCAGTGTGATTGGACCACTTGCCGATGTTGTCTATACGGATTGGTACAGTGGCACACTGCCTTATCGAGTATCCGTCCTAGATGGATTGCGCAATCTCCTACCTGAAGCAGACGTGACCTATGTGGATGGGAATGACCGTATTCAGCTGAAGTCAACAAACGGTCAGGTTATAACCTTGGGTGTGGAAGGTACACTCGTCGCTATACCGGAAGTCAGTGCACCTACTGCCGCCGAATTTGAACATCAGGATTGGGGTTGGGGAAGTCATACGCTGAGAAGTGTAAACAATAATCGATACGTTAGTTTAACCGAGCAAGGCATATATCAGGCAAACGCACCGGAGATTGGTGGCTGGTTTGTGAAGGAAGTTGTTCGTATAGATCCTCTAACGGATGGAAGTAACACCTTGCGGACGTGGAACGGTATCCCTGTTGGACTGAGCGAATATCAGGGACAATCTGCTGTATCACCACTCCGGCCACAAGGAGAACAAACTACAGCTACAGGTACAAATCCGAATGATGTTGGTGACTCTGGACACGCAATTCAATCACCAGGTAATACACAGAGACTTTCTGCATTCAATATTGATATTGTGAAACGCGGAATACAACAAGCCGTAGAAGCTGCACGTGGCAGTCAGGCATCTGTCGTTGTTGTTGGCAACAGCCCATATATAAACGGCAAAGAAGAAATTGACCGCCCAAGTCTGCTGCTTCCGCCGAGTCAGGTCGAGCTTGTCAAAGCCGTGTGTGAAGCCAATCCCAATACAGTGGTTGTCATTATGGGCAGTTATCCATTTGCCTTGCAGGAGTTGAAAGGTATTGCCCGCGCAATCGTTTATATGACACATGCAGGTCAGGAATTGGGGAACGCGCTTGCAGATGTGCTGTTAGGTCATTATGCCCCGGCAGGCAGATTAAATATGACATGGTATGAAGACGAATCACAGCTTCCTGACATGATGGATTATGACATCATTCAGAATGGCATGACCTATATGTATCATGAAGGACCAGTTCAATATGCATTTGGTCATGGTCTGACCTATTCGGAATTCGGATATGAAGCGATTCGTGTAAGTCGCAGTGCTCCGGATGAATCCACCACCACAGATCAATTAAAGATTGAAGTGGAGGTACACAATACAGGGGAGCGTGACAGTGATGAAGTTGTTCAGATCTATGGATCTTCACATACCTCCCGAGTGAAACGTGCTCAGAAGCAACTGCTTGCTTTCCGTCGTGTTCATGTCAAAGCAGGGACGTGTGTCACGATAAGTTTCGAAGTCCCTGTTCAGAAGCTGGCGCTATGGGATGTTACCCGAGATCGATACTGCGTGGAGACCGCGACCTGGGCCATCCTGGCAGGGCGTTCTTCCACAGATATACGTCAGTCGGCTGATATTGAAATTGAAGGTGAGATGATTCCCGATCGTCCGCTGCACTTGCTTACCTTTGCCGAGAATTACGATGCTTGTGCAGGTGTTCTACTGGATGAATGTCTGGAAGGACGTTCGGCAGTTCGGGCAATCACTCCGGAGGAACCTTTATATCGAGAGGGTCAGTCGTCTTGGATCTCTTTTAACCATAATGCTGTTCAGGAAGTACAAGGATTTGAAGCCAGAGTGGCAGCTTTTGGGGAAGAGGGCAGACTGGAGATTCGTTCCGGAGGACTGGAGGGTGAACTGCTCGGTGTGTATGAAGTTTCTGGACCTGGAGGCAGTGTGAATGGGAAAGATATCAAGTGGACAACAGTTCAGTGTTCGCTCGAGGAGCCGCATAAGGTGAATGAGCTATATATTGTCTTCAAAGGTGGAGCAGCGTTACGGCACTTTAGATTGTTGTAGTTGTAGCATGTCCTGAATAATCAACCTCCGAAACAAGCACAATAATGCTGTTGTGTGTAGAATCTGTAAAGGTGGTTGTGGTATGAACGATAAAAAGTGGGACCTCGTCGCACTTGCTTCCATCCCTTTAATTATGACCTTGGGTAATTCCATGCTAATACCGATCCTGCCACAGATTGAACGTGAGTTGAAGGTATCTGCATTTAAGGTCAGTATGCTCATTACAGTCTACGCTGTAGTTGCCATCCTGCTTATTCCTCTTGCAGGGTACTTGTCGGATCGTTTTGGCAGAAAAGCAGTTATCATTCCCAGCCTCGTTATTGCAGCTGTCGGAGGTGCTGTCGCTGGTGTGGCAGCATGGATGCTGAACGGAAACATAGCCTACTGGACCATTCTGGGTGGCAGGTTATTGCAGGGAATAGGTGCTGCCGGCGCATTTCCTATTGTTATCCCGTTGGTTGGGGACATGTTTAATGATGAGAACGAAGTAAGCAAAAGTCTGGGTATCATTGAGACCTCGAATACGTTTGGTAAAGTCATAAGTCCGATTCTGGGTGCAGCGCTGGCAGTCTGGTTGTGGTATGCGCCATTCATGGCTATTCCTATCCTTTGTGTGCTTTCGCTGGTTCTTGTTATTTTCCTGGTGAAGACTCCCCGGAAAAAAGAAAAGCCTCCCACCTTTCCTGAATTTGTAGCATCCATTCGTGACGTATTAAAAGAAAAGGGACGCTGGTTGTATGCGTTGTTTGCAATCGGCGGTATTTGCATGTTTGTCATCTTTGGTGTGTTATATTATCTATCCGAAACGCTGGAGAGCGAATTTGCCCTGAAAGGTGTACTTAAAGGACTTGTCCTTGCGATTCCGCTGGCAGCGTTATGTTTGTCTTCTTTCTTGGCAGGGAAGTGGATTGGGAAGAACAAAACGCGAATGAAATGGCTTGGCTTTGCAGGACTTGCGCTTCTGACGGTATCCCTTGGCGTTATAGGTTTATTCGATAATATCTATGTTGTAGTAGGTCTTTTCACATTGGGGAGTGCCGGAATAGGTGCAACGTTACCATGTCTGGATGCCTTGATTACAGAAGGCGTGGACAAAAAACAGCGGGGCACAATCACGGCTCTGTTCAGCAGCATGCGATTCATTGGGGTATCTCTCGGTCCACCTGTCGTTTCTTTGTTGATCGGTTCTCATCATTTCCTGCTTTTTGGTGTGCTCGCTGCGTCTGGCGCAGTGGGCGGATTGCTCACCTTATTTGCAGTTAAGCCGGATAAGGGAGATCAACCTACTTCAGGAAGCAAGCAGAAACAGGATGAAACATCTATAGATGTGATCGAGACGAGTAGAGGGTATGTTTCCATAGGTCGCAAGAAAAGTCCATTTTAGATAGACGGTGCTGTATGCTGCGTTCATTTCCATGCTGTCTTAAGTTTAACATCCAGATCTGTTCAAAAAAAACGCGTTTACGCCTAAGAAAGCGGATGAATTTGCTTTCTCGGTGTAAACGCGTTTCTCGTTTCTATGAGCAGAATGACTTTAACCAATCATTCGTGTTTGCTTTTATTTGACTGGCTAGTTTCGGTGTTGCCGGCTCCAGATTCTGAATTCTTGGATTGATCTTGAGGTGGTTCCGTTGCGGTAATATGAGTATGAGCGAGCAGAGCATGAGGTTCAATGGAGAAGCTGCCGCTTCGTTTTCCCTGAATCAGATATATAAGCAAGAACAGAATCATAAACATCACGGAATATCGATACATATCGGTATAACTGGTTATGGCCGCAATGGCACCAAGAAGAAGGGCACCGGTCGCAATACCCAGATCCAGCGAGTTTAAAAACATACCATTAGCCATACCCCGTTGAGTAGGAGATACAACTTGAATCATCCAGGTCTGGAGAGACGACTGCATGGAACCATAACCGATTCCGTAGATAAAGGCAGCAATGAACAGGAGGGACATGGAGGTTGCATACGAGAGCAGAATGAGGCCAACAGCAACGAATATTGCCCCTGGAATGAGCAGTGCTTTTGGACCTTTATTGTCATAGATCCGTCCTGCAAATGGTCTAACCAATAACACGGCGAGTGCATTGAACAAAAAGAACAGCGCAGGATTGGCCAGATTGGCTTCCTTACCATACAAAACGATGAATCCGACAAGCCCACCATAGGTGATGGATAACAGGCAATTCAGCACACTGGGCAGAATCAGCTTGCGGTTGAAAGGTATCTTCTGTTTTGGGTTGGACCCTGAGGCACTTGTTGTGGCTTGTGGCATGATGGTTGTACTGCTATCGGTTCTGACTGCTTTTTTGCGTGTCAGCGAATAACTCAGTGGATAGATCACAGCGAGTACACCCGCAGTACATAACATCAGGGTTACAAAACCTGCACCCTGGAGCAGAGTGACCCCAATGATTGGCCCCATAGACATAGCCAGGCTAGTCGATAGACCAAAGTAACCCATACCTTCACCCATTCGTTTGACGGGCACAATGTCCGAGGCCATCGTTGGAAAAGCGGTACTGCTCATACCAAACCCGATACCAAACAACATTCTGAGCAACAAGAGCACAGCTATGCCTGCAGCAAAATAATAGCCGAGCGTTGCCAGCAGGGCTACGGACAGGCCTATATAAATCATGGCGTTACGAAGACCCTTCTCCAGTGCTTTCGCGGAATAGAGACGGGCTGCTATGGCACTTAGTGCAAACAGACAGGTGAATAAACTTACTTCAAATGCATTGGCGTGAAATCGCTCCTGAACGTAGGACGGAAGCGGAGAGACAATCATGTGCAGTTGCAAGAACAACAAGAAGTTGCACAGCATCAGCAGTATAAAATCGGTGGTCCATAGTCTAACTTGTTGTGTAGATTGTTCTTTCATGATGATGTATTCCCCCTGAGTTGTGATTCATTACAAGTTGCGGTTAATGAGGGAAAGAGTATGTTTAAATGCTTCCATCTGGTCTTCGGATATACCTTCAGCAAGTTCTTTATTCATTTCTCTTTCAATCGGAACGAGGATATCAATTAACGCTTTGCCTTCCGTGGTGAGATATAACAGATAGGCTCTGCGATCCTGTTCGCTGGTCCGGCGTTCTACCCAGCCTTTTTTCTCAAGCAGATCAATAATCCGCGCAGTGGTGGGTTGGTCTTTGAAGACACGTGCAGCGAGTTCCTTCTGATTCACACCTTCACCGCGGTCAACATTAAAGAGAACAGAAAATTGCTCTGTCGTAATATCATAAGGTTTGAATCGCGTCGCAAGTAAAGCTACTGCTTTACGGTGTGTGAAACCCAGCATGAATCCAACAGATTGTTCCAGTGTATAGTCCATGTGATTGCTAGACCTCGCTTCCATAATAAAATGTCCTAATTAATTAGTTGTTACAACAACTATATGTCAAACAAGTATTTTTGTCAAAATGAAATATTCTCATATCGAACGTACGTGTGCGCTGTGCAATCATCCAGAAATACTGTTAGAATAGTGATGAAACCGCTCTTATAGAATCGATGTCTAGCGTGCTTGAAAAATGGAGAAAACCAATCTGCTCTAACTGATGTTGGAGATGAACAAGGAGATCTGTGTATGCTAAAGAATATACCCGCAATAATACCTCCAGAGTTACTCAAAATCATGTCCGAAATGGGTCATGGAGACGAGTTGGTTCTGGCGGATGGCAATTTCCCCGCAGCCAGTCATGCCAAGCGACTAGTACGTTGTGATGCACTGGGAGTTGTTGAACTGCTGGATGCCATCCTGCAATTATATCCACTGGATACCTATGCTGAGCGTCCCGCTGCTGTCATGCAGGTTGTGAAAGGGGATCAGGTGATCCCGATCATATGGGAAGACTACCGCCGGTTGATTGAAGAATATGAAGGCATCACGGATGCTTTTGATCATGAAGAACGATTTGATTTTTATAAACGCGCTTCGAATGCCTATGTGATTGTTGCAACTGGTGAGCGAGCGCAATATGCCAATCTGATTTTGAAGAAAGGTGTCATTTTCCCCGATGCTGATCCTGGTCAGGAACAGCAGAATGCTGAATCGAACTGAATAATTACGGCGACGGAGCAGTGGATGCTTTGGTCGCCTTTTTTATTTTTGCCAATACGAAGTAAATATAACAAAACGTACAGAATTGGCATGGACTAGATAAGCAGGATGCAATCTGGAAGCGCGCACGAACGAACGAATGTCAGCTCGCAGCTCAAGATACTACAAACTTTGATGCAGATGATGAATGGGGAAAAGGAAAGGACTGTTTTACAATTGAAAGAAATACAAAGGAGGAGACGATGGTCTCCATCCCAGAGGAGTTGAGTGAAATGCAACACCGAATCAGACAAGCGGATCTCCCTGATTGTAACGAAGTGGGACGTTTGTTCAATGAGTACAGGATGTTCTACAACCAAAATGCTGATATTGAGGCAGCACGTCAGTATATTAGAGAACGAATGGAAGGCCATGAATCGGTGATTTTGGTAGCAGAAACAGATGCGGAAAGTGATCATGGGACAGATGAAAGTAACGGTAGATCACTCTCGAAAGGCTTAATTTGTACTGGATTCGTTCAGCTATATCCCAGTTTCAGTTCGGTATCGATGGGGCCTGTCTGGGTGCTTAATGATCTATATGTGCATCCGGATTATCGTCAGCAAGGCATTGCCAGGAATCTCTTGCAAGCAGCCAAGCAATTGGCATCTGAGCGAGGAGTTCTTCGTATATCACTCTCAACTGAGTTAAGTAACAAGCTAGCGCAAGCTTTATATGAATCCGAAGGATATGCACAGGATACCAAATTCATGTATTATGAACTTAATGTATAAGAGTTTGCACCAAAAGATGGACTATATGAATGAATGGCACACTCGTGTCGTCGGCAACAAGGGAGGGGAGTCGCAACATGATGCAGTGGATTGCCATGATCACGATGTTAATTGATCATATAGGGGCTGTCTTTTTTCCACATATTATAGAGTTGAGGATCATAGGTCGTATCGCTTTTCCAATCTATGCTTTTGCAGTGTATATCGGTTATAAACATACACGAGACGTACAAAAATACATATGGCGGCTGTTCTGGATTGCGATCATATCACAGGTGCCGTTCATGGCTGCTTTTAATCATTATTCTCTGAACGTGGTGTGGACATTGTGGTCAGCCCTGTTGGTATTATTCGTTATCGATAAATTGCCATCCAAACTACTAGGGATTCCGATTGTAATTGGAGCAGGGTGGTTCATGGAAATTAGCCAAATGGATTACGGGATGTACGGGTTGTTATTGGTTCTGTTATTCCGTTATTTCCAGGGTCCTGTACTTGTCGTAGCACATGTCTTGTTAAATGCACTATATCTTCTGCTGCATAACAGCTCTGTGCAAATGTATAGTGTGCTGGCAACCGCCGGCATTGCTATTGCTCAGTATTACCAGGCGGGATTCCGTATGAAGGGGCCACGTTGGGTCTGGCGTTATTTCTATCCAGCGCATCTTGCCATCATTGCAATTATCCGATGGGTCTAAAAGATTGATCCAGAAATGCTAAAACGTCTGAAAAATGCGAAGTAAAGAAGCCACCTTCTCGTCAGTGAATGACGATGAGGTGGCTTCTGCGTATTCCTATTAGTTAAAGTTGAACTTCACGGAACTTACTCCATTGCTGTAGAAGTGCCGTTATGGCGCCGGATTGCAGACGGGAAATATCCAATCTGAACGGCGTAGTCTAACATGGCGGAGATGAAGCGATCATCTGTTTTTGCACATGAGATGCCAGCAGGTTCCACATAAGCCGTGGTGACAGGGCAAGCATAGACATATGCTGAATCCTTCGCACCGTCGCCTTCAAGCTGTGCAATAGCCAACTGAAGAGCTTCCGGCTCTTTGCTGATGCTCGCATCGAACAACCAACGTGTGTAATCCGTGAATGGTAGCGTCTCGACTTCGTAACCAGCCCGATTCACAGAACGGATCAGCTCATCATAACGGATGGGCTCCGGATTACAGATGTGGAATACACGACCAGCGGTATCCTGACGTAAGGCCAGATGAACGATAGCTTCACTTGCATAGTTGATCGGTGTAAAATCAACCATCCAGTCAGCCGCAGGAGCCTTGCCGAGCAATAACATCGCTTTGATCATACGATAAAAGGCGTTGCTATCAATATTGGACTGGAAGCGTCCAGTTTCGGAGTGGCAAGTGAGATTACCTGCACGATAGATGCTGACAGGTACACCTTCCTCTGCCGCAATCATGAGCACTTTCTCGGCTTCAAGCTTGCTGTCCGAATACAGGTTGTCCACATGCAAGTCAGCCGGGAACCGATCATATTGCAGGGAAGATTCCCATTGTCCGCTGAGTGCCAGATCTTCCGGAATACCCATCGTGGATACATGGTGGAAGGAAGCACCTGGTTTGCTACGAATCAAGTCTAGCAATGCGACCGTTCCTTCCACGTTTGTTTTGGCGAACTGATCGGCATCGCCGAAATGACGTACGTCTGCAGCGCAGTGGATGACACGGTCAATTCGATCCTGAACATAAGCCCTTTGTTCATCGGACAGACCGAGATTAGGTTGTTCGAGATCCCCTTCAATAATCTCCACACGAGTGGAGAGTTGGTCAGTCAGTTGTTTGCCGAAATATCCTTCCAGCACGTTAGTCAAACGTTCCATTGCAGTTATTCCATTGGAAGGTCGACGAACAAGGGTGTAGATTCGTGTACTGGAATTCAGAATTAACTGTTGCAGCACATGAGAGCCCAGATAACCAGTCGCTCCGGTCAGTAACACATGCTCAGGTTCACGAATGAGCGGATAACCCAACTGGGATGTTAGCTCCACAGGGTGTTCGGATAATTGTGTAATCATGCCATCGGTTACCACTGAATCCGTAACTACTGCTGCACTGAGAGACAATGCTTCCACACGACGAGCGAGAGCGCGGACTGTTTTCTCGGCAAAGAAGTCGGCAATGTTCAGTTGCGGATAATGTGGCTTCAGAATGACCAGTACATGAATGACCCGGAGTGAATCCCCACCGATATTGAAGAAACTGTCTTCGACACCGAAGTCATCGTGCTGAAGGATTTCTTTCCATGCGTCCAGGATAATGGATTCCGTCTCCGTCTCAGGCATGACCCGGTCAGGGCGATCTTCATGTCGTTCCACATGAGGCAGGGATACCATCGCTTTGCGATTGATTTTTCCAGTTGGTGCAATCGGCATTTCATCCAGCTGACAGATCCACTTTGGTACAAAATAAGATGGAAGTTTCTCCGTCAGTTCTGCCTTGATGTCCGAAACAGAGAGGGTACTGCCATCTTTCGATGTAAAGTAACCAACCAGCATATTTTGTCCATCGGATTCTTTCTTCGGAATGACGGCAACGTTCTGGATCTGATCAAGCCGTGCGAAGTGATCTTCAATCTCCCCGATCTCAATCCGGTGACCGCGAATTTTTAGCTGTGAGTCACTGCGACCAACATATTCGAGCAACCCGGTATCCAGCAATTTGGCAATATCGCCAGACTTGTAGATTTTCTCACTTATCGCAAACGGGTTCTCAATGAATGCTTGCTCTGTACGTTCTGGCTGATTCAGATAACCTTTGGCCAATGCAGGGGTAGAAATATATACCTCACCAGGTACACCTGCCGGACAGAGCTGTTGTTCTTCATTTACAATGTATACTTTGTAGTTATGAATCGGTTTACCGATAGGGATGTTCACCACATGTTCGGGAACCTGCTCACTGATGCGGTGAGTAGTTGTGGCTACTGTACATTCGGTAGGTCCGTACACATTAACAATATCAATCTGGTTTCCAAATTTGCGCTGGAAGGCACGAACCTGTTCACCATACAACGCTTCTCCGGCTACAGTAATGATTCTGACTTTGGCAAGCTTGTGGAAACCTTCATCGGATAAGTAGGAAGCAAGCTGATTGAAGAAAATCGTAGGCAGTATCGTAATGATGGTTGTTCCTGTCCGTTCAATTGCACTTGCGAATTCTTCAACGGATACACGTTCTTCCGCAGACAACAGATATAATTCTGCTCCATAGAACAAGGCGCCAATGGTATCCCACACGGATGCATCAAAGCTGTATGTAGCAAACTGGGTTAATACATCACCTGGTTGAATGTCACAATCACGCTGAACCACACTGCCAAGATTGGTTACACCCCGATGGGCAATCAGTGCACCTTTGGGTTTACCGGTCGACCCTGACGTGTAGATAATATACGCAAGATCATCGGGCTGAATATCCAGATTTGGGTTACTTGCTGCAAATCCGGCTAAACGACCATCCACAGCGAGAATCTGACGGACCGTAGCTATACTGGAGAACAAGCTGGAAGCTTGGGCATAAGAAGCCTCCGTTGTCAGCACGAAGGAGGATGCCGTATCTTCCACGATATAACTGTTACGTTCTTGTGGATGCTCAGGGTCGATAGGAACATACGCACCACCTGCCTTCAGAATACCAAGCAGGGAGATGATCGTCTCCAGACTTCGATCCATAAAGATACTGACGAATTCACCTTTCTGCAATCCATTGGATAACAGAACACGTGCAACCTGATTAGCTCGTTCATTCAATTCCCTGTACGTATAACTTTTGGATGGCGATGTTATCGCCGGTGAATCTGGATATGCCGCTGCCGTTGCTTCGAACCAGCCATGAACCGTTTGATTCTCTGGTTCGAGAACAGAAGTATCATTCATTTCACGGTAAAGCAATCGATCTGAGGCGGAAAGAATATCTACCGTACCGATTGCTTTCTCACCGTCACGCACGAGGGCGAGTAGAAGAGTCTGATAATATTCTGCATATCTCAGCACGGTAGACTCTTTTAACAGTGAACTATCATAGAACAGATCGAGGATGAGCATGTTCTGATCATCTCGAACGTTCCAGTTTAATATTTGAGGAGCTTGAGGCAACTGTACACTATTCAGCATAAAAAACGATTCAGGGTATCCACCGTTTTGCAACGTGTATTCAATCTTGAGCTGCTCTGAAACTTGATGACATAGTTGGCTGAAGGTCAATTTCCCCTGAATCTGTAATGAAAGATAGGAAGCTGCCTGATCGGGGGAAAGTATACCTATGGCAAGTTCCTGTTCAGCTGACAATCGGAATAACAAGGCTGCATAAGCTGAGAGTAGTACCGGGTACACCATCTGTTCTCCATACTTCTGTTTAAGTTCACGGCTCAGAGAAGCATGTAATGTGATTTGAGCAGACTGATAAGAGAATGATTGTTGACGTCGCCCAAAATCCAGTGGAATCTGCAGAACTGGCAAGCTAGATTCCATGGAATGGGAAGAAGATGGTTGGTTTTCAATCACTTCAGTTATTCCTCCTTGGTTCAAACCGAATGTTTGTGGATTTGAATTATTGTTTGCTTACATTGAAATGAGAGATCAATTCTTGGAGTTCCTCAGACATGCTGTTAAGGCGTGTGGAGGAGTCTACCAGTGTAATCAAAGATGCTTTTTGCTCATCAACAGATGAGGAAATTTGTTCACTGCTGTTTGCTGTCTTGCTTACGCTTGAAGACAAGTCGTCCGCTGTAGCGGTCATTTCCTCCGTACCCGCAGAGATTTCTTCTGTCGCGCTTGATACTTCCTGAATCTGATTAGATACTTTTTTCGCTGCTTCTAAAATATCTTCGAACAGTTGTCCTGTTTGATCGGCTACGCTGAGTCCTGTATCTACTTCTGACGTACCTTGTTCCATTGCACGTACAGCTTGTTTAATTCCAGCTTGAATCTCTTGGATCAATACGCCAACCTGGCTGGTTGCTTGTTCAGACTGCTCGGCAAGTTTGCGTACTTCACCTGCAACAACTGCAAATCCTCTTCCTTCTTCACCAACACGAGCTGCTTCAATGGAAGCATTAAGAGCAAGCAAGTTGGTCTGGCTGGAGATACCCGAGATGATATTGAGAATATCGCCGATTTCCTGTGAACGACTCTCCAGAACCTCAATGGCAGAAGCGGTATTCTTAACCGATTCCGTAATCAGATTCATCTGTTCAGACACCTGACGGACAACACTGTTACCTTGTTGCGAACGACGTTCCATCTCATAGGCTTCATCCGCTACACTTGCCGAGCTGCTGGCAATCGTCTGGATCACGGTAGCCATCTCTGACATGGCACGTGCACTATCCCGGGTTGCCTGTTCCTGTGAACGAATGTTGGAAGTGATTTGAGTTACATTATTATTGATAGAATCTGCATTCTCACTGTTGCGCTCGGAAACTTCATATAGCTCTTTGGCAGACTGATTTACTTCTTGTGACGTGATTTGCACTTTAACGATAGTATCGTTGATTTTGCGAACCATGGTGTTGAACTTCTCGTTAACGAGTCCCAGATCGTCTTTGCCTGTCGGAATGTTGACATTCAAATTACCCCGACTTACGTCATCAATTCCTTTGATCAAGTGACGGATAGGGGAAAGTGTGTTTTTGACTACAAGGTATTGGATAATCAGGAATAACAGCAAGAAGGCTACAAGGATGATAATTCCGTTTTTGAGCAAGGAGTTTAGTCCCGCAGGTACGGCTGATGCATCTGCATCAACGGCAAAATATGAGAAAATCTTTCCGTTGCTGTCTTTGATTGGATATGCAATGGTTGTCCATGTTCCGAAATCATCGGAATAAAATGTTGTGAATGTTGGGCGATCCGTATTAAGCATTTCTTTCAGTGCATTGGCTACAACGACCGGCTGCTCATACATGTCACCAATATTTACGTTCTCACTTTGAAAAGCCTCTCTTAGATTGGTGGGCATCGCTACAAGGGAAGTTAATCTCTTGTTATCGCCACCGAGCTCAACACCGAAGATGTAGGCCTGTGCAATGTTAGGATAATATTCTTGCATCTCATCGAAATACGCTCGTAATTTCGTTTGTGTTGCTCCATCATAGCTACCTTCCGCAATAGCAGCTTGTACCTCGGTAGGATTGATATCTTCAGCCCACTTTTTGGTAATTTGTTCCACCTGTCCATGCAGCTGTTCAACAAGAACTGTTTTTTGAAAATAGTAACTGCTTGCGATAAGTGCTACCCCGATGATAACGATATTGGTAAATGAGAGTAACAAATTTTTGGAGAAAAACGACATGCTTTTCCAACTTAATGATTTCACTAAATTCCACTCCTGATCTTCTTTAAATTAAGAAACTTTAGGGTTGCATTGGTACAGTGAACTAGATCATTCCGTGATCCCCTCCAAAGGAAATTTATGCGACCATGGTCTTGGTTTATCAGTCGCTTTCGTAGAGACTTATGTACCGTATGAACCATAGGTGTCTAATTATTAAAACACATCTATAATTAATATGTCGTATAAAATGTCGTTAAATTGAATAGTATCGTTAAATTATTTTTAATATTTTACGTATTTATGGACATATCAGATGGTTTATAGGTATTTAGAACTGTTTATTTTAAAATTTCCCATTTTTTAGCTTCATTCTGTATTCTATAACATGGTGGGTAAAAATACATCCTTCAACAAAACAAAAATATGATGGCAGAGATGCAACAGAAGGCACGGATATACATCGGAAGCGGTTTTATCTATAATAACTACATATGCATTTCTCAAATTATGAGCAGCGGGGGTTTATAGATGAATCTTAAACAGATAGCAGCAGAGCGTGCGGCAGAATATGTTGAAGATGGAATGAAGGTTGGATTGGGTACAGGTTCAACAGCTTATTATGCCATCTGCCGGATCGGTGAGCGGGTACGTAATGGATTGAACATTCAAGCGGTTGCCACTTCAGAGGCTTCAGACAAGCTTGCCCGTGAATGGGGGATTCCCATCGTCCCATTTGACCAAATTGGACGTCTGGATCTGACCATTGATGGTGCTGATGAAGTTGATCCCGAATTTAACCTGATTAAAGGGGGGGGCGGGGCTCTTTTGCGTGAGAAAATCGTGGCGGCCAATAGTGACAAATTGATTATTGTAGCGGATGGCAGCAAAGCCGTGCAAAAGTTGGGGAAATTCCCGCTTCCAGTTGAGGTGGTTCCATTTGCTTCTGAGTGGACCTTCCAGGCGCTCGAAAAATTGGGGTGTCAACCACAGTGGCGGATGGATGGACAGCAACGTTATCTGACAGACAACGGAAACCTGATAGCGGATTGCCACTTGGAGGCGATTGATCACGCTGCGGACCTTAATGTTCAATTGAACATGTTACCAGGTGTTGTTGATAACGGACTATTTGTGGATATGGCTAGTACAGTCATTCTTGCCAATGCGGACGGAAGTATCGAAGAACTTCATCGTTCTTAATATGGAAGAGGGTGCTTTTCATCGTATGAAAGAACTGCCAATCGTTGATGGTGAACTTGTACTCAGGTGTGTGGAGAAACAGGATCTGAAAGAACTCTACGAATTGATCTACAGTGATGACGTACCTGAATGGAAGCAATGGGATGCACCCTATTACCCACTTAAACACGAAAGTTATGAAAGTTTTGAACAAGGTATGCTCAAACGTATGGAAGTAGGTCCAGGCGATTCCAAACCCGTATCAATCCGTATTATTGAATCCGACAGACAAATTGTGGGTACAATCAGCTATTACATAGAAGATGAGTTATCCATGTGGCTGGAAATGGGGATTGTAATATACAGATCTGTCCAGTGGGGACGCGGGGTTGGCACACGCTCACTTGTCATGTGGTCAAGTCATTTGTTCGAACAGATGCCTTTGGTTCGGGTTGGATTGACTACTTGGTCTGGTAATGAACGTATGATGCGTGCGGCTGTGAAAGCCGGATTACAGGTGGAGGGGCGAATGCGGAAGTGTCGTATCGTTCGCGGGCAATATTATGATTCAATTCGTATGGGGATGCTCCGTGAGGAGTGGGAGCAGAAGCTGGCCCCTCATACGAGCCGAAATGTAAACAACTGATGGAGGATTATTGAAATGCTGAACACGGAGGACAACCGGGAACTGTCTTTACAATTATTCGTGGTTCTTGTTCGGGCCTACAATTCTGTGACCTCACGTTCCAATCGTGACATCCAGAGTCACGGACTGAATACGACAGAATTTGGTGTGCTTGATTTGTTATATCATAAGGGACCACAGGCATTGCAAAAGATTGGTGAAAAGGTGTTAATGTCCAGTGGTAATATTACGTATGTTGTAGATAAGTTGCAAAATAAAAATCTGCTGTTTCGTCGACCATCCAAGGAAGATCGGCGTGTCATTTACGCTGAGTTAACCGAAGAAGGAAGAGAATTGTTCACACAGATATTTCCTCAACACCATCAGGTCATCATTGATGCTTTGGAAGGACTTGACCCTTCCGAGAAAGTGGATGCGATTAAGATGTTGAAGAAGCTGGGACTGGCGGCAGAAGGGAAAACTGACTTGCGTTCATAACGCAGGTCAGTTTTTTTTGTGGATCTCGAAAAGTACAGGTATATACTGGCTGACTGACTTGCAAGGCCCTCCATAATATAGGAAGATTGTTCTATACATTCATCGTGTGTAAAACATGATCATCGAAAGTTCATGTATAATGGAACAGAACGATTAAGAGCGGAATGGATGGATTGGATCAAGTAGAAGAACCTATCCCGATTGCAAGTTAACTAACATCGATCTCATTCTGGATTAGTCACGAATGAAGATTGAGTGTGATGCGGGTATGAGGAGGGTGGCATCTATGAGTCATCAAGAAGCAGGAGAACGTTTGCTCCAGGAATCTGCGAACTTAGCTGATAAAATAACGGAGAAACAGTATCTCAGACAGCCCGATTTACTTGAGCGATTTGGCGAGAATGGAAAAATGCGAACCAAACAGGATTCGGAGTATAGCTTGAACTATTTGGCAGAAAGTGCGCTCGTACAGAGTCCAGGTCTGTTTACTCATTATATTGCCTGGCTGAAAGTTTTACTTGAGGGTTATAAGGTATCACCAGAAGACCTGGTGATTAATCTCAATCTGATCAAAGAGACCTTGGAAGAAGAATTTGACCATCCGTCAAAGGCGCTTCTGCTCGAGTATCTGGAGATGGGAATATATAGAACAACACATATGGAGTCACAGGCGGGTTACATCAACGAATCCATGCCATATGGAGATGCCGCGCAATCGTACTTACAGTGTTTGCTTGAGAATAAACGGAAAGAAGCCTTTGAGATCATTGAAGCCCAGTTAGAAGCCGGGGTGACGATTCGTGATATTTATCGATATATCTTTCAGCCTACCCAATATGAAATTGGACGATTGTGGCAATGCCATCGTATTAGTGTGGGGCAGGAACACTTTTGTACGGCAGCGACCCAGTCATTCATATCACGTCTCTATTATCGTTGGTTGATTCATACGGGTCAGGATAAAAAACTAGTGGCTACCTGTGTAGGCAGTGAGCAACATGAGATCGGACTGCGTATGCTCACAGATGTGTTCGAGATGGAAGGTTGGGATACGCATTATCTGGGAGCCAATGTTCCCAATGGAAGTGTAATAGAGGCTATTGAGCTGCATCAGGGCGATGTTGTTGCGATTTCAGTTACGATGACGTATCACCTTCATCTGGCCAAAGAGTTGATTCATCTGATCCGTCATCATCCGGCAACGGCATATGTGAAGATTATGGTTGGGGGATATCCCTTTAATATTGATCAGGAGTTGTGGAAAACGATAGGAGCTGACGGTTATGCTCCAGGAGCCGATGAAGCGGTAGTGGTTGCAGAACAATTACTGGCTCAGCCAGCTACGTGTAATCAGCTTGATATGGTTAGGGATTAAGAGAGGGATGATGTGATGTCTAATGAGGGCGGAGAGATACAGAGGCTACGCAGAACGATTGAGCAGTTATCGGATCAGATGATCCGGAGTAAAGAGCAAGAGGAACGGACACTTACGGAATTCTCGGATATGAATAATGAACTGGTGACACTCCAACGTCTGCTTGCAAAGAACAATAACAGTCTTGAAGCTGCACGTCAGCAAGCAGTAGATGCAGGTGATTCAAAAATCGCATTTATTGCAGGCATCAGTCATGATTTTCGTACGCCATTGAATGGCATATTGGGGATGGCTGAGATGCTGAAGCTGTCTCCATTGTCTGAAGAACAGGAGAATTCCGTTTCCGTTATACAGGATGCTGCCAAACTGCTGCTTAAGCTGATTCAGGATCTTCTGGATCTGTCCAAACTTGAGGCGGGTCAGATGCGACTTGAACTGGGAGAAGTGGATCTGCAAGAGACGATAAACTATATTGTTCGTTTGCTCGAACCCCAAGTCAGAAAGAACGGAAATCAGTTATCGATAGACTGTGACCCCAGAATCTCTACTCTTCTTGAAGGGGATCCAACGAGGATTACACAGATACTGATCAATCTAATTCAGAATGCGAACAAATTCACATCAGAAGGTACGGTGCGGATACGAGTCACCCTTGTGGAAGATGATGAAGTTACACAAATGATCCGATTTGAAGTCGAAGACACGGGGATTGGTATCTCGGAAGAAGATCAGAACCAGTTATTTCAACCCTACATGCAGACTGAACGAGGACGCTCAAGTGAGTATGGAGGAACGGGCCTTGGATTATCGATCTGCAGGTCGCTCGTTACACTGATGGAAGGTCGGATTGGAGTAGACAGTCAGGAGGGTGAAGGATCAACATTCTGGTTCGAACTTACACTTGGTAAGAAAGACGGTAACCAGTCTGTTGCTTCCGCTCAAGAGCAACAGGGGCAGGATATGGATGATGAAGCTCCTTCTGTATCTGTATTGCTGGCCGATGATAATGTCATCAACCGACAGCTTGTTATGTTGCAGCTCAAGAAACTGGGAATAACCCAAGTGGACGCTGTAGTGAATGGGGAAGAGGCAATAGCTGCTTTTCTCAGCAAAAAATACAGTTTGATTCTCATGGACTATATGATGCCATTGATGGACGGTTTGGAGGCAACACGCAAAATCCGCTCGATAGAAATGGATGAAATGCGCCATACCACACCAATCATTGCAATGACAGGTAATGTCATGCAGGGAGAGAAAGACAAGTGTAAGGAAGCCGGGATGAATGACTTTATTGGCAAACCCTTCACGCTGGAAATTCTGAGCAAGATGATCGAGAAGTGGAAGCAATCCTCCGAACCGACCGAGGTACTAAATATGAGCATCGTACATGAGATTGCGGAATTAAACACCGATGGCGATCGTACACTCCTTGGTATGTTGTTGGACATGTATCGTACCGATACACCTGGCAAAATTGAGGCGCTGCGCAGACATATTGTGTCCGGTGACCATGTTGCTGCAACCGAGGTAGCCCATGATCTGAAATCAGGGAGTTTGAGCCTGGGGATTCGTTATTTATCAACTTTGTTTGCCCGGATAGAGCAGTTGGCGAAGGAAGGTCAATCACGGAAAGCAGAACCTTTGCTAGATGCTTTGTTACCCGCCTATCAAGCAGCATGTGTAGCACTGCAACGAGTAAGTAAAGATTGAATATATCTTAATAAGGAAAGAGGGTAGGGCTCGTTCATGTTATTCTACGTACTTGCAGCACTGGTACTGATCGTTCTTGCTCTTCTGTGGGCAGGAGGGCTTTATTTTTTCAAAACGGCCATTCGCCGTACAGCAAAAACGTTTTTGGTAGATAATCCAAATCTGATGCCTGAACCGGACAATGAAATCATTAGCAGTGCTTCTGACTTGAAGTGGCTGGATGCTCAGCCTACAGAAGAGATATCTCTTCAATCAAATGATGGATTAAAACTGTATGGTACATGGCTCGGTTCCAATAAAGGGTCGAATCAGACGGTTATTCTGGCACATGGTTATTCGGGTAGAGGCAGAGAAATGGCTGGATTTGCCCGGTTTTATGCGGAAAAGCACGGTTATAACGTACTCATGCCAGATGATCGAGGTCATGGACAGAGTGAAGGTGATATCATTGGTTTTGGTTGGTTAGATCGGAAGGATTATGTCCAGTGGACCAACTGGGTGCTTAAAAAATTGGGTACACAAGGGGAAATCATATTGCACGGCGTATCCATGGGAGGAGCAACCGTACTGATGACAGGTGGTGAAGTTCTGCCGATTCAGGTTAAAGCGATTGTATCTGATTGTGCGTATACATCCGTGGAAGAAGAACTGACGTTCCAGTTGAAGCAATTATACAAGCTACCTGCATTTCCGTTTATACCTGTCACAAGTCTGATCTCCCGGTGGAAAGCAGGGTATTCCTTTAGAGAGGCTTCGGCTCTCAAGCAGCTTGCCAAAGTTAACGTTCCCGTGTTATTCATCCACGGTGAGGCTGATACGTTTGTACCAACGGAAATGGTGTACAGGTTGTATGAAGCCTGCCCAACCAAAAAGGAATTGCTGACCGTCCCCCGTGCCGGTCATGGCACAGCGTTTCAAGTCGATCGCACCGGATATGAGGCGGCGCTGGAATCCTTTATGAAGAAAAATCTGTCACCTGCTTTTAATTGATTTTTTTATGACAATCTGGGTATTAAGTAGAAGATGCAAATCATTTTCTAAACGATGGGGGTATCTTGATGGGAAACGAACAATTTGAGGCTGCGCGAAAAGCAGAGGCAGGTTATCATTCCAATTTCTATCAGAATAATGAATTATTCGCCTCTGGTACCTGGATGTCGAGGCCCATGCCTATGGTGATGGATATGCTGGAACGCCTACTTGCTCACAAGGAGGAATTGCGTGTCCTCGATCTGGGATGCGGAGTGGGGAGGCATACGATACCGATTGCACAGCGCCTTGCAAAAACGAAGAGTGAAGTCATCGGTGTGGATTTACTGGATGAGGCCGTAGACGGACTTCGCAAGTATGCGAAAGAATATCAGGTTGATCATATCGTACAGGCAGTGAAAGCAGATGTTGAACATTATGCTGTGGAGCCAAACTATTTTGACTATATCGCTGCTTGCTCTTGTCTGGAACATGTCTCAAATAAGCAAGCCTTCATGGAAGCGATAGACCGGTTACAGGCCGGAACTCGTACAGGGGGCATTCATTGTATTACGATGAGTACCAATGTGGAGGAGAAAGAAATCAATACAGGCAAGGAGATTAAACCATTAATTGAACTGAACCTGCCCACAGCCGAGGCGATTGCTATACTGGAGGATGCCTACAAAGGCTGGAATATTCTGCTTCAGGAACATGTTACACAGACGATTGAAGAGGAAAAGTATGATGAACCGACACAATTTCGTTGTGAACTGCTTCGTTTCGCTGTGCAAAAGCAATAAATTCTCTGCCGGGACCTGACAATGGACCCGGCACTCTTAATGTGCGGTCTGAAGGGAGATGGTTAAGGATGAATACATATGTAATAGGGATGGATGGAGGAGGGAGCCACACGCGTGTGGCTGTCGCAGATCAGAACGGGAAGATTGTATCCTATGTGCAAAAGAATGGTTGCAACCGTTATTACGATACCAATGCTGAGCAAAATGTGCTGGAGGGTATCGGAGTCGAATCGGCACACGACTTGAACTTTTAGAGGCTAACGACTACAATACGATAACGGAAACAAGCAAGGTATAGGAGGAATCAAAGTGTTAATTAATCTGAAATCACGCATACAGGAGCCGGAAGTACAGGAGCTGTTGTCCTACTCGGTCTTTCCTGATCCGGATCACTTGAACCGTGCGTTGCAACAATATGTAGAGAAAGACGAATTGCAAATGGGCGGTTACGAAGATGAGGGACAATTGATCGGTCTGATTGGATATGAGAAGACAGGAACAAGTGAGGTTACCATTCATCATATCTCGGTTTTGCCTGAAAACCGCTTTAAAAATTATGGACGTGGTATGATCTCACAACTGTTGGCAACATACAATCCCGATAGACTGATCGCTGAGACCGAGTTGGAAGCCGTCGAGTTTTATCGGAATACGGGGTTTGTGGTATATAGTCTGGGTGAATTATACCCAGGTGTGGAGCGATTCCGTTGTGTGCTTGAAAAAGAGGAAGATACGGACGAAGAGTAGCACAGAGACCTTTTATTACTTTAAGAAATATATGGATTATCATCAGTACAGGATGTTGGATTTGGCAATGAGCTGAGTCGGACGTCCTGTTTTTTTGTCGTTTTCATCTAAAAAGCAGGAAAAAAGTATTGCTTTGTAAGATTGTTTCATTATAGAATAGTTTCACAGAAGAATAGTTCGTTAAGTGAACTATATAGATTTGGGAAAGGAGAATGAAGAATGAGTACACCGGATGCAAAAAGTTTGGTGAACCGCTATTTGGATGCTTCCTTTATGGTCAATAAGCGGTTTGATACGCGGATACGCGAACAAGTGGGGCAGACCATAACGACCGATCAGTTCTGCGCACTTCGTCTGATTGAAGAGAAACCTTTCTGCACGCCCTCTGATCTTGCAGAGCTTCTGTGTATAGGTAAGAGTAGCATTACCGCTTTGGTCAACAAGCTGGTGGATCGCGATCTGGTCCATCGGGCCGGGGATGAACGTGACCGCCGCGTTGTATATCTGACACTGACGGATACCGGACGACAGGTATACAGGGAAACAGAACAGGAAATACAGCAGATTCTGGAGCCGTATCTGGTTCATTTTAAACCGGAAGAAGTCCGAATTTTCATTGAATCTTTTGAGAAGCTTGCAGCTTTGCTATCGCATGAAGGAGGACGGGAGAACGAATGAGAACGATACTAAAAGCAAGATGGTGGTTAATGGGGCTATGGGTTGTTGTAGCTGCCGTGTTGATGTTTACCGCCCCTAACATGAGTGAACTGATTCGGGAAAAGGGACAGTTTTCGGTTCCGGAAGGGTACTCTTCCACCCAGGCAGCAGCGATTCTGAATGAAGCTGCAGCACAAAAAGGAGAACAACAGGGGAGCCAGATCGCCCTTGTATTTTATAATCCCGATGGTCTGGGCACCACGGGGAAACAAGAGGCAGAGAAGGCCGTTAAGCAATTGGAGGCCGACAAGGAGAAGCTGGGCATTCTGTCCATTCTGGAACCTTTCTCTCAGCCTGAACTGTCCGAGAAGATGATCTCAGCTGATGGCAAAACGATTCTAACATCGCTATCCATTGATCAGGGAGATCGTACGGTCAAGGAAATGCGGGAAGACCTGAATGAAGCATTGAAGTCCGTCAATGTGGAGCACTACATAACCGGTAAAGGTCTGATTGATGAAGACACCATTGAAAGTTCCCAAGAGGGACTTAAGAAATCGGAATATATTACAGTTGTCTTTATTTTACTCATTCTGTTCCTGGTCTTCCGTTCGTTTGTAGCTCCGTTTGTCCCGCTACTGACGGTGGGGATCAGTTACATTGTATCGCAACAGATTGTTGCATTTCTGGTGGATGGGCTCGACTTCCCGATATCCACATTTACACAGATCTTTATGGTCGCCGTCATGTTTGGGATTGGTACGGATTACTGCATCCTGTTGATCAGTCGGTTCAAGGAAGAACTGGCTCATCATGAGAATACGTGGGATGCCATCATTGCCACCTATCGTACTGCCGGTAAAACGGTACTCTTCTCAGCACTAGCTGTGCTGGTTGGATTCATTGCGATCGGATTTGCCCAGTTTATGTTGTACCGTTCTGCGGTTGCCGTAGCTGTAGGTATTGCTGTGATGATGCTTGCCTTGGTGACCATCGTGCCATTCTTCATGGTGGTGTTAGGCAAGAAGTTATTCTGGCCGTCGAAGGGTTCACTTGAACATGCCGAGAGCAAGATCTATGGTGCAGCTGGTCGCTTTTCACTTAAACGTCCATGGGCTGCGCTGCTCATCGTTGCAGCTGTCTGTGTGCCTCTTCTGGCAACCTACGATGGCAAACTGTCGTTCAACAGTCTCGATGAGATTGGTGAGAAATATGATTCCGTAAAAGCATTCAACATTATCTCTGACAGCTTTGGTCCGGGTGAATCACTGCCGGGTCAGATCGTCATCCAGAACGATGAAGCGATGGATAATGCGAAATATATGGCCGTTGCCGAGAAAATTAGCCGGGAAGTAGAGAAAGTAGCCGGAGTCTCTGGTGTCCGCAGTATGACACGACCTACGGGTGATGAGATTAAAGATTTTGAAGTTACACAGCAAGTGGGAACATTATCGGATGGACTGGGTGAAGGCAAGACGGGTCTGGACAAAATCCGTGATGGCCTGAGTGAAGCCAGCAGTCAGCTAAGTAAAAATGAACCACAGTTAAAAGAAGCTGCTGATGGAGCAGGTGAACTTACCAAAGGAACCTCCCAGTTGCAATCGGGTATCAAGCAACTCAGTGAGGGACTAGGGCAGATTGAAAAAGGTATTCGAGATGGTTCGGCAGGTGCAGGGGATCTGAAAGCCGGTCTTCAGCAAGCCAAAACGAGTGCAGATCAGCTTGCGCAGGCGAACAATCAGTTGCTTGAAGCCTATCGTCAGGCGGGAGCAGGGGTCGCTGCGCTGGGGGATGGAACCCGCGAACTGGAACAACAGCTGAACGGGGTTTCAACAGCTCTAACCAGTCTGTCCGAATCCTTCACAGCACTTGAAGAGCGTTATCCTGAATTGCAGCAAGATGCTGATTACCAGCGTATCAAAGGTACGATTGGTGAAACAGGTTCTGGTACAGCGCAGCTTGCTCAAGGTTTGGGTCAGATTAAGACCAAACTTGGGGAAGCCGCTGCTGGAATTAATCAGGCCAATGAAGGCTTTGCCTCCGCAGCAGCCGGACAAAAGGCGCTTGCCGATGGTCTGGGCCAGATTGTAACGGGAATTGGTCAGTTGCAATCCGGTCTCAAACAGGCTGCGGATGGTCAGGGCAAAGTGATTAGCGAAATTCCTTCCATTCAGGATGGACTTGGCCAGCTTCAGGGTGGTCAGGAGAAAATTCAGCAAGGCTTCTCGGATCTGAGTGGTCAGCTGACACAACTGACAGATGGACTGAACCAGAGTGTCGATGGTATCAAACAGGTATCCGGGGGACTGGATTCAGCGCAGGACTACCTGACGCAATTGCAAAATTCACCAGATTCCGATCTGGCAGGCTGGTACGTTCCTGATGAAGCACTGAACAGCAAAGACTTCACACAGGTATTTGATACGTATCTGTCTGAAGATCGGAAAACGATGACGATTGATGTTATTTTCGCCGAAAATCCATACGGAACAGAAGCCATTGATCGTGTTCCTGACATTGAGGCGGCAGTACATCGCGCGGTACAAGGCAGTACGCTTGAAAAAGCGGACATCGCCATAGGTGGCGTTACGAGTACGTTTGCAGATTTGCAGGAGATCTCGAATAACGACTATACACGTACTGTAATGTTGATGCTGGCAGGTACATTCATTATTCTGGTTGTACTGCTTCGCTCGGTCATTATGCCATTGTATCTGATTGTTTCCTTATTACTGGCTTATTTCACATCGATGGCGTTAACCGAAGTGATCTTTGTTAATATCCTCGGATTCGCAGGCATTAGCTGGGTTACTCCGTTCTTCGGATTTGTTATGCTGATTGCACTTGGTGTGGATTATAGCATCTTCCTGATGGACCGTTTCAATGAGAACAAAGGTATGAAAGTACAGGATGCCATGTTGTACGCGATGAAGAACATGGGAACCGTTATCCTCTCTGCAGCAGTCATTCTGAGCGGTACATTTGCTGCCATGTATCCATCTGGTGTTCTCTCGATGATGCAGATTGCTACAGTAGTCCTTAGCGGACTGATCTTGTACTCTCTGCTGTTCCTGCCATTCTTCGTCCCAGTGATGGTGAAGATGTTTGGCCGGGCCAACTGGTGGCCGTTCCCGAACAAGGAACAATCAGATTCCGTTGATTCGGATCGGACCATAGGCATGTAATGCATTGCAATGAATCAGGCTCTGCCGCGTTATGCGGCAGGGCTTTTTTCTTTTTTTTACCTCTACAGAAGAAGAAATATGGTTTTATGCAAAAGAAAGGTGCATGCCTAAGGACACCATCCCGCGCCTTGTCTTGCCACTCATCATAAGATATAGAGCAGTTCATTATTGTTCAGAGAAATCACAGCAGAGAGGGGCGACGGGATGGTATATCGATATGTGGCTATAGGAGATTCATTAACGGTAGGTACAGGAGCGTTGCTGGGCACCGGCTTTGTTCCTTTATATCGGCGAATGGCAGAAATGAATGTTCGTACGTTTGTATCCATGGAAAATATGGGCGTGAATGGACTGACGTCGGGGGAAATGTTGCAGATGATCTCTTCGCATCCCCGAGTGCGGCAATCGCTCCGTGAAGCGGATATCATTACCATATCCATTGGCGGGAATGATCTGATTCGTACGTTTAAAGCAAGTAATGGCATTCCAAATGCCAGCAAAATGACACAGGTGCTCGGAGAAACCCGCAGTAATGTATCTCAGATCATGCGGCACATTCGGCAGTTAAAGGGCAACCATGAGTATATGGTCCGATCCATCGGATTGTACAACCCGTATCCACAAGCGACGGAAGCTGCATACTGGGTGCGCCAATATAATTCGTTTTTGAATGGAGCCGGATCAGGCAACTATGCGTGTGCTCAGGTCTATGACAGGTTCGAAGGTCGTGAACGTGAACTGTTGTTCTGGGATAGAGTACATCCTAATGCAAGAGGGTATCGTGTCATTGCGGAGCAGCTTAATCGGACGGGATATTACCCGTTCTCTTGATCACTTTGGAACAGAACTAGACCAAGCGATGGACTTCCTTTAAGATAAATAAAAGACAGTTCCATTTTGTGAGATAAAGGGGTTAATTTTTGGTGCAAAACATCGATTCCGGTTCCCTCCATCCTTCAGAGCAGCAGCGTATATCCGAAGTGTTGGCCTTATATGGTTTCACATCGGACTGGAAAGGCGAGCGTGGAAAGGGTGGGATGAATAATTCTACTTACATGCTCCATGTAGACGGGACTAATTACGTCATGAGACAATATGAAACACATAATGATCCGATGAAAATCACCTTTGAACACGAGGTGCTGGCAGCCCTTCAACGTTCGAACTTTAAGCTTGATACACCTTCACCTGTAAGGCGGTTATCTGGTGAGGGAGGTACATTCCTTCCTGTAAAAGATACCCTCACTGGTCATACCAAAATAGTGACTCTGTTTCATTATAGGGAAGGCGTCAATCCCATCTGGCACACACCAGATCAATTGATAGGGCTCGGTAAAGCGGCGGGGGCCCTGTCTACTGTTATGGCTACGCTGGATATACCACTTGAACCTGTGTATCCACCATACTATCGAATTCAGGATGCGTATCCGCTCTGTTCACCAGAACGATTATTACAGCTATGCACATCGCCGCCGGAGCAATTGGCCGCATGTACAAATGAGTTGAAGCAACTGAGAGAGGCGCTTCCAGATCTGTTTGAAGCCCTGCGGGGCATGGAACATCTGCCGCATCAATTGGTTCATGGGGACGTGAATGCCTCGAATGTGTTGGTAGATCAGCAGGATGGTGAAATCTGTGCCATTTTGGATTTTGAATTTGCGACATGGGATTTGAGGGTAATGGAGCTGGCTGTTCCGATGTCTGACCTCCTTACCATGGACAAGAGTGAAGATTGGATGTGGCAGGCACAGGAGGGACTGATCAGGGGATTTGGGGAACAGGTCAGCCTGAAACCGGAAGAGTTGCTGGCCATACCTCGATTGATTTTGCTGCGTAGTCTGGATGTGGTCATGCATTTCATCAGTCGGATGTTCGAGGGTACAGATGAGCCGGAAGTGGCTGTGGAGCAGATTGTGAAGCTCAAACAGCGGATCGACTGGATGAATCTCCATGAAGAACGACTGTGTGAGATATTGGTGTATTAATATCGCTGTTAAGAATAAAGTGCACTGGTTCTGCTCATACGAGGGCAGAGATCAGTGCACTTTTATTGGTTAGAAAAGTGATATATGAAGATTACGGTGTATAGCGGATGACATTACAATCCACGTTTGCGGAACCAACTGCGGACAGCCCAGCGGCGCTCCTGACGTTTTTTGTATTTGGGTAACGAACGATAAACGTTCAACGATTGCTCGTATGCCTGCTTCGCGTCTGCATTGCGCCCAAGGGAACGGTGAACCGAACCGAGCAGATAATAAGCTTCACTGGAAGAGGAATGAATCTCTTGAAACTGATGCACATAATCCAGCGCTTTGTCCTCATGCGTATCTTTGAAGGCTCCAGCAAGGGTTAGGTACGGGCGTCCGTACTTGACTCTGGGGTTGATCTCGAGGGCTTGCAAAATATGACGTTCGCCTTTTTCGATGTTGCCCAAATGAAGCTCAGTTGTCCCCAGTGCCTCCCAGTACTCAGCCGATTGTTCGTAAGGACGCTCCAGTTCAAGCAATAACGCATGTGCCTCACTGTAACGCTTGCGCTCAATTAACAGGCGAGCCAGTTCCAGCTTGGAAGAAACTTCATTAGGACTCATGGCAAGCTGTTGCCGAAGCCGTGAGATGTTACGCATACGTTTGAGAGGTTTCGTGAAGCTTGGGAACACCCCAACGTAACGACGATCCAGGAAATACAGTATAACGAGTAAAATGAGGATGGCAATGAACGGATTACCTACAATCCGCCATAGAAGGCCAAAGATAAGAAATTTAATAAGCACAGGTTCAACTCCATTTATGATGTAATCGCGTTTCGTACACTTAAAATATATTTCGACTGATCCAGCGGGTTAACTCCTCTGCGTTTGCAAGTATGATTCACACCCGCAGGACAATCTTGGTATCCGGCAAACGAAGTCGTAAGCACTCCGCGGCCGCTTGTCTCGGAACGCAGTTTCACCGGATAATCCATTGAGGTGGCAAGAGGCATAACTCCTTCAATAATACAACGTCCGCTACCAATGACGGGGGCTTCGAAGGTTGCCCGCATATGTACCAGATCACTAAGGGCCTTACCGCCGTATTCCTCCGGGACCGTCAGCCGGAACTGAAGAAGGGGTTCCAGCAACGTGGTACCTGTTCTCGCCAATCCATCCATGATTCCCATAGGCGTGGCTACAACAAAATCCAGCGGATGTGTATGCCAGACATGATGTTCCCCTTCCACCAGCGTGATGCGCAGATCGGTTACTTCCCAACCGAGCATACCTTGAGACAAGGCTTCCGGAATTCGTCGTTCAACTTCATTCTGATAACGTAACAGCAGATCTTCTGTCCTTACGGTTGAGGCATAGATCAGACCGCTTCCGCGAGGCAAAGGTTCAATCTTGAAGCGAAGGATGGCCCAGCAGGGCTTAGGCATCGTATAAGCGATGTAACCTTCTCCGGCTGTACGTGGTGTCTCCTTATAGATGACGGATGGCGGATCAAACACGACATCCAATCCGAAACGACTCAGCAACAGGCTGGATAAAATCTCAAGCTGAATGGTTCCCATGACCTTGAGATGCAGTTCTCGTTCCTCCGGCAACCATTGCAGGTCGAGTAAGGGGTCTTCATCCGTCAACTCTTGCAATGCTGCGACAAGATCGGGGTAACGTGCCGGGTCCTTGCCATGTACTTGTACGGTCAGCAAAGGCACAGCCATCTGTGGCAGAGGAGGTACACCTTCAGGATTGCCGATAATGTCACCCACATGTGTGTCACTCAGTCCATACAGCGCAGCAATCTGCCCCGCGTGAACGGCACCGGTATCCGCCCATTTCCGTCCATCCATACGGCGAATCTGCGTCACTTTCTCTTCAAGCTCCCGCGTCGAATTATGGATGGTATCCCGATTGTGTAAGATGCCACCATACATACGGACGTATGCCGTGCGGCCCATCGTACGGTCACGTTCAATTTTGAACACAACGCCGGATACGGGAGAGTCCACTGGTTGTGCAGGTGGAGGCAGAAATGCAAGGACCGTGTCCAGCAATGCCGTGACGCCAATTCCTTTGCCGGAAGCCCCATAACACACAGGGAACATCTCACCCTGATGCACATACCGCAGGAATGCTTCATTCAGATCCCTTTGTGATAACGGAGTCTCCTGGATGTAGGCTTCCATGACCTTTTCGTCCAGCTCGGCAAGTATCTCGACCAGACCTGGAATGGAAGGTGTGCCATCTGACAGAGAATCTTGATTCGGGTTCCATAGCGAGTCGATGCCATGAAATGAATCTTCGTGGAACTGATACGTTTGGATTTCGCATGCGAAAGGGGACAGGGTGGAACAAATCTGCTCCATTACCGCTGGGGCAGACGCACCAATCCGATCCATTTTATTAATATAAATGATGGTTGGGATGCGAAGTGAACGAAGGGCATGCCAGATGGCTTCACTCTGGGACTGAATGCCTTCTACTGCCGACAGAATGAGAATAGCTCCATCCATTACCCGTAGCGTTCGCTCTACTTCGGAGCTAAAATCAATGTGACCAGGCGTATCAATGAGGTCAATGATGGTGTTCTTCCAGATCAGAGAGGTCATGGCTGCCTGAACGGATATGCCACGTTCTTTCTCAATGTCCAGGGAGTCTGTGGCTGTTGTTCCGTCATCTACACGTCCCGGACTGCGGACGACACCACTCTCAAATAACATATGCTCGGTGGTGGTTGTTTTCCCCGCATCCACATGGGCGAAGATACCAATATTCCTGCGATTCAATTCGTTTAACATGGAATGCTAAGCTCCTCTGACAACGGAATGCAATGTTTCCGACAAGTAATAATCCAGATTATCATACCACATCTTCCATATGGAAGAATATGTGGATATATATGATTAGGCCCAGGCACCTATGTTCCAGTCTGGTTCTATTTTAACGAGAACTGTTCATGGTTCTGCGGTATGCTGCGGGTGTTGTACCGGTTAATTTTTTGAATTGACGGTAAAAGTGGGGCAGGCTGTCGAACCCGCAAGCATCGGCAACGGCTGCCATCGTCTCATCACCTTGCACCAGATGCTCTTTCGCCATAATGACCCTTCGTGCTAATGCGTAATCCGTTAGAGTCATTCCCGTGTATCGTTTGAAGGCACGACTGAAATGGGCAGGGGATACAGAGGCGTGCTGCGCCAGTTCAGGGAGGGACAGGCCATTCCGAAGGTTATCGTCAATATGAGAGATCGTAGAAGAGAGCCATGAGGGACCTGGAGCGGATTTACCCGGATTCGCAGGTCCCGCAGCTTCCAGACGTTCCAGAAAAATGAGCAACAGTTGCAGCCTTAACAGGGCCGCATGTGCGCTTAGATGATGACCGAGCTGGAATTCGGTCTGAATATTATCAATGAGGGTGGCCACCTGTGATTGCTCCTCTGTGTTCAGATGCCTCTTATACACGCGTTGTTTACGACAACGTTCAAACAGGCTTAGCAAGGAAGAAGCAGCGCCTCCAGCGGTCGATGCCAGCAAGCCCGGGCTGAAGAACAATGCGGAAGATGTGACAGGATTGCCTGCATCCGGCAAGGCTCGGTGAACCGTGCTGCCCGGTATAATGAACAGATCTCCTTCTTGCATATTCTCAAGTCCCGTATCAATAAAGATGCTTCCCTGACCCCGATATACATAGATAATTTCATGCCAGTCGTGAAGGTGATCTGGCAATTCGTTCTGAGGGGATTTGGTATCGCTGTACACCAGGCGGAACGGAATACCGGATTCTGCTTGAATAGTCGTACGAACAGGTGAACGTTCCATAAAGACTCCTTTCCAGACGATCGTCTTCAACGAGATGTTATACCTGGTCATGAGAGAGTATATTTACCGCAATATAAGCAATTTAATTTCCTTTTATTGATGATACAATGAATTTAAAGCGTTTACAATAAAAGGGTGCAGAGCCTTCGAGCTGCATTCCGACAGTACAAATAATCGATGAGGTGAGTGTCCATGTCGGCAAGCACGAAACGGCCAAGGTTGAAGCTGAATTTACTGGGGAGCGATGGTCAGCGCAAGTGCAAGGAGATTATGGAGCGTCCCGTGAAGGTTTTGCAGATTGGAGAAGGTAATTTCTTGCGGGGATTTGCAGACTGGATGCTTCATGAGAGTGCCAGACAAGGCAAATTCCATGGAAGTGTAGCTGTTACCCAACCACGACCGGGAGGCAAAGCCAAGCTGGAGCAGATTCGTGATCAGGATGGATTATATACGATGATTACGCGTGGGCTGTCTCAAGGAAAGCCGGTTGAGCGGACAGAGTTGATCTCCATTTTCTCACAGTGTATCAATCCGTATGAGGAATGGGATGCCTTTCTGAACTTGGCGGAACTGCCTTCACTTGAGTTCGTTATTTCCAATACAACCGAATCAGGATTGAAATATACGTATGCGGACTATATCGAGGGTGAACCCGTCCAATCATTTCCGGGGAAATTAACGGTTTTCCTGCATCAGCGATATTTGAAATTTGATGGTGATCCATCCAGAGGTTTGATTCATCTGCCATGCGAGCTGCTTGAAGGCAATGGTGATGTGCTGCGCAGTTGTGTCCTCCGTCATAGTAAGGATTATGGGTATTCGGATGGCTTCCGTTCATGGATCGAGAACCATAATCACTTCCTGAACAATCTGGTAGATCGAATCGTAACAGGTGCGCCGACCCAGGAGGAAGCCGATTCCCTGACGAATCGCTGGGGGTATGAGGACCAGTTGATTAATACGGCAGAGCCATATCATTTTTGGGCCATTCAGGGTGATGAATCATTGGACAAAAAACTTCCTCTCAAGCAGGCAGGTCTCAATGTACATTGGGTGAAAGATCTGAAGCCTTTTCAGGTACGCAAAGTTCGTATTTTGAATGGGGCGCATACCTTAATGTCATCTCTAGGCATTCTGCAAGGCAAGCAACATGTGAGAGAAACGATGGAAGATCCACATTTTGGCACATGGATCAGGGAAGCTGTGCATCAGGAGATCGTACCTGCTCTGGATATGCCCGATCATCAGCTGGACCAGTATGCAGAAGAAGTGTTCGAACGGTTCCTTAACCCATATATTGATCACAAATTGCAAGATATTTCTTTGAATACGATCGGAAAATTCAAGGTGCGTGTGCTGCCAACACTTCTGTCTTACGAGCAAAATCAGGGAAGTTGGCCAGAACGTTTAATTCAAGGGTTTGCTGGATTATTGTGTCTCTATCGTCCGGTAAATACGCCAGAAGGTTACAAGGCACAACGACTGAATGGAGAGGACATTTTGCTGCGGGATGACCCGGATGTCCTGGCTACTTTGGCTGCACACTGGGACGGTTATGACACGCTTAACAGGGATCAGAACCAACTGGATAACCGGGTAGCGGCTGTGTTGTCAGATACCCTGATCTGGGGCGAAAATCTGGATGCAAGAGAAGGGCTGCGTGCAGCACTTGTTCGTGAAATCGGATTGTTGGAAGGTGAAGGGAAATGAACACAACAAGTACAATCAATGACTGGATTGCCATTCAACCACAGGATGATGTCATTATAGCGCTTCGGGATTATGCGAAAGGAGAATGCATTACCCTGCCAGACGGTGTTTCTTTTACCTTGCTGGATGACGTGCCCAAAGGGCATAAGATTGCTGTGCATACCCTGGCACCGGGTGATGATGTGATGAAGTATGGTTTCTCCATCGGGATTGCCCAAGAGCAGATTGAGCAGGGAAGCTGGATTCATAGTCACAACCTGAAGACGGGTCTGCACGGATTGCTTGAATATGAGTATCAGCCGGGCGCGCAGGTTCAGACGGACATGCCTCCGGAACATCTGCGCTCATTTGATGGATATTTGCGCCCCAATGGTGACGCAGGTATTCGTAATGAGATCTGGATTGTGAATACGGTTGGATGTATCAATAAAGTTTGTGAAGCTTTGGCACGTATGGGGCAGTCCCAGTTTGGAAGCCGGGTAGATGGTGTATTTCACTTTCCGCATCCATTCGGGTGTTCACAGCTTGGTGATGATCTGAAGTATACACAACAGTTGCTGGCCTCCTTGGTGGAGCATCCGAATGCAGGAGGCGTGCTCGTCATCGGTCTGGGCTGTGAGAACAATCAGGTCGATGAATTCCGTGAGTGTATTGCTCCGGAATACCGCGGTAAAGTACGGTTTCTCAAAGCACAGGAAACGGATGACGAGCTTGAGGAAGGGCTTCGACTGATGGAAGAACTTGTGGAGATCGCTGAACATGAACAACGGCAGCCGCTTCCGCTCAGTAAACTTAAAATTGGTTTGAAGTGTGGCGGTTCCGATGGTTTATCTGGCATTACAGCCAATCCGCTGGTCGGTGCAGTTGCTGATATGTTGGTTGCTGCCGGGGGTACGGCTATTCTGACGGAAGTTCCGGAGATGTTTGGTGCGGAGACGATCTTAATGAACCGGGCTGCCAATGAGCAGGTATTTCACGATTTGGTGGACCTCGTGAACGGCTTCAAGCAATATTTTGTGAACCATGGCCAGAACATCTATGAGAATCCTTCACCTGGGAATAAGGCTGGTGGCATCACAACGCTAGAGGAAAAGTCACTTGGATGTACGCAAAAGGGAGGACGTTCTTCCGTAGTCGACGTTCTACGTTATGGCAAACGTGTAACTCAAACCGGTCTGAACATTGTAGAAGCACCGGGTAATGACCTGGTATCTGTAACGGCACTGTCTGCGGCGGGTGCACATATTGTGCTCTTCACAACAGGGCGGGGGACTCCCTTCGGAGGTCCGGTACCTACCGTCAAGATTGCGACCCAATCCGATCTGGCGAATCGCAAAAAACACTGGATTGACTTCAACGCAGGCCAGCTGTTGGAGGGGCAGACGATGGATGAGGTGAAAGTGCAGTTGTTCAGCCAGCTGATTGACATTGCTTCAGGACGGTCACACACACTCAGTGAGCAGCATGGATTCCGGGAGATTGCCATATTCAAGGATGGCGTAATTCTCTAAATCCATTGTCGATGGGGGCTGTTGATCGTCTGGGTTACATTATATGGTGAACCACAGCCAATTCCGGTTGAAATTTGCACTACAACCGGGATTGGCTTTATTTAGATTCCACGGATGCCAAGCGCTTTGGAGATGCTTGATAATGCTGCAGGTGAAGCATGTTGTTGTAGTTGCACAATCAATAGTTCACGTGCCTCTTCTATGCTGCCTTCATATGGCTTAATGCCGTGACGTTCCATCCAGTGACCAGCAGTCTCGTATGCGGAGCTGTTCCAGGCGACTTTGCCTTCTGCGAGCCCTTCTTTTTCTTTGGTGCCACTGATCACAATGGCTGCACAGCCCTGAAGGTCCAGAAGTCCACGGTCAAATGTTTTTTTGTCCTCTTTTGCCCCGAAACCGGCTTGTGATCGCAAGGCACGCCCATCGATGCCTTCTTGTTCTGCAACTAACGCATGAAGTTTGAACGCTTCACGGGAGAGTAGACCCGCTTCATACTGTTCCTTGATGGTTCTGGAATCGGCAAGCAGTCGGTGTACCCAAGGGAAGTATTCAGATGAGACAAGAAGCGCTTTCTTTTTGACAAATTTTCCATATGCAGCAATGCCCTCTTCAGCCAGGCGTGAACGCCATAACCAAGGATCGAATTCATCATCCTTGTGCCAATGTTCTTTGGGGGTTAGCGATGACAGAGAAGGATAATCGGCAAATAGTGGTGCCAGAGGCAACAGCCCTATAGACTGGATACGCTGTACTGCTTCTTCGTACGTTATAACGGCTTCATATGTCATGATATCAGTAGGCTCCTTTTTGTGTGTAGTCAAGCTACGACTTGGTTGAAGCAAGGTATCTCCGGCTCACTTCCTCGGCATGCTGACGAATCTCACTGCGAAGTTGGAGAGGTTCAATCACTTCGGCTTCACGTCCTAATCGGTAAAAGAATCGTACGGCCCAGTCCCATTCCCCTGGTGGACAAAGGAATGATAATTCCCAGAGATCCGGGGCAATTTCAGTCATCTTTTCACCAATATGCTCGTCCTGTTCAGCTTCAATCATTCCCCGATAACTCAGTTGTACCTTAACCAGGGTTGGCGGCTGTTCTGGAGGGGTCGGCTTACTCTGCTGTTGCTCTGCCTGTTCATTAAGCATCTGTGCATCCTGTGGTTCGATCGCTTTGACTTCGATAATTCGGTCAACCCGGAACAGCCGTTGTTCAACATGTTCGAGGGAATATGCTTCACAGTACCAGAAGCCAGAGGAAGCATATACCCGTGTGGGACAGATATGCAACCAACGCTGACGTGATGCGGAGCGATACAGCACACTAAGCCACCCGTGTTCGGGTATACATGCCAGCAGTGCGTCCAGATGAGGAAGAATGTAATTGCGGTCTGGAATATGATGATGCAGTTGTTTGAGCATGGGATCAATTCGCGACATAATATCATCCGGAATGATAGCCTTAACTTTGTTCATCAGGGTCCAGCGTTTCTCATGAAAGGGTGTGTCGGCGTAGCGACTTAGACCTTCAAGAGCGAATAAGAGCGTCGCTGCTTCTACCGGGTCCAGCTGTAATGGGGGTAATACGTAACCCTCCATAAGACTGAAACCGCCTCCCGGACCGGAAATGGCAATAATGGGCACATTCATCTCGGAGAGGGATTGAATATCCCGAAGAATCGTGCGACGGGAAACCTCAAATTTCTCACCTAATGAGTGTGCCGTTTCGTGACCATGCTGTAATGCCATTACAATGGCAGCAAGCCGATTTGTTCTGTTCATGTCAGCCACTCCGTTTCGATCTGCGCCGCCGGAAAGTGATGTCGTAGTATATTTCAATTGTAACAACGAATAAGTGACATCATGAGTGTCACCAATTTTTCAACTGTTCATTATTTTATAATGGATCAGCATCAGGATTCACAAGCATGTTCCGGCAGGCGTTGTTAAAATGTGTTTCTCGTCCAATTCGCTTTGCATACTGATATTTCCTTCTATCAAAAAGACCACAGATCATGCCAAAAACCCGTATCCGGTGTAGACGGATACGGGAAGTAGCAGCTTTTGGCTTACAGAAGACGATAAAGGTCTGAAATCTATACCAATATCCTCGCTGAAGACAATAACAAGTATAAAAGGAATGAATATGTGACACTTTGTATCGCGGGAATTTCTATCACATTATATTATTCCGAATGATTTCAATTAAGCGAAATCGCTTATTTCATTTCGAGCAATTGCACTCCACGGGCTTCAATCTCAACACTTCCCGAAAGCTCACGATTGGTGAGCAGATCATGTGCCTTAGCTGTTCCCAGATCATAGGATTGTGTGGTTGCGTTATGGTTCATGACAAACAGGTAGGGTTTGCCGTCTTTGGTTCGTGCGCTTACTTCAACACCTTCTGGTGTCTCAAGCAAGGATTCTACGTTCTTGGCTGCTGCAAGCTGTCCCAGCAAACCATCCAGGAAGTGCTCATCCGGGTCGGATGCAACGTACCAGGCTTCACCTTGACCAAAGGTATTACGTGTCACAACAGGCATGCCTTTATAAAAGTCGTCTCCATACTCCGCAATGATTTCGGCTCCTTCACTGTGCAGCAGGTCACACAGCATACCGCACCCATACTCTCCTTGAAGATCACCGTAGGTTTCTTTAAGGACAATGCGGTTCTTTTGCTCAGGAAGCAGGGCATCAATCTCTTCCACCCAGATTCCGAGCAGTTTACGAAGTTCTCCCGGATATCCACCTGTGGTCACGAGATCGTTCTCGTTGACAATGCCGCTGAAGAAGGTCGTCAGGAATGTTCCACCTGCTTCAACATACTTCTCCAGTTTGGCGGCAAACCCTGGTTTAACCATGTAAAGAACAGGGGCAAGGACAATGTCGTATTTGCTCATATCCGTATCCACACTGACGATATCTACCTGTATGTTGCGGCGGAAGAAGGCTGCGTAGTATTTATGGATCTGATCCACATAGTTCAGGGCAACCGTAGGTCCGCTTGATTTTTCGATGGCCCACCAGTTATCCCAGTCGAACACAATGGCTACTTTGGATTCAACAGATGCATCCAGCGTGGTATCTCCAAGGATCTGCAATTCCTTGCCCAGCTCAGCGACTTCGCGGAATACACGTGTATTCTCATGCCCAGCATGCTCAATAACTGCACCGTGATACTTCTCACAGGCACCAATGGAGCGGCGAAGCTGGAAGAACATGATGGTATCGGCCCCGTGCGCAACAGATTGATAACTCCACAGACGCATGACACCTGGACGTTTCAGTGAGTTATACGGTTGCCAGTTCTGCTGACTTGGTGTTTGCTCCATCAGCATGAACGGTTGACCATCCTTCAATCCGCGCATAAGGTCATGAGCCATTGCCGTGAAGCTGACGGGTGTTGCGAGACCAGGATAACTGTCCCAGGAGACGATATCCAAATATTTTGCCCATTTGAAATAGTCTAATTGCTTGAAGAATCCCATCAGATTGGTAGTAACAACGGAGTCCGGAATATGTTTTTTGATCGTATTGTATTCCAATAGATAACAATCCAGCATGCTGTCGGAGTTGAAGCGAGAGTAGTCCAGCGAGATTCCCTGGAACGTTGAATTGTTGTTACCCCAATGTTCGCTCAGGTTGCTTGGTAATACAATTTCGTCCCAATCGTAGAAGGTATGCCCCCAGAAATTCGTATTCCATGCTTTGTTGACCTGTTCCAGAGTCTGATAGCGTTCTTTCAGATACACGCGGAACGCTTTCTCACAGTTGTCACAGTAGCACTCACCGCCATATTCGTTGGAGATGTGCCATACGAGAACCGCGGGGTGATCCTTGTATCGTTCGGCCAGTTTATCCGCAATCTTCTCAGCGTATTTGCGATAGGTCGGGCTGTTGGGACAGGAATTATGGCGCCCACCGAATTTTCGTTTGCGTCCATCGGCATCTACACGAAGCACGTCTGGATATTTCTTTGCCATCCAGGCCGGATGGGCAGCAGTGCTTGTTGCAAGGCATATATAGACACCGTTTTCATGTAAACGATTAATCAGTTGGTCGAGTTCTTCAAAACGGTAAGTAACTTCATCAGGCTGAATCAGTGCCCATGAAAATACGTTGATTGTGGCAATATCAATGCCTGCCAATTGGAACATGCGCAGGTCTTCAAGGTGGGTTTCGTGATCCCACTGTTCCGGGTTGTAATCGCCCCCGTAGAACATTTTGGGCAGTTTGTTACTAATCAATGTGTTCACCTCTTGTATAAGAATAATCCTATACTATATGATACATATGACTTTTAAAATATAATAAAAGTAATGACTCATATAAGAATACGGAAGTTTACTTCAACTTATACCCAAGGAGGCATCCCATGTTTATCTCCCCCCGACATCAACGATATTTCATGACGTCACGTGATCAGCCGTTGCCCCTTTATATTGAGAGCCTAGGTTATAACGGCAATCAGGAGAAGGTGTCCAGACCTGTGGGGTATCCCTGTTACCATTGGCTTCAGACAGTAAAGGGAGCCGGAGAATTCAAGTTTGCCGGGTCCACGGTCGTACTTGGGGAAGCATCAGGTATTTTGCTGCCGCCAAATGAACCGCATGAATATGTGCGCGCCCAAGGAGAGTGGGAGACATTCTATATTACATTTGGCGGTTCCCAGTGTCCGGCAATCTTGGAGTCACTTAGTCTGGGTGAAGCAGCGTTGCATCAGTGGGAGCAGAGCAGTCCGTTCAATGATTACGGCCAGGAAGTGCTGGATTCGATCAGAAGTGATCAGGATTTGTCGGGACTCGAGGCGTCAGCGGATATATATCGATTTCTGATTTTGCTCAAAAAACATGGCATGACCGGCAATCGCTCTTCGATCTCTCATGCTGTGGAGAGACTCGCTCCGCTCATTGCATTCATGGAACAGCATTATGCGAATCCTGAGATTGGTCTCGAACATATGGCTGACGTCACGGGGATCTCATCCAGACATCTGAACACCTTGTTCAAGCAGTCCTTTGGCATGACAGCCTACAGTTATTTCATTTTGCTGCGCATTCGCAAAGCCAAGGAAATCATGACCGGGGATACCGCCCTGACGATTAGGGAGACTGCAGTTAGGGTAGGGTTTCGAGATGCTAGCCATTTTGTAGCAACTTTTCGCAGGATTGAGGGGGTAACTCCTGAACAGTTCCGTAATTTGTACTAACATGTACCCAAATGATCAAAAAGTGATGCCAGGAAGGTATTGATGCGTTAGGGTCATTACCGTTATGATGGTATCGATTCCTGAGATTCGAAAACGTTTAAACGGACCCATGTATCCGTTCTACTTGGAGAGGATGATTGAAGATGACAACAACTATACCCTTATGGGATCATGCTGCACCTTATGCATCCCAGGGTCATGAAGACGAGATGCCACATTTGATTCCATTTATTCAGCCCGGTTCCGAGAGCGCTGTCATTGTATGTCCAGGGGGCGGCTATGGATTCTTGGCTGATCATGAAGGTGCTCCAATAGCGGAATTGTTGAACCGTGCAGGTATAAGTGCATTTGTCCTGAATTATCGGGTGGCGCCTCACCAGCATCCTGCACCGATAACAGATGGTCAGCGTGCCATACGTTATGTTCGTGCTCATGCTGAGCAGTATGGCATCAACCCTGCTAAGATTGCAGTACTTGGTTTCTCCGCAGGCGGACATCTCACAGCAACACTGGGAACGCTGTATGACGAGGGACAACCGGATCATGAGGACCTCATCGAACGCCAGAGTTCACGCCCGGACCGAGTTATTCTCTGTTATCCGGTCATTACGATGGAGTCCTATGGACATGCCGGTTCCCGTGAGAATTTGCTTGGGTCGGACGCCTCTGCCGAGCAGATCAAGGCTTTCAGTGCGGAGCAGCAGGTAAGAGCGGATGCTCCTGAAGCGTTCATCTGGCACACCAGCGATGACCAGGCAGTGCCTGTAGAGAATAGCTTGCGTTACGCACTTGCATTGGGTGCGCATGGCATTCCCTATGATTTGCACGTTTTTGAGAAAGGGTCACATGGACTTGGATTGGCTGAGGACAACCACGCGGTTCGGGTATGGTCAGATCTGTGTCTCACATGGCTCAAGAATCAAGGCTGGTAATCACTGATTGGATAACAACTTAACGGTCTGATTAATCAATTATTCTTATATTAGCGCCTTGGAGCGAAGGAGAAAATAACGATGAAATTGCAAAAAAATGACAAACTTCTGTTTATCGGGGATTCGATTACAGATTGTGGTCGGGAACATCCTGTAGGCGAAGGTAGTTCCGGTCTGGGACATGGTTACGTAGCGCAAGTCTATGCCCTCTTGCGGTCCATCTATCCGGAATTGATGTTGCGTGTCCAGAATGTGGGTAATGGTGGAAATACGATTCGTGATCTGAAACAGCGTTGGGATCGTGATGTGCTTGACCTTAAACCGGACTGGCTGACAATCATGATCGGTATTAATGATGTATGGCGTCAGTTCGACAACCCATTGTCAACAGACTCACATGTGTTTCTTGAAGAATACGAATCCACATTGCGTGAACTGGTGGCTTCGGTTCGTCCCAACCTGAAAGGTCTGGTGCTAATGACACCTTATTATCTTGAGGCTAATCCTGAAGACCCGATGCGGGCAACGATGGATATCTACGGAGAAGCGGTACGCAGGGTAGCGAATGAGTATGATGCGGTGTATGTGGATACACAGGCTGCATTTGCTCCATTTTGGGATCATTTCTATACGTCTGTGCTGACTTATGACCGGGTACATCCGGATGCAACGGGCCATATGGTACTGTCCAAAGCATTCTTGGATGCCATCGGATTCGAATGGTCAGGCGGCGTCAAATCTGAATAAGGACGTGATGGCATGAGCGACGTAACTGTAGCAGTACAAACCCCGGCATTACTGGGGGAAGGTCCAAGCTGGGATGCGGAGAACAATCGATTGTTGTGGGTAGATATTGAAAGCTTCAAGGTGCATGTGTATGATCCAGCTACAGGGCAGGATCAGGCTTATGATGTCGGTGAACATGTCGGGGCTGTTGTTCCCTATCGTGGTGACGAAGTTGTGGTTGCTTTACGCAGTGGATTCCATACGTATCACTTGCTTACGGGTGAGCTGCAGGCCATTGAAGACCCTGAACAAGATAAGGATACCAATCGTTTTAATGATGGAAAATGTGATGCGAAGGGCCGCTTCTGGGCAGGCACGATGAGCATGAATAATGAGAGCAAAGCCGGATCGTTGTATTGTTTGGAGCAAGGGCAACCCGTTCGCACAATGGTGCAAGGTGTGTCTACATCCAACGGTCTGGGCTGGAGTCTGGATCGGCAGACCATGTATTACATTGATACCCCGACACGTTCTATTGACCGATTTGATTTTGATTTGACGGCAGGTACGATACAAAATCGGACAAGTGTCATTCACATACCGGAGGAATTCGGTTTTCCGGATGGGATGACGGTTGATGGTGAAGGCATGCTGTGGGTTGCGCACTGGGGCGGAGGAAGAGTCACTCGTTGGAACCCGCATACATCAGAACTGTTGCAACAGATCGAGGTGCCGGCAGATCAGGTAACATCATGCTGTTTTGGTGGACCGGATCTCGAAGAGTTATACATTACAACAGCACGTATAGGGATTAAGGAAGAACGTCTGAAAGAGACACCGGATGCGGGCTCACTTTTTGTCATCAGACCGGGAGTTAAAGGGCAGGAGACTCACACTTATGGTAGCCAGAAATAAACAGGTTCCAGTCATGTAGTGAACCTTAGTGAACCTCTGCCTGGTTTGCCAGGAAAGAAACGATTCCATTTTTTAATCTTATATAAAATGTCGAAAGGTGCTGTTCTAACAGCATCTTTTTTTGTTGCATAAACGAGTTTAAACACTGAAAATATTTTACAAAAATCGGAATTTCGACAGAGGGGTTTGGTGATTGCCAGCGAATGTTATTTATTGAAAGTATTATCCAGATAACCGCGAATCAAGAACAATTATGTAAGCGCTTAACATTATGACTGGAAGGGGGTGAGGCTTCTTGTATCAAGGGATGCATTGATTCGTCTGGCACGCCATCATCAGCACGATGAGACAGCGGGGATAGACCGAAATGCAGTAACGAAGTAGAAGAGGAGGATAAGTTGATATGAGAACGTTTATGGGGAAATTGCGAATGATGAGCCTGACGGTTGCCGTAGTAACCGCCTCGCTGGGAGGACTTGCTGGAACGACAGTGGCGGCACCAAGTGAAGCCTATGAGTGGAAAAATGTGGTGACGGGTGCAGGAGGCGGGTTTGTACCGGGCATTATTTTCAACGAGTCGGAAAAGGATCTAATCTATGCCCGTACGGATATCGGGGGAGCCTATCGCTGGAATGCGGCTGACGAGAGGTGGATACCCTTAACGGATTTTGTCGGCTGGGATGACTGGAACAAGAATGGTGTGGACGCACTGGCTACGGACCCGGTTGATCCCGATCGGGTGTATATGGCAGTTGGGACGTATACGAATTCTTGGGACCAAAATAATGGCTCCATCTTGCGCTCTACGGACCGGGGAGATACATGGCAGACCACAACACTTCCGTTCAAAGTGGGCGGCAACATGCCGGGACGTTCAATGGGAGAACGCCTGACCGTGGACCCAAATGATAACAGTATTCTGTATTTCGGTGCACGAAGTGGTCATGGGTTATGGAAAAGTACCGATTACGGTGTGACCTGGAACGAAGTCACAAGCTTCCCGAATCCGGGAAATTATGTGCAAGACCCTTCGAATGAATATACCAGTGACATCGTGGGTCTGGCATGGATTACATTTGACAAAACAACAGGTTCGGCAGGGCAAGCAACCCAGACAATCTATGTGGGTGTTGCGGATAAAGATCAAAGCGTATATCGCAGCACAAATGGCGGCCTGACCTGGTCAGCTGTTGCTGGTCAACCTACAGGTTATATTCCGCATCATGGTGTGTTTGATTCAGACGGAAGCCTCTATATTACGTACAGCGATGGTGTTGGACCCTATGATGGGGCAAAAGGTGACGTGTGGAAACTGAATACGTCTACAGGTGTCTGGACCAACATCAGCCCTGTTCCAAGCAGCAGCACGGATAATTATTTTGGATATGGCGGATTGGCTGTTGATGCACAGAATCCCGGTACATTGATGGTTGCGACATTAAATTCCTGGTGGCCGGATGCCACCTTGTTCCGCAGTACAGATGGCGGAGCGACTTGGACACGCATATGGGAATTTGAAGGATATCCGAATCGGAAGTTACGTTATACACAGGATATTTCGGCAGCGCCATGGCTCACATTTGGCACCAATCCTGCTCCACCCGAAACAACCCCAAAACTGGGCTGGATGATCGGTGATCTGGAGATTGATCCGTTTGATTCGGATCGCATGATGTATGGAACAGGTGCTACGATCTATGGAACGAAGAATCTGACAGACTGGGATGATGATGAAAAAATCAATATTTCAGTGATGGCGAAGGGGGTTGAGGAGATTGCCGTACTGGATCTGGTCAGCCCGCCAAGTGGTGCACATTTGATAAGCGGATTGGGAGATGTCTCCGGATTTCGTCATAACAATCTGGACCAGGCTCCAGCTACCATATTTACGAGCCCGAACTATCCTTCCACAGAAAGTCTGGATTTTGCAGAGTTAAGTCCAAATACGATGGTTCGCGTAGGTAAAGCAGATTATGCTGCTGATCCAAATGCAAAATCCATTGGTTTGTCCAGTGACGGAGGTACTACGTGGTATAAGGCCAATGCAGAACCTGCCGGCACAACCGGAGGAGGGACCGTAGCCATCTCTGCGAATGGTAACCGACTCGTATGGAGCACATCAGATAAAGGCGTACATTATTCGACTGGCGGCAATTCATGGACGGCAAGTACGGGCATACCTGCACAGGCAAAAGTGATTTCGGATCGTGTCAATCCAAACAAATTTTATGGATTTGCAGCGGGTAAAATCTATGTGAGTGTGAATGGTGGTGCTACTTTCACGGCATCATCTGCGACCGGACTTCCAATGGAAGGAAATGCCGATCTGGATGCCGTTCCAGGTGTTGAAGGCGAACTCTGGTTTGCAGGTGGTAGTGAGGAAGAAGGTCCTTACGGATTATGGCATTCCACGGATTCAGGAGCGACATTCACAAAGCTTGCGAATGTAGAGGAAGCAGACAGTATCGGATTTGGTAAAGCGGCCCCTGGGCAGAGCGTTGTTGCGTTATACACGGTTGCACAGATCGATGGAACACGTGGATTCTTCCGCTCCGATGACGGTGGTGCCAATTGGGTTCGTATCAATGATGATCAGCATCAGTATGCTCGTGTAACCACAATTACGGGTGATCCGCGTCTGTATGGAAGAGTATATCTCGGAACAAATGGCCGCGGAATTTTGTATGCTGACCGTGTTGGAGGTAACAATGGCGGAGGAGACGGCGGAGGTACTCCAGTGACCAACTCTGCGATTACACCGGTTACAGCCGAATTTGATCGCAAAGCAGGCAATCAGGTTAATATTCCAGTCACGTTAACACTTAACGGGAATACACTTGCATCCATTCGCAACGGGAATGCAACGCTGGTTTCAGGTACAGATTACACGTTGACAGGCAATGAGGTCGTATTAAGTAAAAACTACTTGGCTTCACTTCCCAATGGCGCAGCGACGCTAACCTTTCAATTCAGCGCAGGTGCTCCTGCGACCTTGAATCTGCTCATTAAAGACACAACAGCTGCACCTGTTGGAACCATACGCATTGAGATGTTTAACAGCAACACTTCAGCGACGGGCAGCTCGATTAGTCCCAAATTTAAACTGACAAACACAGGTACTACAGCCTTGAATCTGTCTGATGTGAAAATCAGATATTATTACACGATAAACGGCGAACAGCCTCAGAACTTCTTCGCTGACTGGGCGACTGCTGGCAGTGCGAATGTAACAGGCACGTTCAGTGCACTCAATCCAGTTCGGACAGGTGCTGACCACGTGCTTGAGATTGGATTCACAGCTTCCGCTGGAACTCTGAATGCAGGACAAAGCACAGAAATCCATACGCGCATCTCCAAGAACAATTGGACCAACTATACGCAAACGGATGATTATTCTTTTGCAGGTAGCCAGACTTCCTATACGGACTGGTCCAAAGTCACTGGTTATATCGCGGGAAATCTCCAATGGGGAATTGAACCATAAGTGAGTGATTTAACGAAATAAAGGATTGAAATAAGGGTCCTGATTCGCCAGATGATCAAATGGCGAGTCGGGGCTTCTTATTTTGTCGAAATATAGTGTAAACTATAGATAGTTACCATTGCTTAAAGGATCGTTTTAGGATATAAAAAGATGTACAATTAATTTAGAATTAATGTAACCGCTAACACTGGAAAGTGTTTATAACCGATATATAATAGTTGGTATAGCCTGTACAGATATAGAGGAAAGATTAGACAAGGGGGTCGCGATCATGAACCGGTTGTGCAAGGTGCTGATTGTTGACGATGAGTTTCTGGTAAGACAGGGCATAAAGCACCATATGAACTGGGAAGCGGAAGGATTTATCATTGTGGGTGAAGCTTCCAACGGTGAAGAAGGATTACAGCAGGTCAACCTGTTAAAACCGGATATTGTGATCACCGACATTGTCATGCCTGTCATGGATGGGGAAACATTTGTCCGTACACTAAAAGCCAGTAATCCGCAGATTGAAGTTATTGTACTTAGCAGCTTCAGTGAATTCGAGTATGTACGTTCAACGCTTCAGCACGGGGCAGCCGATTATATACTGAAACCCAAGCTGGATACGAATGAATTATTGCAGGTCCTTCAACGAACAGCGGGTAAAATTCCGGAGCTACAGTTCGAGCCGTCGCACGATGGCTGGAGACTTGGGCAACTGATGGAAAAGATGCTGTCCGGATTTACATTGGATGAAGATAGTGAAATGCCGATCATTCGAGATACCTTTCCGTATGAATCCTTTCGCTTGCTGGTGTATAAACCCGTGGGTGCTGGAGGGAATCCACTGAAGATGGATCAGGAGCAGATTGAGTCCAAGCTCCGCAGTGATCTGCCTGAAGTAGAATGTGCAATGGTTCCCGCAGAGGGTACATTACCTGTGATGCTTCTTAATGTCGATCCTGCGAGAGATGAATGGATGCTTGAACGGATCAGACAGTTGGCCAGTGAAAATGCAGCAGGAGAAGGCAGTCCTGGTTGGGTGCTTAGTGAAAGCTTTACTTCATTTGAACAGATGGGTGTTGTTTACCGGGAACGCCTGATTAAGCTGATTGAATATCGCTTCTATTATAAGAATCGACCAATCCTGGTGTATGGTGAACTGCCTCCAATGCATCCCGCAGGTTACCAGTTTAATGTGAATATGTTTTTGCAGCATGTGAAGCGTAACCGGGTCGAAGCGGCAAGGGAGTATTTACAGGATCATGCAAAAACACTTGGACGGGATTATATTGCCGATGTGTTTGAGATCAAATCATTTCTCGGTAACTTGATCTTTAACGTGACCATTACCCTCGCGGATATGGATGTTCAGTCTGCCGGGCTGGAAGAGAGCAAATATACGTATTTTAAAAATGTGGACGGCGCTTCGAGTCTGGACGAAGTCATGACCGTGCTTGATCAATTCATGACGGAAGTTCAGGAGTGCACCGTTGGTGCGGGTGGAAAACGAAGTGATCCCAACATGAAGATGTTGCTGGATTACATGCATGAGCACTTTGATCAGCCGCTCGGGCTTGCTGAAGTAGCCAAGCACTTTCATTTTAATCCATCGTATTTATCCAGTTATTTCTCATCTCACAAAAAAGAAGGATTTAATGAATACTTGAATAAAATTCGGATTGAAAAAGCCGAGGAACTGCTCCGATCCGATGATGTAACGATCTCTGAGATTAGCAGTATGGTAGGCTATTCCGATCATAGTTACTTTTGCAAAGTGTTCAAAAAATTCACCGGATTATCACCAAGCCGATACCGGCGCAAATTCTGGGCATAAAGTCAGAAGGATAAGATCATGAAGAAATGGATGAACCAATTATCTCGTCTCGGATTGTTTCCTAAGTTGTTTCTGGTTATGGTGGTCAGTATTGTCCTCGTTTCTGTACTCATCTTATGGACGACCATTCACATGTCAACCAATCTGTTTACTGAGACGTTCAGTATCACAAACTCCAAGGTGCTTAATCAGATCAAAACAAATTTTGAATCCTTTAATGAGGCCATTGCTGCCGTATCGAATAATGTGACGCAGAGTGGATCGATCCGAGGATTCCTGTCCGAAGGAGATGCCGATTCCCTCACGATGGCCAAATCCTTCTATAATATGAGGGAAACCATGGATCGAATTCAATCCATCACAGAATCCTACGAAGTCGGGATAACAATTATCGGGATTAATGGACGGAGCTATTCCACGAATCGTGCTCACCTTCAGTTGTCCGTGGATGAATTGAAGCAGGAGCCAATTACGATGGAAGCAGCTGAGACGCCGAGTCGTCTTATCTTTGATGTTTACCAAAACGAGTCAACGCTCGGGAGTCAGCAGATGATCTCTGCGACGAAAGCGTTGACGGACCGAACACGCAGCCGGATATACGGTACGCTCTATGTCACGATGAGAGAAGACATATTCCGGCAATTTTACAGCAGCTTTACAAGTCGTGGCAATGATGTGGTCATTATGAATGAAAAAGGTGAGATTGTATCATCGAATCGTGAAGACTGGATCGGAACAACTCAGCTGGATTTGCTATCGTATGCCCGGGATATGAACAACAACTCTCCGAGAAGTATTAATGCTCGTGTGATGGATCAGGATAGCGTTGTGTTATCCGAGTATTTACCGTTCTATCGGTTTTATATTGTCAATGTAGTGGATAAGGATCTGGCGATGGGTCAACTTATCGACATGAAGACGGTTGCCCTGATCTGTGCAGCTATCGTTGTGGGGGCACTCATCCTTGTGTTTCTCATCACCAGCCAGATTACCAAGTCACTGCGCAGACTTGTGAAGCAGATGTCCAACATTACAAAAAGTGATCTGGACAACTATATTCCGGTGAGCGGAAGCTACGAGAGCAGGCAGCTTGGTCATGCTTACAATTACATGCTTGATGAACTGCATGATTATGTGGATCAGTTAGTACAGACACAGCATGAACAACGGAATGCAGAGCTTGCGGCATTACAGAGTCAGATTAATCCTCACTTCTTGTACAATACACTTGCATCTGTCAAAGTTCTGGTGCAACAAGGCAACAAAGACAGGGCTGCGGAGACGATTAATGCATTAATTGGATTGCTGCAAAATACGATCAGTGATGTGAGTCAGACGGTTACAGTGGAACAAGAAGTCGAGAATTTGAAAAATTATGTCTTCATTAATCACGTCAGATATGGTGGCCGGATTAAAGCAGCTTTCTACGTTGCTCCGGATTGTACACACTATCATGTACCCAAACTGGTGATCCAGCCGTTTATCGAGAATGCATTTTTCCATGGATTCATCAAGAAAGAAACGGGTACGATTCATGTCATGGTTTCCAGAGCGGGAGAATCACTCATCTGTGAGATTATGGACAACGGGGATGGAATTGAAGGACTTGTCATGGGAGAAACGTTGCCCAATCCAAAGAACAATCGTCAACTATTCAGTGGTATCGGTATTCGCAATGTCCATGACCGTATTGAGTTATTATATGGTTCACCTTATGGTGTCACCATTATGAGTACGGTTGGGGAAGGAACGAGAGTCACCGTTACACTACCTTTAATCACGAGTTGAATCGAAACCCGATTCCATTAAATACACTTAAAATCGAGATCCCTCGCTTCTGTTTTCTACAGAGTCGGGGGATTTTCACGTGTCAGAGGTAAAGCGGGTGAAATCATTTTTGTACTATTTCAAGATCAAGAAATTACAAAATCAAAAGAAATTACAAAAAACTAAATTTAATGCAAACGGTTTCTGTAAAGGTTTTCATTGTGGCAATAAGATGACAAATCCGTACAAAATTATTACTAACGAATGGAGATATGGGAATGATAAGATGAATACATCGAAAGCAACCGCTTTCAGAAAACGTAAACAAATTACACACAAAGAGGTCGAAGGGGAGTTGAATGTTTTGAAAAAAATGTGGGTATTGATGCTCGTTACAGTACTGCTGTTGTCCGCATGTTCATCCGGTGGCGGAGGTAAATCCGCTAGTGGTGGTGACGAAAAAACAAACGAAATCACGGTCTGGGCTTGGGACAAAGCTTTTAACGTAGCTGCAATGGAAACAGCAAAAGAAGCATATCAAAAAGCAAATCCTGATGTGAAAATTAACATCATTGAATACGCTCAAGCTGATATCATTCAGAAACTGAACACAGGTCTTAACTCCGGAACTGCGAGTGGTCTTCCAAACGTAGTTCTGATTGAAGACTATCGTTCACAAAGCTTCCTGAATGCATATCCTGATGCGTTCAAAGATCTGTCTTCCAGTATCACGGCTTCCGATTTTGCAGATTACAAACTCGGACCAACAGCGTTTGATGGCAAACAATACGGAGTACCATTTGACTCCGGCGTTGCTGGTTTGTACTACAGAACAGATCTGCTGGAGCAAGCTGGCTACAAAGCAGCTGACCTGCAAGACATCACTTGGGATGACTACATCCAAATTGGTAAAGACGTAAAAGCTAAAACAGGTAAAGAGCTTCTTTCTCTTGACCCGAATGACCTTGGTTTGATTCGTATGATGATTCAAACTGCAGGTAAATGGTATTCCGCAGAAGATGGTAAAACACCTGACATTGCTAATAATGCTGCTCTGAAAGAAGCGTTTATTACTTACAAAGCAATGATGGATGCCAACATTGTTAAATTGCACTCTGACTGGAGTCAATTCGTTGCCAACGCCAATAACGGTAGCGTAGCAACAATTCCTACAGGTAACTGGTTCTCACCATCTGTACGTCAAGAAGCTTCCCAATCCGGTAAATGGGCTGTAGCTCCAATACCAAAAATGGCTGGTCAAGCAAACTCTGTTCACGCATCCAACTTGGGTGGTAGCTCTTGGTATGTTATGAACAACGTTCCTGGCGCAGATCAAGCAGCTGATTTTGTAGCAAAAACATTTGGTTCTGACAAACAATTGTATCAAGATCTGTTGAACAACATCGGCGCAATTGGTACGTACAAACCAGCAGTTGATGGTGACGCGTATGCCAAAGCAGACGAGTACTTCGGCGGACAAAAAATCTTCACAGACTTTGCAAATTGGACGAAAGAAATTCCAAGCGTAAACTATGGTATCAACACATATGCCATTGAAGATATTCTGGTAGTAGAAATGCAAGCATTCCTGAACGGTAAATCAATCGATGACGTTCTGGCTGATGCACAAAAACAAGCTGAAGCACAATTAAACTAAGATACCCAAGGTAACTTATAGAACCCTAGGAAACATCGGAGCCATCTCCCATGTCCGGCGCAAGTCGAACCGGATATGGCGAAGGGCTCCGTGGGTTCTACCCATGTTCCATGGAGAGAGAGGAGCCATACTGTGAAAGCCATGAATACAGGAGACAGTCTCCAAAAGAAAAATAATTTGACTGGATGGGCTTTTGTTTTGCTGGCTGTTATCGGGATTGTTGCATTTTACTTCTACCCGATGATCCAAGCGCTGCTCTTATCGTTCAAATCTGGTGTAGGAGCCAACCTTGAATTTTCGGGCCTTTCTAACTACAAAAGATTGTTAGTTGATACAACGTTCCGTACAGCATTATCGAATACATTTATCTACTTGATTATTCAAGTGCCTGTAATGATTATCCTTGGTTTGTTTATTTCCGTATTGCTGAATGACAGCACACTACGTTTCCGGAGCTTCTTCCGTACAGCGATTTTCTTGCCTTGTGTAACTTCATTGGTAGCGTACTCTGTTGTATTCAAATATTTGTTCGCACCAGATGGAATGGTGAATCAATTCCTGATGGGCTTGCACATTATTGGCGATCCAATTCAATGGATCACAGACCCGTTCTGGGCTAAAATTACGATCATAATCGCCGTTACTTGGCGTTGGACCGGATATAACATGATTTTCTATCTGTCATCCCTGCAAAACATCGATCAATCGATCTATGAAGCTGCAAGAATTGACGGAGCGAATGCTTTTACACAATTCTTCAAAATCACTGTACCTTTGCTTAAACCGATTATCCTTTTCACGTCCATCACATCAACGATTGGTACATTGCAAATCTTCGATGAGATCATGAATATTACCAAAGGTGGTCCAGGTAATGCGACCATGTCGATTTCACAATACATCTACAACCTTTCGTTCAAATATTCTCCGGACTTCGGTTATGCAGCAACAGTGTCGTATTCCATCGTAATCTTGATTATTGTATTGTCCATCATCCAGTTTAAAGTGGCAGGTGATAATAAAAATGGCTAAAGCTAAAGCAAAACGGATTTTCACGTATGTGTTCCTATCCATCGTCGCCTTTGTATCCATCTTCCCTTTCTTCTGGATGCTGGTCAGTTCAACGAATGCATCTGTCGATGTCACCAAGGGTAGACTGCTGCCCGGTTCAGCTTTTATTGATAACTTCAACAAACTGATTGATTCGACAAATCTGGTACAGGCTCTCGGAAACTCGGCGATTATCTCTGTGGTCTCCACTCTCTTGGCACTGTTTATTGGTTCCATGGCAGGTTATGGTTTCGAGGTATATCGCACGAAGTCTCGTGACATTGTGTTTAATATCCTGTTGTTATCCATGATGATCCCGTTTGCAGCGATCATGGTACCACTGTATCGTATGTTCGCAACAATCTCGGGAGTTGCACCGGTTATCGGAATCAACACGATGGCAGCAGTGATCCTGCCAACCATCGCAACAGCGTTCCTGATCTTTTTCTTCCGTCAGAACACCAAAATGTTCCCGAAAGACTTGCTGGAAGCTGGACGTATTGATGGTTTGAGTGAACTCGGCATCTTCTTGAAGATCTATATGCCAACCATGAAAACAACATATGCAGCGGCAGCAATCATTACATTCATGAGTAGCTGGAACAACTATCTGTGGCCACTCATTGTATTGCAAACACCTGACCAACAAACGATTCCACTGTTGATCTCAAATCTGGGTGCTGGTTATTCTCCGGATTACGGAGTAATCATGACAGCAATCGTGATTGCAACACTGCCTACAGCAATCGTATTCTTCATCATGCAGAAACATTTTGTTGCAGGTATGGTAGGTTCCGTGAAGTAATGAAAACAGCATAATCCGTGCAAATGACGGATGCAGGAAAGAAGAGAGGGCGCTGTTATGGCGTACCTCTGTCTTTTTTGTTTATGTAAAGCAAAAGGAAATCCAGCGTAAACCTTGAATAAGTCAAACTATAACGTTTTAAAGGGAGAGAGAGCCGATGAAAGCAACAAAGGCAGATATCAACTGGTTGGGGGACGTAAGTGTATTTGAGGTGAACCGTCTTCATGCCTATTCCGATCACCGTTACTACCAAACAATGGACGAGGCTGTAGGTTCAGGCGCGATGTCCATGCGTTATGATCTGAATGGTACGTGGAAATTCAACTATGCAATTCGTCCAGACAGCCGTTCTGAGTTTTTCTATACATCCGATTTTTCCAGTGAAGGCTGGGATGATATTGAAGTTCCGGGGCATATCCAACTACAAGGATACGGACAGATTCAATATGTAAATACACAATATCCTTGGGATGGACTGAACGAAATTCGTCCGCCGGCATTGCCGCAGGATAAAAATCCGGTTGGAAGTTACATTCGCACATTCCACCTGCCGACAGGTTGGGAGTCGAATCCGGTATATATTTCTTTCCAGGGTGTAGAGTCTGCATTCTATGTATGGCTTAATGGACAATTCGTAGGATACGGGGAGGACAGCTTCACGCCATCTGATTTTGACCTGACGCCATTCCTTCAGGATGGAGAGAACAAACTCGCAGTTGAGGTGTATCAACGCAGCACAGGCAGCTGGCTGGAAGATCAGGATTTCTGGCGTTTCTCCGGCATTTTCAGAGATGTGTATCTGTATACCGTCCCAACTGCACACGTTCGTGATGTTCATGTTCGCACAGATCTGGACAAGTCCTATACCAACGGTACGTTGCAACTAGATTTGAAACTGGAAGGAAAAGCGGTTGCTGGAGCGCGAGTAGAGGCTGAACTTCGTGATCGTGAAGGCAATACCGTTAAAACGTTTGAGTCCAAAGTTAACGATGGACAAGTAAGTCTTCGTGAAGACATCGGCACAGTGAACCTGTGGAGCGCAGAGATTCCATACTTGTACCGTCTCTATATTCGTGTATATGATGCTGCGGGTGCACTGGTTGAGGTTGTTCCTCAAGCCGTTGGTTTCCGTACATTTGAAATGATCGATAAAGTGATGCACATCAACGGTAAACGTATCGTATTCAAAGGTGTGAACCGCCATGAGTTCAACCCGCGTCGTGGACGTGCAGTTACGAAGGAAGACATGCTGTGGGATGTTCGTACGATCAAACAGAACAACATGAATGCCGTACGTACGTCACACTATCCAAACCAAAGTCTTTGGTATGAGTTGTGTGATGAATACGGACTATATGTTATTGACGAGATGAACCTGGAGACACACGGATCTTGGCAGAAACTTGGTGCTGTTGAGCCTTCATGGGTTATTCCAGGTGACAAACCGGAATGGCATGATATCGTTATGGACCGCGCTGTATCCATGGTGGAGCGTGACAAAAACCATCCGTCTATTCTGATCTGGTCTTGTGGTAATGAATCACACGGTGGTGAAGTCATCTACAAAGTATCCCAATACTTCAAATCAGCTGATCCAACACGTCTGGTACATTACGAAGGTGTATTCCATGATCGCCGTTTCGATGAAACAAGTGATATGGAGACTCGCATGTATGCCAAACCGGCGGACATTGAGGAATTCCTGAATGCAAACCCGACGAAACCTTATATTAGCTGTGAGTACATGCATGCCATGGGTAACTCTATTGGCGGTATGCACAAATATACGGAGTTGGAAGACAAATATCCGATGTATCAAGGTGGATTCATCTGGGATTACATCGACCAATCCATTTATAAAAAAGATCGTTACGGCAAAGAATTCCTCGCTTATGGCGGAGATTTTGGTGATCGTCCATCAGACTATTCGTTCTGTGGTAACGGGATCGTCCATGCTGACCGTAAAGTAACTGCGAAAATGCAGGAGGTCAAATTCCTTTACCAGAACATCAAGCTGTTCCCGGATCGTGAAGGTGTTAAAATCGTGAACGGTAATCTGTTCGCAGATACATCTGCGCTGGAACTGGTATACAGCCTAGAGCGCGAGGGACATGAAGTGCTGCGTGGAACATTGGAAGTCAACGTGGATGCCCAAAGCGAGACGGTAGTGAAACTTCCGCTTGGTGCAGAAGCTCTGGCGGGCGGCGAGTACGCTGTGAACACTGCATTTGTGTTAAAAGAAGCTACAATATGGGCTGACAAAGGCGAAGAAGTGGCATTTGGACAGTTTATTTTCACACAGGATCAGGTAAATGATGCAGCCGAGACGGACCTGAACCTTGTAAGTGATGTACACGTTATCGAAGGTGACGTTAACATTGGTGTTCGTGCTGGCAAGACACATGCGCTGTTCTCCAAACAGTTTGGGACACTGGTTTCCCTGAAATTGTCCGGTCGTGAGACGATTGCTGTGCCACCTGCACCGCTCTTCTGGCGTGCAATGACGGATAATGACAAAGGTATGGCGATGGGCTTCGAACTGGGCGCCTGGTATGCAGCGAGTCTGATGCCACGTTCTGTAGAGTGGAAAGCGGAACAGAAACCGGATCAATACCGGATCGAGTTCACGTACAAGCTCAACATTTCGGAGGATGTACAAGTGAAAGTGGTATATACCGTTCATGCAGATGGAAGCGTGCGTGTGCATAATGCGTACAAAGGTACAGCTGGATTGCCAAACTTGCCAATTCATGCATTGTCCTTCAGAACATCACCTGACTTCGAAAACGTGGAATGGCTGGCGATGGGACCAGAAGAAAACTATGCAGACCGCGCATTTGGCGCACGTCTCGGTATCCACGGCAGCAAGGTAGCTGATACCATGGCTCCATATCTGGTACCACAGGAATCAGGCAACCGTACGGGCGTACGTTGGGCCAAATTGACAGACAACGCGGGACGTGGCTTCAAAATTGAAGCATCTGGAACCCCGGTTGAGCTGAATGTTTCACCATATACGGCATTTGAGCTGGAGAACGCACAACATGCGTACGAATTGCCTCCTGTACACTATACGGTCGTGACTGTAGCAGGTAAACAAATGGGTGTTGGCGGTGATGACAGCTGGGGTGCTCCAGTTCATCCGGAATACCTGATCCCTTCGGACGGCGAACTGACATTTGAATTTGTCATTCGTGCTCTGTAAGTAAAAGAATCGTACAGAATAAAGAATGTATTCTATAAAGAACAGAGGTCTTCGCTATCGGAGGCCTCTGTTTTGTTATGTCAACGAACAGCTTGAGAGGCTTGGTATGGAACCGTTCTCTCTCCAACCTCGTAATGTACGAGACAGGAAACATAAGAGGGGGGTTCAAGATGAGTAAAAAAGCAAAGACAGGTATATGGGTGACGGTGTTGGTCTTCTTGGGCATCATAGTTGGATGTTTCATATGGTATTTCAATACCGCTTCAGGTGAACGTGCACTCAAAACAATGAGGTCCAATAACTCTGGTGGCCTGGAGAGGGTTGTTAAAGTGTACAGCAATAATGGTGAATTGATTCAGACCTATGATGGCAAAATTGACGTGGAAGATACGGAATACGGGAATAAAGTATTATTTGATCTCAATGGGAAACGTGTTGTGATCTATAATGCAACGATTGTTGTTGAAGAGAAGTAAGCGTAATTTGCCAGTCTTGACGAAGCGCTGGTTTGGAATTTGGAATGACACCTTATCTCTTATATGGTAAAATTAAGGAAATGATATAAGGGTCGGGTGAGATTTTTATGGTGGATATGTACCTCATAATCCTAGTTGCTATCTTGGGAATGATCCTGTTCTATAGCTTGATCGCTTATTTCTTGATTCGTTTCATTTCGAAAAAAGCATTCAAGCTGACGTTAACCAAATATGAAATGATGGAGATTATGACTTGGCTCGCCGTGTTGTTTATTACCTTCATGATGATTAAGAATGGTTCGGTGAATCTTCTCTTGCCGGTTGTTTTACTTATCATTCCATTGATCAATTTGCGACTTTCCAATCGGAAACATAGAGAGCTGAACTCGTAAGCTCTTGCTACGTTGGGGTAAGGTACAAGAAGGATGAACATAGGAAAGGTTGACGGAGATTACATCACTAGTCAACCTTTTCTAGTTGTATGATTATGAATGGTGAAAATGAACGGGAGGATTTCAATAATGATCTTCGGAAAATCAACGGATACTTCAGGTGTAACGCAGGTTGCCAATCTTTCGGATGAGTTGCAGTCTGTTTTTGATCAAGCAGAAAGCAAATATAAAATAGTTGATATTGAACTCTTCTTTGTTTTCAGGTGTCTTCCTGAAGAATATGAGAGGAAGTCGACGGTCAGACATGTGAAGAAGGAGAATGTCATCTATTTTGATCTGGTGGTCAGCGAGGATCGTTATAAGACATTAAGCAAAAGCAAACAACGGTATGTCTTAAGCCATGAGTTTTATGCTTTTTTAAGTGAAAAGATCCAGAAATACAAGATTGAACATTTAAAAGTGAATGAGTTTATCGCAGATATGGGCATGTGGCTGAGGGAGATTGAATGGTTGCAGACCGAAGAGGAAGCAGAAATAAGTGAATTTGAAGAAAAGTATATCTAGTAAAATAAATTAAAACATAAACAACAAAAAGAAGCCCTCTTTCGAGAGCTTCTTTTTCATGGGAGAGGAGAAACCGGACGAAGAGCTTATGGGGAAACGTAAGTCTTCTCCGCGGTTGTCTACGACACTTGTGATGTCGATAATTATAGAATCGCCCGATTGTTTCCTTTTTATACATATGCGTCAATAATTCGTCAACAATTTTCCAAGGAAAATGAAGACCGCACATTTTTCAAACTGAACCCGAGTGTGGTACGATAGTCGTATCAATAAACTTACATAGAGAAAAGGTGACTCGTCAAGTGAGAGTGGTATCTGGGAGTGCAAAAGGCAGGCCGCTGAAGGCTGTTCCTGGCACGGGTACGCGGCCGACCACCGACAAGGTGAAGGAAGCGTTATTTAGCATGGTTGGTCCTTATTTTGAGGGCGGCACAGCATTGGATCTGTTTGCAGGCAGTGGAGGTCTCGGTATTGAGGCGCTGAGCCGCGGCATGGACAAGGCTGTTTTTGTTGATTTGGAATCGAAAAGTATTGACGTTATCCGCATGAATCTGAAGGCGACCAAGCTGGAAGACCAGGCGGCTGTATATCGTAATGATGCAGGTCGAGCATTGAAGGCACTCGCCAAGCGAGGCACAACGTTTGATCTGGTGTTTCTCGACCCGCCATATCGCATGAAGAACGGGCACGAGTTAATGCTGACCATGCACGAACTGGAACTTTTGGAACCCGAAGCAACCATCGTGCTTGAATATGAATCCAAACATGATTACCCTGAGCAATTCGGCCCGTTTGAACAAACGCGCAAGGCTTTGTATGGGGAGACGGCAGTATCCATCTATTATTATGCGCCTGAAGCAATTGAAGATGGAGAATCCATTACACCGGAAGAGGAGGCTCCTCATGACTGAAATGATACATCGACAGGAACGGATCGCCGTATATCCTGGAAGTTTTGATCCCGTAACGATGGGGCATCTGGATATTATCGCCAGAGCGTCGAAGCAATTTGATCGCGTCATTGTGGCTGTGTTGAACAATATGAGCAAAAATCCGCTGTTTACGGTGGAGGAACGCAAGGAACTGATTACGGAAGTAACCCGCCATCTACCGAATGTCGAAGTGGACAGTTTCCGCGATCTGACAGCCAATTACGTCCGGCAAAAGGAAGCTCAGGTCATCGTTCGTGGTATACGCTCGGTAACTGATTTTGAATACGAGTTGCAATTGGCGTCGACCAATAGCAAGTTGAACCCGGATGCGGAAACCATATTTATGATGACAAATCCGAAGTATTCCTATTTAAGTTCCAGCATCGTCAAAGAAATCGCTCATTATCATGGGGATGTTACAGATCTTGTCTCACCTGAAGTGGAAGCTGCGCTCCGTCAGAAAATCAGCGAGAAAACCGGCGGTTAAACCAGAAGGTAAGACCTGATAGGCTAATCATGACTGCAAGAAGTAACGCAAGTCCCATGCATGCAGCAGGGAAGATGCTCCAAATGGTGTTGATCGTGTATGTGTTACCTGGACTATGTATGAGTAGCCAACCAAATGGTGTCGAGAGGTCTTGCTCTGCATTCGTCTGTAATGTGGTCCAGACTTCTGTGCTATAACGGCTGAACGGCATCCATAGGAACAGACTGATGAAAAAGGCGATTAATCCATGAGTCAGACGAACTCCGGCAAAGTACAACATCGATTTGCTGCCCGGACCAGTTGTTTTCAAGACAGCAGAGACTTGCAGATGGGAGCATAAACCACCCCATCCCAGAACGGCTGCAAGTAGAGACATGAGCAGCATGGGTGTTAATGAAGTCTGGCTCAAATGATAGGTGCCGAGGTGAACCTCAAAGAAGGCTGGCCACAGCGCAGCAGAGGACCCAGGAGTTAGATAAAGGGAGACCAACCGGATAAATACGGCAAAACCGATCATGTATCCCCCAGTCATCATTAAGGTCTGCACAGCTTGGGATACGGTGTCACCGAGCAGTTTGCCAAATCCTCTTCCATCACGACTATGTGCTTCCCTCGCTGCAATCATCATATCAGACCATATACTGCGTCGTTTGTTCGTAGCATGGTGGGGGGCAGATGAGCGACTTGTGGAACTTGCAGGACTTGCAGGCTGAGAATCAAGAGTGTTCTTATCTGCTTGTAAGGCTGTCGAGCCAACCCTGTCTTTCTGTTTACCCGGTGCTGGCAGGAGACGTGTGGCAAGAATGGCAGCAATCCAGCCGCTGATCCAGTGGACCACGAGTAGAAAATATCCGGCCGCTGGCTGGTGGAGAAAAGCAGCACCAACGACCAGTATGATCATCATTGGATTGGCAAAATGAGATGCCGCCGCAAGGACAACCGCCTGCTTGGCGGTAATTTGTCTATCCTGAAATAAACGGGATACCGCATCTGCTCCTGCGGGGAATCCGCCGCACATGCCAACGGCAATTGCCAGACCTGCGTTGCCTGGGAGTCTAAACCAGCGTTGCATTAACGGTCCGAGCAAGGCGCCGATCGCGTGGGTGAAGCCAAACGCAGTGAGCATTTGGGATAACATGAGGAACGGGAGCATGGCAGGGAAGATGATTTTCCACCATATATCCAGACCTTGAATAGAGGCATCAAACGCTTGTTTGGGGGACGCAACTACCGCAATGACCAACATTAAAGCGCCGGTACTTAGGATTATCGTTCGTAACGGGCCAGAATCTCTAACCTCGCTCTGTAATGTCATCGTTTCACCTCATATCAGATAACGCCGATTTGGCATCTGAATCGTTATGGACGGCCGAATGACGCCCGAAGGGCGGTTCGGCCTTGACCGGACAGGCTATTGTATACAGCGGCCTATCCGGCCTGTACCATTGTATGCACAAGGACCAGAGTGTTAGACTTGAAAAAATGATTAAACAAGATGGAATTACGATCGCTGATTAGTGTAGAGTTCAGCTTATATAGAGATACAAAGAACGGAGGCTCATGCGATGAATCGGATTCGGAAATCTGGCGGATTCAGAGCTTCGATCTTTGTGATCGTGGTGGCTCTGGTCGTCTATGTTGCCGTGTACATGCCAACGCCATATATCATATATATGCCTGGCAGTGCAGATGAAGTAAAACCAATGGTAACCGTTAAGGGCGGAGACCAGGAAGAACACGGTGTGTTCATGATGACAACCGTGTCGGCAACATATGCCAATGTGTTTTTGCTAGGAACCTCTCTGTTCAATAAAAATGCTCAAGTGGATAAAAAGGAAGACCGACTGCGCGGCAAAAGCGAAGCGGAATACTCTGCCGAACAGGTGTGGTTCATGAGTGACTCACAATCCTCCGCAATGGAGGCTGCATATGAGCAGGCTGGTGTGACTTACTCTATTGTACCTGAACATATCTTTGTATTTGGACTGTCTGAAGATCCAAAACCGGAAGGAGACATTGCTCCGGGAGATATCATTCTGGGAGTGAACGGAACAGCTACGCCGGATAATACGGTGCTTTCTGCCGAGTTAAAAGATAAAAAGGTCGGAGATACGGTTGAAATGCAACTGGAACGTGGTGGAGAGACCATTAGCCGGGATGTGAAACTGATTCAGGTAAAAGACAATAAAACAGGTGAAACCCGCCCGGGACTCGGAGTAATGATTGGTACGGTTCAGAAGGTGAAAGCTGAAGAGCCAGACAAACAGATATCCTTTACCGATACTCAGGTTGGTGGTCCGTCTGCCGGCTTGATGTTTACGTTGGAGATCTATAACCAGTTAACACCTGGAGATCTGACCAAGGGGCATCGAATTGCGGGTACAGGTACCATTACCAAGGAGGGTGTGGTGGGTGCCATTGGTGGTGTAGTACACAAGATTGTAGCCGCTGATCGAAAAGAAGCGGAGATCTTCTTTGTACCTAAAGATAACTATAAGGAAGCAGCAGCCAAGGCTGAACAGATCGGCACCAAAATGAAACTTGTGCCTGTGAGCACGGTGGATGATGCGCTGGCTTATTTGAAAACCTTGTCCGTGAAATCATAGGTTATAATAGGGCGGGAAGAGATCGAGCCAACGTTGAACCGGATGGATAAAGAACGGATAAAATCGGAATAATTGATTACAGTGGAATGAAGTGTGATCAAGAGATTTGAGAAGATCAACAGACTCACTAGACCCAAAGGGGTAGAGATACCCAAAAGATTTAAGAGAAAAAGAATTAAGAGAACAAGAGAAGTGAATAAGGAAATCCCCTTGTTGCGAGGTGCCCTGAGCGGCGCGCAGCAAGGGGATTTTTTAATTATATAGTTGAGTGTCGAATAGTGGATATCAATGATCTGTTTGATGATGGAATAAAAAGCTCTATAGAGATGAAGCTTATGGTCAAAAGCGGATTACAGTCTTACAGGCGACTCATAGTAGTCACTAAACATCTTGCGTGTGTCCTTATGCTCGCAAGCGAGCCCATACGCAACCTGAGCTTGTATATCCAGTTCAAGTTGATTGTGTGTGAACGTCGACGGTTTCAGTACAACAGGAAGCGACGCAGTCTTCTTCATTTGTTTAAGTAGGCTCTGCCCTTGAGCATTAAATCCGAGGACTCGGAGATATCCAGGTCCGGCAGCCAATTGCTCTGGTGAACACTCTGCTTTGGTGTGATTCAGGAGCAAGTGGGCGAGCATACGCTGGAGCTTGGTGCGTGTGTATCGTTTGGTCTTCAGTGCATTCAGGAGTGCTTCGACTGAAGGCTCCGGGAGCTGAGCGAGTGTACGGCTCAGCCGGTGTTCCAGGCCTTCCGTGACTTCGGCGATGCGTTCCAGCTCGGAGGCACGGCGGGTGGCCGCGAGGTGCAACAGCGGCTGTGCAAAGCGCTCCCAGTGTATGGGAGCGCGCCCTTCCTGCCATTCGCGATGCAGAATGGCAAGGGTTGCCGCCGGCACGTATGGCGCGGCGGCATCGGGTCCGTCCGCCATCAGCAGGCGGCGGACGGCTGTTGCACTGGCGATCGCCCCCGGCCCGGGCGTCGCCTCATGATACGCGGCACCGGTACGCGCCGCCGTAAAGGGCTGGATCGCGCTGCCAAGTCGTTGCAGCGCGATCAGGTAGTGCAGCCCAAGCGAATTGTTGGGCTGCTCCAGCAGTGCAGCGGCGTCGTGAGCATCGACGCCGCCGGGCGCCAGCGCCGCCGCCGCGCCTGCGTACGCGGCGGGGTAGCTGGCGCCTTCCCGCAGGCGGCGCGCGATGTCCTCGCGCATCCCTGCGGGCTCCACAGCCAGCACGCGCGCAATGCGCTGCAGGCTGTCCAGGTCGCCGGACTCGCTGCCAAAGCAGAGCGAGTCCACAACGCCGGTGCGGTGCAGCAGCGATACCGCACCGAAGGCAAACCACTCGGCCGGTTGGACCGCGTACGCAACCGGCAGTTCAAGCACGAGATCCGCGCCTGCGTGCAGCGCCATCTCGGTGCGTGCCCTTTTACCCACGATGGCGGGTTCGCCACGCTGGAGAAAAGGGCCGCTCATAACTGCGACAACGGCGTCTGCTCCGCTTAACCGCCGTGCTTCCTGCAAATGATAGACATGCCCATTGTGCAAGGGGTTATATTCAACAATGACGCCTACGGCTTTCATGATTAGACGTACTCCTTTCGATTGGATAACCGAGTATGTATAACATCCATTCCATCATAGGGGATGTCATGTATTAGATCAAATCAAGCACCAATTCAGACAAGAAAAAGGCACAATTCCAACATCAGCAGATGTCAGACTGTGCCTGCAAATCTATTGTATATTACAGATTTTCGATATTCGGAGAACGGCTTCTTCAACTTAATAAATCAGCACGCTTTAGACACTTTCCGGCGCGGGAGATAGACTTGCTTTTGGCCCAAAAAATTCATAATGAATGTTGTCCGCTGCAACACCAAGCGCCTGAAGTTCCGTATACACTGCCCGCATGAACGAAACCGGTCCGCACAGATAATAAGTGGAATCCAGTTCATCGATTACTTGGCGAAGCCAGATCGCATCCATATAACCTTCCTTATGAAAATACTCATTTTCACGATCAGCATCCTCAGGTTGAGTATAACAATAATAAGCTTTAACGCCCTGATTACGTTTGGCCAGACTGTTCACATGATCACGGAACGCGTGCGATTGACCATTGGGACTTGCATGCAAAAATGTAATGTTGCGATTTTCATTCAAGTTAACCAGCGTATTTAACATACTGATCATGGGCGTTAGACCGACACCACCACTCAGGAGAACAACAGGTCGTTTATCGTCTGCATTCAGCGTGAAGTCCCCAGCAGGAGCGGATAGCTCCACCAGACTGCCTTCTTCAATGTGATCGTGGAGATACGTAGAGATAACTCCGTCAGGACGCTCTAATACACCTCGCTCACGCTTAACGGAAATGCGATAGTGGGGTTTACCCGGGGTATCTGAAAGGCTATACTGACGAATCTGGGTAAATGACTGTGCCTCTGGTTTGATTTTGATACTGATGTATTGTCCTGGTTCATAACTGGCAATGGGCTGACCATCGTCTGGAACGAGGTAAAAGGACGTGATGATTTCACTTTCCTGCACTTTCTTGGCAACCTTGAAGGTACGGAACCCTTCCCAGCCACCCGTCTGGTTTTCCGCTTCTGTATACATGTTCTGTTCGATCCCGATAAAGGCGTCTGCAATGACATTGTAGGCTTCACCCCACGCCGTGATAATTTCATCCGTTGCCGCGTCTCCAAGTACATCTTTGATGGCTTGAAGCAGATAGGTGCCAACAATCTCATATTGCTCGGGAACGATACCCAGGCTGCGATGTTTATGTGCAACTTGCCGGACGGCAGGCAGGATGGAGGACAGATTATCGATATGCAGGGCAGCGGTGTATACCATATTGGCGAGGGCGGCTTGCTGTCGTCCCTGTTTCTGATTTGCGTGATTGAAAATATTCAGTAGTTCCGGATGAGCTGCGAACATCGTTTCATAGAAATGGCGTGTGATCGCTTCGCCGTGGACTTCAAGTACGGGTACTGTAGATTTAATGACTCTAATTGTGTGCTCACTTAACATACATTTTCCCTCCCGATATAATATGAAATAGTTGGATAATAAATCGGTCATGGAGCTGATCATGCTTCGGTTTATAGCAAGTATAGATAGGGAGCAAGCGGGTCTGTGTGACATAGATCACACTAAACGTTAACGAAATGTGACCGCTATTTGCAAGGAACTACAACTAAAATGACGACTTGTGATTTATCTTAAAGTGAGTCTATAATAGACCAGATGGAGTAAACGGTTCTGAGCCATTGGTTTTAAAATAGGGTGTAAAGTTAAAAGTGTTGACAAACGTCTTGAAAAATCGGTATAATGATTTTTGTTTGTTAAGTCAATTTCATAATACTTTTAACGAAGATTCGTCAGAATACATACAGTCAGGATTTATTGCTTTACAAAAGCAGGCTTGACCTGTATAACTGTCGTGATACGTTTGATACGAATTATGAAATTGGTTTCGTTTGGAGTGATGGAAATGTTAATGCCATTTCGCAAAGTGGCTACCAGTGATGGTTCCCTGAAGTTTAACGAACAGTGGGAGATCAAGGAACTGGTTTCTAACCGACAAGATATCACAGCCGTTACCCCGCTGACTGCGGACTTATCTGCAGAATTCAGAGAAGGTGACGTTGTGGATGTTCATGGCAAGCTGACTGTAGGAGTGGACATGTTGTGCTCCCGTTGTCTTAAGCCGATCAATGAACATTTTCATATTGATTTTCATGAGCAATTCAAGCAGGGAAAACAGCCAGAGGGATTACACGAAGACGATGATACGCTCTATGTGGATGGAGATAGCGTTGATCTGAAGGGTTATGCCGAGGAAGCTTTTCTGCTGGATCTTCCGTTTATACCGCTATGTAGCGATACATGCAAAGGGTTATGCCCCAAGTGTGGCCATGAGCTGAACGAAGGTGACTGCGGTTGTGATAACGAGGTTATTGATCCGCGGCTTGCAGGGCTCAAGGATTTTTTTAAATGAGCATGATTGAAAATCGAACATTTTAAGACTACCTGCAAAGGTTGATTTTGATAAGGAGGTGGGAATAATGGCAGTACCTCAACGGAGAACGTCCAAGACGCGTCGCGACAAACGTCGCACTCACTTTAAATTGGCTGTACCGGGCATGGTGAAATGTGAACAATGTGGCGAACTTAAACTTAGTCACCACGTGTGCAAAGTGTGCGGAACGTACAAAGCAAGAGAGATCATCTCTCAATAATAGTTGGACATTAAGTAGCACTTCATTTCGATGAGGTGCTACTTTTTTTGGATTAGAGAGTGTAGGTAGAGTGAGCTAACAAGCATGAAATCCTTGTACCAGAAGGGTGAATTGTTTTTGTTAGGCCAGTCTTTCTTTTTGACACGGGATGAGATATACTATAGTTTAGTACCAGGTTCTAAGATTTGACGTTACATATAGATGAACCATAATCCGTTTGAGAACGACCCTGGTGACCAGGGATGCAACTATAGAAGCAACACGAAAGAATGGTTGAACTGGCCGGACGGGACGGTTTCGTAAACGATACAGCGGGGGGTGTCAGGCATCGAACGTGTACCGAAGAGACAGAGGCAACAGCAGTTAACCAGAATGATAGAAGAGAACCCGTTTGTGACGGATCAGGAACTTACACGCCAATTGAAGGTGAGTATTCAGACGATTCGTCTTGACAGGCTGGAACTTGGAATACCCGAACTTCGGGAGCGGATGAAACTGATGGCAGAGCTCTCGTATGATCAGGTACGCTCGTTGCCCTTGCATGAGATTATCGGTGATATTGTGGATCTGCAACTGGATAAGAGCGGGATTTCCCTGTTTGAGATTAAGGAAGAACACGTGTTTTCCAGAACAGGGATTGCACGCGGACACTATGTCTTTGCACAGGCCAACTCCTTAGCTGTAGCGATTATTAATGACGAGATCGCGTTGACTGCATCAGCAGACATTCGCTTTGTCCGTTCGGTTCATTTGGGAGAGAAATGTATTGCAAAGGCTTATGTGAGATCGATTCCGGGTCAAAAGGGCAAAGCCAAAGTGGAAGTATTCACTTATGTAGGTGAAGAAATGGTGTTTCAAGGCAACTTTGTAATCTACCATTCAGGTGGAGAAGACAGCGGAGAAGGAGGTCATTTGGAATGAAAATCGTCATTGATGCCATGGGAGGCGACAATGCACCTGCATCAACGGTACAAGGTGCGATTGCCGCAGCCACGGAATGGGCGGATACACAGATCGTACTGATCGGCGATGAAGCCAAGCTGGAACCTCTTTTGAGTCAGTCAGGTGTGAGACCTGTCAATCTTACGGTCCGGCATGCTTCCGAAGTTATTGGTTCGGATGATGAACCCGTCAAAGCAGTGCGTCGCAAAAAGGATGCCTCCATGGTGGTCGCAGGCCGCATGCTGAAAGAGGGCGAAGCGGACGCGATGATCTCGGCGGGCAATACTGGAGCGCTCATGACAGCGGGTTTGCTTGTTGTAGGTCGCATGGAAGGCATTGAACGTCCGGCGCTTGCGCCTATGATTCCAACGATTGATGATGTAGGTGTGCTTGCGCTGGATCTAGGAGCGAATATGGATGCCAAACCGGAGCACCTTGCACAATATGGCTTGATGGGCAGTTTGTATCGGCAAAAAGTACAGGGCATTGAGTCCCCACGAGTGGGTTTGCTCAATGTAGGAACAGAGCCAGGCAAAGGAAATGAGTTGACCAAACATGCATACCCTTTACTGGAACAACTCCCAATTCGTTTTGTCGGTAATGTTGAGGCACGTGATGTGCTGACTGGTGCTTGTGATGTGCTTGTATGTGACGGTTTTGCAGGGAATATCCTGCTGAAGTCGCTGGAAGGCACAGCAGGTGCCATTTTCGCCTTGCTTAAGGAACAATTTTCATCTTCTCTCAAAAGTAAACTGGCTGCAGCTGTACTAATGCCTGAGCTGCGTGGGTTGAAACGAAAGCTGGATTATACGGAGCATGGCGGAGCGCCACTCCTCGGTTTGAGCAGACTGGTTGTGAAAAGTCATGGATCTGCTGATGGCAATGCCATCAAAAATGCTGTGCGCCAAGCTCGGATTGCAGTGCAGAATCAGCTGGTAGAGAGCATATCTAAGGAAATTAGCGGGAAGTGAGTGAGGATATGAATAATTTGCGCCCAGTAGGGATTATTGGTACAGGGAAATATGTGCCTGAGAAAATTTTGACAAATAGCGATCTGGAGAAAATGGTCGATACCAATGACGAGTGGATCGTCAGTCGTACAGGAATCAAAGAGCGTCACATCGCTGCACCGGATCAGGCAACTTCTGATCTGGCATATGAAGCGGCTATTAAAGCCCTTGAATCTGCAGGTATGACAGGCAGTGATCTCGATCTGATTATTGTTGCAACCATTACCCCGGATTCTTCGTTCCCATCGACAGCCTGCATCTTGCAGGACAAATTGGGTGCAAAAGGTGCCGCGGCATTTGATCTGTCGGCTGCTTGTTCCGGATTTGTATACGGTTTGGCTAGTGCTACGAGCTTCATCCAAAGCGGTATGTACAACAATGCACTTGTTATTGGTGCGGACTGCTTGTCACGTATTACGGATTATACAGACCGTAACACATGTGTCCTCTTTGGTGATGGAGCAGGCGCGGTAGTTGTTGGTGAAGTTCCGGAAGGTCGCGGATTCAAAGCGTTCGATCTCGGTGCCGAAGGTGCTGGCGGTAGTCTTCTTCAGATGGAAGGCGGCGGTTCCCGTCTGCCTGCTACTGCAGAGACCGTTGAAAATAAAAAACATTACATCAACATGAACGGTCGTGAAGTGTTTAAGTTTGCGGTACGTGTCATGGGGACGGCTACCATTGAGGTATTACGCAAGGCTGGTATGGAGCGTACGGATGTGGATCTGTTTGTTCCTCACCAAGCGAATATTCGGATTATCCAATCTGCGATGCAACGACTTGAACTTCCTGAAGAAAAGGTTGTAGTCAACGTGGATAAGTATGCAAACACATCTGCTGCTTCCATCCCGCTTGCTCTGGTAGAAGCAGCGGAGGAAGGCCGTATGAAAGCCGGAGATACCGTTCTGATGGTTGGATTCGGTGGCGGTTTGACATGGGGTGCATCGGTACTCGTTTGGTAAATTAGACATCTGGGAGATGAATGAGATGGGTAAAATAGCATTTGTATTTCCCGGACAGGGATCACAGGCTGTAGGCATGGCCAAGGACGCGTATGAGTCCGTGCCTGCCGCAACCGAAATTTTTCGCACAGCAGATGAAACATTGGGTTTCTCGCTGAGCAACCTTGTATTTGAAGGACCGGAGACCGAGTTAAAACAGACATCAAATACACAACCGGCTCTGTTGACAGCAAGTATTGCCTTGCTGGAAGCTTTCAAAGAAAAAGGAATTCAGCCTGACTATACGGCTGGACACAGTCTGGGAGAATACAGTGCACTGGTGGCAGCGGGCGTTCTTTCGTTTGCAGACGCAGTGAGCACTGTGCGGGCACGTGGTCAGTATATGGAACAGGCAGTACCGGGTGGACAAGGAGCGATGGCTGCTGTGTTGGGTGCGGATCGGGAAGCGCTGGGGGTGCTTTGCCGTGACGTATCTGAAAGCGGTCATGCGGTTGAACTTGCCAACATTAATTGTCCGGGACAAATCGTCATTTCTGGTGTGAAGGAAGGCGTAGCTGCTGTCGCGGAACGAGTGAAAGAAGCAGGCGGTAAACGCGCCATTGCATTGGAAGTAAGCGGTCCGTTCCACTCCTCATTAATGAAGGGTGCAGCTGAGAAGCTGGCAGAGAAACTGAAAACCGTTACGTTCTCACCGGCAGCGGTCCCTGTAGTCGCTAATGTGACTGCAAGACCTGCAGAGGATGGACAGGTTCAGGATTTGTTGACAGCTCAGGTCTATTCTCCTGTATTATGGGAAGACAGTGTGACATGGCTTATTGAGCAAGGTGTGGATACGTTCATCGAGATTGGATCTGGCAGTGTATTGACCGGTTTGATTAAAAAAACAGATAAAACCGTAAAACTGTACAATGTGAACAGTCTTGAAACGCTCGAAGCAACGGCAAGTGAATTAGAAGGAATTATATGAGTTAAACTAAACTTTTTACACGAGAACGGAGAGGACAGAAAAAAACTGAAGAAGCGGAGCGTTCGCCTTTATCACCGGATTTTCCCTTTATAAAAGGGAATCAAAAAAATCTGGGGATAACAGCGATGGGAAGTTTATTCTGTCATCGGAGTGGCAAGTGTAAACATTCTTTGGTTGAACTGATATAGATTTGGGGAAAGGAGGAATGATTATGTCTAAACCATTAGAAGGTAAAAATGCACTTGTTACCGGGGCATCCCGGGGCATTGGGCGCAGTATTGCACTGGCACTTGCAGAAGCTGGAGCGAACGTAGCCGTGAATTATGCGGGTAGCCAAGCGGCAGCTGAGGAAGTGGCAGAAGCGATTCGTGCCAAAGGAGTCAAGGCGATTACACTTCAAGCCAATGTTGGCCTGATGGATGAAGCTGAACAAATGGTCAAAGCTACACTCGAAGCATGGGGCAACGTTGATATTCTGGTGAACAATGCTGGAATTACCCGTGATAATCTGATCATGCGTATGAAAGAGGAAGAATTCGATCAGGTTATTGAAACCAATCTCAAAGGTGTGTTTAACTGCCTTAAGGCGGTTACACGTCCAATGATGAAACAACGGTCGGGAAGAATTATCAATATCTCCTCGGTTGTAGGTGTGCTCGGTAATGCTGGACAAGCGAACTATGTTGCTGCCAAAGCAGGAGTCATTGGCCTGACAAAGGCATCTGCTCGTGAACTGGCTTCTCGTGGAATCACAGTTAACTGTGTTGCGCCAGGTTTCATTGAGACAGATATGACAAAAGAGTTGTCCCAGGAGCTGGTGGACGGTATGCTAAGTGGTATTCCGTTGTCCCGTTTGGGTCAGCCGGATGAAATCGCTGGTGTAGTCACTTTCCTGGCTTCACAGGCTTCATCTTATATGACAGGGCAGACGTTGCATGTCGATGGTGGCATGTACATGTAATTCTTCCCGGACTTGATCAATAGTCGGGGAACAGGCGCTGGACGATCCGAAATGCCGGAAAAAGGCCGGGTTCCCCGGCCGGGAGCCGCATATGTCTTCTATGGCATTTTGCCTGCGATTCTCGTATAATACCAAAGAAGGAGGTGAACCGGATGTCCGATGTATTGGAGCGTGTAAAACGCATCGTCGTCGACCGCTTGGGCGCAGACGAAGCTGAAGTTACACTTGAAGCATCTTTCAAAGAAGATTTGGGTGCTGATTCTTTGGATGTAGTGGAATTGGTCATGGAATTGGAAGATGAATTTGATTTGGAAATCTCTGATGAAGATGCAGAAAAAATCACGACCGTAGGTGAAGTTGTAAACTACATACAATCTCATACCTAAAGTCATTTTTAGTCCCGCACATGTTTTCGAACAGGCGGGACTTCTCATCATTCATTGGTTTTTCTCATTCCGCATGCAGCTCTACTCAAGCAGGCTATCTTGGTTGAGTAGATGTCTGTTTGCGGATATTCCCACAAAATACTTGCGTAATGCAGTCGATATAGAGGTGACTCGGTTTGAAACAAAGAGTAGTAATTACCGGAATGGGCGTAATGACATCGCTCGGAAAAGATTTGGAAACGTTCTGGGGCAGTTTAATGGCAGGAAAGTCCGGAATTTCTCAGATTGAGGCGTTTGATGTTAGTGAATACACGACACAGATTGCAGCCGAGATCAAGGATTTCAACCCGGAAGAATATATGGATCGCAAGGATGCTCGCAAAATGGACCGTTTTGTACAGTTCGCTGTGGCAGCCGGCTTCAAAGCCGTTGAAGACAGTGGTCTGAAAATTAACGAGAATATTGATGCAGAGCGTTTCGGTGTATCCATCGGATCAGGTATTGGTGGATTGGGTACGTGGGAGGACCAACATAATGCATTATTGCAAAAAGGTCCAAAACGGGTAAGCCCATTCTTTATTCCCATGATGATCTCCAACATGGCTTCAGGCCAAATGTCGATTTCCCTTGGTGCCAAAGGTCCTAACATTAACGTTGTTACCGCTTGTGCAACAGGTACACACTCCATCGGAGATTCCTTCAAGCTGATTGCTAATGGTGATGCAGATGCCATGATCTGTGGTGGTGCGGAAGCAACAATCAGACCAACGGGTCTTGCAGGGTTCTGTGCGATGCGCGCAATGTCTACACGTAATGATGATCCTGCGAAGTCAAGCCGTCCTTTTGATACAGAACGTGATGGTTTTGTTATGGGCGAAGGCGCTGGTGTTATGATTCTGGAATCCCTGGAACATGCTCAAAAACGTGGTGCACGCATTTATGGTGAAGTGATCGGTTACGGTCTGACAGGTGATGCACATCACATGACAGAACCAGATCCGGATGGAGCAGCACGTTGCATGAAGATGGCACTTCGTAATGCAGGTATTGAGCCTGAAGAAGTGGACTACATTAATGCACACGGAACTTCGACGCCTGTAGGCGACAGATCCGAAACGCTTGCGATCAAAAAGGCGTTTGGTGATCATGCGTACAAGCTCGCCGTGAGTTCCACTAAATCCATGACGGGCCACATGCTTGGCGCTGCTGGTGGTGTAGAAGCGGTTATCTGCGGATTGTCACTGACACATCAGACACTGGCTCCAACGATTAACCTGGAAAATCAGGATCCGGAATGTGATCTGGATTATGTACCAAATGTTCCACGTCAAACCAAAGTTAATATTGCCATGTCCAATTCATTTGGATTCGGCGGTCACAATGCCACCATTATTCTCAAAAAATTTGAAGCATAAGGGGCTAGTTCGTTTGAGTGAAGATCTGAAGCAGTTACAACATAAACTTCAAATCAAATTTGACAACAGGCAGCTTTTAAAACAAGCGTTTACCCATGCTTCTTATGTAAACGAACACCGGTTCAGTCAGCATCAGGACAACGAGCGTCTGGAGTTTCTGGGCGATGCCGTGCTGGAACTGACTGTATCGGAGTACTTGTATCATTTGTATCCTAACCGTCCGGAAGGTGAATTAACTAAGCTGCGGGCATCCATTGTCTGTGAGCCTTCCCTCGTCAAATTTGCTGAAGTGTTGGGTTTTGGGCAGTATGTACTTCTTGGTAAAGGTGAGGAACTAACTGGAGGACGGACACGGCCGGCTCTGCTGGCGGATGTGTTTGAATCTTTCATTGGTGCATTATATCTGGATCAGGGGCTTGCGCCTGTTCGGACATTTCTTGATCAGCATGTCTTCCCATTAATCGTATTGGGCAGCAAGCTGCAAATGAGTGATTACAAAACGGAACTGCAGGAACTTACTCAGCATCACAATATGGGAGCTTTGGAATACCGTATCGTTGAGGAACGGGGACCTGCCCATGAACGTGAGTTTGTCTCGGAGGTCCACATGGGTCAAGAAAGGCTTGGCAGAGGTACAGGACGTTCCAAAAAGGAAGCGGAACAACAGGCTGCATCTGCAGCACTTGATCGACTGAAGCTTCCGGAAGCCGGAGCTTAACCGATAGCGCATAGACAAACGAAGAGCAAAGAGCAGCCCGCGGGTCCGCCCCGGCGGAAGTAATCGGCCGGACTGCTTTTTGCTCTTTTTTTTGTAGAGAGGTTCAGGAGAAGGTTACCTGATCGTTAACTAAATAAGTGAACTTTATTTTGGTTCAATTTATTTAGGCGCTGGAATGCAATACTTGAAATTTGCAAGAGGAGGTGACGAGAAACCCTATGTTTTTAAAACGGATTGAATTGGGTGGATTCAAGTCATTCGCCGACAAAACGGAGATGGAGTTCGTTCGTGGCATTACGGCTGTTGTAGGTCCGAACGGAAGTGGAAAGAGTAATATATCGGATGGAATTCGCTGGGTTCTGGGGGAACAAAGTGCTAAGTCGCTGCGTGGTGGCAAAATGGAAGATATCATCTTTGCAGGTAGTGACGCACGGAAAGCCGTTAATTTCGGTGAGGTGTCGCTAACACTTGATAACGAGGATCACGCACTTGCATTGGATTTTGGTGAGGTGACGGTGACTCGTCGTGTACATCGCAGCGGAGATAGTGAATATTTTATCAACAAACAATCTTGTCGTTTGAAGGATATCACGGAGCTGTTTATGGATACCGGCATCGGTAAGGAAGCCTACTCGATTATTGGACAGGGGCGAATCGAAGAGATTCTGAGTACCCGTTCAGAGGATCGCAGAGGTATCTTTGAAGAAGCTTCAGGTATCGTTAAATATAAATCCCGCAAGCGGGATGCGACGCGCAAACTGGATGAGACAGAGCAAAATTTGCTGCGTATTCATGATCTGGTGACTGAACTGGAAGATCAGATTGGACCGCTAAAGGAACAATCGGAGAAAGCGATCCACTATAAGGAACTTCGTTCTCAGCTCAAATCGCAGGAAATTTCCATGTATGTGTACCAGATCGAACAGATTCATGCGTCCTGGAGTAAAGCGAACGAGCGCCTGCAATCGCTAAAACAGGAAGAGGTTGGACTGGCGGCGATTGTCTCTACGCATGATGCCAAGCTGGAAAATGACCGGAATGCGTTGCGTATCCTGGAAACAGAGACAGAGCAACTGCAAGCTGCTTTATTGCAATTCAGTGAAGCGACGGAGAAAAGTGAAGGGCTTGGAGAATTGCTCAAGGAGCGCTCGCACCATCTGCAAACGAATCAGGAGCAGCTCAAAGTAACGCTTGCCGCCAGTGAAGAGAGACATCGCGAACGGGAAACCGAGCTGCTTGCACTGCGTGAGAAGTTTGGCAAACTTGAGCATGAACTGAATGATGTGAGAAATCAGTTGTCCCAAGAAGAAGCCAAACTCATCGGTGTCACAGGTGGCATTAGTCAACAGCAAGAGGAAAGCCTCAAAGGCAACTTGCTGGAACTGATGAATCAGATGGCTCAGACACGAAATGAAATTCGTTATGTGGACCAGCAGAAAGAAACGCTGGAGCGCAGAATGAATCGCGCGGCTGAGGAATCGGGCAAATGGGAAGATCAAAAAGAGACACTGGAAAGTCGTAAAGCGGACATTGAGAAAAAAGTTGTTCGTTTGGGCAAAGAAATCAGTGATCTACGTGGTGGATACATTACGGAAAGTGAACGACTCCAGTCGCTGCAGAAGCTGCTTGAAGAAAGTCGGGGTACGGTCCGTAAATGGGAACAGAAGCGTGAAGCTCAAGTTTCCCGCCGCGATACGATGAAAGAGATGCAGGATGATTTTGACGGATTCATGCTGGGTGTCAAGGAGGTTCTCAAGGCTTCACGTAAAGGTACGCTGAGCGGTGTTCATGGAGCTGTGGCTGAACTCGTAAAAGTTCCCGAGAAGATCGAACTTGCGGTAGAAACAGCAATGGGAGCATCCTTGCAGCATGTGGTCATGGAAAATGAATCAGTTTCCAGACAGGCAATTGCTTTTCTGAAGCAACGCCAGTTGGGGCGTGCAACGTTCCTGCCTCTGGATGTCATTCGTCCTCGTGCCATTGGAGCGGCTGAACGTTCTATGATTGAAGGTATGGAGGGTTTTGTGGGGATCGGTGCTGATCTTGTACAATTCGAATCCAAGTATGCTTCAATCATTGGCAGCTTGCTCGGTAATGTTATTATTGCCGAAACGTTGGAGGTCGCCAATAAAATTGCGGCTCGCTGTCAGTATCGTTTCCGGGTTGTGACGCTTGAAGGTGACGTGGTCAATGCGGGTGGTTCCATGACAGGTGGTAGCCAGCACAAGAAAAATGTGAGTCTGCTCAGCCGGAAACGGCAGCTGGACCAGCTCGACCAGGATATTTTGGATACGGAAAATCAAATCGTGAAACTGCATCGCAGTGTGGATGATGTAAAAGTCCAACTGGAACAGTGTCAGGACAAACTGGATGAACTTCGTCAGTCCGGTGATGATACCCGAAATGCAGAACAGCAGGCTTCGATGGAAATGAAACAGGTAGAGCATGAGCTTCGCCATGTGCTTGAACAGGTTGCCGTTGCCGGGCAGGAGAAGAGCGGCTTTACCGAAGAGATCAAAGAGCTGGATACGGCTCGGATCGTCGCTGTGAAGAAGCTGGAGCAGCTTGAAGAGGAAGAAAAAGCGACTCATCGTGCCATTCATGCAGCTGAGTTTGCTCGGAAAGCCAATGAATCCGCGAAGGAAGAATTGCAGAGCCAACTCACCGAATTGAAAGTGCGTGAAGGCAAGCTGGATCAGGAGCGATTCTCCAATGGAGAACAATTGCGACGTCTGGAGCGGGAAGTAGAGTCGCTGGTGAAAGATCTTCGTCAGAATCGCACGTTGCTGGCTTCGATGGAAGCAGATCTCAAGAAAACACAGACCGAGAGTGTTAAACAGATTGAAGATCTGAACCAGTATAAGCTGAAAAAAGCGGAAGCTTCTCAGGATCTGGACTTCAAACGTGCTGCCCGAAGTGAGTTGTCGAAAAAGCTTGAGCTTGCCGAGAGCGAAACGAAGGAACAGCGCACGCAGTTAAAAGCTGTGGAAGAACAGATGCGACAGACGGAAATTTCCGTGAACCGGTTGGATGTTGAGCTGGAAAATATACTGCGAAAGCTGACGGATGAATACGAACTGGGCTATGAACTGGCCAAAGAGCGTTATCCTGTACCGGAAGACGTGGAGCATACACAGGCAGAGGTACAGAAGCTGAAGCGCAGTATATCCGCCCTGGGTGATGTGAACCTGGGAGCGATTGAGGAGTTCCAGCGAGTCAATGAGCGATACGAGTTCCTGAGTGAACAGAAGAATGACCTGGTGGAAGCTAAAACAACGTTGTATCAGGTTATTCGGGAAATGGAAGACGAGATGGCGAAGCGATTCAAGATTACGTTTGATGCCATCCGCCGTGAGTTCGGTACCGTGTTTAGCAAGCTGTTTGGCGGGGGACGTGCTGACCTTGTTCTGATGGACCCGGAGCGCTTGCTTGAAACGGGAATAGATATCGTGGCTCAGCCACCAGGCAAGAAACTGCAAAACCTGCAACTGTTATCCGGTGGGGAACGGGCTTTGACGGCGATGGCTTTATTATTTGCTATTCTGCATGTCAAACCGGTACCATTCTGCGTGCTGGATGAAGTTGAGGCAGCGCTGGACGAAGCTAACGTGGTACGTTTTGCCCAGTACTTGCGTGAATTCTCCGAACAGACACAGTTTATCGTTGTTACCCATCGTAAAGGTACGATGGAAGAGGCAGATGTGCTGTACGGTGTTACAATGGAAGAGGGCGGTGTATCCAAGCTCGTTTCGGTTAAACTGGAAGATGAGGAAGCAGTAATTGCCTGATCTGATCCAAACCTGCGAGACAAACGAACTCATTGTAATCATTGAAAATCATTCAGATTGAGCATTTTTGCAAAACCGCTTAGATTATGTACACGATGGAGGGGCTTTATGAGTTTTTTTAAAAAGCTTAGAGACAGCATTGCAAGCAAAACGGAGTCGGTCACCAAACAGTTTAAGGATGGATTGGAAAAGACACGTAAAGGGTTAGTGGAAAAAGTGTCGGATCTCGTAATCCGTCGCAAAAAAATCGATGAAGAGTTCTATGAAGAACTGGAAGAGATTTTGATCGGAGCAGACGTTGGTGTGAATACAGTCATGAATCTGATCGAAGACCTGCGCGTTGAGGTGAAAAAACGCAAAATTGAGGATGCGGCTGAGCTGCAGCCTGTATTGTCCGAGAAACTGACGGGTCTTCTTCGCGGTGAACAGAATAACGAATTGAAAATGAACCCGGATGGCATTACCGTCATTTTGTTTGTTGGTGTTAACGGTGTTGGTAAAACAACAACGATTGGCAAGCTGGCACATCGATTTAAACAACAAGGTAAAAAAGTCATCATGGCAGCTGGAGATACGTTCCGTGCCGGAGCCATTGAACAGCTGGAAGTATGGGGGCAACGTGCCGGTGTCGATGTGATCAAACAGCAATCTGGTTCTGATCCAGCAGCGGTTATGTATGATGCGGTACAAGCAGCGAAACAACGGGGTGCGGATGTTCTGCTCTGTGATACAGCAGGTCGTCTGCAAAACAAATCTAACCTGATGGACGAGCTTAACAAGATCTATCGTGTCATTCAGCGTGAAATTCCGGATGCTCCGCATGAAGTACTGATGGTACTGGATGCAACAACAGGTCAAAATGCTTTAAACCAGGCTAAACTTTTCGGTGAGAAAAGCGGTGTAACTGGCCTCGTACTGACGAAACTGGATGGAACAGCCAAAGGGGGGATCGTTGTTGCGATCCGTCAGGAGCTGGACTTGCCTGTGAAGCTCGTAGGACTGGGTGAGAAAATTGATGATCTGCAGCCGTTTGATTCGGAGCAATTTGTGCATGCCTTGTTCGCCGGATTGATCCAAGAACAGCCAGCGGAAAGTGCTGAAGAAGAGGAAGCTAATTCCTAGAATCATTAATAATAGAATGAATTAATAATGTTAACCGTATTGCCAGTGATATACGTGATAAGTGTCACGTGTAATGTCACTGGCAATACGTGTATAATGGAGGAATAAAGCAGGCAATGTTAAAGGGTTAGAAAGGACGGTTGAAAATGGCCAATACGTATACCTATTCTCGCCGTGAAGAAGTCGCCAATGCGGTGACACATGGAATCGGCGCTGCACTCAGTGTAGCTGCACTGGTGATATTGATTGTATTTTCAAGTATGAAAGGCACGGCTTGGCATGTGGTCAGTTTCACGATCTACGGAATCACCATGCTGTTGCTCTATACAAGTTCTACACTCGTGCATGCATGGAAAGATGGAAAAGTGAAAGATTTATTTGAGATTTTCGACCATTCTTCCATTTATTTATTTATTGCGGGATCGTACACTCCGCTTTTGTTTATTGCTGTTCGCGGTACACTTGGATGGACCCTGTTTGGCATAATCTGGGGTATCGCATTATTCGGCGTGATCTTTAAGGCATTTTTTACGAAAAAGTTTCTATTCATGTCCACGATTTTCTATATTGCGATGGGCTGGCTGATCGTTATTGCCTGGCAACCTCTTATGGCGGCCATTCCTACAGGCGGCATTGTGTTGCTGGTTGCTGGAGGCCTGATGTATACACTTGGTACGCTCTTTTATGTATGGCGTGGATTTCCGTACCACCATGCGATTTGGCATCTCTTTGTGTTAGCAGGCAGTATTCTTCATTTCTTTATGGTACTGCTGTACCTGACACCACTTCGTTAGAACACCATAGACGGATGCATCTCCACGGACTGAGACGCATTCGTTTTTTCTTCTACATAGAGGTGGGTCGCAGGGACACAGATAGAATTTGCTTGTAGTGAAGAAGGGCATAAACTACCCGTTAAACATCGAAATAACGTATCATCAGAGCTGTTTTTATTGTGACAAGTATTTTTGCTTGACAACCTGATTTGTTTTAGGTATTATTAGGAACGTTGCAAGAGTGTAAAGTGTTTTTCCTTGACGAAGGGAGTGCCCCGATGTGAGTCAAGAAAATCGGCTTGAGAAGACAAACCGGATTAACTTGCTGTTTGCTTTTTATGAATTGTTACTTACCGAGAAACAGCAGACTTTTCTAAAGTATTACTTTCATGACGATTTCTCACTTGGTGAAATTGCAGCCGAGTTTGAGATCAGCCGCCAGGCGGTATACGAGCATATCAAGCGTGCCGAACAAGTGCTGGAAAATTACGAAAGCAAGCTGGGCTTGCTGGAAAAGCATGAACGGCGTAATCGCAATCTTGAAGATTTGCAAAATGCATTGGAACGCGCAGGCGTCTCCATTGATAACAACAAACAAATACACGATATCGTTGCTCAGCTTAGTGAATGAAATATTGGCTGAGCGGAACGTATCGGTCTTGCAAACAGTATTAAAGCTTAAGGAGGTGGGATCATGGCATTTGAAGGATTAACGACCCGATTACAGAATGTGTTCAGCAAGCTGCGCGGCAAAGGCAAGGTGTCTGATGAAGATGTAGCCGAGGCTATGCGCGAGGTACGTCTGGCATTGCTCGAAGCGGATGTAAACTTCAAAGTGGTCAAGGAATTCATCGCCAAGGTGAAAGAGAAGGCTGTTGGCAAAGAAGTGATGGAGAGCTTCACGCCAGGAATGGTCATCATCGACATCGTTAACAAGGAACTAACGGATTTGATGGGTGGAAGCCAAGCGAAACTGGCTAAAGCGAACAAACCGCCTACGGTGCTGATGATGGTTGGTTTGCAGGGTGCTGGTAAAACAACCACATCGGGTAAACTGGCTAAAATGCTGCAAAAGCAAAACAGCAGACCATTGCTTGTTGCAGGAGATATTTATCGTCCCGCAGCGATCAAACAGTTGCAAGTACTTGGCGAGCAGATCAAAGCGCCGGTATTCACACTGGGAGATCAGACAAGCCCTGTTGAGATCGCACGTCAAGGTCTTCAACATGCGAAGGATAACGGTAATGACTATGTTATTATCGATACAGCTGGACGTCTGCATGTTGATGAAGAACTGATGGAAGAACTTCGCCAGATTCACAGCGTAGTGAATCCGGATGAAGTACTGCTTGTTGTAGACAGCATGACAGGTCAGGATGCGGTTAACGTAGCAGAACACTTTAACCAGCAGCTTAATCTGACCGGGGTTGTCCTGACCAAGCTGGATGGAGATACTCGTGGTGGTGCTGCGCTTTCCGTCAAAGCAGTTACGGGTTGTCCAATCAAGTTTGCTTCCCTTGGAGAGAAACTTGACGCTTTGGAGCCGTTCCACCCGGAACGTATGGCTTCACGGATCCTCGGTATGGGTGATATGTTATCTCTGATTGAGAAAGCACAATTAAACATTGATACCGATAAAGCCAAGGAAATGGAACGGAAGATGCGTAATGCAGAATTCACGTTTGAAGATTTCCTGGAGCAGATGGATCAAGTGAAAAAGCTGGGACCAATCGACCAGATCATGGATATGATTCCCGGCATGGGCAAGATGAAACAAGCCAAGGATCTGAAGGTTGATGATAAACAGATGGGCCGGATCGAAGCGATCGTTTACTCAATGACGACCGAAGAGAAACGTAACCCGGACATGATCAACCATAGCCGCCGGAAGCGTATTGCTACCGGAAGCGGAACATCTCTGGCTGAAGTAAATCGTCTGATCAAGCAATTTGATGAGATGCGCCGCATGATGAAACAGTTCTCGGATATGATGGGACCTAAAGGCGGCGGTAAAAATAAAGCTATGAAGCAGCTTAAAGGTATCGGTAAAGGAATGAAGTTTCCTTTCCGTTGATTTAAGCGAAGCTGGATCATATACAGATTTCATTGAAGGAGGTGAATTTTCAAATGGCAGTTCGTATTCGTCTGAAACGTATGGGTGCTCACAAAGCTCCTTTCTACCGCGTAGTGGTATCGGATTCCCGTTCCCCACGTGACGGTCGTTTTATCGAGGAGATCGGTTACTACAACCCGGTTGAACAACCGGCTGTTGTTAAGATCGATGAAGATAAAGCATTGGCATGGCTTCAAAACGGTGCACAAGCATCTGACACTGTCCGCAACTTGCTTAGCAAAGCGGGCGTGATGAAGAAGTTCCACGAGTCTAAATTATCTAAATAAAGTGCTGATTCGGAGGGTCATCTATGGAAGAATTAGTAAGCATAATTGCTAAGGCTTTAGTCGATCATCCGGAAGATGTGACGGTTCGGACGGTTGAGAAAGACCGGCTTGTCGTTTATGAGTTAACCGTTCATCCTGACGATGTCGGGAAGGTAATTGGTAAACAGGGACGAATCGCGAAATCACTTCGTACGGTCGTCACATCAGCAGCAGTTAAGATGGATAAACGGGTTACCGTTGATATCATATCTTAAAGATATACGAAAGGGGGTTAGGATGCATGTCCTAGCCCCTTTTCGTGCATGCTGAAACTTAAATAATATGATTGAAATAGCTCGTTAAGTATGATTATTTGCGGAAGTAGTGAAGGGTACGGAATCGATTCTGAAGAAGCGTCAGCGCTCGCCTTTATCACCGGATTTTCACCTTTAAAAATAATTAAAAAAATTAGGGGATAACAGCGATCCGAAGAACGATCCGTAACCGGAACGGTCGCATGGAGATCATCAAATATGAGTACCATATGAATGGATTTTAGGAGGAATTATGGCAGAGTTTATGAATGTAGGTAAAATCGTTAATACGCATGGAATTCGCGGTGAGGTGAGAATCATGCCTATAACCGATTTCCCAGAAGTGCGTTTCGCGAAAAATGCAGAGTTGTTTTTCTTTACACCAGATAATCATCCAGTCATGGTTAACGTGGAATCTGCACGTTTGCATAAAAATATGTATATTCTTCGTCTGAAAGAGTATGGCAATATTAATGAAGTAGAGAAGTTTAAAGGCGGTATGGCCAAAGTGTTAAAAGAGAACCTCGCTGAGCTGGAGGAAGGTGAATACTACTTCCATCAAATCGTTGGGTGTTCGGTTATCACCGAAGAGGGTGAAACGCTTGGAACTATCTCTGAAATTTTGACTCCGGGTGCCAATGATGTATGGGTTGTCAAAACGCCAGCAGGTAAAGAAGTGCTGATTCCCGTTATTGATGATGTAGTACTTGATGTGGACATCGAACAGCAGCAAGTGAAGATTCACCTGATGGAAGGGCTGCTGTAACATGAAAGTGGATGTATTAACACTCTTCCCGGAGATGTTTGATGGCGTATTCGGAGCAAGCATTCTGGGTAAAGCCCAAACGAAGGGGCTGGTGTCCCTCGGTGCAACCAACTTCCGTAATTATGCCACAAATAAACATAATACGGTCGATGATGCTCCTTACGGTGGGGGTGGAGGCATGGTGCTAAAACCAGATCCGATTTTTGCTGCTGTTGAAGATGTACTGGAGCAACGCGGAGAAGCCGCGGCAACCATGAAAGCTCCACGTATCATTTTAATGTGTCCGCAAGGTGAGACGTTTACACAGAAAAAAGCAGAAGAACTTGTACAGGAAGATCATTTGATTTTTATATGTGGACATTATGAAGGTTACGATGAGCGAATTCGCGAATTTCTCGTGACGGATGAACTATCCATTGGTGATTACGTGCTCACTGGTGGGGAATTGCCTGCTATGGTTGCGATCGACAGCATCGTACGCCTTATTCCCGGTGTGCTTGGCAATGAGACAAGTGCTGTGACGGATTCATTCAGTACTGGACTCCTCGAATATCCACACTACACACGTCCACCCGAGTTTAGGGGCATGAAAGTACCGGATATGCTGTTGTCGGGACATCATCTGAACATTGAGGCATGGCGCAGAGAACAGTCGTTGCTTCGTACGCTGGAGCGCAGACCGGAGATGTTGGAAACGGCTGATCTGACGGATAAAGAACGTATTTGGTTGAAAAAGATACGCTCAAACCGTAAACATAGCACAGAATAAGTATATGTATCGTATAAACACGTAAATATATCTTTTTATAGAGTTTGAAAAAGCCAACCTTGATACCAAAGGTTGGCTTTTCTTATGTGTTTTGTAAAGAAAGCTGGATATTCATTGGGTAATTCTATAAAATGGAGGTATATTTTAAAACTAAGTTTCACTAAATGAAACCAAAGGCGGTGTAAGAATGAATTACAATATTATTGATCTTGATCATATTCAGCTCGCAGCACCAGAAGGCTGTGAAGAGGAGGCACGTCATTTTTTCAATAAAGTTCTGGGCTGGACGGAGATTCCCAAACCTGAAATTCTGAGAAAACGGGGTGGTGTATGGTTCGAGTGTGGCAGACACCAAGTGCATATTGGGGTACAAAAAGATTTTATTCCCGCCACAAAAGCTCATCCGGCATTTCATGTACAACATTTGGATCAGTTACGTGATCATCTCATTCATAACCAAATTCATATTGTCGATGACGAAGCAAGAGTAGATGAAGGTGTAAGACGTTTTTATATAAATGATCCTTTTGGCAATCGTCTTGAGTTTTTAGAGTGGGCTTAAAATCATTCGTTTAAATCGTTTAATTACGTAGGCACTTTTTTGCAACTTTGAACATTTTTGCATGACCACATAATAGGGTTGTAAAAAATAGGGGTTTTCTTTATGGTGAACTCAGCTGGATTTGAATAACAACGATAAGCTGAGGAGGAAGATGATGAGCATTCAGCCTTATGAAATCGCCAGTCTAAATATTAGCCAAGCCGGAGAACGCTGCAAAATGCTTTTAGGAGATCTAAACGGGGATGGCAGACTTGAAATGTTGCTGGTACAGGCAGATGGGGGTATAGACGATCGGTATGTCCCGCATCAGGTATGTTGTTTGACTGCGTTTGATCTGGAAGGAACATTACTATGGCAGGTCGGAACTCCTGATCCCGATGCAGGGGGTCCGGGTTCAGACTATCCCGCTCAGGTCGCAGATTGGGATGGAGATGGAAATAATGAAGTGTTGTGTGTGATGGACAAACAATTTCTCGTGTTGGATGGCCGGACCGGAGAGATCAAAGAAACACGTGATCTGCCAGGTGATGAAGCACATGACTGCATTATTCTCGCCAACCTGACGGGTAACCAGCATAGAATGGACATTATACTGAAAGACCGCTATAAGACGTTGTGGGCACTCGACCATGATTTTAATTTGTTATGGAAGCATGAAGGGAATCCAGGACATTTTCCATGGGTATACGATATCGATGGAGATGGGAAAGATGAAGTGATGGCCGGATATGACATGCTGGATCATGATGGGACATTATTATGGTCTTGTCAGAATCTCGATGATCATGCTGACTGTATATGGTTTGGCGACGTTGACGTTGATGGGCAAGTCGAGGTTGTCATTGGTGGCAGTGTTACGGTCATGATGGACCGCTACGGAAATGAGAAATGGCGTTATGAAGATTCAATTGAATCACAGCATATTGCGTTAGGCCATTTTTGTACTGGAATGGAAGGTTTACAGATTGCAGGTCTGGACCGGATTGTCCGGGGGGATGAGCATGGTAAGGATGGAATGTTCATGCTGGATAGCGCTGGTAAAGAAATTTGGAAAGAAAACCGCACAACTCGGGGCTGGTTAACCATTATAGAGCCTGTGTGTAACTGGGATGAGGGTGGACTCGATTATATTTTGGCGTATCGCCGAGGGGGAGATGTGTTGCCTTCTTTGGTAGATGGAGATATGAAAACGGTTACTGAATTCCCGAAAGAGGGATATGCGGTACATGCAGACCTGGTTCAGACGGGGAAAGAGCAGATCATCATCTATGACGCAGAGGAAGCAGTGATTTATTCCAGCTCTCCGATGACATTATCACTTACCGATGCAAAAAGAGCCAAGCCTCAGCTCAAAAGGCTGTATAGCTCGACTCTGTATCCGGGCGGTGAAGTTAAAATCTAGATTTTACTGATCATTCTCCGATGCAGGTAATTCGTTCTGCGGATTGGATTTGGGTTGAAGCAACGTCGCCAAATCAGTACCTGTCGTGACCGTCAAGCGAGGCAGCCTCATGGGATGATCTCCTGGATGCACAAATCCAGACTTTACGGTAAAGGCCATGCGATATCCATGTTGTTGTAACTTGTAGATCATCTGTGTGCTGGTATAACCAAAAGGATAGGCCAAATAAGGTGTGTCTATTCCGATTTCCTTCATTTGCTGGATATCATCATCCAGAAGACTGGTGTCCAGACCGACAGGTACGCTGGTCCCACAGCGCATAAATCCCTTATGATGCAGGTTATAGGTATGGCTGTTGAACTCAAATACGTCGGTTGCTGCCTGCATCTCTGGCTTGGAGATGAAACTGTTGATGGCGGGCTCAAATACCGAAGGTTGATCCTGAATTTTACTGCCTATGACAAACAGCGAGGCATGAAAATTATATTTCTGAAGCACAGGGTAAGCTAAAGTATAATTGTTCTGGTATCCGTCATCAAAGGTAATCACAATGGACTTCTGTGGCAGGGAAATCTTCCCGCTAACATATTGTTCAAGCTGATTCAATGTAATCGAGCGGTAGCCTTCATCATGCAGGTATTTCATATTTTGCTCAAAATCCTCCAGATTAATGATGGATTTATTATCTGTCTCGTGATTATTCAGTTTGGGCTCTATGTAATGATACATCAGCACAGGAACTTCTGTAGCGGTACCTTGTTCAATCCTAAAGTTAGAACGATCCAGCGCAGATTGGCTAGAGAAGTCAGTGTGTGACAGCTCGAATGCTTTGCGTTTGACTATGTCCCAGGATGTGCAGGCTTTGTGTGACAGTGCATTCGTTGGGTGAGTTACGGCATATGAATATAGTGTAATGGAGCATGTGAGCATGGCGAGTAGGGCAAGTGTGATCTTTTTCCAATATTTCATAAGTCTTGGGATTCTCCTTTTAAAGTGGTCAATAAGTTATATCATAGACGATATTACTACACTGGAAGTTACAGTATTTTTTCCTGTATTAGGTTGACTTGCAGATGAGAGCGTTGATTCACTTTCCATACGGGAGAATGTATTTTAGAATGAAGTTAACATGTGATGGATGAGTTTCAGAGTGGCAGATTGAACAATAGGCATTTGTTTAATTTCTCTTGTGTTTTGATATGCTGCGTGATACAATAAGTCTGTTATGTGGAATACGGCGGTCCTCTATGGATGATGAAGGAGACAAGGTGATCTCTGGAAGAAGTATGAACGCCTGTATGGAAGGAGGGAGTCATAGATGAATATCGTTCAAGCGATTACACAAGAACAACTTCGCAAGGATCTTCCGAGTTTTCGTCCTGGTGACACTTTGAAAGTGCACGTTAAGGTAATCGAGGGAACTCGCGAGCGTATCCAATTGTTCGAAGGTGTTGTGATTAAACGCCGTGGTGGTGGAATCAGTGAGACTTTTACAGTTCGTAAAATTTCTTACGGTGTAGGTGTGGAAAGAGCTTTCCCGCTTCATTCCCCTAAAATCGATAGAATCGAAGTGGCTCGCCGTGGTAAAGTTCGTCGTGCGAAGCTTTATTATCTTCGTGAACTACGCGGTAAAGCAGCGAGAATTAAAGAAATTCGTTAATATAACGGATACCGGGAAGGGCTTGGAGACAAGCCCTTTTCGTTTTTGTCCGGGAAAAGTTGAACCGGAGGTACACTTCCGAGTAAAATGGTATGGCAACACATGCGGGGAATAGTCCGGGAGGCTTGTAAAATCAGTTATTGATAACATTTGAATTGTGGATTAAATGTACTGTAATGCTTGGTGTAAGATTACATAACTGATGTGAATGTTTTGTATCCATCCATTGAGTTATTGGAACGATACAGAATGCTGGATGTGTGTACTGCTATAAACATGTACTGTGAAGAGAGGAAGATCTTGAATGGAACAAGAAGTTCAACATGACCGGGGCAATCCTGCCGAAGAGAAAGATAGTCGATCCAAAAAAGCCAAAAATGAAATTGTTGAATGGCTTAAAGCCATTGTTATCGCATTAGTTCTCGTCATTCTCATTCGGTGGTTGCTCTTCAAACCGTTTGTTGTGGACGGTCCGTCCATGCAGCCGAACTTTGAAACGGGTGAACGTGTGATCGTCAACGAAATCTTATATGATATCAGAGAACCGAAGCGCGGTGAAGTTATCGTCTTCCACGTACCATCCGAAGGTCGAGATTTCATTAAACGTGTTATTGCTGTAGAAGGTGATACCGTTGAGGTTCAAGACGATACCGTGATGGTTAACGGTAAAAAGGTTGATGAAACGTATATTCAAGGAGCCATTGATGCAGCTGAAGCAAATGGTGGAACCTATAATGTGAAGGATTTCCCGAATGAACAGTTCCCTGATGGCAAAGTGCCGGCAGGTCATGTGTTTGTCATGGGAGATAACCGTCCAAATAGTACAGACAGCCGTATGATCGGTTATGTTTCGTTAAAAGATATTATTGGTCGTGCAGATGTGATTTTCTGGCCGATCGGTGAGATTAAGTGGATCAACCACTGAAATTGAAGTAAATAATGAGGTGAAGACAAGTTGACGATACAATGGTTTCCAGGTCATATGACTCGAGCCAGACGCCAGATTCAGGATAAGTTAAAGCTCATCGACGTGGTCATCGAACTATTGGATGCCCGTCTGCCTGTCTCCAGCCGTAATCCAATGATTGACGAAATATTGCTGGATAAACCCCGGATGATTTTGTTGAACAAATCGGATTTGGCAGATGCAAAAGTGACGCAAGAATGGATTGAATATTTCAAAAAAGAAGGAATTACCGCTTTTCCTGTAGATGCTTCGACGGGAACCAATGTTAAAGATATTCCCGTGCAGGCCAAGCTTCTTCTTAAAGAAAAAATTGACCGTCAAATTGCTAAAGGGATTAATCCTCGTGCGGTTCGCGGGTTGATCGTAGGGATTCCCAATGTAGGTAAATCCACACTGATTAACCGATTGGCTGGACGGAGTATTGCGTTAACAGGAGATCGTCCTGGTGTGACGAAGGGGCAACAGTGGATCAAGGTAGGCAAAGAAATGGAGTTATTGGATACTCCAGGTATTCTTTGGCCTAAGTTCGAAGATCAAAATGTAGGTTATCGTCTTGCCGTAACTGGTGCGATCAAAGAGGAAATTTTGAATGCAGAGGATATCGCCTTTTTTGGAATCAGTTACCTGATGCGTTATTACTGGGACGCCCTTGAAGAGAGATACGGACTTCAGGAGTTCTCCAAGGATGCAGATGATTCAGACAGTGTTATTGCGATTATGGAACAAGTCGGCCGTATACGTGGTTGCATTGTAAGCGGTGGACGTATTGATCTGGAAAAGGCATCACGAGCATTTCTGCGTGAACTGCGAGCGGGTAAAATGGGACGTTTCTCTATGGAAGCTCCCTATTAAAAAAATGGACTCTACACGATGGAGATCATTATCTTTATCTGTTCATTTCATATATACAAGTGCCGAAAGAAGCGGCCGTTACCGGATTACCGGGAGCGGTCGTTTTTTTGTGTATACAAACGTGGAAGTAGAGCTGGAACATACGTCGAAAACGATAAAATGGAAGAGGATTGAAGAACAGTACGCTTTATGGAATTGGCTGACCTATATATCAGGTGCATCTAAATCGTGCTATGATAAATGGTGGTGCAATTTAAATTAGACGAGGTCTGATATATTCAATTTATACCATCAAATACCGATAAATGAAGACATCACTATCTTTATATTGTAAATCTCAAGGAAAAGTTTTACTGAGAGAGACAGGTTGTACAGAACAAAAGACAGAGGATCTACGTCTATATTATAAAAAGTTGTAAGTGATACGTATGCTGAAAAAGCGTGGGTAGAGGAGATGAGCGTTATGGTTGAAAATAATGAAGAGATCGGGTTGAATCTACTGGATACTCCGATTGGACCAAAGAAGAAAAAAGAAGTCAGTGAACCTCGAGATCTGTTGCTCTATGAGCGGGAGTATTGGGACAGTGGATTTGAACGTATTGCTGGTATTGATGAGGTGGGGCGGGGCTGTTTGTTTGGGGATGTTGTGGCAGCGGCGGTTATTTTACCGAAGGATCTCATCCTGGAAGGCGTGAATGACTCCAAGAAATTAACGGAGAAAAAACGGGATGCATTATATGACATCATTATGGAAAAAGCGCTGGCGGTAGGTATCGGGTACGCGGATGCAGAGACAATTGATCGGCTTAATATCAAACAGGCTGCGAGACTTGCGATGAAACGTGCGGTTGAAGCATTGGGAGAAACTCCTGATTATATGCTGGTGGATGCCGAGAAGGTGGATGTGAATGTACCTCAACTGTCCATTATTAAAGGTGATGCTAACAGTCAATCGATCGCAGCGGCATCTATTATTGCCAAGGTAACGCGAGATCGGCTGTGTAAGGAAGAATGGGATACGTTATATCCGGAATATGGTTTGTCGATACATAAAGGATATGCAACAAAAGTTCATCGGGAGCAAATTATGGCATTGGGGGCAACCCCGATGCATCGGCGCAGTTTTCTGGGCAACCTGCTTGGAGAGCAGCAATCTTTGTTTTAAACACGGGTTTGAAGAAAGGAGGGGGAGAGATTTGAATATCGGTTCCATGATAAAGGGGTTAATGGGAGACAGTAAGCCCGGCAATGCCAAACCGCTTGAATTAAAGGAAGGTCAGGTGGTTCGTGGCTCCGTCGTTAGTGTATCCGATGATGGGGGAGAAGCAGTTCTGCAGATTCAAGGTGTGCAAGTGCGCGCCAAGTTGGAGACTCCACTCCGTCCGGGTGAGACCACGTTGCTTCAAGTGCAGCCTCCAGGTGAAAATGGCATAACGGTAATGAAACCTATGACGGGTACACTTGCTGAGCTGCCACAAGCTTCGCTGAACAACCTGCTTAAGGATGTAGGACTGCCGGATACAAAAGGGAACCGGGAACTGTTACTTGCCATGCAGCGTAGCGGATTGCCTCTCACGAAGGATAATGTGGCTATGGTCCAGAATATGATGACTGCCAAACCTGCACAGGTCCCTGTGGAAGAATGGGTGCAGGCGACAGGAATTGCTTTTCAGCGTGGTCTTCCGGTTACGGCGGAAACAGTAAAAGGATTACACCAGACGGTGTTTGGCCCCCCTCTGCACCAGTTGTTAAGCGGGTTGGCTGACCAGTTGGAAACGATGCTGACTCAAACAACAGGTAAACCGCTATTGCCTGGAGAACAATCTGCTACGTTGAAACCAGCAGTCGTGGCTGGTGCACCTGTTGTACCGAATGCTTCACAGACGGAAGAAGGATTGGCTGTATCAGGCAATGGTCGTCAGGTGACTGGAACCGGAACACCTGCTTTGTCAACGCAACAAGGACAAGCGGCATTGGCAGGATCTATATCCATGACGGATGGCGGGGCAGAGGATGCAGGTACTGCGGTGAAAGGAAACGTGCAGACCGGCGGAGGCACAGGAAATGCTGAAGCCGGGGCAAAGGCAGTTGCCAGCAACGTTGAAACGGCTGGCAAAGGGGGCGCAGGTATTCCGTCTGGAACCGGAATACCTGGAGAGAGCTCGCGCTGGGCTGACGCGGGGCAGGCTGGGAGCCGCCCAGGTACATCGGGGGCGGCTACTGAATCTGTGGCTGGCCGTGTAAGTGCAGGCCAGCCTGAAACAGGCGCGGCCGGGCGGACTGACGGCCGCGCTGAAACGCCTGCTGCTGCAGGGACGCCGTCCGCAGCAGGCCAGGCGGCGCCAGCAGCGCCTACGGCAGCGCAGCTGGCGCCCAAGCTGCTGGCGCTGCTGGACGCCCTGCGCAGCGCGTCCACTGCCGCACCGGCACAGCCTGGTGCGGCAGCACAGGGCGCCCCTGCATCGCAGGGCGGCCAGGCGGCTGCGGTTGCCGGAGGCGTGCCGCAGCCGTTGCCAGCCGGCGCTGATGCGCCGCCGGCTGGCGGTAGTGCCGCAGCACCTGCGGGAGCTGCGGCAGTGCACGCGCCTGTCACCCACGAGGGGGACCCGTGGGTGGGGCGCGTGCTGAAGCTGCTCGGTGCGGAGCACGAGCAGCAGGCCGTTCACGGCGCGGCAGTGCAGCCGCGCGTGGGGGATGCGGCGAGTCCGGCAAATGCGGACACGCTGAAGGGCTTACTGCTGCAACTTGCCAGCAGCGAAGGTGCACCGGCGGCGCTTAAGGATGCCGCCGGACAGGCTGTGCAGTATCTGACAGGTCAGCAGTTATTGCTGACGACAGATCGCAGTGCTACTTTTGCACAGATGCACTGGTTTATTCCGATCACTGGACCGGACGGGGAAGAAACGGCGTCTGTCCAGATTCAATCACGTCGTGGATCTCGTGGAGAGCTGGATGCGTCCAACTGCCGTCTATGGTTTGATCTGGACATGAAAAGTCTTGGGCCTACTCTGGTAGATGTCCATGTGGTTAATAACATTGTCAGTCTGCGTGTATTAAATGATCGCGAAGGAATGGGACCGCTTCTGGAGAGCGGACGAGAGGTGATCCATCAGGCATTGGACAAGCTGGGCTATCAACTGCTGACCTTCAAGGCGGAACCGTGGCCTGCGGGCCAGGAGCCGGGCGCGGAACGAAAAACGCGGGCCTCGGACTATAGTCCTGAACGATACAAAGGGGTGGACTTGAAGGTATGAAAGACGAGTCGTCACAACCGGACCTGCTTTCCAAAAAGGCGGTTGCCCTAAAGTATGTCCCTGGAGAGAGTGAAGCACCTGTTGTTGTAGCCAAGGGGCGCGGCAAAGTGGCAGAAGCCATTCTGGATAAAGCCAGAGAAAACGGCGTGGCTGTTCAGGAGGATGCAGCACTTGTGGAGGTGCTCTCCAAGTTGGATCTGGATGAACAGATTCCGGCAGAACTGTATCAACTGGTCGCAGAGGTGCTAACGTACGTCTACCGTGCAGATCGCATGGCCTCAGGACGTGAGGAAAATGAGTCATGGTAGAACGTAGATTGGGTCAGGACCCAGGATTAAAGCTCACACGACAGCAGAAAGGCCGATTAGGTGAAGAGGCTGCCTGTCAATGGTTGCGAGAGCACGATTATCGGATCATTAGACAGAACTGGCGTTGCCGTAGCGGTGAGATTGACATCATTGCTTCCTACGAGGGCCTGATTGTCTTTGTGGAAGTAAGAAGCAGAAGTGGAGCCGCTCAGTACGGTACACCTCAGGAATCGGTTGATATGCGTAAAATGCAGCAGGTACGTTCAACCGCATCCGTATATTTGCAAATGACGGGAGAGACGGAACTTCAGATCCGTTTTGATGTAATTGCCGTAATGCTTGATCAAGCAGGAGAAATTGTCTCTGTGAATCATATTGTTAATGCTTTTTAAGAATTACATTCGAAGTTACTGCTGCATTAATCGATACGAATTGTATCTTTTTTAATATGAGTCGGTCAGTTATTTCGAAGTACAAGTTTAATTATGTTTTATCTTTGCATTCGTTTTAGTTTTAAAATTAGTTAATATATTAAAGCCTTAGTTCCTATTTATACAGGATCTGCGGCTTTTTTTGATTTAACTATGAAATCATTAAACAGAGGATAGAGCATTGATAATAAAATCATTGTATTTCAGAAATTTATAGATACAAAATGTATCATTTGTAATAAACTAAGAAAGTTGAATTTTAAAGAGAGGTTGGTGGGATGTATGAAAGAGCTTCAGAATACTTCGAACAACACAGTAAAACAAGTATGGGAGTGCCCTCGGATGGAAGTGCTGGATATCAGCGAGACCATGAACGGTGGACAGGGGATTTGGCAATATGTTTGGGACGGAGAATTCTGGAAGCTTGAGCTTATGGTCAGTTAATTTAAGAAGTTAAAGAGGAATGTTTGATCAATAAAATAAATGGTGAGGTGTAGTGAGAAGATGCAGACAAGTATCAAATGGATCATTCGACTAAGTACACTATCTTTATGTTTCATTTTGTTTGGAATCATGTATTCCGGAGTTTCTTATGCAGCCGATCCGTCTACACAGGCAAGTGTATCAGGTAAAGTTATTGATCGTCAGGGATTACCTGTCCAGAACGCTACTGTCAAGTATTGGCTTAATTATCGTGGGGATACGTCAGAGAAAAGCGTGAAGACGGATGGGAATGGACGGTATCATATTATAGAGTCCGTTGAAGACAATACGGACATTACTTTTGTAGTTGAAGCAGAGGGTTATGTGACGTACAGACACTATGGCTCCTACGGATTGTCCGGTGGAGAGCAAATACAACTTGATTTTCGTATTTATGAGCCATCCACGATTGTAGGAACAGTCAAAGATCAGGCAGGCAGACCGGTTCCAGATGCTCGTATAAAAGTAACAAGTGTCTTTGATCGTATAGTGAAAACTGATCAGCAAGGTCGATATGCGGTTACAGGAATTGATTACGCCTATAATCCGAACATTGCAATATGGGTAGATGCCGATGATTATATGTTATATGAACAGGATCGCTTGGGTGTCCGGGAGGGAGGAACCTTGAGAATGGATGTTGTTTTGGCAGAGGCGGCACACGTGCGGGGAAAAGTTGTAGATGAGTCGGGCAATCCAGTAAGTGGGGCTAAAGTTAATGCTGGAGGTTCGGCAACAACAGATGCTCAAGGCAACTATTTAATAAAGCGCGTACCAACAGGGGCTAGAACGATAACGGGAGAAGCAGCAGGATATCTAAAAACGAGCCTGAGCGTTACTCTTGTAAAAGGAGATCATAATACGTTTAATATCGTACTTAAGAAGGATGCAGATATTACACCTCCAGTAACCAAGTACAGATTAGTTCCTATTACAGATACTGTGAACGGGAAAATATACATCAAAGGATTTACATTCAGACTTCAGGCAACAGACGAAGTCAAAGGTTCGGGCGTAAAAACAACGCAATATCGAATTAACGGGGGAGAATGGAAAAACTATGAAGGACCCGTCAAGTTTTATGCCCCTGATGTCAAGGTGGTAGAGTACTATAGTACAGATGTTGCAGGTAACCAGGAGAAGTACAACAAAATGGATTTTATTAATGGCACATTTGAAGGGAATGGCACGTTTGAAGGGGAGAGTTACGACGATTGATTAATCGTTGATATGATATGTGAATCAATAACATGAGAATAAAAGACGGTTCTGACTTTATGATCCCTCGTGGTGAATCAAGATTCAGAGTCGTCTTTTCTGTTGGAATGACCCTAACGGTACTGACCTTTGCCTCCCCTTTGAATCTCGTGATCAGATGGGTGTATAATCAAGAAGGTAAACTGGTATTTTATTATGTCATAAAGAAATTATATTGAATGTACAAGGCCGCGAATCACTATTGCGGTTGCAAATGATTTTATAAACAGGAGGTACGGCCGATGAGTAAAGCTACGAAAACAACAAATGAAGTCAGAAATGCGATTCAAAACCGTCGTACGGTGAAAAAATTCAAAAAAGAAGCTGTTCCTACACAGCAGATTATAGAATTGCTGGATACGGCAGTCTGGGCTCCTAACCATAAACTGCGTGAACCTTGGAGATTTTTGTTGTTTACAGGGAATGGACGGAAGAAACTGGCTGAGGCTATTGATGCAGAAATGGGAGAAGACAACAAATTCTCACCCAATATTATGCAAGTTCCATCCGTTATGCTTGTTGTGCTGGAAGAAGATCCAAGACAGAATATCTGGGACGAAGACTTCGCTGCGGTTAGTGCATTGGTTCAAAACTTTATGCTTGCAGCCTGGAGTGAAGACATTGGAACGTTCTGGGTGACCAAGCCATTTTTGTACGCTCCCAAATTCCGCAAATCGCTTGGAATAGAGGCGGGAGAGAAGATTGTAGGCATGATTTATATGGGTTACCCTGATGTTATTCCTTCTGCCAAAGAACGCACACCAGCCAAGGACAAACTCACTCTTTTTGAATAATAAATTATTGTAGACCTTAGCTATATAAGATCCCCTTACGTTTACAGGGGAAATCCACGTACAAGTACCTTTCTTCACAGAAGAGAAGGGCTTGTACGTTTTTTTGTCATGTTGGCGTATCCGCATTATAAAATCTGCATAAGGAATCCTTCTCGATCTTCCTCTGCTGTTTACAGTTTCATGCCCATTTCACTGCCTTTGCGTAAATCGGCCTGTTCTTCCCTCCATATGCTTCTAAAATAGCTTCAAAATAAATTAAGATCCAATTGACGATACTGGATGGCTTCAGCCACATGAGCTGTCACAATTTCACCTTCATGGTCCAGATCGGCAATTGTCTGCGCCATCTTGATAATCCGATCATGTGCACGCATGCTCAGGTTTAACGTTTGCAGCGTTTGCTCTAACAGTTGCTCTGCCTCTTGGGGGAGATGGATCGTTCGTCGCAAAAGCGTGCCCGAAAGCTGGCTATTCCAACGGACTGAACTTTTGGCATAACGTGTAGCCTGAATTTGATGAGCGTGGATCACTTTTGCCTGCATTTCTTCAGAGGAAGGAGAAGCAGCAGACTTGCGCCACTCGCCTGGTGGAGGAACCTCAACCTGAAGATCAATGCGGTCCAGAAGTGGTCCTGAAATTTTGGCTCGGTACGCGGCAACACGGGCTGGACTACATATGCAGCGTTGCTCCTCCGAATGAGCGGACAAATATCCGCAGGGACAGGGATTCATGGAACATGCAAGCATAAACTGGGCCGGAAAGGTGAAAGCAGCCCGTGCCCGACTAATTGTCACTGTGCGATCCTCTAACGGTTGCCTTAATACCTCCAGCACTTGGCGCTGGAATTCAGGTAATTCATCCAGAAACAATATGCCCCGGTGGGCAAGGCTCACTTCACCCGGTTTTGGGATACCACCGCCTCCAATCAGACCAGAGGTGGATATCGTGTGGTGAGGGGAGCGAAAAGGTCTGTCTGCAATCAGGCCTTGAGGAGCTTCTTTCAATTTGCCTGCGGCACTTAATACTTTGGTGACTTCCAACGCTTCATCTTCTGACAAAGGAGGAAGGATGGAGGGTAGCCGTTTGATTAACATCGTTTTGCCCGTGCCTGGCGGTCCAACGAGCAATATGTTATGCATGCCTGCTGCTGCAATCATAAGCGCGCGTTTTACATGATGCTGCCCTAGAACATCACTATAGTCGTCTGCAAATAATGGTGTTTGTCTCGGCTTCCTATCCGCCATCTTATGAGTCTTATCAGTTATAGGAGCAGCGAGGTGTGCATAATTTTTCAACACGACTGGTCCTGCATTCGAATTGTTTGGTATTCCCACTGAACTAGAGGGTTGATCTGGGTTTTCCGGAGCAATATCCTGTAAATGACGAATGCCAAACACCTGGATACCTCGAATCAGTGACGCTTCCTCCACGTTATCCAAAGGTAGGAGCACGGACGTAAAGCCTTGCCGTTTGGCCAGATCCACCATGGATAAAATGCCCGGCACGGACCTGAGCGAACCGTCCAACGCCAGTTCGCCAACCACTAGTGTCCGTTCCTGGGGAGGAAGTACAAGCTGGCCGCTTGTCATAAGTAAACCAATAGCAATGGCTAGATCAAAGGAAGATCCTTCCTTGCGTAGATCAGCGGGGGCCAGATTGATTGTGATCCGCTGTAAAGGATACTGATACCCGCAGTTTTTAATCGCTGCACGGACACGTTCAACGGCCTCACGAATAGCTGAATCCGGTAAACCGATGATGGACGTCTGTGGCAGACCATTGGATAAATCAGTTTCCACCTCGATCAGAACGCCATCAATTCCGTACAAACACGCACTGTGTAATTTTCCGTACATAACAAAGAAACACCTCACTCGATTCTTGACTCCGCATAATACGGGCCAGTCTACGAATTAAGGTGCTTCCTCAGCTTCTATTAAGCATTTTATATAAAAGGAATCATGGAGTCAACCTGTCATTATCATTGCTGTAGTCATCTTTCCTGATCCCTGAATTTTATTTCTGGAAGGAAATCATTAAATTACTTTGGCCAAAATGGCTACGTATAAACTTTCATTATGTTTATTAAATTTGACCCGAGAAAGCGTGAATCTGTTCGATGGACTTATCTATTATTGTTGTTAAATCATGGGGATGAACTGCTGATTATCTTTATGTTTTACACAATCTAATTTATCATAATTAAATTGAATAGTAAAATCATTTGTGCTCAATTATTCTGTTTTTTTTCTATTTTGTGATAGTATAGATCTATAGTTCCTGTATTATTAGGAATAGATTGCACAATAGGCAGGTGAGAAAGACATATGCAGACTGACAGTTTGAAGCTGGATAACCAATTATGCTTTGCCATATATGCTTGTTCACGTGAGATTACGAAGATGTACCAGCCTTATCTGGAGGTACTTGGCGTAACGTATTCCCAGTATTTGGTGTTGATGGTTTTGTGGGAACGTGAAGAATGTACGGTTAAGGAGATCGGGGAGGCTCTCTATCTCGATTCGGGAACGTTGACACCACTTCTCAAACGTTTGCAGTCAGCAGGACTTATTAATCGCGAACGCTCGGCTCAGGACGAACGAAAAGTATTAATTACACTAACCGACTCGGGCCGTGAGTTGCGGAACAAGGCATTATCCATACCTGAATCCATTCAGGGAGATGCATGTTTGAACAGCACAGAGTTTGAAACATTGCTGGGTCAGTTCAAAGGATTGCTGGAGAAAGTTCACGAAACCAACACCAACGCAGCCAAAAAATAAAATCTAGTTTTACATCAAGGAAACCTCAGTTTTTATCTGGGGTTTTTTCCATATATACCCAAGCATTCACAATATGGGATCATACTCATATCAAAATACTGTCTATTAACCATTAGTTTTTTAAGGAAAGCGTTTTAAAAACGTGTTACAATGAATTGGGCTTGAGTGAAAATAGTCAACATTTGTCTTTTGTTAGTCTACCAACCCGCCTTGTTGCAGTCATGTTGATAGGAGGATTCGAGAATGAATATCCATGAATATCAAGGAAAAGAAGTACTGAAACAGTATGGAGTTACCGTTCCAAACGGAAAGGTTGCTTATACAGTCGATGAAGCGGTCGCGGCCGCTGAGGCATTGGGCAGTCCAGTGACTGTTGTCAAAGCACAGATTCACGCAGGTGGCCGGGGTAAAGCCGGCGGCGTAAAAGTGGCAAAGAGTACGGATGAAGTTCGTGCCTATGCTTCCGAAATTCTGGGCAAAGTATTGGTAACACACCAGACTGGACCAGAAGGTAAAGAAGTGAAACGTCTTCTGATTGAAGAAGGATGCGATATCCGCAAAGAGTATTATGTGGGTGTTGTTGTGGACCGTGCCACAGGCCGTGTAGTTATGATGGCTTCCGAAGAAGGCGGTACTGAGATTGAAGAAGTAGCTGAAGCTACACCTGAGAAAATTTTCAAAGAAATCATTGACCCTGCCATTGGATTGCAAGTGTTCCAGGCCCGTAAACTGGCCTACAGCATTAAGATTCCAAATGAACTGGTGAACAAAGCTGTTAAGTTCATGCTCGCGCTGTACACTGCATTTGTCGAAAAAGATTGCTCTATTGCAGAGATCAATCCTCTCGTTGTTACCGGAGATGGAAACGTTATCGCGCTAGATGCGAAATTAAACTTTGACTCCAACGCCCTGTTCCGTCACAAAGACATTTTGGAACTGCGTGACCTGGATGAAGAGGATGAAAAAGAAATCGAAGCTTCCAAATACGACCTCAGCTACATAGCACTTGATGGCAACATCGGCTGTATGGTCAATGGTGCGGGACTTGCGATGGCAACGATGGATATTATTAAATACTACGGTGGAGACCCGGCCAACTTCCTTGACGTTGGGGGCGGTGCAACAACAGAGAAGGTGACTGAAGCATTTAAGATCATCTTATCCGATGCCAAAGTAGCTGGGATCTTTGTTAACATCTTCGGTGGCATCATGCGCTGTGATGTTATCGCCAATGGTGTTGTTGAAGCCGCGAAGCAGCTTGGCCTGACCAAACCGCTGGTTGTTCGTCTTGAAGGAACTAACGTGGAGCTTGGCAAACGTATTCTGGGTGAATCTGGCCTGAATATCGTTCCTGCTGATTCCATGGCCGATGGTGCACAGAAAATTGTTGCCCTCGTAAAATAAGTTCATTCCTTAGTACCGGAGCTGTCCGGGAATTGAAAAATAACCGTAAGGATGTGAAGCAACGTGAGTATTTTGATCGATAAAAATACAAAAGTCATTACGCAAGGCATTACGGGTTCAACGGGAATGTTCCACACGAAGGGCGCATTGGACTACGGAACCCAGATGGTAGGCGGAGTTACACCGGGTAAAGGCGGAACTAATGTGGATATCACGTTGGAAGACGGTACAGTAGCTAGTCTGCCGGTGTTCAACACTGTGCAGGAAGCGAAGGAAGCTACAGGCGCAACAGCGAGCGTCATTTACGTTCCTCCTGCATTTGCAGCAGATTCCATTATGGAAGCTGTTGATGCTGAGCTGGACCTCGTGATCTGTATTACAGAAGGTATTCCGGTTCTTGACATGATCAAGGTTGACCGCTTCATGGAAGGTAAAGATACTGTCCTGATCGGACCAAACTGTCCAGGTGTCATTACACCAGGAGAATGTAAAATTGGTATCATGCCTGGTTACATCCATATGGCAGGGCACGTAGGCGTTGTTTCCCGTAGTGGAACACTTACCTATGAAGCCGTTCATCAACTGACGACACGTGGTATTGGACAATCTTCAGCTGTAGGAATCGGGGGAGACCCTGTAAAAGGCTCGGAGTTCATTGATATCCTCAAACGGTTCAATGAAGATCCACAGACTCATGCGGTCATCATGATTGGTGAGATTGGTGGTACAGCTGAAGAGGATGCTGCAGATTGGGTACGTGAAAACATGACCAAACCGGTTGTTGGCTTTATCGGTGGCGTAACAGCGCCTCCAGGCAAACGGATGGGCCATGCTGGCGCTATTATCTCTGGCGGTAAAGGTACAGCCAAAGAGAAAATTGCTAAGCTGGAATCATGTGGAATCAAAGTAGCACCAACTCCTGCTGAGATGGGTTCGACTTTGGTGAGTGTACTTGAGGAACGCGGTATTTTGAATTTGTGCACGACACATTAATTCTTTTTCGTTATAATAGAAGAAACGGCTCGGAAATGATTTATTTCTGGTAGACCGACTATTATGGTTACGGAAAAGGTAAGCAACCTTTTGTCCTTGAACAGGGCGAAGGGTTGCTTTTTTGCGTTTTTTTTACGGGAAAAGGGGGAGGAATTGTCTCTCATCTGCGTAAACGCTTGCATTCCGTGGTCACTTAACACACAATATGAGGGAAGATCTCTTCCCGCTTTGGGAGGTTTATGGTATGGAAGAAAGATGGATCTTGTTTGGGTTACATGAGATGGAGGGCATTGGCAAGAAAACAATCTCGAAACTGATTCTGGGACAACATGAATTACCCGAACTATTGAATTATGGGGAAAGCGACTGGGTCGCAGCAGGCTTGCGCAAAGATCAAGCTGCACGCTTGGCTAGCCAATTTACTATCGACTGGATCGAGAGTAAAAGAGAACACGTTTACAATCAGGGGATAGAGGTTATTACTTATCTGGATCAGAAATATCCCATATTAATGAAGGAAACCGTTCAGCCTCCCTGGGTAATGTATGCTCGAGGGGATATTAGTTTGCTACACAATTCGTCTATTGCCATGGTAGGAACTCGTATGCCAACGGTGTATGGGCGCAAAGTTGGAGAAAAGCTGGCAGAGCAATTATGCAATGCAGGACTGACGATTGTAAGCGGGCTTGCCCGTGGTATTGATAGCGTATGTCATGAGGCAGTACTACGTGCTAAAGGAAAAACGATTGCAGTATTCGGAACAGGGATTGATAATATATACCCACCCGAAAATACAAGCCTCGCTGAACGAATCGCGGAGACGGGGCTGCTTTTGTCGGAATATCCACCAGGTACGAGAGCACGCCAAGGATTATTTCCGGAACGGAATCGAATCATTGCTGGTCTGACACTGGGAACATTGGTTGTTGAGGCTGACATTCGCAGTGGTTCACTCATTACAGCAGATGCTGCACTTGAAGCAGGCAGGGATGTATTTGCAGTCCCTGGACCGATTACATCGCCGAAAAGTCGGGGAGCACACAATCTTATCCGTCAAGGGGCTAAATTGGTCACTTGTGCAGCAGATGTATTGGAAGAGTATCGATTGGGCTTGCCAAATGCAGAACAACTTCCTTACAATAGAGGACGTTCGACCGTAACAACCGAGCTTTCCGGGCGAGGGATATTCGCTGAGGTTAAGCTCTCTCCAGATGAACAACGTGTGATTTATCTGTTGGAACAGGGAGAACAATCATTGGATCAAATGGTTGAGCTGCTTGGTTGGGATTTTGGACATTTGCATTCAGTTCTGTTATCTTTAATCATAAAAAAGCAGATTAGCCAATTACCAGGCACTAAATACGCGAGGGTATGACCAAGCTACAACCTACGTAGTGCGTGGAAATATATAATTAGCAGAAGTTATTAACTATGCATAAGCTTACAGAAACAGTTTCATGACAGTTTCATGACTGAGAGGAGGATGAACCTATGGCGGATGCACTCGTAATCGTGGAGTCGCCCTCAAAGGCGAAGACGATAGGCAAATATTTAGGCAGCAAGTTCATCGTAAAAGCTTCGATGGGGCATATTCGCGATTTGCCAAAGAGTCAGATTGGCGTTGAGGTAGAGAATGATTTTAATCCGAAATATATTACGATCCGCGGCAAAGGTTCAATTTTGAAAGAACTGAAGGATGCACGGAAGAAAGTGAAAAAAGTGTATCTCGCAGCTGACCCGGATCGCGAAGGTGAGGCTATCGCATGGCATTTGGCCCATGCCCTTGAACTGGACGATACGGCAGATTGCCGGGTAGTATTTAATGAAATTACAAAACAGGCGGTCAAAGATGCGTTCAAAACGCCGCGGAAAATCAATATGGATTTGGTTAACGCGCAGCAGGCAAGACGTATTCTGGATCGGCTCGTTGGATATAAAATTAGTCCGTTATTATGGAAGAAAGTGAAAAAAGGTTTGTCTGCAGGCCGGGTTCAGTCCGTGGCTGTTAAAATCATTTTAGATCGTGAAAATGAAATTGATGATTTTGAGCCGGAAGAATACTGGAGCATTACCGCCAAGCTGACAGCAGACGGCAATCCGTTTGAAGCCAAGTTTCATAAACTGAACGGGGCCAAAACAGAGCTGGGCAGTGAAGCGGAAGTGCAAGCGATCCTGAAACAGATCGAAGGTGCAGACTTTACGATCAAGGAAGTTAAAGAGAAAGAACGGAGCCGTAACCCTTCCGCCCCGTTTACGACAAGTTCGCTGCAACAGGAAGCGGCGCGTAAATTGAATTTCAGAGCTTCCAAGACGATGTCGGTCGCCCAACAACTATATGAAGGTGTAGACCTTGGAAAAGAAGGCACAGTAGGTCTCATCACGTATATGCGTACGGACTCCACACGAATTGCGGCATCTGCACAAGAAGAAGCCAAAGAATATATCGTTGGTAAGTATGGTGAGCCATTTGCACCTGAGACTCCACGAAACTATTCCAAAAAAGCAGCTAATGCTCAGGATGCGCATGAAGCGATTCGTCCAACTTCAATTTTGCGTGACCCTGACTCAATCAAGTCATTCATGAGTCGCGATCAGTTCCGGTTGTATAAACTGGTATGGGAACGTTTTGTAGCGAGCCAAATGTCTTCGGCTATCTTGGATACACTCTCTGTAGATATTGCTGCGGGGGACACCATTTTCCGTGCAGCAGGTTCGAAGGTACGATTCCAAGGTTTCATGAAGGTATATGTTGAAGGAAACGACGATGGTACAACCGATGAAGATCGTCTGTTGCCCCCGTTGAAAAGTGGAGATGTGCTTGAGAAGCAGGAGATTGAGCCAAAACAGCATTTTACACAACCGCCACCACGATATACGGAGGCAAGGTTGGTTAAGACGCTTGAGGAATTGGGTATAGGGCGTCCGAGTACATATGCGCCAACACTGGAGACCATTCAGAAGCGCGGATATGTTGCAATTGAGGAAAAGAAATTCATGCCGACCGAGCTGGGTGAACTGGTCATCGAACAGATGGAAGAGTTTTTCCCTGAAATCCTGAATGTAGAGTTTACCGCGAACATGGAAGGTGATCTTGACCATGTGGAGGAAGGTTCGGAGGATTGGGTCAAAGTACTCGCAGAATTCTATGAATCTTTTGAGAAACGCCTTGAGTTTGCGGAAGAAGAAATGAAAGAAATCGAGATTGAAGACGAAGTATCCGATGAGATCTGTGAGAAGTGCGGCAAACCGCTGGTTTATAAACTCGGACGTTTTGGCAAGTTTCTTGCGTGCTCGGGCTTCCCTGATTGCCGGAATACCAAACCGATTATCAAGGATATCGGCGTGACTTGTCCGAAGTGTAAGGAAGGTCATGTTGTTGAGCGTCGTAGCAAAAAAGGACGTATTTTCTACGGTTGTGACAAATATCCTGAATGTGATTTTGTCTCATGGGACAGACCTTCAGCCAAACCATGTCCAAGTTGCGGATCGCTAATGATTGAAAAGCGGAACAAAAAGGGAGCACGATTGCAGTGTACTTCATGTGATCATCAGGAGCCGGTGGATGAACCGGATGACGAATCAGCAGATTAGTATATATGTGAATCAATACAATTATAGTGAAATATGAAATTGCTTTATGGGGGTAAATGATTTTGACGAATGAACAACAAGTAACCGTTATTGGTGCCGGGCTGGCAGGAACAGAAGCGGCCTGGCAGATTGCAAGTCGCGGCGTACGCGTAAAATTATACGAGATGAGACCTGTTGTGAAAACGCCAGCCCATCATACGGATAAATTTGCAGAACTGGTATGTAGCAACTCGCTGCGTGCGAATGGATTGACCAATGCAGTAGGTGTGTTAAAAGAAGAAATGAGAATGCTCAATTCTCTTGTATTGTCAGCAGCAGACAAACATGCAGTTCCCGCAGGTGGGGCGCTTGCTGTGGACCGGGATGGATTTTCAGGTGAGATTACATCCACGTTGCACCAGCATCCGCTCATCGAAGTGGTGAATGAGGAATTAACTTCTCTGCCGGAAGATGGTATCGTTGTTGTGGCAACGGGTCCGTTGACTTCACCGGCATTGTCTGAGCAAATCAAGGCACTAATGGGTGAAGAATATTTCTACTTCTATGATGCAGCAGCACCGATCATCGAAAAAGATTCAATTGATATGAATAAAGTGTATCTGGCTTCCCGTTATGATAAGGGTGAAGCGGCATATCTGAACTGTCCGATGACAGAAGAAGAGTTTGATGTCTTCTATGAAGCTCTCATTACTGCTGAGGTTGCTCAATTAAAAGAGTTTGAGAAAGAAATCTACTTTGAAGGCTGTATGCCAATCGAAGTGATGATGAAACGCGGGAAACAGACGGCTCTGTTTGGTCCAATGAAACCGGTAGGTCTGGTTAACCCTCATACAGGAGAGTTGCCACATGCGGTTGTTCAGCTTAGACAGGACAATGCAGCTGGAACCCTGTATAACTTGGTGGGCTTCCAGACGCATCTGAAATGGGGAGAACAGAAACGTGTCTTTTCCCTTATTCCTGGACTTGAAAATGCAGAGTTCGTTCGTTATGGCGTAATGCACCGTAATACATTTATTAACTCTCCTAAACTGCTTCTTCCGACGTATCAGTTTAAAGAGCGTCCAAACCTGTTCTTTGCAGGTCAGATGACGGGTGTAGAAGGATATGTGGAATCTGCTGCATCAGGGCTTATTGCCGGCATGAACGCAGCCAAAGCAGCACTTGGGCAGGAACTGGTGGTATTGCCAGTAGAAACAACACTTGGCAGTATGGCTCAGTATATTACAACTGCTGACTTCAAGCACTTCCAACCAATGAACGCAAACTTTGGTTTGTTGCCGAAGCTTGAAACAAAGATTCGTAACAAAAAGGAAAAAAATGAAGCTCTTGCACAGCGTGCACTGGATGGCATTACTAGTTTTGCTGCGGCAGAAGGTCTAACTGTTCCGGAACGCGTATAAATTATTCGTGGGAGGATGCTGATATCATGGATATGTCATTTCATGCTACAACGATCTGTGCTGTTCGTCATAATGGTAAGGCTGCAATCGCAGGAGATGGTCAGGTGACCATGGGCCAAAGTGTTGTGATGAAGAATACAGCCAAGAAGGTAAGACGTTTGTACCGCGGACAGGTTGTTGCTGGCTTTGCTGGTTCTGTGGCGGATGCGATCACCCTGTTTGAGAAATTCGAAGGTAAGCTCGAGGAGCACCATGGTAACTTGCAACGTGCTGCTGTAGAGCTTGCCAAGGATTGGCGTCAGGATCGGATCTTGCGTAAGCTTGAGGCACTGTTGATTGTGATGGACAAATCAGGTATGCTGCTCATTTCAGGCGGCGGGGAGATAATTGAACCGGATGATGACGTTATTGCTATCGGATCAGGTGGAAACTTTGCCTTATCTGCTGCGCGTGCGTTGAAACGTCATGCAGTAAACCTGGAAGCGAAAGATATTGCGCGTGAATCACTTCAGATTGCCTCGGAGCTATGTGTATATACCAATAATAATATTATTGTAGAAGAGTTATAAGCCAAAGAAATCTCCCGTAGTGGAGCATGATTCTGTAATCTGCTCCAGGACGTCTAGGGGATTCTTTGTCCTTGTTAGGAAAAATAAATTCAACATACTGGTAGGAGGGAAGCAATATGAATACTCAAGCGTTAACACCGAGACAGATTGTTGCAGAGCTTGACAAGTATATTGTAGGTCAAAAGAAAGCTAAAAAATCGGTAGCTGTAGCCCTTCGTAATCGATATCGGCGTAGCCTTTTGCCTGAGCACACTCAGGACGACATTGTGCCTAAAAATATCTTGATGATTGGACCTACCGGTGTGGGTAAAACGGAAATCGCCCGTCGCCTTGCTAAACTGGTAGGTGCGCCATTTGTGAAAGTGGAAGCTACCAAGTTCACTGAAGTAGGTTACGTTGGCCGTGACGTTGAATCGATGGTGCGTGATCTGATTGAGACATCACTGCGGATGGTGAAGCTGGAGCGGACTGAAAAAGTGAAGGACAAAGCTGAAGAAGCTGCCAATGAGCGAATTGTACATATTTTGGCTCCTTCACAGTCTAAGTCCAAGAGTCAGCGTAATCCCTTTGAGATGATCTTTGGTAATAATGGCAACAACGTTCAGGAACAGGATGAGCCAGAACCAGATACCGGGGTTGCCGAACGCCGCCGTAAGATCAAGTTTGATCTGTTGTCCGGCAAGTTGGAGGATGACATCATTGAGATTGATGTCGAAGACACTGCGCCTAACATGATGGACATGTTTGCTGGTCAAGGTAATGATCAGATGGGCATGAACATGCAGGAGATGTTTGGTAGCTTGTTGCCTCGTCGTACGAAAAAGCGCAAGCTCGCTATCAAAGAAGCTCGCAAAGTGTTGATCCAGGAAGAAGCAGGCAAATTGATCGATATGGATGATGTTACACAAGAGTCCATTCGCCGGGCGGAGCAGACAGGTATCATTTTCATAGATGAAATCGACAAGGTTGCCAGTCAAGGACGCGGTAGTGGACCCGATGTATCCCGTGAGGGTGTGCAACGTGACATTCTGCCTATCGTAGAGGGCTCTACAGTGATGACGAAATATGGCCCTGTCAAAACGGATTATATTCTGTTTATGGCAGCTGGCGCATTCCATGTCGCCAAACCCTCTGATTTGATTCCTGAGCTTCAGGGACGCTTCCCAATTCGTGTGGAACTAAGCAGTCTAACACTGGAGGAGTTTGTATCCATTCTGACTGAACCCCAAAATGCACTGACCAAGCAGTATGTTGATCTGTTGCGCACAGAGAATATTGAGATTGAGTTCTCGGATGAGGCTATTCGCGAGATTGCCAAATTGGCTGAATCCGTCAATCAAAATACAGAAAATATAGGTGCACGTCGATTGCATACGATTCTTGAGAAGCTTTTGGAGGATTTATCCTTTGAGGCACCTGAGCTTACACTGGAACGTATGGTGATTACTCCGGAGTATGTCCGGGAGAAATTAAATGATATTGCGCTTGATCGTGATTTGAGTCAGTATATCCTGTAACATGCGGCTGCGGCTAGTAATGTAGTTGTTAAAATGATGTTATAAATGAACGGTATGCAAGAGAGTAGAGAACATTTGTGTGATCGACAAAGGGAAGCGATCCTTTAACGAATCACAAAGGCCCTCTTACTTAACGCATATCGTTTATTTTTGTTTCTATCTAAAGGATTTTGATGTTACAACCGATAAAAGATGTGTGGTTGTTATACGGATCGACAAAACCTAGGACTTGTGCCGCATGTATCCGGAGTTAAAACCTATCGGAGTGGTAGTTATTCTTCCATTCCATACCCAATGATTCCCATTAAAAGAATTTTCCTTATTCCAAGTCTGGTCATCGGTTTAGTCGACAGATTGGTAAATGTTGCGTAAATGCGCAAAATGATGAATTGTTGAAAAGTTTGAAGCCACTAATTGTTTTCTTAAAATTAAAATATATAGACCCCACTGAATTGTTAAGAAAGTGTTGTGTGGGCAAGACGAGTTTTCTTTATTCTTGAAAGATAATTTGTCAATTGATTAATATACAGCTTTGTATGTATACCTATCATATTGTCCTTAAACCCTTAGTATGACGGCAAAAAATTCTAACATTATCAACTATGAAATATTCGGAAATATACATAATTACGGGCGTTATAAGCTCATGCTGAGACTCGAAATTTTTTTTTTATTTTAAGAATGTTAAAGAACAATAAGGGAGAGTATTAACATACTTTTGTTTTGGGCCCGAACATTTACGAAAAAATTCATAATTTGCAGAAAATACACAAAAAGCCCCGTCTTTCAGAAAAGATAGGGCTTTTTTCTTATTGTAATAAATCCCAAACTCGAAGAAACTTATGTTATACGACAACATCAGAGTTAATTCTACTTAAGTCCTAGAAAACCGTGTAAAGACGAATGTTTTTGTCGAAAAAAACATAAGAATTTTCAAGGGAAAAGATACAATCTTTTTCCATAACTTCTAAAGAGAGGAGGGGGATTGTGAATCTTTTAAACGATATCAGCTTTAAAAGATTGCAAGGTGCACTCGATGCGTCCAATATCAGACAACGAACAATTGCTGACAACATCGCGAACGCCGATACCCCGTATTTCAAGCGCTCGGACGTTTCTTTTGAAGAAATGTTGCAAGGGCAAATGAATGGAGATATGCCTGTTCTTAAGGGTAAAGTAACTGATGCAAGGCATTTTGTCATAGGTCCTTCCTCTTCCGTACCCACGCCAGTAGTTAATATGGACCAGTCAACCTCCATGAATAACAACGAAAACAATGTCGATATAGACAGAGAAATGAGTCTTCTGGCGGAGAATCAGTTACGTTATAACGCTTATATTCAGCAAGTGAATGAACAAATTAAAATCATGCGTGTTGGCGTGGAAGGGAGATAACCTAAATTGAACATTAGTAATAGTTTTAGTATCAGTAGCTCAGCTCTGACAGCCCAACGGTTGCGGATGGACGTTATATCTTCCAACATTGCCAACGCAGAGACTACGCGCGCGAGCGTATCCAATGGTGAAGCGGTCCCTTACAAACGTAAAATGGTTGTGCTTGAGCCGAATAAAACGTCATTTGGTACGATGCTGCAAAATCAGATGAGAGGTAGCGGTTCAGGAGATGGCGTAAGAGTAACGGAGATTCGCGAGGATCAGTCACCTCTGAAACCTGTGTATGACCCTTCTCATCCGGATGCAAACGCAGAAGGATATGTATTTATGCCTAATGTGGATATTGCGAAAGAAATGGTCGACATGATCTCTGCTTCGCGTTCCTATGAAGCAAACGTAACAGCACTGAATTCAACCAAAGCGATGATCTCCAAAGCTTTGGAGATTGGAAGATAATCTGCTTAAAAATGAAAATAAGAAAAATACAAACCAGGATGAAGGGGAGGGACATTAATGATTCAGAACAACATGTTTAGCACACAGGGGATACAACCGCTACAGATGAAGAGTGCAACCGAAAGTAAGCCTTCTACACCAGCCGAAACCATTCAGAGCTTCGGTACATACTTACAGAATGCATTAGGGTCCGTTGCAGCACAGGAGGCTCAATCGCATGAAATGTCGAATCAATTTTTGGTCGGCAAAGCGAATGTGGATCAAGTGATGATTGCTTCAGAACAGGCCTTGTTAAGCCTACAACTCACAACTCAAGTCCGAAACAAAGTGGTCGAAGCATACCAAGAAGTTATGCGAACGCAGTTATAGAATAACCTACTTGCGCTTCGATAATAGCGCTGATCATTACAACAAAGCAGCTGCGATGCTGCTCCTGATCGTCAACCTATGAAACGGTTTGGGTTGAGTAAGGACAGACTAAGCAAAGTTTCGGATGGGGTGACAGAGTGAATGAGAGAATCGCCCAGTACAGGGATAAGGCATCCCAGTATTGGAATAGTTTTAGCAAAAAGCAAAAAGTATTATTTATATCCACCTTCCTGTTCCTGATTTTGGCTGCAGTTGTACTCACGATGCAATTGTCCAAAACGGAATATGAAGTTGCTTTTACAGATTTGAATGCAAGTGATTCAGCGGGCGTGATCAGTTATCTCGATTCATCTAGCATTCCATACAAATTAAGTTCAGATGGCAAGACCATATCCGTACCGAGTACAAGTGTTGCAATTGCAAAGGTGAACGTTGGATCTCAAGGGATTATTCAGAATGGTTCATTAGGGTATAAGTCATTCGAGGAGTCATCATCCCCCATCGGGATGACGGATAAAGAGTTTGATGTAAAGTACAACAACGCTATAAACGGAGAAGTTGAACAGTTACTTCAGCGGATGCAAGGGATACAGGATGCTAAAGTACTGGTTAATATGCCGAAAGATAACATCTTTGCTGGTTTAGAAGAACAAGACAAAGCATCAGCATCGGTAGCTCTTCAATTCAAACCGGGTTATCACCCAAATCAGGCAGCGGTAGATGGCTACTTTAACTTGGTTAAGACTGCAATTCCTAATCTGCCTGTTGAGAACATCACAATTACGAACACAGATGAAGCAGAATTGATTCCAACTGCCCGAGGTGGCAGTGGCGGGTTGTCTTCCGAAGTTCAAGAGAACATGGCACTACAGAAAAAGTTTGAAAACGATGTCCGTAATAACGTAAAGCAATTCCTTTCCCAGATTGTAGGCGAAGACAAAGTTAATGTTTTGGTAGCCTCCAAGCTTAATTTTGACAAAGAAACACGTAAGGAAAATCTGGTCACACCTGTTGATGTAGATAATATGAAAGGCATCGAGATCAGTGTGCAGGAGATTCAAAAGAGCTACACTGGCGCAAGCAATCCAACAGGTGGTGTTGCTGGCACAGGACAAGAGGAAGTTCCGGGTTACCCATCATCTGATGCAACCGGTAACTCTACCTCCGAAGAATCATCAAGCACTATAAACTACGATGTTAATCGAATTGCCAAGGATATTATTTCCAGTCCGTATACTGTAAAAGACTTAACCATTAACGTTGCGGTTGAACCACCGAATGGAGAAACAGAATTACAGGGACCGGTTCAGGACGCAATTGAGAACATTTTGGTTAACATTGTTCGTGCTTCACTGGCAGACTCAGGCACTCTAATAAGTGACGCCGATCTGACAAAGAAAGTTTCAGTCATGTCACAAGGCTTCCAGACTGCCTCTGCAGACAATACAGGTTTCCAGCTTTCCTCAACGATGATGTGGGGTGGAGGCGCACTCATAGCGGCATTGATCGCAGCGGTAGTTATTTTGTTAGTACGCCGACGCCGCAAACAAAACGAAGTCGAAGAAGAAGAGATTCCTCTTCCAATAGCAACAGAGTTCCCGTCCATTACGCTGGACAGTGTAACGAACGAAAGTCAGGTGCGCAAACAATTGGAGAGTTTGGCCAAGAAAAAGCCAGACGAATTCGTCAATCTGCTGCGTACATGGCTGGCTGACGAATAGAGGTGAGCGCATTGGCAAAGGCAAGCAGTCAAGGTTTGACTGGCAAACAAAAAGCAGCAATATTGTTGATTACATTAGGTCCGGAAGTATCGGCTCAGATATTCAAACATCTGCGTGATGAGGAGATTGAGCAACTTACGTTGGAGATTGCCAACGTTCGCAAAGTTGATTCTTCTGAAAAGGATATGATCATGGCCGAGTTTCACCAGATCTGTCTGGCGCAGGAATATATCTCTCAGGGCGGTATCAATTACGCCAGAGAAATCCTGGAAAAAGCTCTGGGTTCATCAAAAGCACTTGAAGTCATTAATCGTTTGACAGCTACGCTGCAAGTCAGACCATTTGACTTTGCGCGCAAAGCAGATCCGAATCAAATTTTGAACTTTATTCAGAATGAAAGCCCGCAAACGATTGCCCTGGTTCTGTCTTACCTGCAATTCGAACAGGCAGCAGCGATTCTATCATCCTTGCCACAAGAGAAACAGGCAGATGTCGCTCGCCGGGTGGCTGTTATGGATAGTACTTCGCCGGAAGTCATCTCTCAAGTGGAGCGGGTTCTGGAACAGAAGTTATCCTCTACCGTAACGCAGGATTACACCAATGCAGGTGGTATCGAATCGATCGTTCAGATTCTGAACGGAGTCGATCGGGGTACAGAACGTACTATTTTGGACTCGCTTGAAATTCAGGATCCAGAGCTTGCAGAGGAAATCAAAAAACGCATGTTTGTATTCGAAGATATCGTCAATGTGGATGATCGTTCGATTCAGCGCATTATTCGGGATATCGACAACGCAGATTTGCAGCTGGCACTCAAAGTGGCAAGCGAAGAAGTTCGGGATGCCGTGTTCCGGAATATGTCGAAACGGATGTCCGAAACATTCAAAGAAGAGATGGAATTCATGGGACCTGTGCGATTGCGTGATGTTGAGGAAGCTCAGACACGTATCGTAGGAACGATACGCAGATTGGAAGAAGCCGGTGAGATCATTATCGCACGCGGTGGAGGAGATGATATCATTGTCTAATTTGATTAAATCTTTCCAGTATGTACCCGTTGATGACCGTAAAAAACTTGAAAATCATCATCATTATGGTGGTGCTGAGGAGTCTGAAACGGAATTAAATGGTGTGAGTGCTGAAGGTTCTGAAGTTGAAACACTTCAAGCACGCGTGGACGAAGAAACACAACGTCTTACCGCAGAAATGCTGGAAGATGCCAAGGAGTTTGCAGAAAAGCAAGTACGTGAAGCTTCAGAAGAGGCAGAGCGCATGCTTCAAGAGGCCCGTGAACAGATCGACAGCTGGTGGCAGGAACAACGACAACAGGATGAACATCTGACTGAAGCGCTTCGTTCACAAGGTTTCCAACAGGGTTTTGAAGAAGGCAAAGTACAAGCTGAACTGGATCTCCAGGTGCAAATCGAAAAGATGATGATTGAAGCCCAGGAAGTGCTCAAGGAAGCTTATGTAGCTAAAGATCAGATCATTCAGGAAGCCGAACCGTTCCTCGTGGAGCTCGCTTGCGGGATCGCTGAGAAAGTCATTGATAAGCAACTTACCATTGAACCCGATCATACATTGGAACTGATTCGTCAGAGTTTGTCACGTAAACGGGAACAGGGTTTGATCACACTCTGTGTGGCACCTGATCAGTTTACATTTGTACAGGCAGCTCGTGAAGAATTGTCTCTGTCTATTGACTCTCAGGCAGAATTGCAGATTTTGCCTGATTCAACGGTCAAAGATAAGGGATGTGTCATTCGTTCTTCGTTCGGAAGTGTAGATGCGAGAATTGATACACAGCTTGCTGAGATTAAAAAAGAACTGGTCCGCATAGCACTTGAGGATGAGGAGCGAAAAAATCAACATGAAGGTTCTTAGTTCACAGCGATATATGGAACATTTGCGCCAATTCGATCCTGTTCGTATTAACGGCAAAGTTACTCAGGTCATTGGTCTTATGGTGGAGTCAGAAGGGCCAGATGCAAGTATCGGTGACGTATGTTATATCTATCCTGGGAAATCGGCCAAGCCTCTTCAGGCCGAAGTTGTTGGGTTTCGAGATAACAAAGTGCTGCTTATGCCACTGGGTGAACTTCAATCCATCGGTCCTGGTTGCGATGTAGTAGGTACGGGTAAACCACTCGGCGTTCAGGTAGGCTCCGAATTGCTCGGTAAAGTATTGGACGGACTTGGACAACCGCTGGACGGTTCCCTCCTTCCATCCAGAATGCCGATGTACTCTACCTCCAATACACCGGTTAATCCAATGGATCGTCCACGTGTACTTGAAACGATGGGTGTTGGTGTAAGAGCTATCGACGGATTGTTGACCGTAGGTAAGGGACAGCGTGTAGGTATTTTTGCCGGTTCTGGTGTTGGTAAGAGTACATTGATGGGCATGATCGCTCGTAATACAGCAGCAGATGTCAATGTCATCGCGCTTGTGGGTGAGCGTGGACGTGAGGTACGTGACTTTATTGAACGGGATCTGGGTCCGGAAGGACTGGAACGCTCCGTAGTCATTGTTGCAACTTCAGATCAGCCTGCCCTGATTCGGATTAAGGGAGCAGTTATTGCGACCACTATTGCAGAATATTTCCGAGATCGTGGAATGAACGTGATGCTCATGATGGATTCGGTAACCCGATATGCGATGGCACAAAGGGAAGTGGGTCTGGCTGTAGGCGAACCTCCGGCAATGAGAGGATATACGCCATCGGTTTTTGCAAGTTTGCCCAAACTGCTTGAACGGGCGGGTACAGGACCTACGGGTTCGATTACAGCCTTTTACACCGTTCTGGTCGATGGGGATGACATGAATGAACCGATCGCGGATGCGGTAAGGGGTATTCTGGATGGACACATTGTGTTAAATCGATCCATTGCAAATAAAGGTCATTTTCCAGCGATTGATGTGTTAGCCAGCATAAGCCGTGTTATGAAGGATATTGCTCCAGAAGAGCAGTTGGAAGCCGTTAATAATATGAAACGTTTGATGGCTGTGTACAAAGAATCGGAAGATTTGATCAATATTGGAGCTTACCAGCGGGGATCAAATGCAGCCATAGATGAATCGATAGACCAGATTGATAGTATATGGAACTTTACCAAGCAGAAAGTCGACGAGAAAGTCACTTTAAGTGAAGTACAGGAACGTTTGATTCTTGAATTTGCAAGGAGATGAATGGGTAAACGATGAAATTTCGATATCATTTCCAGAAAGTTGTTGACCTGAAGAGTAATGAAAAAACACAGGCAGAGTGGATGTTATCCACAGCGATCGGTAAACTTCAGACGGAGGAAGAACATCTGATACAACTTCTTAATGATAGAAGTAATCTGATCGGCATTATCCAATCTGCTACGGAAAATACAGCGTCTGTAAACAGTCTGCAGGAGATGCAGCGTTATGTACATCACCTTGACGAGTGCATTTCACGCAAAAACAGTGATGTTAAACATGCTCAGGTCAATGTGCAACGGAATCAGACGTTTCTGAACGGTAAGATGGTTGATGAAAAAGTATGGCTTGGAGCGAGAGACAAGGCAAAAATCAAATTTCAGCAGGAGATGCTCCTCCGGGAACAGAACGATCTGGACGAGATGGCTACTGTACGCTTCGCTGCCAAAGCCGGACGCGCGAATTGATGTGAGCCGGACGCGAAGTTGTCTCGTGAAGGAGGAATAAACGATGGCTGTTAAAGATGATAGCGACATGGAAAAAGAGTCGGGAGGCGGTTGGGAAAAGTTTCTCATGATTTCTATCCCGATTGTATTCACCGTGGTATTGCTAGGTGTACTACTTACACTATTTAATGTAGATATTCGTAATAATTTGTTTGAATTTGCCAACAAGATACCGGTAGTTAAGGAATGGGTACCTGATCCTGTACTGGATCCGGAGAAGGAGAAGCTGGAGAAGAGTGAGCAGCAGGTTGAAAGTGCTGAAGCCACAATCGAAAAGCTGAAATCCCAAGTAACTGCCAAAGAAACAGAGCTCAAGGCAGCACAGGAAGCGACAACAACTGAAGCAAAGAAGGCCACGGACCTTCAGAAGAAGTTGGATGATGCGGAAAAAGCGGCTGAAACGGCTACAGCAGCAACGCCCGAAACGGAATCTGATTATCAGAAACAAATCAAAGATTTGGCTAAAATGTATGCTGACATGAGCCCAAGCAAAGCTGCACCGATTTTGCAAAATATGACGAATGAGGAAATGGTATTGTTGTTAAATGCCATGCAGTCATCTGCTCGGACCAAGGTGCTTGAAAAGATGGACCCGAAAACGGCAGCCGATGTCACCGTGATGATGAAGGATGCCAAACCGTCCGGGGATCTGGCGCTGGATGCGCTGCAATCCAGATTGAAGAAAGAAACCACAGCAACTTCAACTGCATCCACAACCACAAGCAAAAACCTGGATAAAAACCAGCTTAGTCAAACATTTGCTTCGATGTCTGCTTCAAGTGGTGCCAAGCTATTATTGGAAACATACAAGTTAAGTCCTGACAAAACATTGACCATCCTGAATTCAGTAGATGATGCAACACGCTCTCAATTGCTTGAGAACATGTCTTCAGAGGATTCGGTTGAAACTGCAAAAATTTTGAACAGATTAATGGGTAACAAGTAGAACTGATTACTCTGTATAACCGAGAGGAGGTGAAAATAAATGTCGATTGTATATCAAATGGCATCCACAGCATCTGCAAAAGTAACGGGGACAGGTCAGACAACCGGAGCACAATCGAAAGGTTCAGCTGTAGGTGCTAGCGGTGAATTTCTCCAAACTCTTGCACAATCGCTATCTGGAGGAAACACAGAAGGTGATAGTTCAAGCGCTACTGGAAGTTTAACTGCCAATCCGTTGGTGTTTTCCTTTGCTACAAGTGAAGAAGGAGAAGCGGCATCAATCACGGCTATACTGAATTCGTTGTTCACGGACTTGGATTCACTTGACGAAGCTTTGGAAAATGACCCAGCTCTACTTGCAGGTTTGCAAACTCTGATTCAACAGATGTATACACAATTAAGTGATCCTTCAGGTACTAATGCAGAAGGTTCCGACGAGTCTTCGAACGGAGCGGAAAGTGTAAAAACAGTACCCGCAATTGAACTGTCGCAGCATCCTGCAGCAGTACGTTTTGTTCTGCAAGATATGCTTACACAATTAGTAGCTGGAATGAATGATCCTGAGAGTAACGTTGCGAAGAACGCTCCTGAATTCAAACATTTGTTACAATCTCTGCAGAGTCAGCTTCAAGAGGCTGGAGTGGATACCACTAGTAACAAAGGATGGACTGAACTGAAATCCATACTGGATACATTGACTGCAGTTAAGGATCAGACTGCACAAGTTGCTCCAAGTACTTCGCTTCAAACATCCAAACAGGATTCGGTCGTACCACAAGTTCTTGTTGCGGCAGTGGCGAATTCTGGAACCCAGGTGAAAGCTGAAGCTGAGACAACATCTGCTTCAAATGCAGGTGGAGAAGTGGAACACTCAACCATCATTACTGCAGGAGAGCTGTCCTTGCGTTCATCAGGTACAACAGCAGGAAAACCGGCTGAACCTGTAATGCAAACATCACAGTTTGCGAAGGAAATGACCCAGTTTGTTGTTAACAAGCTGGATATTGTCCAGCAAAAAGGATTTTCCGAGGCGACCATCTCACTTCGGCCTGAGCATCTAGGTAAGTTGGATGTTCAAATTACCTTACAGAACGGGCAGTTGGTTGCACGGTTTATGACTGAGCATACGATGGCTAAAGACATGCTTGAACAACAAATGACGCAGCTGCGTTCTTCACTTCAAGCCCAGGGAATTCAAGTGGAACGACTTGAGGTTACCCAGAACAGTTCAATCGGATCACAGATGTATCAGGACGGAGGCCGTCAGCCGGGAAGTAACTCTCAACAACAACGCCGTTCGCGTGAGCGTGAGGAACAATCGGATGATGCTATAGCTACAGCAGGGATTCAAGAAGAATTGCGTAACTGGCGTAGCGAGCAAGTCGAAGGAAATGAATTACAGAGAGATACGTTTAGTGCTGAGGCTTAAACAGAAATGAGGTGAGCATATGGCTAATGAAATTGTTTCAACGAATAATACCTGGCCGAACTATTCGGCAGCCAATAAAGCAACCACAAGTGCCGCAACAAAGGAATTGGGTAAAGATCAGTTTCTAAAAATCCTGATTACCCAGCTGCAAAATCAAGACCCGATGCAGCCGATGGAGGATAAGGAATTTATCGCTCAAATGGCACAGTTCAGCTCAGTGGAACAACTGGTCAATATTTCTACGCAGCTTAAAACATTGAACCAGTCCCTTGGTGCTGTATCCGGTATGATTGGCATGGAGGTAAGTTGGCTTTCTTCTAATAAAGATGATAACGGAACTCTTCGTCAGGGTATTGTAGATTCCATCATTGTAAGAGATAGCGTTCAATACGCAAAAGTGGGCAACGACGAGATTAAGCTGGATGAGATCATTCAGGTGAATTATCCAAAACAGGCAGAAGAGAGTCAAACTCCGGTACAGAACGTTCAGGATGTAACTCCTGAAACGAACGAGAGCCAGGAAGTTGAATCATCCGCTGAAACGGGTGATACGGAAGATAGCGGGAAAACGATATGAGTGATCGCATAACGGTTGGACAATTATACGCAGGCCCGATTACACCGAATATGCTTCAAAGACCCAAAACGGGAGAAGCTTTGGCTATACCCGAAAAACCTTTTGCAAAAGTGCTGGAAGATAACCTTCTGAAATTGAGCAATCATGCTGCCAAACGATTGGAACAGCGTGGTATTGAACTCAAGACTGAGCAAATGGAACAGATTGGTTCTGCTTTGGACAAAGCTGCTGCCAAAGGAGCCAAAGAGTCATTGATTTTAATGCAGGATATGGCTTTTATCGTCAATGTCAAAAATCGTACTGTGGTTACAGCTATGGATAGTGAGAGCATGAAGGATAATGTGTTCACTCAGATTGATAGTGCCGTAATCATTTCTTAACCGGCTGGCCCTTCTCGGGAGCCGGAATGCCGCTGACCGACTGATGCGGTAACCAAATGAAGACTGGGAGGATTTTTAAAAATGATAAAATCAATGTACTCAGGCGTTTCCGGGATGCGGGGTTTCCAAACAAAACTCGACGTAATTGGTAACAATATTGCGAACGTAAACACGGTTGGCTTCAAAGGCAGTCGGGTTATGTTCAAAGATATTATGAGCCAAACAACGGCAGGGGTAACTGCTCCTGGCGATGCAAGTGGTGGTGTCAATGCGAAACAAATCGGTCTTGGTGTAACGGTAGGTTCAATTGATACGCTGCATCTGGCAGGTAGCCCAATGACAACGAATAATCCAACAGATCTTCGGATTAATGGAGATGGATTCTTCTTGGTACGTTTGAGTGAAGATCAGGAAGTACCTTACCTGACTCGTGCAGGGGATTTCCATGTGGATGCTGCACGTAACCTTTTGACTTCGGATGGATTGTTTGTTCTGGATAACGGTGGTGGAAATATTACGATACCGGATGATGTTGTTTCCTTCACGATAGGTCAGGATGGAACAATTAACCAAACCATGGCAGACGGAACCATCGAAGCGGGTCCACAGCTTGGAATAGGTAAAGTTGTCAATCCAGAAGGCCTTGAGAAAATTGGGGGCAACTTGTACCGTATGACAGCAAACGCGAATCCGGATGGGGCGCTGGAACCATTAACAGCGAACAGTGCTGAGGACGGAACAGGAGCAATCATTGCTGGACAGCTCGAGATGTCTAACGTGGATCTGACAGGAGAGTTTACTGAGATGATCGTAGCTCAACGTGGATTCCAGGCAAACTCCCGAATCATTACAACGTCGGATGAAATACTTCAGGAAGTTGTTAACCTGAAACGTTAATAACTGATTAATGAATTTTTAAAACGTGGGGGAGCTTGCTCCTCCCACTCTGATTAAGGGGGCTTAGCATGATTTCGGTTACGCGGTTAAATGGTTCTCCCATGTGGTTAAATGCGCTGATGGTTGAAATTGTGGAAGAGACGCCGGATACGTATATTACTCTGGTAACTGGAAAGAGACTGATTGTGCTTGAAAAAGCCGCTGACGTTATTTCCAAGATTAAAGATTACAACCGTGAAATCGGGGTTCAGGCAGCCACTATTAAAGTGCAGCAAACGGAGGAATCCTGATGAAAAAAATGATGCCCTGGCTTGCAACAATGTTGCTGGCGATAACACTCATTGTGGTGGTTGTGTTTGTATTTATGCAAGGACAGAACGGGAATAAGGACGACACACATACGGCGGCAGCCTCAGAAGCTAAGAAGATGACTGCGGATGAGATTGTAGAGGTTTCCTCTGAGCTTGGAGAAATTAAAACCAATTTGGCTGATACGGATCATGTTGTAGTTGTCAGCTTCTCATTCAAGTTGTCAGACAAAACAGCCAAAGAAGATTTCGAGAAAATCAAAGAAATTACAGTGAAGCCTATTATCATTCAGACGTTTGCGGATACAAAGTCTGAGGAGCTGGCTACAGCGAAGGGCCGCGTACAATTTAATGAGAGATTGACGGGACTAATTAATGAAGCTTTACCTGAAGGTAAGTTGAGCAGCACCAGTTTTTCAGCTTTTGTAATGGCGCCAATGTAAATGAACAGAACACGCTGTAGACCTGTAAGGGGGTGAGAACATGGTGGATGTATTATCACAGAATGAGATTGACGCCCTATTAGCAGCCCTTTCTTCTGGTGAAATGGACGCAGAAGAATTGAAGAAGGAAGAAACTCAGAAGAAAATCAGATCGTACGATTTTAAGCGGGCAGTGCGTTTTTCCAAAGACCATATCAGAAGCTTGACTCGTATTCACGAAAACTTTGCACGCTTTCTCACCACTTATTTTTCAGCCCAACTGCGGACGTTCGTTCAAATCAATGTCGTTCAGGTCGAACAGTTGCCTTATGATGAGTTTATCCGTTCTATTCCTAAGATGACGATATTGAACATTTTTGAAGCGGAGCCACTACAGGGACGAATGGTGATGGAAGTCCATCCAAACGTGGGATATGCGATGTTGGATCGCCTGCTTGGTGGAACCGGAATTGCTCCAACCAAGATCGCATCCATGACGGAGATTGAGACGACCATCATGGAGCGGATATTCAGCCGAGCATTTGAAAGTTTGCAGGAAGCATGGAAAACTGTGTTGGATATTTCCCCAAGGATGGAAGCGCTCGAGACCAATCCGCAATTTATGCAGATTGTATCTCCCAATGAGACCATTGCTCTGATCTCGCTCAGTACCAAAATTGGTGACACGACAGGCATGATCAATCTATGTATACCGCATGTCGTTCTTGAACCTATTATGTCACGGTTGTCAACTCATCAGTGGTTTGTTTCGGAGAAGAAAACGAGAGCTCCGGAGGAGTATGATGCTCTAAAAGAGCGTGTAAACAAAGCCAAGTTACCAATCGTTGCGGAATTGGGAGAATCGAGAATTTCAATTGCAGAATTTCTGGGTCTGTCCGTTGGCGATGTCATTACGTTGAACAAACCAGTTGATGAGGGACTTTCCATAAAAGTGGGTGACAAACTGAAATACATGGGCAGTCCGGGGACAATCAAAGACCGTGTGGCTGTGCAAATAGACAAGATTGTCACCGAAGGAGTTGAAGAATTTGACGAGTAAGGATTATTTATCCCAAGAAGAAATCGATGCTTTGCTCAGGCAATCGGAATCGATAAACAGCTCGGAACCCGCTGAAAAGACGGTTGATGATTTTTTGACCGAGCTGGAGCAGGATGCCTTGGGGGAGATTGGTAACATTACATTTGGTAGCGCGGCAACAGCCTTATCCACGCTATTAGGCCTCAAAGTAGATATTACAACACCTAAAGTTTCTATCATTAGTCGAACGCAGTTTGAAGAAGCTTTTCCTAAGCCACATGTTGCCGTTCATGTGAATTACGTGGATGGATTCGAAGGTATTAACTCACTTGTTATCAAGAAGAGAGATGCCCAAGTCATCGCTGATTTGATGTTGGGTGGAGAAGGAAATCCGGTCGATGAAGAACTGAATGAAATCCATATTAGTGCAGTACAGGAAGCGATGAACCAGATGATGGGTTCCTCTGCAACCTCAATGTCCACGATTTTTAATCGTTTTGTGAATATTTCCCCTCCGGGAATCGATATTCTCAATCTGGAGAGTGGAGAGGGTGTAAGTAATCTTCCAGCAGATGAGACACTTATCCAAGTTTCATTTCGTTTGTTAATCGGGGATCTGATCGATTCCAATCTGATGCAGTTGCTTCCAGTACATTTTGCCAAAAGCATGGTAGATATGCTGATTGGAGGCGCTCAGGAGTCAACTGCCAGCGCACCAGTGGCATCAACACCTGAACCTGCGCCAGCAGCTGTACCAGCAACGCCACCACCGGTTGCGGAGCAGCCGCCCGTTCAGCACCAACAGGCTCCACAGGCTCCACAACAGCCTGCTCAGGACTATAACGGATATGGACAGGCCCCGATGGGTATGCCTCAAGGAATGCCGCCACAGCAGCCGTATGGCATGCCACCGCAGCAACCTTATGGTGCACCTCAACATTACGGTGGAATGCCAAATAGGAATGTTAACGTACAACCAGTTCAATTCGCCAATTTGCAAAATGGGGCGTATGGTCAGGTAGACGAAAACAATTTGAATTTATTGATGGACATTCCCCTTAAGGTCACCGTAGAATTAGGAAGGACCCAGAAGCAAATTAAAGATATTTTGGAACTGTCACAGGGTTCGATTGTCGAACTGGATAAGTTAGCCGGGGAACCTGTCGATATTTTGGTGAATAACAAACTGATCGCCAAGGGAGAAGTTGTCGTTATTGACGAAAACTTTGGTGTTCGTGTTATAGATATCGTTAGCCAATGGGACCGAATTCAGAAATTACAATAAGCACAATTTAGGGAGGACTTGAATCAAGATGGCAAACCGAATTTTAGTCGTAGACGACGCTGCATTTATGAGAATGATGATCCGGGACATTTTGTCCAAAAATGGATATGAGGTTGTTGGTGAGGCACAGGATGGCTCACAAGCAATTGAGAAATTTAAAGAGCTTCGTCCGGATCTGATCACAATGGATATTACGATGCCTGAGATGGACGGCATTGCAGCTTTGAAAGAAATCAAGAAGATTGATGCTAACGCTAAAGTAATTATGTGCTCCGCGATGGGTCAACAAGCGATGGTAATCGACGCTATTCAAGCAGGTGCTAAAGACTTTATCGTTAAACCGTTCCAATCTGACCGGGTTATCGAAGCGATCAGCAAGACACTGGGCGTTTAAGAGACATGATGATGGCTCAGGGTGATATTCCAGGAGGAGCTGGCGTGGGAAGTAATTATTATTTACAGCTTGTATGGGTGATTGTTGTCCTGGCCGTCATCCTGGCCCTTATTGTTTATCTGATCCGTTTTCTAAACAAAAGGAATCAGCAAATGTTCCGGCACGGCACAATTCGTACCCTGGGCGGAGTTGGACTGGGGCAAAACAAGTCATTGCAAATTATGGAAATTGGTGGGTGTGTATATCTGCTTGGTGTAGGTGAAGACATCCAGTTGATAGATAAGGTTTCGGATTTGGAAGAGGCCCAAAGAATCATTGATTCCTTCGAACGAGATGCTGCTGCACAACAAGGAAATCTCTCACCTCTCATTGCCAAGCTCACAAAACGTTTCCGTAAAGAAGAACCGCCGCGGGAAATGGAACTAGAGGACACAACTTCTTTTCACGAAATGTTTGAATTCAAACTTCGGCAGATGCCTAACCGTAAAGAGAAGATGGAAAAGCTCCTGGATAAAGACAATACTACAGATCGGTCGAGGGATTCATGAAGAAAAAGATTTGGTTAGCGTGTTGTTTATTAGGACTTATCAGTCTGGCATCTGTAACGGTTGCCTTTGCCGAACCCATTCCGAATATTGATATTCAGATTGGAAACGGTGATGGAGGGACACCAAGCACGAGTTCACTGTCCATCATTCTGTTAATTACAGTGCTTAGTATTGCTCCAGCAATGCTTGTACTGATGACCAGCTTTACCCGGATTGTAATTGTGCTCGGTTTTATACGTACATCTTTGGGTACACAACAAATGCCACCCAATCAGGTGCTGGTCGGTTTGGCGCTATTTCTGACACTTTTCATTATGTCGCCGACGTTGTCTTCCATAAATCAGGTAGCGCTTCAGCCCTATCTCCAGGGAGAGCTTACGCAAACCGAGGCACTTGAAAAAGCAGCGGATCCCATGAAGAAATTTATGTTTAGTCACACCAGAGAAAAAGATCTTCTGCTGTTTATGAAGTACAATCAGACTGAACAACCAAAGACCTATCAGGATATCCCAATTACTGTTATGGTGCCGGCATATGTAATCAGTGAGTTGAAGACAGCATTCCAGATGGGGTTTATGATTTTTATTCCGTTTCTGGTTATAGACATTGTTGTCGCGAGTACACTCATGGCAATGGGGATGATGATGCTTCCGCCGGTCATGATCTCATTACCTTTCAAAATACTGCTCTTTGTCCTTGTGGACGGGTGGTATCTGGTTGTCAAGTCACTGTTACTGAGTTTTAACACTTGATCCGGAAAGTTAAAGGAGGACGGTCATGACTTCGGAATTTATTATCGGTCTGGCCGGGAAAGCGGTATACACGTCATTGCTGGCCAGCGCACCTATGCTTATACTAGCTCTGGTTGTAGGACTTGCAATCAGTATTTTTCAAGCGACAACTCAAATTCAGGAACAAACATTAGCTTTTGTGCCCAAGATTGTTGCCGTACTTCTGTCAGTACTTTTGTTTGGACCTTGGATCTTAAATATCTTGGTCGATTTCACGTTTAACATTCTCGATAATCTATACAGATACATAGGGTAGGCTTTAGCAGATGGAGACATTGTTGCAAAGTTTCCCTGTCGCTCTGCTTATGTTTTGTCGAATCACATCATTTTTTGTAACTGCGCCAGTTTTTTCGGCTCGAAATGTGCCGGCTTCAGTTAAAATAGGTATCTCTGCATTTGTCACATTATCTGTCTATCTGATTTACGGAATAGACCAGACCGTACCCACAGACCTGAGTTATGTCTTATTGATCATCAGAGAGATTCTAATTGGCCTGCTTTTAGGTTTTGTGGCTTATCTGTTGATGACGGCTGTTCAGACTGCGGGGACCTTTATCGATCTACAGATCGGTTTTGGTATGGCCAATGTATACGATCCAATGACAGGTGCTTCCGCTCCACTTACGGGTAACTTGAAGTATGCATTTGCTATGCTTCTGTTTCTAACGATGAATGGTCACCATTATTTGCTGGATGCGATAGTTTACAGTTACCGGTGGGTACCATTATCTAATGTGTTTTTCCTACGGTTGGCAGATGGAAGTATTGCTGAATTTTTGATTCAGACCTTAGGTCAATCATTTATGCTGGCTTTTCAGATGTCGGCTCCGATTGTAGTTGCGTTGTTTTTGACGGATGTTGGATTGGGTTTTTTGGCCAAAACTGCTCCTCAATTTAATGTATTTGCAGTTGGGTTGCCGCTTAAGTTACTCGTTGGTCTTGCTATTTTGCTTTTGCTGGTTCCCAGTTTCTCCTTTGTATTTAGTCAATTGTTCGAAGCGATATTCAGATCGATGGAAAAATTGCTTGGAACCATTGGACAAAGGCCCGGCTGAGTGAAACGGAGGAAAAGACACGGATGAAACTTCAACTCGACCTCCAGTTGTTTTCAGGGGAGAAGACGGAGAAAGCTACCCCGAAAAAGAGACAGGATACACGAAAAAAAGGACAGGTTGTAAAAAGCGCTGAACTATCTGGCGCATCCATTCTCCTAATCGTGTTTTTGATCATGATGGTATTCAGCAATTTCTATAAAGAACGTATAGTTCGTCTGTTTACAGATATCTTCATCAATCGATTGAGTATGGATATCACCGGAGAGAATGTGATGGCGCTTATGATGCGCTATGGCATTGAAGTTTTGTTATTGATCGCTCCCGTTTTGCTGGGTGCGTTCCTGGTTGCTTTGATCGTTAACTACATGCAAGTTGGTTTTCTTCTTGTAGGGGAAGGTTTGAAGCCAAAACTTGAGAAACTGGACCCGATTAAAGGTTTCAAAAATATATTCTCTCTCCGCTCATTAGTGGAATTTGCTAAATCCATTTTGAAAATGTCGCTTATCGGTTATCTCGTTTACAGTACAATTAAAGGCTACCAGTCAGATATTGCTTCACTTTCTCATTTTTCATTGGATGCTATTTTACATTTCGCTGCGTCGATTACTTTAAGTCTTGGTATCAAGATTGCAGTGGCATTAATGATACTTGCGATATTTGATTACATGTATCAAAAGTATGACCATGAGAAGAAGATTCGTATGTCCAAGCAAGACATCAAAGACGAGTACAAGAAAATGGAAGGTGATCCGCTGATCAAAGGTAAAATCCGGGAACGCCAGCGTCGTATGGCTATGCAGCGCATGATGCAGGAAGTGCCAAATGCGGATGTGATCATCACGAACCCGACCCACTTTGCGGTTGCGCTAAAGTATGAAGGTTCCGAGATGGAGGCACCACAGATTATTGCCAAAGGTCAGGATTATGTCGCCTTGCGTATTAAGGAAATAGCCAAAGAAAACGGTGTTATTACGATGGAAAACAAGCCGCTGGCACGGGCATTGTTCCAGAGAGCCGAGATTGGTGACGCTATACCGGCCGATTTGTTTCAAGCGGTAGCTGAAGTGCTGGCTTATGTATATAAACTAAAGGGCAGAACGAAATAAAAGGGGATCGGAGGCCGTACATTCATTGAAGATTAAAGATATAGCTGTCCTTGCGGGTATCATTGGCATTGTGTTGATGATGATTCTTCCGATCCCAACCTGGCTGTTGGACTTGTTGCTGGTCGTCAATATTTCAATTGCACTGATGATACTCCTTGTTGCAATGAACAGCAAAGAAGCGTTACAGTTTTCTATTTTTCCAGCTTTGCTGTTGATCACTACACTATTCCGACTGGCTCTGAACATTTCGACTACCAAGCTAATTCTTGGTGAAGGGGATGCTGGAGCTGTAGTTGCTACCTTTGGTAGCTGGATTGCTGGAGGGCAAATTGCAATTGGATTTATCGTGTTTTTGATCCTCGTTGTCGTTCAGTTTATCGTTATTACAAAGGGGTCTGAGCGCGTAGCTGAAGTTGCTGCCCGATTCACCCTTGATGCGATGCCTGGTAAACAAATGAGTATTGATGCGGATCTGAATGCGGGTCTGATCAACGAGCAACAAGCTCGTGAGCGTCGTTCCAAAATTGAACGTGAAGCCGATTTCTATGGAGCGATGGATGGAGCAAGTAAATTCGTAAAAGGTGACGCAATTGCAAGTATTATCATCCTCCTGATCAATCTCATTGGTGGATTTATTATCGGTATGACTGTGCATGGGATGGCTTTCGCAGATGCGATGGCAACGTACTCTGTACTGACTATCGGAGATGGATTGGTAAGCCAAATCCCGGCTCTGCTTATTTCCACAGCAGCAGGACTTATCGTCACCAGAGCGTCATCAGAAGGAAACCTGGCAGATGATATTACGGGGCAACTGTTTACATATCCAATACTAATTTATATCGTAGCTTTCGTTATTGCCATGCTCGGTTTCTTCACACCAATTCATGTTATTACTACGCTTCCGTTGGCAGGTGTGTTGGCATATGCCGCGTGGCGTATGCAGAATAATCTGAATTTGAAACAAGTAGCGGAAGAACAGTTGGAAGAAGAACAGCAGATTGAAGAGGTTAGAAGTCCTGAAAGTGTAATTAACCTGCTTCAGGTGGACCCTATTGAGTTTGAATTTGGTTATGGTTTAATCCCGCTTGCTGATAATCAGCAGGGTGGGGACTTATTGGATCGGATCATTATGATTCGGAGGCAGTGTGCTCTTGAACTGGGGTTGGTCGTTCCGGTTATACGGATTCGAGATAATATCCAGCTCAGACCCAATGAGTATGTTATCAAAATCAAGGGTAATGTGGTAGGTGGCGGAGAACTGTTGTTGAATCATTACCTTGCCATGAGTCCTGGCTATGATGAGGAGTCTGTGACAGGTATTGAAACGACGGAACCTGCTTTTGGACTTCCGGCACTATGGATTGATGAAGTAACCAAAGACAGAGCCGAACTTGCAGGATATACGGTCGTTGATCCGCCTTCCGTTGTGGCTACACATCTGACGGAACTGATTAAGAAACATGCGCATGAGTTACTTGGAAGACAAGAAACAAAAGCACTTGTGGATAATCTCAGAGAGAACTATTCTGCCCTTGTGGATGAACTGATCCCTTCTCTACTTTCCATTGGTGATGTACAGAAAGTGCTTGCCAAGTTATTGCGTGAGAAAATATCTATTCGAGATATGGTTACCATCTTCGAGACACTGGCTGACTATGGTACGTATACGAAAGATCCTGATGTGCTGACTGAATACGTCAGACAATCCCTCTCACGTCAGATTACTCAGCAGTTCTCACAGAAAGGTGAGACACTTCGAGTGATCACGGTTGGACCTGGTCTTGAGAAGAAAATTGCTGAAAGTGTGCAACAATCGGATCAAGGCAGTTATCTTGCGCTAGACCCTGTATCTACACAAAGTGTATATCAGAAGCTCAGTGAACAAGTGAACCGTTTGATTCAATCAGGTCAACAACCTGTTGTATTAACTTCTCCAACCATTCGGATGTATCTGCGTCAGGTTATTGAACGTACTATGCAGGACATTCCTGTGCTTTCCTACAGCGAGTTGGAGCCGAATGTTGAAATTCAAAGTATCGGGGTGGTGAACTTATGAGAGTAAAACAATACGTTGTTGAGACCATGCCCGAAGCTATGCTTCAAATTCGCAAAGACCTGGGAAGTGATGCCGTTATTCTGTCCACCAAAGAGATTAAGGTGGGCGGTGTAATGGGAATGTTTCGCAAAAAACGGATCGAAGTTGTAGCTGCAGTGGATAAGAAAGAAAACAAGCAAACAACAAAGCCAGTACAAAATCAATTCACGCCTGTACCTCGTGCATTTGTACCTGAGGCTTATCGGCAAACAGCTCGTTCGTTTGTTGCGGCTTCTGATGAGTCGGTGACAACGAATACAGCTGATCAAAGTGTACAGGACCAATCTGCGGCTGCACCGTCTGTGTTTGAATCGCGTAATATCGGTTCAAACATAGACAGCGGCTCAGGTTCTTCGAGCACGGATCATAAACCGCGACCGCAAGGGGCGGATTTTTCGGGTTCAACAACTGCTCCGAAGCCAACAGGTTCAGACCTGCAGCAGGATAAGTTAATGACTGAATTGCAGGATCTTAAACAGATGGTGACCAGGCTTTCAAAGCAAGGTACTTCTGCGGACCCTGTGCCAGAGGAACTGCATACGATCCGAGAACGTTTGACAGAACAAGATGTTTGGCCTGAAGTATGGGAATCCTGGTTTGATTCAATTCAAGCAAAATGGTCTGAGAATGGATTAAAAGAACAAGATGTAGAGCAAATAGTGAAGCTTGAGGTTATGCACTTTTTGGAGCAACGTATTGAAGAAGGCATTCTTCCTACCACGCGAATCGTCTATGTAGCTGGACCAACCGGTGTAGGGAAAACTACGACAATTGCAAAATTGGCTGCTGAACAAATGTTCAAAAAACAGCGTAAAGTTGGATTCATTACATCAGATACGTATCGGATCTCGGCGGTAGAACAGCTTAGAACGTATGCATCTATACTGAATGTTCCACTTGAGGTGGTGCAATCGCCTGGTGATACACAACGTGCCATTTCTCGATTAGAGAATTGTGATTTGATCTTTATGGATACAGCGGGTAGAAACTACAGAAATGAATTACTTGTTTCGGAACTGCAAAGTTTGCTTGCTCCTGTAGAGAATAGCGAAACCTTTCTGGTCATGAGTATGACTTCCAAAAGTGCTGATATGGTGCAGATCACGGAACATTTCAGTAAATATGGACTGGATAAGGTGATTTTCACCAAAATGGATGAGACTGGGAGCTGCGGTCCGCTATTTAACTTGTTACACCGTTTTCCACTCAAGCTCGCATATGTGGCAAATGGACAAAATGTTCCGGATGATTTGTTGAAACCAGATGCAGATTCGTTGTCCAAACAGTTGCTGGGAGAATGGTCACAATGAAGGATCAGGCAGCTACACTTCGAAGTATGGTCTCCGCGCCATTGGAAATGGAAGGCATTGAGCGAGATATTCGATCCTCGAAAATCATTACTGTGGCCAGTGGTAAGGGAGGTGTTGGCAAATCCAATTTCACACTGAACTTTGCCTTGGCATTGCAGGCTTTGGGGCAAAAGGTACTTGTATTTGATGCCGATATTGGAATGGCTAATATTGATGTTCTTATGGGTACGTCTTCTTCCTATAATCTTTACCACCTGTTGTACCGACAAAAATCCATAAGGGAAATCATACAACTGGGTGCCAGTGGCTTGCCTTACATTGCTGGAGGATCGGGCATGAAAGAGTTGTTCTCATTGTCTGATCGTGATCTGGAGTTTTTCGCCAGTCAAGTCGAGGATATTGCCCAGGAAATGGATTATGTCATCTTTGACACTGGGGCAGGACTCTCCAGAGAGAATATGAAGTTCATCGGTGCTGCTGATGAATGCCTGATTATAACTACACCTGAACCGACTTCAATAACCGATGCTTATGCTTTAGTCAAAGTTATGCACGGCCAGGAAAATGCTACACCCTTTCGGATGATCGTTAACCGGGTGGAAGACGAAAGAGAAGCGGAACGGGTGGCAGAAAAAATAGCTGGAGTGGCGAGGCGGTTTTTGCAGACGGATATTCCGCTGCTTGGGTATATTTCAGAAGACGCCCAGGTAGTCAAGGCGGTTAAAAGGCAAATGCCCTATAGTCTGGCTTATCCGAATGCCAAAGCCTCTAAAGATATAGAGAAACTTGCTCTTCGTTATCTGGCTGTACCTGCAACTCCGGGATCCGGAACCTTGACAGGAATCAGGGGATTTATGAATAAGTGGCTTAAACGAACAACATGATTTCTGAATAAAGGAAACAGGGGTGACACAACATGGCGGCGTATCAAGTATTGGTTGTCGATGATTCCGCTTTTATGCGTAAGATTGTTACGGATTTGATCCAAGCGGATCCGGAATTCAAGGTTACGGCAACGGCATCAAACGGTAGAGAAGCGATTCAAAAATCACTAGAATTGAAACCCGATATTATTACAATGGACGTTGAGATGCCCGAAATGAATGGGTTGGATGCATTAAAATCAATTATGAAGGAATCTTTCGTTCCTGTGATTATGCTCTCTGGTATCAATGAACAAGGCATGAAAGAAACCATTATGGCGCTTGAAGCCGGGGCATTTGACTTCATTCGCAAACCATCTATTTCACATGACCAGGATATTGCTCAAGTTGGTAAAGCCTTGGTTGAGCGCATGCGTGCTGCGATGAATGAGATCAAAAGAAAAGCTGATCGTGAGTTATCCATGAAAAATAGAGACATGTTGCGAGGAGCAGTTGCTCCCCCAACTCAGCCAGTACAGAAAGAACTGCCGGCTAGGGATCGAGCGGAGCCTGTGAAAAAAACGATCGAACCTGTCGAGACGATTCAACGCTCTCTTCGAGAGCGCACTGAAGCCTTTCAGGCCAAAGCCAAGAAACCAATTGAACCATTGTCACCTTCAAAACCAGGTCGCGTAGAGAATAAACCGGAGCCTTTGCCAAAGGCTGAGCGTAATTTGGGGACGAAGGCAGAAAAAGCAGTGAGGTCAGCTAATCCAGTACAGACTCCAAAGGAAGTTCGACTACCTAATGCAGCTAGAGTGGCAGCTGATCAAATAGCGGCAACTTCTGCCTCTGCAAAAGCCAAGGATGTAATCAAGCCTAATCCTGTTCCCAAAGGTGGAGGAGGGCTGGAAGGACCATTCAACAAACTTGTGGCAATAGGTTGTTCTACGGGTGGACCGAGGGCTCTCAAGACATTGCTCGAGCAGTTGCCTGCTGATTTGCCTGCACCGGTCATTATTGTGCAGCATATGCCGCCCAATTTCACACGTTCTCTGGCTCAACGATTGAATACATTCAGTCCACTGCATGTGGTTGAAGCTGAAGAGGGCATGGTTCTGAAAAAAGGAACCGCCTATATAGCACCCGGCGGATTCCATGTGAAAGTTAACAAAACAGCAGACGGGAAGTTTATCGTGAAGTTGACTGAAGATCAACCAGTGAATGGACATAGACCTTCAGTGGATACGATGTTTGAGTCACTTCTACCGTTTACATCTTTACAAAGGCATCTTGTTTTGCTAACGGGAATGGGAAGTGATGGAGCACGTATGATGAAGCGATTATACGAAGCTGGAGTTACATCAACCTTTGCCGAGAATGAAGAAACATGTGTTGTATATGGTATGCCGCGTTCTGCTGTAGAGCTGCAATGCGTTCGTCATCTTCTGCCATTGCAGGAGATTGCTTCTAAACTTGTTCAAGCAGTGAAATAACGGAGTGTAACTCACGGAGGAGGTGCCTCACAATGGACATGAACCAATATTTATCCATGTTTATTGATGAGTCTAATGATCATCTGCAATCGCTTAACGAAAACATGCTTCAACTTGAAGGCAATCCGGAAGACCTGGGCATAGTTCAGGTTATATTCCGCTCTGCTCATACCTTGAAGGGTATGGCAGCAACTATGGGCTTTGAAGATTTGGCATCACTGACACATAAAATGGAAAATGTGTTGGATCTGGTTCGTAATGAGAAGTTGAAAATGCAGGATTACATTTTTGATACCATGTTCAAGAGTCTGGACGCTTTGGAAACTATGGTTCAGGATATTACCGAAGGTGGACAAGGTAAAGCAGATGTGTCGTCAATCGTAGCTTCACTTCAAGCCATTGAAAATGGTGAAATGACAAACGGAAATGGACCTGCTACAGAAACAAACAAGCCGGCTAACGCTTCAATCTCTTCGGCTGTGGAGCTGGATGAATTCCAATATTCAGTGCTGGATCAGTCGATCGCCGAAGGTCATCGTGTGTTCTACGTGGATGTGCTTGTTAGCGAGCATAGCCAGTTAAAAGGTGTACGGGCTTATATGGTCTTTGATATGCTGGAACGTTCAGGTGAAGTCGTTAAAGCTTACCCATCCGTTCAGGATATTGAGCAGGAGAAGTTTGAGCGCAGTTTCTCGTTGTATTACATAACAACTAAAGAAGCGCACGAACTGGAAGAAGGCATCATGAGTATCTCTGAAATTGAAAGTGCAAAGCTCATTCAACTGGATCAGGAGACTCTCCAGCAGATGGCCAATCAGGTAGCAGCTACAGTTGAAGCGCCACCCGCACCAACAGCTGTAGCTGAGGTTCCTTCGCCAGATAAGAATTCTGTACCCAAAGAAGAAGCCACAACGGCACCAGCTAAAACAGCTGCACCGAAGCAAGCTGCTGCACCTTCACGTACCATTCGTGTGGATATTGAACGTCTCGACGTATTGATGAACCTGTTCAGTGAATTGTTGATTGACCGTTCACGTCTGGAGCAACTGGCCAGTGAAACAGGCAACAATGATTTATCCGATACAGTAGCTCATTTAAGTCGAGTTAGCACAGATTTGCAAAATATTGTACTGAAATTGCGGATGGTTCCGGTAGATACCGTATTTAATCGATTCCCGCGCATGATCCGTGATCTGGCTAAGACACTTGATAAAAAAATCGATCTGGTGATTACAGGTGCTGAGACGGAACTGGATCGTACGGTAATTGATGAGATTGGTGATCCGCTTGTGCATTTACTGCGTAACGCGGTTGACCATGGTGTGGAATCCATTGCAGAGCGTGTAGCTGCAGGTAAACCAGAGATGGGTACAGTAAACCTGCGTGCCTTCCACAGTGGAAATCACGTATTTATCGAGATTGAAGATGATGGTAAAGGTATCTATCGCGACAAGCTTTTGAAAACCGCGATCAAACGTGGAGTTGTAACCGAAGAACAAGGTGCCAAAATGAGTGATGATGAAGTGAATCAGCTGTTGTTCGCACCTGGTTTTAGTACTGCTGATATTATCTCGGATATCTCTGGCCGGGGTGTTGGCTTGGATGTAGTGAAATCGAAGATCACTTCGCTTGGGGGTAATGTAACGATTCATTCAACTCCAGGCAAAGGCACGAACTTCTCTGTTCAGCTTCCGTTGACACTATCCATTATTGCTGCAATGCTTGTACGACTTGGTTCTGAGAAATATGCTGTTCCGTTGTCTTCCATTGTAGAGACGGCCATTGTACAACGTGAGCAAGTTCGTAATATTCATGGCAATAAAATGATCACGTTCCGTGAGTCACTGATTCCGTACTTGTCTTTGAGCGAAGTATTCTCTGTACCGGATTTCAATGACGCTGATGAGCAAGAAACAGAAATTGTCGTGATTCGCAAAGGCGACCGTCTTGCAGCCGTAGCTGTTGAAGAATTTATTGGACAAAGTGAGATTGTTCTCAAATCAATGGGAACCTATCTTCCTGCTATTGAAGGAATCTCTGGAGCAACCATTCTCGGAGATGGACAAGTAGCCCTGATTCTTGATCCTAATGCATTTATTAAATAAGCATAGAGCTAAGTCTTACATTTAATAGGGAGGTTTTTTACATGGAAGAAGAGTTGAAAGTCATCGTCTTTAAATTGGGTTCCGAAGAGTATGGTATTGAGGTAGACAAGGTTCAGACGATTGAGCGCATGATGCCAATTACCCGTGTCCCCAAGACACTTTCCTTTGTAAAAGGAGTTATTAATCTACGCGGTGTTGTAATTCCAGTCATTGATCTACGCGGTCGTTTCTCCCTTCCGGAAACGGAATACACGGATCAGACTCGTATTGTTATCGTAGGTGTAGACGACATGCAAGTTGGCTTTATCGTAGATTCTGCTAATGATGTTATTGATATCAAAAGCAGTGCGATCGATAGCCCCCCAGAAGTGGTTGGCGGCGTCAAAGCGAGATACCTGCGAGGTGTTGCTAAATTGGAAGATTCACGCTTGTTGATTATGCTCAACCTAAACGAAGTATTAAATAAAAGCGAGATTGTACAGCTGGAAAGTGTTGAGGGCTAGTACCGTGGAGATGTTCAACCGATTTGAGGTATTCCAGATGGATGTGCTCAAAGAGGTCGGTAACATTGGAGCAGGCAACGCCGCAACGGCGTTGTCTCAACTCCTCAACAGACCGATTGACATGGGTGTACCTACAGTACAAATGCTCCCTTTTGAAGAAGTTGCCGAAAAAGTGGGCGGAGATGAACGCATCGTGGTTACCGTGTTTCTTCGTGTAGAAGGCGAAGCACCGGGAAATCTTTTCTTTATGATGACACCAGAGGCTGCTAAAATGTTGTTGAATAGACTTGCCGGGTTTGATCTGAAAGAAGGACTCGATTTTACAGATATGGAACAATCAGCGCTTTCCGAGATTGGAAATATTTTGGCTGGATCCTATCTTTCTTCTCTGGCAGATTTCACGAAGTTGTCTATGTATCCAACTGTCCCTGGACTTGCCATCGACATGGCGGGTGCCATTCTAAGTTATGGCTTGCTGCAATTTGGCGAGATGGGTGACGCTGCATTGTTGATTGACACATCTTTCTTTGAAGGTGAAGATCAAGTTGAGGGTCAGTTTTTCCTCATTCCGGATCCACCATCCTTTGCAAAGATATTTGAATCACTAGGGGTGCCACTGAGCCATGATTGAGGACAAAAGCGTCGTTAAAGTCGGTATGGCGGATTTAAACATCGCTCATCTTCCTGGTGTAATCCGTACGACTGGCTTGGGTTCGTGTGTGGGATTAACAATGTATGACCCACATTTGAAGCTGGCTGGAATGGCGCATGTCATGCTTCCTACTTCAGAGATCGCCCGTGAAGGGAAACTGAACACTGCGAAATATGCGGATACGGCGTTGCCTGAGCTTTTGGAAAAGATGATTAAACTAGGCGCTTCTCACTCACGTATTGTGTCTAAAATGGCCGGAGGCTCTCAGATGTTTGCCTTTGCTGGCGCTGGAGATACAATGCGTATTGGACCAAGGAATGCAGATTCTTGTCGAGAGTGGCTTCAAAAACTCAATATCCCTCTTCTAGCAGAAGATACGGGTGGGAATTATGGACGAACGATTGAGATGGATTGTGAAACTGGACTTTTGACTATTCGAAGCGTACAAATGGGTGTAAAGGAACTATAAGACTATGATAGGAAACTACCGCATTAATCTTGGAGCAGGCATCGTTGGGTTTATTCTTACTTTTTTTGTAGCATACAGCAGCAATGTGCTGATGACCAGTTTAATTCGCGGATTGATCGGATTCGTAGCCTGGTTTGTCCTTGCATATGGTTTACGCTGGGGATTGGGATTGCTGCTGAACCCTCAGATCGAGGGAAATGGGTATGGTTATGATTCACCAAGTGCTCAAGATCAAAGAGGTTCACAGGTGGACATTAAAATCGAAGACGATGGACAAGAGCTGAATGATTTGCTCAAGAGTGGACAGAACGCTTCATCTGGGGACGATCTTCCGCCATCTGAGACGAAAGCTCCAACGGGATTCGCCCCTTTGGATCCGCCTAAACTTGTCCGGACCAAGGATCCGGAGGAATTGGCGCAGGCCGTTCGTCACCTGACAGACAAATAAGGAGGGTGAAAGTAATTGAACGAGCGTAAAGCTTCACATTTGAACCATTCTGATCTGTGGGAAAAGTGGAAAGAACATGGAGATCTTGAAGCCAAGAAAACGTTGATTGAAAAGTATCTTCATATTGTAAATTATGTATCCGGTCGACTGGCTGTTGGTTTACCCAAAAATGTTCCCAAGGATGACTTGGAGAGCAATGGCGTTATGGGGTTAATTGATGCATTGGAGAAGTTCGACTATGAACGTGGTCTGCAATTTGAAACTTATGCATCATGGAGGGTCCGCGGAGCCATTCTTGACGGTCTGCGTCAAGGTGATTGGGTTCCGCGTTCTGTGCGTGAGAAGGCCAAGCGAATTGAAGACGCCTACCAACAGCTGGAACAAAGTTATCTCAGGTCTGTTAGTGATGAGGAAATGAGCGAGTACTTGGACGTATCCACTAAAGATTTTCAACATATGCTTCAGGAAGTGGCAGTCATGTCACTTTGCTCGCTGGAGGACCCAATTCGTGAGGAAGAGTCTGAGACTCGTCTGTCTTTGATGGTGGATGAGAAAGCCAAAAATCCGGATTATAAAGTGAATGAGTTTTATTTGAAGGAAGCTTTGGTGCAAGGGCTTGACAAGTTGACGGTAAAAGAGAGAACGGTTGTTTCACTCTTGTATTACGATGATCTTTCTCTTAGTGAAATTGCTGAGGTTATGTCTCTTTCTCCGTCTCGTATATCCCAGTTACATTCCAAGGCAATATTACGATTACGCGGCACGTTGGACAAACAGAAAGATTTGTTGATGCGTAAAGATTAATAGAGAGAAGTAATATCATTGGAGTTTGGGGAGTGGAAAGTCTAAAAGGGGGAAGAATTGCGGTGACACAGCGGACTGCTTTGGAACAATGTTTAAACATTGTTTTATCGGACGACAAATGCACAGCCTACCTTGAATTTTCCAAAGAGGAAGAAGGCTTTGCCTGCACGATCGATGAACTTGAACAATTTGTGGCAAACAAGGGCATCAAACAAGGTGTATCGCGAGAGGCATTATTACTTTTTGTGAACAACCCTGAAACCTATTTGAAAGATAAATACAAGATTGCAGAAGGTGTCGCTCCCATTCAAGGAACAGATGGCTTCATCAAGGTCCTGGTTGGAATGGACGATACGAATGAACGACGACCACTGGAATCGGAAGATGGAACTGTCGATTACAAAGAAGTGACCCGATTAAACAATGTCCGTAGTGGTCAGATCATTGCAGAGCGGATCGCTCCTAGCGATGGCATACCAGGCAGGGCAGTAACGGGTGAGGAAATTCCTTATCGTCCGGGAAAAGAAGCTCGGTTTAAAGTTGGGAAAAACGTTGTGATTAACCCGGATGGTTCTGCGATGTATGCTGCACTGGATGGGCTGGTTACCAAAACGGACGGTAACAAACTGAATGTGTTTCCGGTTTATGAAGTCAATGGTGACGTTGACTACAATAACGGTAATATCGACTTTGTAGGCACAGTTGTCATACGAGGCAATGTACTTACCGGATTTAAAGTAAAAGCAGCAGGTGACATTCGTGTCGTCGGAGGTGTCGAAGGAGCTGAACTGGAAGCAGGCGGCTCAATCGAAATTACCGGTGGTATTATTGGATATAACAAAGGACTGGTACAAGCAGGCCATAATGTTAAATGTACTTTCATTCAAGAAGGCAACGTAGATGCCGGTGAAGATGTTCTGGTTTCCCAAAGTATTATGCATTCTAATATTCGTGCTGGCCACGGTGTCATCTGTGCGGGAACCAAAGGTCTTATTGTTGGTGGCTCGATCCAGGCTGGTCAGAACGTCTCAGCGCGTGTTGTGGGCAACAGCATGTCCACGGTCACTTCCATAGAAGTTGGTGTGCTGCCAAAGCTGCGTAACGAACTCAATGATTTGCGTAAGGAAGTCAGAGAACAGATGGATTCCTTGGACAAAACGAAGAAAGCTTTGACATTGCTGGATCAATTAGCTGCCGCTGGACAACTAACTCCAGATAAGATGTCGATGCGAATCAAACTGAATGCTACGCAGAAATCTGCTCTTCGTATAAGTGAAGAAACGAAAATGCGTATCTTTGAAATTGAAAAGGCACTTGAAGATACAAGTAATGCTCGTGTTGATATTCTGAAGATGATTTATGGAGGCTCTAAAATAGTTATCGGCAGATACACGAAATTTATTAAAGATCCAGTGAGTCGAATTTCATTTTATTATCACGATGGTGATATTACGATGGTTCCATACGTTTAAGTACAGCATTCAGGCACAGGAAGAAATCCATTCGAAACCGTGAGGTGAGCGTATGAGTTTCAAAGCAGTGGAGTTGCAGATTGCGGTACCACGAACAAGTGAAGCGGGACGTTATCAAAGTGAAGCCCAGCAGCGACCGATTACGGATCAGAATCTTTTGGCAGAGCAAACGTCGAAAGAAGCAAATGAAGCAAGGCAACGAAGTGAAGCAATGGACGAAACTTCACAGACTTCGGTGCGTGATGGGCATAACCATGATGGAGATCAGCAGAGTGGTTCCGATGGACAGGAGACGGTTCAGGCTCAAGCTCAAGAAACTGTGAAACCTGCAGAGCACCCTTACAAGGGAAAACACATAGATCTGTCTTTATAATAAATGGTTGTTATGGACATGCAGTCTTGCGCACCGATGGTTGAATCAGAAGGAGAGAACCCAATTTGTCACCATGGATCATTATTGTCATATTAGGGGCCTGCGCCATCGCCTACGCTTGTATTATGCCACGGAAAAACAAGGTGCAAGAGCCTGGGCATCAACTGGTGCAGGAGATGGAATCTACGCTTGAGCACTACATGACCGAGATCGAAAATGATAATGATGCTCTTATTCAACGTGTGGCTGAAATGAAGGGAGAAGCGACAGCAGCCGATCAACGTATGCAATTGCAACTTCAGGAATTACAGCAGCGGTTGGATCAGCTGGAACAGAGCAAAAAGAACGAAGCTGTCGCATCACCTGTTCCACACTCCGGTAATGTATCTGTACAATCTTCCGAAGGTTTGCAAGCACAAGCACTCGTGAAAAGTGTACAAGCAGAGGCGGCCCAGCAGGCGTTAGAAGCAGACCAACAGACCAGTGAAGTCGAATCTTTGCCTGGGCGTGAATCGATTAAAGATCGATATGCAGAACTCTTTAATCTACATGCTGAAGGTAAGTCGATGGATGCCATATCCAAGCAGACAGGCATTCAGCGAGGTGAGGTACAGTTAATACTGCAACTGGCAGAACGGGAGGAAAGCTAAGTCATGGACAAGCGATCCTTATGGATTGGTCTGGGGAGCGGCATGATTATTGGTGCAGTTTTGCTTCAACTGGCCACAGTTGGACAAAATGCATTGTCGGATAGTAATCTGGACCCCGAGCAGACTGCCAATATGACCAAAGAACAGCTTGAAACAGCTGCAAAAAGCCTGGATATGAAGGTGGTCGGTTCTGAAGAGGAATTGTACACAGAAGCTGAGTGGGTAGAGAAGAAAAAGCAGGAAAGCAGTGAGTTGCAAGGGGAAACAGCAACACCACCTGAGACAGTAACCTCTACGGAAACACCTACCGAGCCTGAGAAGCCACAAGAGCCTGCTACAAGTGAAGTTGAAGGGCAGAAAGAGATAACTGAGCCGAAAACAACAGAACCTGTAACGCCAAGCAATCCGAAAGGCGCAACAGTATCATTTAAAGTACGTTCAGGCAACAGTCTGGCGATCGTTGCAGCAAACCTAAAAACTGCGGGAATCGTAGATGATGCTCAAGCATTCATAAAGGCTGGCAAGGCTGAGCGAATCAATACCAAAATCCAGGTGGGTACCTATGCGCTTGAAAAAGGCGAAAGTTTCAAATCCATTATCGCAAAAATCACGAAAGAACCGTCAAACTGAGCATGCTCGGACAGGACGGTTTTTGCGTATTAAACGGTACATTTTCAAAGCTTGATAATAATTAGCGCCTGAGTTACATATCAAGTTTAAAATGATTCGATACTAGCAAAAAACGAAAAGTAGTTTTTAGCTTCAAAGACTGTTGCATCGGACAGTCAGTTATGCTATATTAGATAACGGTGTTAAAACACACGCATGTGCTAATTTTGTTGAGGGTGCTTTCCTTATGGAGAGTCTTGGCGAAAAATGATGCCGGCGGAGGACACAATAAAAACCATATTAGGAGGTGTGTGAAGATGGCAGTAATCTCCATGAAGCAGCTTCTCGAAGCTGGGGTACACTTCGGTCACCAAACTCGTCGTTGGAACCCAAAAATGGATCGTTATATCTTCACTGAAAGAAACGGAATTTACATCATCGATTTGCAAAAAACGGTGAAAAAAGTCGAAGAGGCTTACAATTTCGTTAAAGGAATCGCAGGAGAGAATGGTAAAATTCTTTTCGTGGGTACTAAGAAACAAGCTCAAGATTCTGTTAAAGAAGAAGCTGAACGTGCTGGTCAATTCTACATTAACCAACGCTGGCTCGGCGGTACCCTGACTAACTTCCAAACTATTCAAAAACGTATTGATCGTTTGAAACAGTTGGAAGCTTGGGAAGAAGACGGTACATTCGCTGTATTGCCTAAAAAAGAAGTAATCTTGCTTCGCAAAGAAAAAGATCGTCTGGAGAAATTCTTGGGCGGTATTAAAAATATGAAAGGCCTGCCAAGCGCCCTGTTCATCATCGATCCACGCAAAGAGCGTATCGCTGTTGCGGAAGCTCGCAAATTGGGTATCCCAATTGTTGGTATCGTTGATACTAACTGCGATCCGGATGAGATCGATTATGTTATCCCAGGTAATGACGACGCGATCCGCGCTGTTAAATTGCTTACAGGTAAAATGGCTGATGCTGTAATCGAAGCTAACCAAGGCGAAGAAACTTCCGCTTAATAGATTCGAACATATGTTATAAACTAAATGAAAAGGGTGGTTGGCAGGTGGATAACCTCTCACTGCCCTTTTTTTAGAGTGTACGTACAATACTTAATGTTGGAGGGAATTTATAATGGCAGTTAATGCGAGTGCAGTAAAAGAACTTCGCGAAAGAACGGGCGCTGGTATGCTCGATTGCAAAAAAGCACTGGAAGAAGCAAACGGTGATGTAACAAAAGCAGCTGAATTGTTGCGTGAGAAAGGTCTTTCTGCAGCAGCAAGCAAAGCAGGCCGTGCAGCAACTGAAGGCGTTGTTGAATCTTACATCCACGCTGGTGGACGTATTGGTGTCTTGGTTGAAGTTAACTGTGAAACAGACTTCGTTGGTAAAACGGATCAATTTAAGGATTTCGTTAAAGATGTAGCTATGCAAATCGCTGCAGCTAATCCTAAATTCGTTACACGTGAAGAAGTTCCTGCAGATGAGCTGGAAAAAGAAAAAGAAATCCTGAAAGCTCAAGCTCTTAACGAAGGCAAACCAGAAAAAATCATTGAAAAAATGGTTGAAGGCCGTATCGGTAAATACTACGAAGAGTACTGCCTGCTGGAACAAACTTTTGTTAAAGATCCAGACAAAACGATCTCTCAATTGCTGAACGAAAAAATCAGCCAAATTGGTGAAAACATCTCCATCCGTCGTTTCGTTCGTTACGAACTGGGTGAAGGTCTTGAGAAAAAAGTAGACAACTTCGTAGAAGAAGTAATGTCCCAAGTAAACAAATAAGACGGTTTCTATAAACCGGCGAGCAGAATTGATTTTCGAAGATATAAGAATGATGAAACTTCGAAGCGTAAACTCCCTTATATCTCAGGAAAACAGTGCCTTACCGGTTAAACGTTTTTCCTAAAAGAGCGGAACACAACTGTGTTCCTTTCTTTTTAAGCAGGAGGCCATGCGCGAGAAGTTTTGTTGGTTGAACACCAAGCGTGTTCGATTCAAAGTGGAGGGTGAATAATTGGAACAGCCAGTATTTAAACGTGTTGTCTTAAAGGTCAGCGGAGAGTCTCTTTCCGGTCAAAACGGCTACGGTATTGATGCAGATACGATCTCGTCGATTGCCCAACAGGTAAAAGAGGTTGTTGCACTTGGTGTACAGGTTGCTATTGTATGTGGCGGCGGAAACATCTGGCGTGGAATTGCCGGTAGCGAAAACGGCATCGATCGTGCAACTGCCGATTATATGGGTATGCTGGCGACAGTAATGAACTCGCTGGCACTGCAGGATGCTTTGGAACAGATTGAAGTGCCTACGCGTGTACAGACATCTATTGCAATGCAACAGATTGCAGAGCCTTATATTCGTCGTAGAGCTATTCGCCATCTGGAGAAAGGCCGGGTCGTTATTTTTGCAGCAGGTACAGGTAACCCGTTCTTTTCCACGGATACAACAGCAGCACTGCGCGCAGCGGAGATTGAAGCAGAAGTTATCTTGATGGCCAAAAATAAAGTTGATGGTGTATACTCAGCAGATCCGTTTAAGGACAGTACAGCTGTGAAATTTGATCAGTTGACTTACATGGATATTCTTAACAAAGACCTTGGTGTAATGGATTCAACGGCATCCTCGCTTTGTAAGGACAACAACATCCCGTTGATCGTATTTGCCATTACGGAACAAGGTAACATCAAACGTGTTGTTCTGGGCGAACGTATCGGAACAATCGTTAAAGGGAGTGTAGATTAATGCCACAAGCGGTTAAACAACATGCCGAAGAGCGTATGGAAAAAGCAATTCAAGCATTGCGTCGTGACCTGGCTACTTTGCGTGCAGGCCGCGCAACTCCAGCTCTTCTGGACCGAATTCAGGTAGAGTATTATGGAGCAATGACGCCATTGAATCAACTCGCTAATATCAGTACTCCGGATTCCCGTACACTGATGATTCAGCCTTGGGACAAATCCTCCATGAGTGACATCGAGCGTGCCATCATGAAATCGGATCTGGGTCTTACTCCAGCCAATGATGGTAGCATGATCCGTTTGTCTATTCCGGCATTGACGGAAGAACGTAGAGCGGAACTTGTTAAGCTGACGAAGAAGTTCGGTGAAGAAGGTAAAGTAGCGATTCGTAACATTCGCCGTGATGCGAATGATGACATCAAGAAACTGGAAAAGTCAGATATTTCTGAGGATGAATCCCGGAGACATCAAGATGATATCCAAAAATCGACCGACAAGTTTATTGCTGAAGTCGATAAGGTACTCGCTGCCAAAGAAAAAGAAATCATGGAAGTGTAAGACAAGCGCAGCCCCTCCAATACGGTGGGGTTTTGTCTCTTTTTCCAAGCTTCAGATAAAGAAACTTCAGGGATTTTGGAGGAACAGGAATGATCAAACGGGTTCGGTCGTGGTGGAATGGGGCTGACAAGCAGGAAACGCTGACTATATCCGAGGACAATATCCCGCAGCACGTCGCCATCATCATGGACGGCAATGGACGATGGGCCAAACGTTTGGGGCTGCCGCGTATAGCCGGGCACCAAAATGGCATGAAGGCGGTCAAACGTGCGACCATCGCGGCGGATGAACTGGGCATCAAATATCTGACGATGTACGCTTTTTCGACAGAAAACTGGACGCGTCCAAAAGAAGAAGTGGATTTTCTGATGCGACTTCCGCAAGAATTTCTAGCTATAGAGCTGGATGAACTTATAGAAAAAAATGTGCGCATTCGCATGATGGGCCAAGAGGAACATTTACCTTCTCATACCATTAATGCCTTGCGGGAAGCCATTCGTCTTACGGAACATAATACAGGTCTCGTTTTGAATTTTGCAATGAACTATGGAAGTCGTCGTGAAATGACGGACTGTGTTAAACAGATCGCTCTGCAGGTGAAATCGGGGGAACTATCGGCAGAGGATATAACACCTGAACTCATTGATAGACATATGCTGACGGTTGACATGCCTGATCCGGATCTGCTGATCCGGACGAGCGGAGAGTTGAGATTAAGCAACTTTATGCTTTGGCAGCTTGCATATAGTGAATTATGGTTTACGGATATATACTGGCCCGAATTTGGCAAAAAGCATTTGCTTGAAGCAGTAGCCGAATATCAGCGCAGAACAAGGCGTTACGGCGGTTTGAAATAGATGGAGGATGAAGCCGTTGAAACAGCGACTAACGACAGGAATCATAGCAGGTGTGTTGTTTTTAGGTTTTTGCATGCTGGGCGGACCCTGGTACCATGGTTTGGTATTGCTTATGGCTCTCATCGGTTATTATGAATTTGTTAAAATGACCGGGGTGATGCCTTTTTCAGGTGTGGCCCTGATTGGATATGCTGGTGTGTTTGCCATTGTGTTTCCTTGGGAAATGTTTTGGGAGGCAAGACCGCTATCCTTATTTCAGGTCATCTGGATAGTAATGCTTGTACTGATGACAGCTTCGGTTGTCACCAAAAATAAGGTTCCCGTGAATACAGTGGCCATGCTTTTCCTCGGCGTGTTGTATATAGGGATCGGTTTCTATTACATTGCAGAATCCAGACATCTGCATCATGGGTTGTTCTGGACGTTCCTGTTGCTGGGCTCCATATGGGCCAGTGATGCAGGAGCTTATTTTGTAGGGAAACTCATTGGTAAAAACAAACTGTGGCCTTCTATCAGTCCAAACAAAACTATAGAGGGTGCACTGGGTGGCATCGTAATTGCAATTGTTACTTCTGTTATTTTTGCATTAGTATCAGATGGTTTGCTTTCCTGGCAGAGAGCGATTGTGATCGGAATTGCCTGTGCAGTTGTAGGTCAGATGGGTGACTTGATCCAGTCTGCATACAAACGTGTATATAATATCAAGGATTCAGGCAGTCTTCTCCCAGGGCATGGAGGCATTCTTGATCGGTGCGACAGCTGGATTGTTGTTTTTCCATTCGTACATATACTAATGCTACTGCCCTACTAAAGAAGAACATGAGTCTGAGATAACAGCATTGTTCGCCGTAGGCATTGGATAATTAAAGATGAGGTGCAGCATGAAAAAAATTGCGATTCTTGGGTCAACCGGTTCCATTGGAACCCAGACACTGGATGTAGTTGACATGCATCCAGAACTCTTTCAAGTGGAGGGACTGGCTGCCGGAGGCAATACAGACCTGCTGATCGAACAAACCAAACGTTACCGGCCGAACAAAGTATCAGTGGGGTCCAAAGAACTGGCGGAGAAGATAGCTCCACATTTGCCAGCAGGAACGCAACTATTTTATGGCAACGAAGGACTCGTAGAAGTTGCGGCAGGAACCGATGCGCATACGGTTGTTACAGCGGTGGTGGGCAGTATTGGATTGGAGTCAACGCTTGCTGCCATAGATGCAGGCAAACAGATCGGACTGGCCAATAAGGAGACATTGGTTACAGCGGGGCATATCGTTACGACAAGAGCGGCTGCCAAAGGAGTCTCTTTACTGCCCGTTGATAGTGAGCACTCTGCGATATTCCAATGTTTAAATGGTGAAAACAGAGAACGCCTGACAGGCATCACGCTCACCGCTTCAGGTGGATCATTCCGTGATCTTACCCGTGAACAGTTGAAGAACGTGACTATAGAGGATGCACTTAAACATCCGAATTGGTCAATGGGCTCCAAAATCACGATAGACTCGGCAACGATGGTTAACAAGGGTCTTGAGGTCATTGAAGCACATTGGTTATTTGGTCTTCGATATGATCAGATTAATGTATTGCTTCACCCAGAGAGTGTTATTCATTCATATGTGGAATTTGATGACACAAGCATCATCGCACAACTGGGGAATCCGGATATGCGAGTTCCAATTCAATATGCACTGACTTACCCTGACCGCTTGCCATCACCAGCACAGCGTCTGTCTCTTGCTCAAGCTGGGAAATTACATTTCCGTGATATGGATATGGAACGGTTCCCGTGTTTAAGAATGGCGTATGAGTGTGGTAAAATGGGAGGAACCGCAACAACGGCGTTTAATGCAGCCAACGAGGTTGCTGTAGCCCGTTTCTTGCGTAAAGAGATTTCATTCCTTAAAATAGAAGATATTATTGCTTCTGTGCTGGAAGCACACCACAATGTGGACGAGCCTGATCTGCAGGAGATCGCACGTTGTGATCAGGAGAGCCGTAAGCTTGCGGCCAGTCTGTAATCTCTTTTTTCATAACAAATTGGAAGAAGTGATTCTCTTGTGCGGCATCAGAGAATAATGATAATCTAGAGGGACAGACTGCGGTATGTGCCGTGAAGGAGGATGGATAGGGATTGGAAACCATACAAGTGGTATTTCTAACGGTGCTCATGTTCTTTGTCATCGTGACGGTTCATGAATGGGGGCATTATTATTTTGCCAAACGCGCCGGTATTCTTGTACGGGAGTTTGCGATCGGTTTTGGTCCCAAATTGTTCTCATATAAAAGAAACGAGACCCAGTTTACATTGCGTTTGTTGCCTTTTGGTGGATATGCACGGATGGCAGGGGAAGATCCGGAACTGGTAGAGATCCAGGAAGGACAGACCATTGCGGTAAGATCAGCGGATGACCAGGTGAAGATGATCTATCTGGACCAGCTGGATAACCGTAAAAATGTAATACGTGGTGAAGTCATCTCCATTGATATGGAGAGAGCGCTGAAGCTTCAACTCGATGTAGATGGAGAGATTCAGGAGTATCGTATTCATCCTCAAGCAATGTTGGTAAGTCGAGGTAAACAAACGCAGATTGCACCGAAAGATCGTCAATTCGGCAGCAAAACTGTTGGACAGCGTGCATTGGCTATTTTTGCGGGCCCACTCATGAACTTTATCTTGGCCTTTGTGCTGTTTGCTGTATATGCGCAGATGGCAGGAGTTCCAGTGGAAAATCCAAAAAATCTTGTAATTGGTGAAGTGCTTGAAGGTGGGGCAGCGGATCAGGCGAACCTGCAAAAGGGCGATATTATCGAAACCATCAATGGTACTGCAATTGGTACGGATTCACAAAAAATGGTGTCGATGATTGCCGATTCCAAAGACAAGCCGATGGAATGGACGCTGCGCCGGGGTTCGGATACGTTTAATATAACGATTACTCCACGTGCTGTAGAAGGACAAGAGGGCGGTAAAGTGGGAATTGTACCTACGTTACCAACCCGATCTGTTGGATTTGTAGAGACATTTAAAGTCTCAGGCGTGGCCATGGTTGACACAACCAAAATAATATTTGAAGGTTTTAAACATCTGATCAATCAGTTCAACATGGATGATATTGGTGGTCCAGTTCGCACATTTGAAGTGACAGGACAAATTGCTAAACAAGGGATTGAGCAGTTAACGAGATGGGCAGCAATTTTGAGTCTATACCTTGGGATTTTCAACTTGCTACCAATACCTGCATTGGACGGCAGCCGTCTGGTATTTTTGGGAATTGAAGCGCTGCGCGGCAGACCTGTTGATCCCAATCGCGAAGGCATGGTGCATTTCGTCGGATTTGCGATGTTGTTTGTGTTGATGCTGGCAGTAACTTACAATGATATATTACGTTTAATTAACGGATAATTACGGTTGGACTACGCTCTGGACATTCAGAGATAGTCGTTATGGGAGGACGCTGGAGTCTTATGTCAAAGGAAAATGATAAACAGTTCGTGACTGAAATCACACCACAGGGTGAGGATTTCTCACGCTGGTACATTGATGTTATCAAAAAAGCTGATCTCATGGACTATGCACCCGTACGCGGTTGTATTGTGTTCAAACCAGACGGCTTTGAAATCTGGGAACATATTAAGGATGAGTTGGATCGTCGTTTCCGGGAAACGGGTCATCGCAATGCGTACTTCCCGATGTTCATTCCTGAGAGCTTCTTTCAAAAGGAAAAAGAGCACGTGGAAGGTTTTAACCCTGAATTACCATGGGTTACGGAAGCTGGCGGAGAGAAGCTGGAAGAACGTCTGGCAATCCGTCCTACATCCGAAACGATTATTGGTCACATGTATTCCAAGTGGATTCAGTCTTATCGGGATCTTCCGGTACTGATCAACCAGTGGGCTAACGTAGTTCGTTGGGAAAAAAGAACGTTGCCTTTCCTTCGCACAAGTGAGTTCCTGTGGCAGGAAGGTCATACAGCGCATGAGACGGAAGAAGAAGCACGTGAAGAAACGATGAAAATGCTTCAGATTTATCGTGAAGTGGTTGAGGAATACTTGGCTATTCCTGTAATTGTGGGTCAGAAAACCAAGTCCGAGAAGTTTGCGGGTGCGGTGGATACCTACTCGATCGAAGCCATGATGAAGGATGGACGTGCAGTACAAGCAGGTACATCTCACTACATGGGGACGAACTTTGCAAAAGCATTTGAAATCCAGTATCTTAGCCGGAATAATGTGCTGGAGCTGGCTTACACTACTTCATGGGGAGTAAGCACACGTTTGATCGGTGCATTAATTATGGTTCATGGAGATGACCGTGGTCTCGTACTTCCTCCTAAAGTCGCACCGACTCAAGTGGTCATGATTCCAATTGGACCTCCGAAAACACGTGATGCTGTTGTTGGGCGTGCAGATGAGTTGTTCACTGAGTTGAAAAAAGCTGGAGTCCGTGTGAAAATGGATGATCGCAGCGATGTTCGCCCAGGTTGGAAATTCAATGAATACGAGATGCGCGGTGTTCCGATTCGTCTAGAGATTGGTCCACGTGATATGGAAAATGGCGTTTGTGTACTCGTATCACGGATCACAGGTGAGAAGAAAGTGGTAGAACAAGCAAACCTGGTAGAAGAGATCCAGGCTATGCTGACACAGATCCAGGTAGATATGTTAGAGCGTGCTCGCACATTTATGTCGGATAACTTCTACTCCGTGGATACACTCGATGAGATGAAAGAACTGATGGAAAATAAACGCGGGTTTACACTGGCCGGATGGTGCGGTTCGGAAACTTGCGAAGATAAAGTAAGAGAAGTCACAGGTGCAACAAGCCGGAACATTCCGTTCCAGCCTGCGGAAGAAAAGCATACGTGCCTGGCTTGTGGTGAACAGGCAGAACACACGGTTGTGTTTGCAAGAGCATACTAAGTCAGGGTCACATGACTATATACATTGAACTAAACATTTACATGAGAACGTAGAGAACAGAAATAACCTGAAGAAGCGGAGCTAAAAGCTTTCTGAAAGAAAGCTACATCGGAAGCATACACTGCGCCTTTATCCCCGGATTTTCCCCTTTGTAAATGGGAATCAAAAAATCTGGGGGTAACAGCGATCGGAAGGTTGTTCTGTTATCGGAGTGGTAAGTGTAAATATCTTTTTGTTCAATGTATATAATGGCACGTACGGACTGTAAGAGTAATGAATGGAGAGCTTCTGTCGGATAAAATGAGTCGGTGCGAGTTCGGATCGGTGACATTTTTGAATGCAGGGGCTTTTCATGCTTTAAGGGGGTACAAGGAGGAACACGATGAGCGGATTCGAGGAGAAAAGAAAACGGTTTGAGTTGTTGATGAAACAGGCAGAGCTTCCGGCTGGTCTGTTAGAGCCCTATTTTTTGGATGGATGGATTGAACAAGTAGAGACCAATCGAAGTAATCGGGATTGGAATATTCTGATTGCAAAGGATACGTTGGTACCCGCTCCAATCTATCGCACATTTTGCCTGCATATCCAAGAGAAAATGAATCATATCGCCAAAATTTCATTTGGCTTCAAATACACGGACCAAGTACAAAATGGTGATATCGTCAGTGAATATTGGAATCTCTTTCTGGAGTGGGTTACCCGTGAGATTCCATCTGTAAATGGTTGGATGAACCGGACAACCTTTGAATGTGAAGAGGATCTCCTACAACTGACAATGAGTGATGCAACGTCGATGGAATTGGCTCGTAAGAAACAGATAGATCAGGCTATTACGAAATTCTATGAAAAATACTTTCATCTACCTCTTCGCATCAAGATGCAAGTGGGTGAAGTGGGAAGCAATAAAGAGGCCATGGAACAGTTCCAAGCCCAAAAACGTGTAGAAGAACTTGAGGTCATCGAGAAGATGATGAGTGAAGTGGACACAGAAATCCCGGTGGATGAGGAGCAGGGTGATCTGCGTTTGCAAATGGGTTATGACATCAAGGAACCTGCAGTACCTATGCAGGAAATCCAGGATGAAGAGAAAAAGGTCACGCTTCAAGGTTCGGTGTTTGGACTGGATCGTAAAGAACTGCGAAACGGAAATACGTTGTTTACCTTCTACCTGACCGACTTCACGGACTCCATGCAAATGAAGATGTTTGCCAAAACAAAAGAGGATGTTAAAATTCTCAGTTTGTTGGCTAACGGTAAATGGGTAAAAGTGCGTGGTCGTGTAGAATATGACCGGTTTATGCAAATTCCTGAACTGGCCATGATTCCATCGGATTTGATTGAAGTTAAAGCACCGCCGTCTCGCAAAGATAATGCACCAGAGAAACGGGTGGAGTTCCATTTGCACTCTACGATGAGTACGATGGATGCTGTAACTTCAATCGACAAATACGTGAAAATGGCAGCAGAGTGGGGACATAAGGCGATTGCAGTCACTGATCATGGTGGGGTGCAGGTATATCCCGAGGCTTCCAAGGCTGCTAAGAAAAACGGGATTAAAATGATCTACGGCCTCGAGGCCAATGTCGTGAATGACTCTGTTGCCGTTGTAATGGCTCCTCAGCCATTGGATCTCCAAACAGCAACATACATCGTATTTGATATCGAGACCACAGGTTTGTCGGTAACACAGAACAAAATCATTGAGATTGCAGCCGTGAAGATGCAAGATGGTAAAGAAATCGACCGGTTTGCAACGTTTGTGAATCCGCATGAACGCATTCCCTACAACATTCAGCAGTTGACCAATATTAATGATGACATGGTAAAAGACGCACCTGAGCTGGAGCCTGTCATTCGTGAGTTTGTGCAGTTTGCTGGTGATGGTGTGCTTGTTGCGCATAATGCACGTTTTGATATGGGCTTTATCCAGGCTTCGCTGAAGCAAATTGGAATGCCAGAGCTTCCTAACCCTGTCCTTGACACGTTGGAACTGGCGCGATTGTTATTTCCAAAAAATAAGAACCACCGTCTGAATACGATGGCAGATAAATATAAGGTTGGACTTGAAAGTCATCACCGTGCCATTGATGATACGATTGCACTCGCGGGTATACTGATCGGATTATTAAATGATGCTGCTCAGATGAAAGGGTTAACGAGGCTTGATCGCTTGAACGATTATGTAGGTGTCGACTTGTCGAATACAAGACCTTTCCATTGTGGAATCTATGCATTGAATGATGTCGGTAAGAAAAATCTATACAAGCTGGTATCTCTCTCTCATACGGAACATTTCAAGCGGGTACCGTGCATTCCCAAATCAAAACTGATTAATTTGCGTGAAGGGCTTGTTATTATATCGGGCTGTGAAAAAGGGGAGTTTTTCGAAGCGGTGCTTAACAAATCGCTCGAAGAAGCGGAAGAGATCGCTGAGTTCTATGACATACTGGAGATCCAACCACTTACCATGTATATGCATTTGGTGGATAAAGGGTTGGTGGCTACACCCGAAGAAATCAAAACAGCGATCCGTAAAGTCATCGATATAGGTGTAAAATTTAATAAACCAGTCATAGCCACAGGTAACGTGCACTATTTGGAACCGCGTGACAAGTTATATCGGGATATTACCATTCACGGAATTACAGGTTTTAGTCCACTCAAAGATCAACGTAAACCGGATGCACATTTCAGAACGACAGAGGAAATGCTGGAAGAGTTCCAGTTCCTGGGCCAAGATAAAGCTTACGAAGTCGTTGTTACAAATACGGTAGAGTTATCTGACCGCTTTGAGGAAATTAAGTTATTCCCGGACAAATTGTTTACTCCAATTCTGGAAGGTGCGGACGAAGAAATCCGTAATACCTGCTATGACACTGCCAAGTCTATCTATGGCGAGGAATTACCAGAAGTAATAGTTGCACGACTAGAGAAAGAGCTCATTCCAATTATTAAATACGGTTTTTCTGCCAACTATCTGATCTCGGAACGCTTGGTTAAAAAATCGAATCAGGATGGTTACCTCGTAGGTTCGCGGGGATCGGTTGGCTCCTCTGTTGTTGCTACATTCCTGGGTATATCCGAGGTTAATCCACTACCTGCTCATTATATTTGTGTGAATTCAGAATGCAAACACAGCGAGTGGTTCCTGGACGGCAGTGTTCGGAGTGGATTTGACCTTCCAGAGAAAGAGTGTCCGGATTGTGGTGGCACACTTAAAGGAGAAGGCCAGGATATTCCGTTTGAGACCTTCCTTGGATTTAAAGGAGATAAAGTTCCCGATATTGACTTGAACTTCTCTGGTGATTATCAGCCTCATGCTCATAACTATACGAAAGTACTATTTAGTGAGAAGAGTGTTTTCCGTGCGGGGACCATCGGTACGGTGGCTGAGAAAACAGCATTTGGTTTTGCCAAGAAGTACGAGGAACATCATCAGAAGAAATGGCGTGGAGCTGAATTGAATCGTTTGGCCTCTGGCTGTACTGGGGTGAAACGGAGTACTGGTCAGCATCCCGGTGGTATTGTCGTAGTACCTGATTATATCGAGGTCGAAGACGTTACACCTGTTCAGTTTCCGGCTGACGACGTTAATGCGGAGTGGAAAACGACACACTTTGATTATCATGCTTTTGAAGAAAACTTGCTGAAACTTGATATTCTGGGGCACGATGATCCAACTATGATGCGGATGTTGCAGGATTTGACAGGGGTCGATCCAACGACCATTCCGATGAATGATCCGAAAGTCATGAGCATGTTTAACTCAACCGAAGCTTTGGGTGTTACACCGGAACAGATTAGGTCGCCAGTCGCGACGTTTGGCGTGCCGGAGATGGGAACGAAGTTTGTACGTCAGATGCTTGTTGAATCCCAGCCGACGTCTTTTGCCGATTTACTGCAGATTTCCGGATTGTCCCATGGTACAGGGGTATGGCTTGGAAACGCTCAGGATCTGATTAAGAACGGAACGTGTAACATTAAGACGGTAATTGGTTGTCGGGATGATATCATGTTATTTCTGATCTATAAAACGGGAATGGACGCAAGTCTGGCATTTAAGATTACCGAGAGTGTTCGTAAAGGACGGGGTCTGCCACAGGAATGGATTGACGAGATGAAGAATTGTAAAGTGCCTCAATGGTACATTGATTCATGCCTCAAAATCCAGTACATGTTCCCGAAGGCTCACGCGGCCGCTTATGTTATTTCGGCAGTACGTACGGCGTTTTTCAAGCTGTATCATCCGATTGAATATTACGCAACTTACTTTACCGTTCGTGCGGATGAGATTGATATCGAACTGATGTGTCAGGGATATGACGCGATCTATCGCAAAATTACGGAAATTGAGCAATTAGGTTTCCAGGCACCTCCAAAAGAGAAAAACATGTTACCTGTCCTGGAAATGGGTCTGGAAATGGCAGCACGCGGATTCTCGCTGAAATCCATTGACTTATACCGTTCAGAAGCGACAAAGTTCATCGTTGACGGAAAAACACTAATCCCTCCATTTTCAGCTTTGGCAGGAATCGGGGATAATGCAGCTCGCAATATTGCTGCGGCAAGAGATCATGGTGAATTCCTGTCGGTGGAAGACTTCCAGCAGAAGTCGAAAGCAAGTAAGACCATTGTTGAACTCCTGTCGAATATGGGATGTTTCCGTGGCTTGCCAGAGAGCAATCAGCTTTCCCTTTTCTAGGATTGAATTTGGATCTAACCATAGCGATTGTTGAGGGAACGTAATTTTTCCTTCATTAGTAAGTAAACTGCCTGAAGCATCGCTTACTTGTCACTATTACCAGACTATGTTATAATTTTTGAAGTGAACGAGATAGTACGAATTTCTAAAGAGTGGGGAAACCCACTCTTTAGTCTTTGGTATACAAGAATCTTGGGTATTGAATAATCTGCCAGTGCTTTTTTTGCTGGTGTAACCTAAGTTGGAGGTTATTGGTTTTGAGCACAACGAACATTAAATCTACCGTGGAAGAAATGATCCAACCCTACTTGAACGAACAAGGCTTCGAGCTGGTTGACATCGAATACGTCAAAGAAGGCAGCAACTGGTTTTTACGGGTGTATGTCGACAAAGAGGGTGGCATCGACATCGACGATTGTGTCTTGATCAGCGAAAAGCTGAGCGCCAAGCTGGATGAGAACGATCCGATTCCAACCATCTATTTCCTTGAAGTGTCTTCTCCCGGTGCGGAGCGTCCACTGAAAAAACCTGAGGACGTTACCAAAGCTGTAGGCAAAAATGTTTTTGTTACAACCTACGAGCCGGTGAACGGATTGAAGGAATTTGAAGGCAAGCTGCTTTCCTTTGATGACGATGAACTCGTGATCGAAGCAGGCAAAAAACAGCATGCCATTTCTTATGATAAGGTTGCCAGTGCGCGCCTAGCTATTTTGTTTTAAGTGCCTTGTTCACTTTATTAATGAAAAAGACACATCTCACGATAACGGCAAGGTGCTCATGAGTTCAGAGCCTTTCGCCGTTTTACGTATGAGATGCCATGTTTGAAAGGGGGATCAACATTCATGAGTACGGATTTTATTGAAGCAATGAATGAATTGGAACGGGAAAAAGGGATCAGCAAGGATGTGCTGTTTGAAGCGATCGAGGCTGCACTAATTTCCAGCTACAAGCGGAATTTCAACACGGCCCAGAATGTGCGTGTTGACATGAACCGTAATACGGGAGTTATTCGGGTGTATGCCCGTAAATTGATCGTGGAAGAAGTCCTGGATTCACGTACCGAAATTTCATTGCCTGCTGCACGAGAAATCAACCCACACTTCCAGCTGGAAGATATTGCGGAGATTGAAGTTACGCCGCGTGATTTCGGACGTATCGCGGCACAAACTGCCAAACAGGTAGTGACCCAGCGGATTCGTGAAGCCGAACGCGGCCTGATCTACAACGCTTTCGTAGATAAGGAAGAAGATATCGTTACGGGAGTGGTGCAGCGTCAGGATTTGCGCAATATCTACATCGATCTGGGCAAAATCGAAGCGGCTTTACCGCTGACCGAATTGATGCCGAACGAGAAGTTTGTTCATGGTGACCGTATTAAGGCGTATATCACCAAGGTCGAGAATACGACGAAAGGGCCGCAAATCATTTTGTCCCGTACCCATCCGGGCCTCTTGAAACGTCTCTTTGAACTGGAAGTGCCTGAGATCTTTGACGGTGTAGTTGAAATTCGCTCCGTCGCTCGCGAAGCAGGGTTCCGCTCCAAGATTGCCGTTCATTCCCGCAACGAGGAAGTTGATCCAGTTGGATCTTGTGTAGGTCCTAGGGGAATGCGCGTGCAGACCATTGTGGGTGAGCTGCGCGGTGAAAAAATCGACATCGTTCGTTTCTCCGATCAGGTAGACGAATATGTTGCTAATGCACTGAGTCCTTCCAAAGTATTGGAAGTTCATGTATTTGAGGAAGAAAAGATGGCTCGGGTTATCGTTCCGGACTATCAACTGTCCCTCGCAATTGGTATCAAAGGCCAAAATGCCAGATTGGCAGCCAAATTAACCGGCTGGAAAATCGACATTAAGAGCGAGAGCCAGGCGGAACAGGAATTCGGCAGAGAAAAAGATTCTTCTTCTGAAATGCATCAGGATTCCGTCTCCGTCGACTAAAGTAAAGTACGGGGGGCGCTGACGTATGAAACCAAAAAAAGTGCCGCTGCGCAAATGTGTGGCATGCCAAGAAATGATGCCCAAAAAGCAGCTGATTCGCATTGTTAAAACGCCAGAGGATGAAGTGCTGATCGATTTGACTGGCAAAAAATCCGGACGTGGTGCCTATTTATGCGGCAAAGAGTCCTGTTTTAAGCTCGCACTCAAAAACCGGGCTTTGGATCGGGCGTTAAAAGGCAAAGTCTCACCTGAAATTTACGAGCAATTAGCAGCTGACTTCATCGCGGTTGAGGATGAATTCATAGCAGCACAGGAGCGTGAACATGACTAATATTAAAACGCTGTCTTATTTGGGACTCTCTATGCGTGCAGGTAAACTTGTAACAGGTGAAGAAATTGTACTTAAAGCGATCCGTTCTTCCGAAGCTAAAATGGTTATTGTTGCGGGTGACGCCTCAGCCAATACACAAAAGAAATTTCGCGATAAATGCGGAACTTATAAGGTTCCTCTGTTGATCGGATTTGACCGGGATAGTCTGGGTTCAAGTATCGGTAAAGACACGCGTGTTGTTCTTGCAGTAACGGATCGAGGGTTTGCAAAAATGATCTCCAAGCAAGTCGGTATAATGTCGGAGGTGGAGTATATTGAGTAAACAGGAAAACAAGGATAAATTGCGGGTTTATGAATATGCGAAGTCCCTTAATATGAGTAGTAAAGAAATTATAACCATTCTTAAAAAGCTGGAAATTCCCGTAAACAATCATATGAGTGTCATGGAGAATGGTTCAGTCGGTAAGGTGGAACAATTTTTTAAAGATATAAAATCCACTGCTGCTTCGAAACAAGGCAACGATGCAAAACCAGTTGCAACTTCGGCAGTACGTAGTGACAAACCAGTGGACAGCAACAAGCCGGCCGGCGGAGTGAACACGCCGATTAGCAGCAACCCATCCGGTAGTCCCGTACAAACAAAAATACAACAGGAAAAGCAGGTAGGTATGAACAATAGACCAAATTCCAACAATAACAATGGCACTCAAAGACCCAGCGGCCAAGACAGTCGCAACAGAACGAACTCTTCCCAAGGCTCAAGCCAAGGAGGACAATCAACTAACCGTCCAAGACCAGCTCAAGGTGGACAAAGCAGTACTGCATCCCGTCCGCAAGGAACGGGTGGTCAACGTCCGAATAACAGCGGTGGCGGTCAAGTAAGAACTTCAGGCCCTAACAGCGGTGGTAATACAGGTACTGCTGGCAACCGTAGCGGTGGCCAAGGTCAGAGCCAAGGACAAGGCCAACGTAGAAGCGGCCCAGGTGGTACTACTGGCAGCAACAACAATAGTGGTAACCGTTCGAACAGCGGTGGCGGTGGACGTCGTTATGATGACAACCGTGGCGGTAACTTCCGTGGTAACCGTGGTGGCAAGAACAACCGCAACAGAAATCAACAACAGTACCAACAACGTGAGAAAATTGATAACACACCTAAGAAAATCATCGTTCGTGGTGATATGACCGTTGGTGAAACAGCGAAGTTGCTCCATAAGGATGCTTCCGAAGTTATCAAAAAGCTCATCGCTATGGGTGTTATGGCAACAATCAACCAAGAGCTTGATATCGAAACGATCCTTCTGCTTTCAGGTGAATTCGGTGTTGAGGTTGAAGTGAAGATTGTGCTTGAAGATGACCGTTTCGAAACACTGGAAGAGAATGATGATGCTGCTGACTTGCAGGCTCGTCCACCAGTAGTTACGATCATGGGTCACGTTGACCATGGTAAAACTACTTTGCTGGATGCGATTCGTTCCACGAATGTATCCGATGGCGAAGCAGGCGGAATCACGCAACATATCGGTGCTTATCAAGTTGAAATTAACAACAAAAAAATCACGTTCCTGGATACTCCGGGTCACGAAGCGTTTACAGCGATGCGTGCACGTGGCGCACAAGTTACGGATATGACGATTATTGTCGTAGCTGCGGATGACGGTGTTATGCCACAGACCATTGAGGCGATTAACCATGCCAAAGCTGCTGGGCTACCAATCATCGTTGCTGTCAACAAAATTGACAAGCCGGGCGCTGATCCAGATAAAGTGAAACAAGAATTAACCAGCTATGAACTCGTTCCGGAAGAGTGGGGCGGAGATACCATCTTTGTTAACGTGTCAGCGAAACAAAGAATGGGTCTGGAAGGTCTGCTTGAAATGATTCTGCTCGTTGCAGAAGTGAATGAATACAAAGCGAACCCGGACAAACGTGCCCGTGGTACAGTGATTGAAGCCGAGCTGGATAAAGGACGTGGCCCAGTTGCACGTATCCTCGTACAGCACGGTACATTGAAAGTCGGCGATGCTTTCGTTGCAGGTAACTGCTTCGGTCGTGTTCGTGCGATGGTCAATGACAAAGGTCGCAAATTGAAAGAAGCTGGACCTTCAACACCTGTAGAAATCACAGGTCTGACTGAAGTTCCAGGTGCGGGAGATCCATTCATGGTGTTTGAAGATGAGCGCAAAGCGCGTTCCATCGCTGACAAACGTTCGATCACGCAACGTGAATCCGATCTGGGTACGCATACTCGTGTGACGTTGGATGATCTGTTCCAGCACATCAAAGATGGCGAGATCAAAGATCTGAACGTAATCATCAAAGGTGATGTACAAGGTTCGGTTGAAGCATTGAAAGGTTCCCTTGCGAAGATCGAAGTTGAAGGTGTACGCGTGAAAATTATTCATAGCGGCGCTGGTGCAATCACAGAATCCGACATCATTTTAGCTGCAGCATCCAATGCTATCGTGATCGGTTTCAACGTTCGTCCTGATAACCAGGCGAAATCAACTGCAGATCAAGAGCAAGTAGACATTCGTCTGCATCGCGTGATCTACAGTGTTATCGAAGAAATTGAACAAGCGATGAAAGGTATGCTTGATCCGATCTACAAAGAAAAAGTTATCGGTCATGCTGAAGTTCGGAGCACGTTCTCCATCAGTAAAGTGGGTACCATCGCTGGTTGTATGGTTACCTCGGGTAAAATTACGCGTTCTGCGGAAGCACGCCTGATTCGTGATGGCATTGTCCTTTACGAAGGTAAGCTGGATTCCCTGAAACGTTATAAAGATGATGCCAAAGAAGTAGCACAAGGTTACGAGTGCGGTATCACACTTGATAAATATAATGATCTCAAAGAAGGCGACGTTATCGAAGCTTTCATTATGGAGACAGTACAACGATAAGCAAGGAAGCATGAGGTGAACAACAATGGCTAAGATTCGTACAGGTAGAGTGGGCGAGCAGATCAAGAAAGAAATAAGTCTGCTCATCCAGTCTGAACTGAAAGATCCACGTATCGGCTTTATTACGGTAACGGGAGTCGAAGTGACAGGAGACTTGTCGCAAGCCAAAGTTTATCTGAGTGTCTTCGGTGAACAGGAACAAAAAGATAACACGCTGAAAGCTCTGGCAAAAGCAAATGGATTTTTGCGTTCGGAGCTGGGCAAACGTATCCGGTTCCGGCATGTTCCCGAGTTGATATTTAAGATTGACGAATCCATCGCTTATGGCAGCCGAATTGAGAAGCTGCTTGGCGATATTGGTTCCGACAAGAACGAATCCCAGTAACAGAATAGAGGAGACGGCAATGCACACTTATGAACAGGCGCTCCAGGCCGGAAAGCAATTTCTACTGGAGCATGATGATTACCTGGTCGTGTCGCATGTACAGCCGGACGGTGACGCAGTCAGCTCGACGGTAACGGTGGGCTGGCTGCTGTCATGTCTGGGTAAGACATTCACGATGATTAATGAAGGTGAAATCCCCGGGCGCATGCAATTTCTGTGGGAAGCAGGCAACATTGTGAACATGACCGAACAACCACCGCAGCGAAAATATAAAGCTGTTATCTGTGTGGATTGTGCAGACTTTGCCAGAGTAGGTTTGACACGTCATTATTTCGAAGATGATGCTGTTATCTTGAATATTGATCATCACCCTACAAATGACGGTTATGGTACAGTCAACATCATTAAGTCAGATGCTGCTGCTACGGCTGAAATCTTGTTCGATTTTCTTAACCTGTTCCAAGTAACATGGGATCAAGATGTTGCGACGGCAGTTTATACAGGATTGCTTACCGATACAGGTGGATTCCGCTATGCCAACACCAGCCCAAATGTAATGAAAACGGCCTCCAGACTGCTTGAACATGGCGTGAATGGACCCTATCTCGCCCAGACCTTGTTGGAGCAGGTGACTCTTCCGCAAGTTCGGATTTTGAATCAGGCACTATCAAGCCTGCAGATGACAGATGATGGAAAGATAGCCTGGGTTGTTATTACACCAGATGATATGGTGGCTTGTGGAGCAGCTAATGAAGATCTTGAAGGGGTAGTGAACTATCCACGCAACATTCAGGGCGTGGAAGTTGGTATCTTTTTCAAAGTCATCAACGAGAATGCAGTCAAGGTTTCTTTGCGTTCAGCTGGTAAGATTGATGTTGCTGCACTAGCACAGACCTTTGGCGGAGGCGGGCATGTGCTCGCAGCCGGATGTCGTCTGGAAGGCAGACTTGATGATATTGTCGCAAAAGTACTGAAGCAGGTGAATTCACAATGGTAAAGCCATTTGAAGGTGTACTTCCGGTATATAAACCGGCGGGTTTTACTTCTCATGATGTTGTAGCCAAAATGCGTCGCATTCTCAAAATGAAGCGCATTGGGCATACGGGCACACTTGACCCACAAGTTACAGGCGTTCTGCCGCTCTGTCTTGGACGGGCGACACGTGTGGTAGAGTACATGCAGGAGCTTCCGAAGGAATATCTGGCTACGCTCAGACTGGGACTGTCTACTGACACAGAGGATATGACAGGGGAAGTCATTGAGCGGGCTGAAACGACTGTGGAAGTAACACAGGAACAGGTTCAACAGGTGCTTGAGCAGTTTCTGGGCACGATCTCACAGGTACCACCCATGTATTCTGCCGTAAAGGTAGACGGCAAACGTCTTTATGAGCTTGCTCGTGAAGGTAAGACGGTAGAGCGTAAGAGCCGTGAGGTCACAATCTATGAGCTCGAACTTACTGGGATTGAGACTCAGGGTGAGACCACCGATATATCCTTCCGGGCCTTATGTTCAAAAGGAACTTATATTCGGACATTGTGTGTAGACATTGGTCGGCAACTCGGATATCCATCAACCATGGTTCAACTGGAGCGTACGATATCGGCAGGTATCTCTGCAGATCGTTGTCTTCGAATTGAAGAAGTGGAACAACTTATGGCTGACGGGACTTTGGCGGAGGCGCTGATTCCTGTTGACGAGGCTATTGCTTCAATTCCGGCCCATAAGGTTGGAGAAGAACTAACCAAAGGAGCACTGCAAGGTCAGAAACTGTCTGCGCGTCTTCTGGAACCGCCTGTGGAGCAACCTGGTTTGCTGCGGTTGTATGCTCAGGATGGTACGTTTCTGGGGATATTTGAGCGGGATGAACTAAAACCAACGGTGAGGGCAGTTAAAGTCTTTTTGCCGGAATAAAGAGGTTTCGGGCTTGGAGTTGTGGTGATGCTCTAGCTTGGCCTATCTAGTGAAATGCAGGTGAATGATTGTGAAAACCGTAATGCTAACCTATCCGCAGACGTTACATTCGACTGAGCTGAGCACACTGCCCCAAGTGCTTGCGATTGGTCAATTCGACGGACTGCATCTCGGACATGCAAGTGTCATTTTATCAGCTGTCCGCATTGCGCGGGAAACGGGCATGCAGGCAGCGGTCATGACCTTTCATCCACATCCGAAGGAAGTTATGCGCAAAGGGGATTACGAGGGTTATTTAACTCCCTTGAGAGATAAAGAAGAGATCTTGGCAGGAATGGGCGTTGATGTACTCTATGTGGTGGAGTTCAATGAAGATTTCTCACGGTTGACGCCGCAACAATTCGTACACGACTTGTTGATTCCTCTTCAGACGCGAACAGCGGTGGTGGGTTTTGACTTCCGTTTTGGTCACAAGGGTGCAGGGGATGAACAACTTCTTCGTACTTTGGGAGAAGGAGAGATGATGGTGGAAACCGTTCCTCCTTTCTTGTTAAATGGAGAAAAAGTGAGCAGTTCTCTCATTCGTGGCCTGTTGAAGCGTGGGGAGATGGATGAGGCCAGTCAGTGGCTTGGCCGACCTTACAGCATCAGAGGAACTGTCATTCACGGGGAGAAGCGTGGACGAACGATTGGATTTCCTACAGCCAACCTTGAACTCACAGATCATTACGTTACCCCGTCGAAGGGTGTTTACGCTGTTCGTGTGCAGTATGGCGGACAGGAACTGCCTGGCGTAATGAATCTCGGTGTGAAACCTACGTTTCACGAAAGCGGGATGAAACCTACGTTTGAAGTGCACCTGCTTGATTTTGATGGACACTTATATGACCAGGAACTAAAGGTTGAGCTCGTTCACTATATTCGTGCAGAACGAAAGTTTGACTCCATTGAGGCATTAATTAGCCAGATTCGTGAAGATGCATTAACTGCCGGCCGCCTGTTATCTTAAAGGTTCAGTATTAAATGCATGTTTACATTTACTTTAACTAGGCAATTATGATATACTGTACTACGTTGTCGATTGAGACAACATTAACCTTGGCTTGGTTGCTTGCTCTCACCGGCGGTGACGAGGCTAATGGCGATTATATTGAAGGAGGTGAACAGGATGGCATTGACTCAAGAACGTAAACAACAACTGATCGACGAGCACAAAACTCACGAGTCCGATACAGGATCTCCAGAGGTGCAAGTTGCTATCCTTACGGAAAACATCACAAGTTTGACAGACCACTTGCGTACGCATAAGAAAGACCACCACTCACGTCGTGGACTTTTGAAAATGGTAGGTCAACGTCGTAAGCTTTTGGCTTATGTGAAAAACAAAGATGTTAAACGTTACAGCGCACTGATCGAAAAACTCGGATTGCGTCGTTAATTATCGTACATGTTTTCAAAATCAACCTGGCTGTTATCCGTCATTCTTTTGTCTAAAAGGACAAGCGGAACTTACAGCCGGGTTGTTTTGTAGATGAACATGTTGCCATATATTTGTAGATGGGGCTCCGTGAGGAGCTTTTGTTGTGCAGGTTAGCATGTTGAAAGATCCATACATAGCTAATGAATGCATGACAAGCAGGAAATACTGTGAATATGCAGAATCCATTGAATTAGGAACGAATAAAAGGAGGGGTTTCATGGAACAGCGTGTTGAAATGCAGCTTGGTGGAAGAAAACTTACGCTTGAGACCGGGCGTTTGGCCAAGCAGGCTAATGCTGCCGTTAAGGTAACATACGGGGATACCGTGGTATTGTGTACCGTGACAGCATCAAGTGAGCCGAAAGATCTGGACTTTTTCCCATTAACGGTGAACTATGAAGAAAGATTGTACGCCGTAGGTAAAATCCCAGGAGGATTTATTAAACGTGAAGGCAGACCGAGTGAGAAAGCCATTCTTTCAAGCCGTCTGACAGACCGTCCAATTCGTCCTTTGTTCCCGGAAGGCTTCCGGAATGATGTACAAGTTTTGAATATCGTTATGAGTGTGGATCAGGATTGCGAACCGCAAATCGCTGCAATGATTGGTACATCGGCAGCATTGAGCATTTCGGATGTTCCATTCAGCGGACCGATTGGTGGCGTGAAAGTGGGACGTATTGATGGCGAGTTCATCATTAACCCAACGATTGCACAGCTTGAAGTCAGTGATATTGAACTGGTCGTTGCAGGAACCAAGGATGCCATCATGATGGTTGAGGCCGAAGCAAACGAAGTGCCGGAAGAAGTGATGCTCGAAGCAATCATGTTTGGACATGATGAGATCCAAAATATTATTGCTGTAATCGAACAACTTGTGCAAGTTGCTGGAAAAGAAAAAATGGCTGTTAAGTTGCGTACCGTTAATACTGAAGTTAACAGTAGCGTGCGTGAATTCGCCAGCGCTCGTCTGGTCGAAGCGGTTAAAATCGCCGAGAAACATGCTCGTCAAGATGCAATCGATGTAGTGAATGACGAAACCGTTGCTCACTTTGAAGAGAAATATATTGAAAGTCCGGAATTGTTCAAAGACGTGAAGGAAGTTCTGCACGATATCGTCAAAGAAGAAGTGCGTCGTCTGATCACGCATGATAAAGTTCGTCCGGATGGACGTGGACTTGCTGAAATTCGCCCAATTGAATGTGATACATCTCTGTTGCCACGTGCACATGGTACAGGACTGTTTACGCGTGGTCAAACGCAAGCACTTAGCGTTTGTACACTTGGTGCACTGGGTGATGTTCAGATTTTGGACGGAATCAGTCTTGAAGAAACGAAACGATTCATGCATCACTATAATTTCCCACCATTCAGCGTAGGCGAAGCGCGTCCATTGCGTGCTCCAGGCCGTCGCGAAATCGGACATGGTGCTCTGGGTGAGCGCGCGCTTTCCAAAGTGATTCCTTCCGAAACGGATTTCCCATACACGATTCGTTTGGTATCTGAAGTTCTTGAATCCAACGGCTCATCATCTCAGGCAAGTATCTGTGCCAGCACTTTAGCTATGATGGATGCAGGTGTACCAATCAAAGCTCCAGTTGCGGGTGTAGCTATGGGTCTGATCAAAGATGGAGATCATGTATCCATTCTGAGTGATATTCAAGGTATGGAAGATCACCTCGGTGACATGGACTTTAAAGTAGCTGGAACACCTGAAGGTGTAACTGCAATCCAAATGGACATCAAAATTGCTGGTATTAATCGTCAAATTTTGTCTGATGCATTGGCGCAAGCCAAAGAAGGCCGTATGCACATTTTGGGCAAAATGAACGAAATTTTGAAAACTCCACGTGAGCAGTTATCACAATATGCGCCTAAAATTACAACGATGCATATCAATCCGGACAAAATCCGTGATGTTATCGGTGCAGGTGGTAAAATCATCAATAAAATCATCGAAGAAACCGGTGTTAAAATTGATATTGAACAGGATGGACGTGTCTTTATCGCTTCTTCCAACCAGGAGATGAATGATAAAGCCAAAGCGATCATCGAAGGTATTGTGCGCGAAGTATTGGTCGGCGAGATTTATGTCGGCAAAGTAAAACGCGTAGAAAAATTCGGTGCATTTGTTGAAGTACTTCCGAACAAAGAAGGTCTGGTACACATCTCGCAACTGTCAACTGAACGTGTTGCCAAAGTGGAAGATGTTGTAGCTATCGGTGATTCCATTACGGTAAAAGTAACGGAAATTGACCCACAAGGTCGAATCAACTTGTCCCGTAAAGCAGTTTTGACTGCTGAAGCTCCGGCTCAATCCTAGGATACCGAAGCGACAGGTTATAAATGGATAGATTGAATGAAGAGACAGAATGTGAATTTCTGGCTCTTTTTTTAACGTTTAAATACGTAAAGCAAGGATGAAACCATGGCTCAGCATTCATATTTTTGCCCTTGTCCTCATATGATGGGGACAAAGACGGCGGGAGGATGGAGCTGTGGGAAACCAATCCAAAAAGCTGGCGGCTGTTCTGGCGGGTGTGACTGCGGTCATATTGATCGGACAAGTTGGCAGTGTACGTACATACATTACGGAGATCCGTGATGGGCCAGGTACGCAAAATGCTTTTGACATGTTTAAGGAGGCAACTGGAGAAGATGCGCTGTTGTCTGCGATTCGGGATAAAGCGGCTGAAACGAAAATTGCTCCGATAAATGCCAGAGTGGATCGGGTATGGAAAGCGATTCCTGGTTATAATGGCATGGAGATTGATGTGGAAGCGACATACCGTAAGGCGCTGAGTGGAACATTGAATACCAAAATAGCGTATGTCTACCGTCAGATTGAGCCGGAGATCCAGCTTAAGGATTTGGGTGCACATCCGATCTATCGGGGGAATGCAAACAAACCGATGGTTTCTTTTATGATTAATGTGGCCTGGGGGAACGAATACATTAAACCGATGCTGGATACGCTCGATGCCGAGAAAGTGAAGGCTACTTTTTTTCTGGATGGAAGTTGGTTAAGCAAAAATGTTGAACTGGCCAAAGAAATTCAGAAACGTGGGCATGAGATGTCCAACCATGCATATTCTCACCCTAATATGAGTCGATTGAGCGCAGAACGGGCTAAGCTGGAAATTAGCAAAACCCAGGATCTGCTCCATAAAACACTGGGCGTAGAAAATCGTTGGTTTGCTCCGCCTTCCGGTGACTTTAATCAGAAGACCGTTGACATTGCTTCATCCATGGGACTGAACACCGTGTTATGGACAGTAGATACTGTGGATTGGCGTAAGCCAAGCCCGGATGCCGTTGTTGCCAAAATTGCTAAAAATACCGAGGCTGGAACGTTAATTCTAATGCACCCTACAGCTGCTTCTTCGGGAGCTTTAAAGGGCATGATTCAATCCATACGGGCCAAAGGTCTGGTGCTCGGAACAGTAAGTGAGACGCTGTCTTCGGAACGTGTAAACACCTCTGCGGTTGAGTGAACGTTGTTTTTTTGTTAATATCAAACAGTTGGAACCAAATGTCGATTTCAATTTCAAGGTTGAGATCAAGGCAATTATAGAGATGTAGGAGGGCCAACCATGAAAAAAATTCAGCTGGGCAATGGCCTCAGAGTTGTCATGGAACAGATACCGACCTGCCGTTCTGTGTCTTTCGGAATATGGGTCAAGACAGGTTCGCGTAATGAGCAACCTGCAAGTAACGGAGTATCACATTTTATTGAACACATGTTATTCAAGGGAACAGATCGTTATGATGCCAAGGCGATTGCGGAGCAGTTCGATGCGATTGGTGGTAACGTGAATGCATTCACTTCCAAAGAATACACGTGTTATTATGCTAAAGTATTGGATGAGCACTTGCCGATTGCGGTTGATGTATTGTCTGATATGTTTTTCCGCTCCAAAATGGATGATGGTGAATTGATCAAGGAGAAAAACGTCATTCTGGAAGAAATCTCGATGTATGAAGATACGCCTGATGATATGGTTCATGATCTGATGGCCTTGGCCGCCTATGGTGAGCATCCACTCGCATACCCAATCCTGGGTACGGAAGAACGTCTCAAAGCGATGGATTCCAGCCATCTGCGTGCATATATGAAGGAGCACTACACGATTGAGAACACGGTCATTAGTATCGCGGGTAATATTGATGACAGTGTAATCGATCTGATGGAGAAGCATTTTGGTGCTTTTGATGTAAATGGAGTATCGGAAGCAGTCACGATGCCAGCCTTCCAAAGCGGACAGCTCTTTCACAAAAAGAAAACGGAACAGAATCATATCTGTATCTCGTTCCCGGGCTGTAAAATCGGAGATCCGCTGCAATTCGCTATGGTTGTTCTGAATAACGCCATTGGTGGAGGCATGAGCTCCCGGCTGTTCCAGGAAATTCGTGAGAAACGGGGTCTTGCGTACTCCGTGTATTCCTATCATAGCTCTCATGCGGACAGCGGACTTTTCACGATATACGCAGGTACAGCACCGAAACAGACCAAAGAAGTGCTCGATCTGACCAAAGAGGTTCTACGCGACTTGGCTGTAAACGGCTTGTCCGAAGATGAGCTTCGTAAAGGAAAAGAACAGCTGAAAGGTAGCTTGATTCTGAGCTTGGAAAGCACAGGCAGTCGCATGAATCGTCTGGGTAAAAACGAGCTCATGCTGGGCAGACACCATACGCTGGATGAAATGATCACCAAAATTGAGCAAGTTACCATGGACGATATTAACGCGGTAATTGATCTGATGTTTGCTGAACCTTTTGCACTTGCTATGGTTGGCGCTTCAGATAAAACGATCGCTGGATTGAGAAGGGATGATTTTGTTGTATTACGTTCAAATACAGAAACTGCCGGGCAATGAAGATATTAAACTGCCTCAAAAAATGTCGGAGCTGGCATCCGGCTTTGATGTAGTAGCTGCACTTCAGGAAGATGTTGTATTGCAGCCGGGTCAGCGTACGCTGATTCCTACCGGACTTGCGATGGCAATGCCAGCTGGATTGGAAGCGCAGATCCGTCCTCGGAGCGGACTGGCTTTCAAACATGGTATTACTTGCCTCAACACACCGGGGACCATTGATGCGGATTATCGCGGAGAAGTTAAAGTGCTGTTGATTAATCTGGGTCAGGAACCGTTCACGATTGTACGGGGAGAGCGCATTGCACAGATCGTCTTCCAGACCGTGCCTGCGGTTGAATTGACGGAAGTGAATGAACTTTCGGAAACGGTACGTGGCGAAGGCGGATTCGGTCATACCGGGAAATAAGCAGCGTAAATATACTCATTCTTTAGAGTCGTCCCTGACAGGGGCGGCTCTTTTTTACATTTGAGAAACGGACGGTGGAATGCAATTATTGTTTTCACCCCCCTGTGGGCCCCTGCATACGATAAGGCATACATGTGGTGAAAGGAGTGACGTCCCGATGCTGACCGGAGTCCGGATTGTAGTCCTGGGCGGTGATGCGCGGCAGCTTGAAGTCATTCAAAAGTGCGCTGAGCTGGATGCAACGGTAAGTGTGGTGGGTTTCGATAAAATAGAGCGTTCCATTCCAGGGATCGAGCACCAGGAACTGGAGGATGAAGTGTTTGCTTCCGCAGATGTACTCGTACTGCCTGTTGTCGGTTGCGATGAGCAGGGAAAAGTAAGTACTTCATTCAGTGACACACTGATCTATTTGAAAAAGGAACATATTGCAGCATTACCAGAGCATTGTATTGTGTTCACGGGTATGGCAAAGCCGTTCTTGCGCGAACTTTGTCTTGAAAATGGGCTGCGACTTGTTGAAGTACTTGATCGTGATGATATTGCACTTTATAACTCTATTCCAACAGCTGAAGGAGCCATCGCCATAGCTATTCGGGAGACGGACTTCACAATCCATGGTTCGGAATGCATTGTGCTTGGCATTGGTCGAACAGGATTCACAATGGCCAAAACACTGCAGGGACTTGGAGCAAATGTACGGGTGGGAATCAGGCGGGAAGAGGATGCTGCCCGCGCTACAATAATGGGCTGGAAGCCTTTCATGACAACGGATTTGGCCGCTCAGACCGGGGAAGTTGACTTGCTTTTTAATACGATACCGACTATGATAATCACAGCACAAATCCTGTCCAGAATGCCGCAAAAGGCTGTCATTATCGACCTCGCATCCGCTCCTGGCGGTTGTGATTTCAGGTATGCCGACAAACGCGGTATCAAAGCGCTACTTGCGCCAGGCCTCCCCGGCATTGTTGCTCCCAAAACGGCTGGCGGCATTATTGCCGACGCGTTGATCCGTTTGCTTTTGGAAGAACAGAACGCACGGGAGGTTAAATCATGAACTGGCAGGGAAAAACGGTAGGTTATGCAATTACGGGTTCTCATTGTACGTTTGAAGAGGTTATGCCGGTAATTAGCCGCTTCGTAGCTGAAGGTGCCAACGTCATTCCGATTATTTCGAATTCGGTTCTGACGACGGATACACGCTTTGGTACGGCGCAAAATTGGCAAAAACAGTTGAAAGATATAACAGGTAATGATATCATTTCTACAATTGTTGAAGCGGAGCCATTAGGGCCTTCCAAGCTGCTTGATGTGCTGGTTATTGCTCCATGCACAGGGAATACAACAAGTAAGCTGGCTAATGCGATGACCGACAGTCCAGTGCTAATGGCAGCCAAAGCGCAGATGCGCAATCAGCGTCCGCTTGTGCTCGCGATTTCCACGAATGACGGTCTGGGCTTGAATGCTGCGAATATCGCCAAATTGCTTGTGGCTAAATACTTGTATTTTGTGCCATTTGGGCAAGACGATCCAGTGAAAAAACCAAACTCGTTAGTCGCCAAAATGGAATTGATTCCAGAGGCTTGCTGGAGTGCTCTTGAGGGCAAACAGTTGCAGCCGATGATTGTGGAGCGTTCTTCACAGGCTTGATGGAACAATGATTTGGTGACAACGTTTATGCGCTTGGAGAAATGAAGAAGGGTTCGAGAGACAAAGAAAATCATGGGGGACAATATGCTGGATTGAACAGCTACTATGTCCACGTTCCTGTCTATAAGGCATTCCTGCTTGCGGGCAGTACAGGTTAAGCAAGCGGGAGAGGTCTATTGTGAATGTATGCATCATGACCTCGATAACAACCGCGACCTTTGATTTGCGATTGTCCCAGACAATTACAGAAAATAAGGAGCGGCATGGAATGCCGTATAAAATGCTGAAATTATCGCATCAGAACGCTCCCTAGAGTGATCCATTTGTTGATTTGACCCGTGTCCAGTCTTCTTGCGTACACAAATGGAGGAATAAAGATGCGTATCATGGTACAGAAATTCGGAGGCACGTCTCTCTCCACTGTTCAGGCGAGAGAGCATGTGCTCCGTCATGTTAAACGTGAACTTGAAGCAGGATTGAGTCTGGTCATCGTTGTGTCTGCGATGGGGCGCCGCGGCGAGCCATATGCGACCGATACGTTGCTGGACTGGGCTGCACAGAACGGAAACGCACTATCCGCACGCGAAAAGGATTTACTGCTGTGCTGTGGTGAAATCATATCGGCGACAACGTTGAGCAGTTTACTCGAACATGAAGGCATTCCAACTACAGTGCTGACCGGTGCACAAGCAGGTTTTGTGACGGACGACAATTTCGGGAATGCCCGGATATTGGATGTCCGTCCTGTTCGTGTGTTGGAGCAGCTTCAGCTTGGCCGTGTCGTTGTTGTAACCGGATTCCAGGGGCAGACAGAGAACGGAGACTTCACGACATTGGGTCGTGGGGGAAGCGATACGTCTGCTACAGCTCTCGGTGCAGCATTACGTGCTGAAATGGTGGATATCTACACAGATGTGAACGGGATACTCACCGCTGATCCGCGAATTGTTGAGGATGCACGTCCACTGACTGTTGTGAGTTATGCAGAGATCTGTAACATGGCCCACCACGGGGCCAAGGTAATCCATCCACGTGCGGTTGAGATTGCGATGCAATCCCAGATTCCAGTGCGGGTAAGATCTACTTTTGCAGACACGGAAGGAACGCTGGTTACGCATCCGGAAGGATTCCAGGATGTGCAGACAGGCATTGTTGACCGTTATGTAACAGGCATCGCCTACGTGAGCAATGTAACGCAAATTACGGTGGATGTGCCTGGTGGTGGTGCAGATCGATTGCAACTAAAAGTGTTCAAAACCATGGCTGAGAATTCAATCAGCGTTGATTTTATTAATGTTACCCCCTCGGGAGTTGTCTATACGGTTTTTGACAGTGATTCCGAGAAAGCCATACAGGTATTGCAGGAGATAGGTCTCAAGCCACAAAGCCTGTCCGGTTGTGCCAAAGTGTCCGTCATTGGCGGAGGCATTAATGGTGTACCTGGAATCATGGCTCGAATCGTGGAGTCCTTGACACTGGCAGACATTCAGATCCTGCAATCGGCAGATTCGAATACAACGATCTGGGTACTCGTAAAAAAAGAAGATATGGTTCAGGCCCTGAGGGCACTTCACGCCTCATTCGAACTTCATTTGTAAATAACTGAAGTCAGAGGAGCCAAACCTGTTTTGAAGGAGGAATCGAATTGGACTTTGGAAGATTGATTACAGCAATGGTCACTCCGTTCAATGAACAAGGAGAGATTCATTGGGAGGAAACGGCACGTCTAATCGACTATCTAATTGTAGATCAAAAGTCGGAGACGCTTGTGGTTTCTGGAACAACAGGGGAGTCTCCAACACTTAGTGATACTGAGAAAGTTCAATTATTCGAATTTGCAGTGAAACATGCGGCCGGTCGGTGCAAAATTATAGCCGGAACGGGAAGCAATAACACGGCACATTCCATCCATTTGACACAGGAAGCTGAACGTGCCGGAGTGGATGGCATTTTGTTGGTTGTTCCGTATTACAATAAACCTAGCCAAGAAGGTTTGTTCAAACATTTTGAAGCGATTGCAGGCTCCACCAAGCTGCCAATTATGCTCTACAACGTGCCTGGGCGTACAGTAACCAGCCTGTCAGCAGAGACAACGCTTCGTCTTGCACAGATTCCTAACATCGTCGCTACGAAGGAATGTGCGTCTATGGAGCAGGTTACGCTGATTGCAGCAAGTGCTCCAGAAAATTTCAGAGTTTATTCCGGTGATGATGCTTCAGGCTTACCAGCGATTGCGGTTGGAGCACATGGAATTGTCAGCGTGGCCAGTCATGTCGTAGGGGCAGAAATGAAGAAAATGATTGACGCCTTCTATGGCGGAGCACCTCTTCAGGCTGCTCAGATTCATCAGCAGTTGTTCCCGGTGTTCAAAGGCCTGTTTGAGTGTCCACAGCCTCTACCAAACCCCGTAGCGGTGAAATATGCGCTGACATTGCGTGGTCTAGACGTTGGTTCCGTACGGTTGCCACTTATTCCGCCAACGGAAGAGGAGCAGGTTTATATCAAAGGTTTGCTTAATTTGTAATCATTTTGGTTGTATATGGACTATTTTATTAATCATGGGAATATCCTTCAGATCAGCAAAAGAACCGCTCCTCTTCGTAGAGGCTGCGGTTCTTTTTTTTACGAGTAATGTGAGGTTTCTTTTCCACTGCTAAGGGGAAACCTACAGGTTAACGAGAGAGTGACTTGTTTTTTTTGTTTTTAATCATGTATAATGATGTCAAGTGACTGGGTGCGGTATTTTTTTGAAATTGAAAGCGACATCGCTTCGTGGTGTAGCTTTGCGGTGAAAAAGGAAGGAACGGCTAAGAGGGAATTTCAACTCCAACTTGTTGGTCAAAGGGAATAACTTCGAAGAACTTCTTCCAAATATCGTGAATAAAGGTGTTCTTTTGCATTCATCCCGATAGGTGGGTATGTGATGTATGGACTACTTTTCTTAACTTACAATAAATAATAAGGTACGACGTCCAACTACCATAGGAGGTTTAGATTCATTTGTCTAAGAAAAATAATAACGATAAACTGATGATTTTTGCTTTGGGCGGCGTAGGCGAGATTGGTAAAAATATGTACGTCATCCAATACGCCAACGACATTGTAGTCGTAGATGCTGGTCTTAAATTCCCGGAAGAAGATATGCTTGGTATTGATATTGTCATCCCTGACATTTCTTACCTGACTGAGAACCGTGACAAAGTAAGAGGAATCATCCTTACTCACGGACATGAGGATCACATTGGTGGTCTGCCATATGTTCTCAAACATCTGAATGTTCCTGTATACGGAACAAGACTTACGCTTGGACTTGTAGAAAACAAGTTGAAAGAAGCGAATTTGCTGGGTGATACAAAACGTATTCTGATTGATGCTGATTCCGAGATCCAACTTGGATCTGTTCTGAAAGCATCGTTCTTCGCTACTAACCATAGTATTCCGGATTCTGTTGGTGTATGTGTCGAAACACCGGAAGGTGCAGTTGTTCACACAGGTGACTTCAAATTCGACCATACTCCAGTCAATGGTCAATATGCAGATCTTCAGCGTATGGCACAGATCGGAACAAATGGCGTGTTAGCGCTGTTGTCCGATAGTACGAACGCTGAGAAACCTGGATTCACACCATCGGAGAAAAATGTGGGTATCGTGCTGGAAGATATCTTCCGTAAAGCAAGTCAACGTGTTGTTGTGGCGACATTTGCTTCCAACGTACACCGTATCCAACAGGTGATCAATGCAGCAGAAGTGACTGGACGTAAAGTTGCAGTTATCGGACGCAGCATGGTGAACGTGGTTGGTATTGCTTCAGAACTGGGTTATCTTGAGATTCCGGATGGCATGATCATTGAACCTGAAGAAGTAGGCAAGATGGCAGCTGATCGTGTCGTGATTCTCTGCACAGGAAGTCAAGGAGAGCCAATGTCAGCACTGACACGTATGGCTCGTTCCACGCACCGTAAAGTGGACATCCTGCCAGGTGACACCGTCATTATCGCAGCAACTCCGGTTCCAGGTAATGAGAAATATGTAGGCCGTACAATTGATGAACTGTTCCGTCTGGGTGCTAACGTGCATTACAGCGGTGCTAACAGTGGCGTCCACGTATCTGGTCACGGTAGCCAGGAAGAGCTGAAACTGATGCTCAACCTGATGAAACCGAAATTCTTCTTGCCGATTCACGGTGAATTCCGTATGCAGCGTCGCCACGCGGTTCTTGCTGAATCTGTAGGGGTAGAACCTGAGAACATTTTCATCACGGATATCGGTGAAGTGATTGAAATTCAAGGTGGAGCAGCACGTAGAGCAGGTAAAGTTACTGCAGGTAATGTGTTGATCGATGGCTTGGGTGTAGGCGATGTGGGTAACATTGTACTTCGTGACCGCAAATTGTTGTCACAAGATGGTATCCTTGTTGTTGTGGTAACACTCAGCAAACAGGATGGAAAAATTGTTTCCGGTCCTGACATCATCTCTCGCGGATTTGTGTATGTTCGTGAATCGGAAGGACTATTGGATGAGGCCAACCGGATCGTTAGCAGCACATTGCAGAAGTTGATGAGTGAGAACGTTAACGAGTGGGCTTCACTCAAAACAAATGTTAAAGATGCACTGGGACGCTTCCTGTATGAGCAAACTCGTCGTAGACCGATGATTTTGCCAATCATTATGGAAGTTTAAAATAGGCTAAACAAAAACATATATTCAGGCACACAGTCGCCCCTTCTCTACGAGTAATATTGGACGGTTCCTCGTAGAGAAGGGGCTTTTTTTGCGTTTTCAGGAAGATCTGCGATAAGTCAATATGTGAAGCAATTTGATGTAGCGGGTATAAGGCGGTTGGAAAAGTCCCCATACTAAGGAAATACATTAAATGTTTCTGGAGAAGGGGATTATTGAAATGAATGAACGTATGAATGACAAGCAGGCGTCAAGATCCAATCAACCGGAAGTTGAAGCGCCGGAAATTCCGATTCAGGAGGAAAAGGCCATCTCTCCCGTGACAGAGACTATTCAGCAATTTGGGCAGACACAGTCTCCTGCAGGTGAGTCGAATATTTTCTGCATGACCATTATTGGACAGGTCGAAGGGCATTTGATTTTGCCGCCACAAAACAAAACAACAAAGTATGAACATATCATTCCACAGCTGGTGGCCGCAGAACAAAATCAGCGTATTGAAGGTATACTGATCATTTTGAACACGGTAGGTGGAGATGTAGAGGCGGGTCTAGCCATTGCAGAGATGATTGCTTCTCTAAGCAAACCTACGGTGACTGTGGTCATTGGAGGCGGGCATAGCATTGGAGTACCGATTGCTGTAGCTTCAACATATTCCCTGATTGCCGGAAGTGCAACGATGACGATCCATCCGATTCGGATGAACGGCCTTGTCATTGGTGTACCTCAAACGTTTGAGTATATGGAGAAAATGCAGGAAAGGGTTGTTCGGTTCGTGACTTCTCATTCGAATATCTCTGAAGAGATGTTCAAAGAACTAATGTTTAAGACTGGTGAGTTGAATCGGGATATTGGTACAGCTGTAGGAAGCGCAGATGCAGTGAAACATGGATTAATGGATGCAGTGGGCGGGATTGGACAGGCTATTGCTCAGTTAAATCAGCTCATAGGAGACAAGAGACAGACTCTGCAAGCGGGAGGTTATACCCAATGACATTATATACAGTGATGCCCCCGGAACAACTCTGGTCGGGAATGTGGAAAGAGGGCGAAGATACGAGGGAGATCAAAATGAATGGTTTGTTAATGCAGGTAAGACCTGTTAATGACAATGAAGCCGTTATTGTTCGTTTGCTGGATTGTCCACTTGAAGCCTATCTCAATCCTGCCAATATGCCGGGTTCGACCATTCCGATTTCGGGTAACTTGGGATCAGCATAACGCGACGAATTCAGACAAATTGAGCAGAAAAAGAACATATGTACGGATTATATTTGTATGGTATAATATTCTTCTGGGGGTGACCTGATTTTGGCCAGAAGAAAAAAGAGGAAAAAAAAGGGCGCTGGTTTTAGTGGCGTTTTAAAATATGAAATTTACGGGATTGTGCTTATTACCCTTGCTGTCATAGCATTATCGGGTGAAGCCACCGTTGGACGTTCGCTTTCCAAGATGTTCGGACTGATGCTTGGTAAGTTTTATTTTGCGATTCCACTTGTTGGTATTTATTATGGTCTCATGGTGATGATTCACCGGAAATGGCCGAGTGGTTGGACCACACGCAAGACAGGACTTGTTTTGCTGGTCTTTGCCTTAACCTTGATGAGTACTGTCTCTGCAATGCACCAGAAGCTCATTCCGGTTGGTGCGCTTGAGCCTGGTGCTGTGATTACGCAGGTACATAATGATATGCAAACCGAGTTGCTAACCCCTGCTGTACCAGGTGAGAGGGACTCCATGCTTAACAAGGACATCAGCGGTGGTTATCTCGGAGCTGGGCAATTTGCTCTTTTCCTGTGGCTGTTCGGCAGTCTTGGGGCGAGACTCATCATGATTGTCATGTTTATCATCAGTTTTATGCTGATTACGAGTCTATCTTATGTGGATTTGATACGAATATTCCGAACAAAGATTTGGGATGCCGGGAGTTCGATGTACAAAAAGCTGGAGTCGAGACCCTCTGCACGTTCTGCTTCAACTTCTGATGCCAGAAAGAAAGGTAACGCCCGTAAAGTGGTACCTGTTCCTGTTGAAGATGACGAAGACGAGTATGAGGATGAATTAGAGGAACAGCATCTACCAAAACGAAACTCGCCCATATTCTTCCAACTTTTTGGGAAATGGGGAGCTAAACGGGAACAGGCGACATCAGGACGTGAAATGGATGAGGTCGATTCGGCAGAAACAGAACAGATTGTGTACCGCGCCGAACAAGATCACAATCTAGAGGCGTGGCAGGATGCAACCGAAGACGTAACTAACAAATCAGCTTCATCACGTGTTCCTGTTCAGGCTAAACCTAACTCAGCGCCGATCATTCGAGACTTTTTTGAGCATGTCAGAACAGAAGAGGCAAGCATTGAAGATGATCTGGACGATGCTTATCCTTTCCCGGATAATCTGGCCGATCCAAACGTAGTACAACAGGGCGAGCATACCATTAAAATAACGGATGAACTGGTAGAGACAGAGTGGTCTGCATCCGATGCAGGTACAAACGGGATGAATGCTGTGGATGAGATTCAGAGTGGAGAAGAAGTACCTAATGATGCAATGCAGGGAACAGATACTCCAACTCCTGAAGGGCAGGACACACAACCGGTGAAACCACCACCGCCACCTCCTAAGCCGTACAAGCTACCATCATTCCGTCTACTTGCCAAGCCAAACAATGGGGGCAAGGCGGGTGACCAGAAGGATTATATGCAAACAGCACGTAAGCTGGAAGCCACACTGGAAAGCTTCGGTGTTCGTGCCAAAGTACTTGAAGTGGTTCGTGGTCCTGCCGTTACAAGATATGAAATTCAACCTGACATTGGTGTCAAGGTCAGCAGAATTGTCAGCCTAACTGATGATATCGCGTTGGCTCTGGCGGCAAAAGATATTCGGATGGAAGCACCGATTCCCGGAAAGTCTGCTATTGGTATCGAAGTACCTAATGGTGAAGTATCGGTTGTAACGATGCGTGAAGTAATGGAGACAGCAACGTTCCAGGAGGCAGAATCCAAAGTGACCATTGCATTTGGCCGAGATATCTCGGGACAGACGATTATTGGTAACTTGGCTCGTATGCCCCATTTGTTGGTTGCGGGTGCTACAGGTTCCGGTAAGTCGGTGTGTATTAACGGAATTATTACCAGCATATTGTACAAAGCCAAGCCGGATGAAGTGAAGTTCCTGATGGTCGATCCCAAGATGGTTGAGTTGAACGTATATAACGGGATTCCCCATTTGCTGGCACCGGTAGTAACTGATCCTAAGAGAGCGTCACTTGCTCTCAAAAAGATTGTGGTTGAGATGGAGAAACGATATGAACTGTTCTCCAAATCAGGCACTCGTAACGTTGAAGGTTACAATAATCTGATGAAAGATAATCCTGCGGCTGTTCTGCCTTATATTGTTGTCATTGTGGATGAGCTTGCAGATCTCATGATGGTTGCAGCCGGAGATGTTGAAGATGCGATTGCGCGGCTTGCCCAGATGGCTCGTGCAGCCGGTATCCATCTGATTATTGCTACACAGCGGCCTTCTGTGGATGTTATTACTGGCGTAATCAAAGCCAACATACCTTCTCGTATCGCCTTCGGTGTATCCTCACAGGTGGACTCTCGAACCATTCTGGATATGGGTGGGGCCGAGAAACTGTTGGGTCGCGGAGACATGTTATTCATGCCAATGGGCGCATCGAAACCGGTTCGTGTACAAGGTGCTTTTATGAGTGATGAAGAAGTGGAAAATATTGTGAATTATGTACGTGGTCAAGGTGAAGCACAGTATGATGAGTCCCTTGTACCTGAGGTGGACGACTCTATCCAGGCTGAAGATGAAGTACAGGACGAGTTATACGAAAAGGCAGTACAGATTATTCTGGAGGCCAAGCAAGCGTCTGTTTCTCTGCTACAACGTCGAATGCGAGTAGGATACACCCGTGCCGCACGTTTGATTGACTCCATGGAATCCCGGGGCGTGATTGGTCCTTACGAGGGTAGCAAACCACGGGAAGTGTTGGTCTCGCTTGAAGAGTACCAACAAAACAAAATAAGCTCGTAGCTTGTAATGCACATGAATATTCAGGCGATTCGAGCCCTCAACCTTAATGGTTGGGGGCTTTTTTCATACAATTTGACTGAAGTTTTACCATGATGTCCAATGATCGGATGATTTGGTGCATAGGAAGCAAGCAGGCTTGTCATAATAACCTTAGCGATTCTGTTAATCCCACAAGAGAAAGGTAGAGCACAGTCGATGCGAAAAATGAACATATGGCTTTTCACTGCTATTTTGCTGATGTCCGCATTGGGAATCCGTTATTTGCTTCCTGAGAATGCAGCAACCGAAAGTTCGAATCAAAGCACATCACAAGATGAAGAGAAAGCCTTGCCTACTTTCAGCAGCAACGCTGTGAAATATGGAAGTTACGGTCAGGATGTATATGAGCTTCAGGGGCGTCTGAAGTACCTGGGATTTTACAATGGTAAAATCGACAGTAATTTTGGCAACAGCACACTGAAATCCGTCAAATGGTTTCAATCCGAGTTTGGCATGAAGGCAGATGGTGTGGTTGGAGCTGAGACCAAGCTCAAGCTGTACAATGCGTCAACCAAATGGTCGCCAACAGAGCCGCCGCTACACAAGGAATCCTCAGGTGGAGGTGGAGGTAGCAACAATACGGCAGATAAAGAGCAAGACAATATGGGATCTGCCAATGCCCTTGGTCTCTCAGAGAATGAACTCAAGATTATGGCTAACGCTGTATATGGTGAAGCCCGGGGTGAACCGTTTGAAGGTCAAGTCGCAGTAGCGGCAGTAATAATGAATCGCGTGAAATCACCAAGCTTTCCTAATACGCCTTCAGGCGTGATCTTTCAACCAGGTGCATTTACGGCTGTAGCGGACGGACAGATCTATTTGGAACCAAACGCACAAGCCAAAAAGGCAGTTGAGCAGGCCCTGAATGGATGGGATCCGTCCGGTGGATGTCTCTATTATTTTAACCCGAAGACAGCAACATCCAAATGGATCTGGACCCGCCCACAAGTGAAAACAATCGGACAGCATATCTTTTGTATGTGATGATGTTGGAAGCAACCAGAAGGCGTGACTTCGGTTGCTTCTTGCCTTTTGAATGGGTTAAAATGGTTGTTACGTTTAGCTTAATACGATTGCATGATAAATGACGCCGTAAAGGGGTTTTGACATTTGAATACATCAGGATTCGAACGAGGTAGCAAGAGACAGTTTCGTATACATGTGCTTCCCACTAAACGTTTTAAAACGTTTGCTATATCGTTATATGCAGGAGTTCCCTTACGGGAAGATACAGTAACCAAAGTAGCACTGACACCTTTTGTTCTGCGACGCGGCACGGAGACCTATCCGGAAACAACGCAATTCCGTGAGCAACTGGAGCATCTGTATGGAGCAGGTTTTGGTTTTGACGTTTATAAACGCGGGGATTACCAGATTGTACAGTTCCGAATGGATACCATTAATGATTCCTTTGTTGGAGGCGATGAGCAGCTACTCGATCGTTCATTTGCCTTCCTTGGAGAGGTTCTTACCCGACCTGCACAGGAGAATGGACATTTCAGGACGTCTTATGTACAAGCAGAGCGAGAGACTGTTCGTAAAAAGCTGGAGTCCATCGTGAATGATAAAATGCGCTATGCTGCTGAACGCAGTATCGAGGAAATGTGCAAGAACGAGCCATACCGTCTTCATCCATTGGGTGAGCGAAAGGATCTGCCTGGGATTGAGCCCGACACACTGACTGCGTCTTATCAGGAGTGGCTGCAGCAGGCGAGTATGGATCTGTACGTGGTAGGGGATACGACACTGGAGGAGGTCGAGAACCTTGTTCAGCGTCATTTCAATGTAGATCGAACGTCCTCCTCTGATTACCAGACACAGGCAGCGGTTCGAGGAGATAAGGAAGTGGAGACTGTTGTTGAGCGACTGAATGTGAGTCAGGGAAAACTCAATATGGGACTCCGTACATCTATCACTTATGGAGATCCACAGTATGCCGCAGCACTAATGTACAACGGGATTCTCGGTGGTTATCCTCATTCCAAACTGTTTGTCAATGTTCGTGAAAAAGAAAGCCTGGCGTATTACGCGTCATCGCGATATGACGGACATAAGGGCATTGCAACGATTCAATCCGGGATTGAAATCCCTAATTATGAGAAGGCTGTCACCATTATCAAGCAGCAGCTGGAAGAAATGAAAAGCGGTACAATCAGTGATCTGGAAATGTCTCAGACCAAAGCAATGATCCGTAACCTGCTTAAGGAAATGCAGGATTCTGCTTTTGAGATGATCGCTTATGACTTCAATCGACAGTTGTCTGGTAAAGAAAGAACGGCTGAAGAACTGTTGGCTCAGGTAGAACATATTAGCAAGGAAGATGTACGTGAGGCGGCAGAACAATTCCGTCTGGATACGATTTATTTCTTGCGGGACGAGAAGGAGGAATAATCGGTGGAGAGCATTCGGTATGAGCATTTGCAGGAGACACTATATTACGAAGTAATGGATAACGGACTGCATGTCTATATTTTGCCTAAACCGGGGTTCCAGAAAACGTATGCTACGTTTGCAACCAAGTATGGATCGGTGGATAATCATTTTCAGGTTGAGGGGCAGGAAGAAGTGAAGGTCCCGGATGGGATTGCTCATTTCCTGGAGCATAAAATGTTTGAAGAACCAACAGGCGATATTTTTGCAACATTTGCGTCTCACGGTGCCTCAGCTAATGCGTTTACGAGCTTTGATCAGACGGTTTATTTGTTTTCAGCGACTGAATATGTGAATGAAAATATACAAACATTAGTCAACTTTGTGCAAAATCCTTACTTCACGGATCAAAATGTGGAAAAGGAAAAAGGCATTATTGGACAGGAAATTGACATGTATGCTGATAATCCGGATTGGCGTGTTTATTTTGGATTGATCGAAGCCATGTATCAGAAACATCCGGTGCATATCGATATTGCAGGAACGGTGGAATCCATCCGTACGATTACCAAAGAGATGTTATATGAGTGTTATAACACCTTCTATCACCCGAGTAATATGCTCTTGTTTGTGGTGGGTGGTGTAGATCCACAAGAAGTCATTGATATGGTTCGATCGAACCAGGAGCAGAAGGATTATAAGCCACAGGGGAGCATTCAACGTTTCTTCGAACCGGAGCCTGAGCAGGTAGGAGAAGCCAGACGGGAAGCGAAACTGGCTGTTTCACTGCCCAAATGTCTGTTTGGATTCAAGGAGACGGACGTTGGACTTACCGGGGAACAATTGTTACGGCGAGATATGACAACGCAGCTGATGATGGACCTTTTGTTTGGCTCAAGCACACGATTATTTCAGAAGCTCTACGATGAAGATCTGATCTCGGACAGCTTTGGACATGAGTATAACAGTTCGCCGCAATATGCTTTTTCAGCCATTGGTGGTGATACAAAAGACCCGGATCAACTGCTCGCGCGTATACGTGAAGAAGTGGATGCCATTGTAGAAAAAGGGTTCGAATCCACGGATTTTGAACGTGCACGCAAAAAGAAAATAGGCGGATATTTGCGTATGCTCAATTCTCCGGAGAACATTGCGCATGAATTTACACGTCAGCAATTCCGTGGCGGTGATTTTTTCAATATGCTGCCGCTCTATGAATCGATTACACTGGAAGATGTAAATCTCAGACTGAGAGAGCATATTCGGTGGGATCATCTGGCTGTATCGCTAGTCGTGAGTCCGTGATATGGAGAGGGGAACGGGACAATTGAAGGCAATCGGGGAAATGACTGTACTGGTAACTGGCGCAAGCGGTGGCATCGGAGCGGCTATCGCAGAACGCTTTGCCAGAGTGGGAATGAATGTTGTTATACACTATATGAGATCGCATGAAGCAGCGAATGAAGCCGCCAGACGGTGCATGGAACAAGGCAGTGGAAAAATCATGACCGTGTCTGCGGATCTTCGCAGCCGGGAACAGATTGAGCGTATGCGTGAGAAGCTGGAGTCGCACAATCTCATGCCAGATATCCTTGTGAACAATGCAGGAATCTCGCACTATGGGATGTTGTCTGATGTTACAGAGGAGATCTGGGATGAAGTGATGGCGATTAACCTCAAAGGCACGTTTATGTGTACACAGGAAATGATGCCTCACATGATCTCCCAAAGGTACGGACGGATCATTAATGTATCGTCGATCTGGGGACTGTCTGGTGCTTCTTGTGAGGTGCTGTATTCCACAACCAAAGGTGGGGTGAATGCATTCACCAAAGCGCTTGCGAAAGAACTCGCACCTTCCGGAGTAACCGTAAATGCCGTTGCTCCTGGTGCCGTTCAAACATCCATGCTGAACCATCTGGATCAGAGTGAACTGAAGATGCTGGAAGAGGAAATTCCGGCAGGAAGACTTGCTCAACCTGATGAAATCTCATCATTGGTTTATTTTTTGGCCCTCCCTGAATCGGGTTATATCAATGGGCAGATCATCAGTCCAAATGGCGGTTGGTTAACGTAAAAAAAGCAAGAAAACTTGACTGGCTGTGAACGAACCAGGTGAAGGTTGCTGAGAAGCAGTCGTCTTTCCGGATTATTTTCAAAATGCTCGTATATAAAATGCCTCGAAAGCACATATTACAACTGTTGATTTTAAATCTCATGCGTCATCTAAGGAGGATTTATCATGTCAACAGAAAAAACAGTGCTCTCCAGTTTTGACACATGGAAGAAGTTCCTGGGTGACCGCGTACTGCAAGCAGAGAAGATGGGGATGAGTGAAGAAACCATCAACAAACTTGCGTATGAAATCGGCGACTTCCTTGATGAGAAAGTCGATCCGGCGAACCATTCCAACCGGGCATTGAAAGAGTTATGGGATGTCGGCGATGCTGATGAGCGTCGTACGATTGCGTGCCTGATGGTCAAATTGGCCAAACAAAACGCATAAGATTACAGATGAAGAGCTCCCGCAAGGGGGCTTTTCTCTAATGATTACAAACGGATTACAGAGCTGTTCTTGTAATTCATTTTCATTTTATATATCATTAACGTGACCCATTTTTAGAAGATGTCTCAGATTGTTGTCCAGTGGATATGTTCTGTTGCTGTCGAATAATGGGGAATAATGCATTACGGGGTGTTGAAATGGAATCTAAACAATGGTACATGGAATATAAAATACATAAGAACAGGCCCGGTTTGTTAGGCGATATTGCCTCTATGCTGGGGATGCTTGAAGTGAATATATTGACCATTAACGGTGTTGAAGGCAAAACTCGAGGCATGTTGCTTGAATCGGATGATGATGAAAAAATCCGTTTGCTTGGTGAAATGCTTGGCAAAGTAAACAGCATCACCGTATCGGCTTTGCGGCAACCTAAATTGGTGGATATTTTGGCCGTACGTCATGGCAGATACATTGACCGTGACTCGGATGATCGCAAGACATTTCGTTTCACACGAGATGAACTTGGGTTACTTGTGGACTTTTTGGGTGAAGTATTTAAGAGGGAAGGCAATCAGGTCATCGGTTTGCGCGGAATGCCTCGTGTTGGCAAAACGGAGTCTATTATTGCGGGCAGCGTATGTGCAATGAAGCGATGGACGTTTGTTTCCTCCACACTTCTTCGTCAGACGATAAGGAGTCAAATGTCCGAAGACGAATTGAACCCAAACAATGTCTTCATCATTGACGGAATTGTAAGTACGATTCGTTCCAGTGAGCGGCATTACAACCTGTTGCAGGATATTATGTCCATGCCTAGCACCAAAGTTATTGAACATCCGGATATTTTTGTACAGGAATCCGAATATGATTTTAATGATTTTGATATTATTATTGAATTGCGTAACATTCCCAATGAAGAGATTATTTATGATACGTTTACGGCTAGCTACACCGATGAATTGTAAGGAACCGTACGGAATCATGGAATAGATTAGCAACAACTCAAGAGATAAACATAAGGAGGAGATGGCATGTCTGAACTGGGTCAGCAGTTAAGGGAGGCCCGGCTGCAAAAAGGGATGAGTCTTGACGATGTACAGGAAATGACAAAAATTCGCAAGAGGTATCTGGAGGCCATAGAAGCAGGAGACTATAAAGTGCTGCCGGGTAGCTTCTATGTGCGTGCTTTCATCAAAACCTATGCGGAGACCGTGGGACTGAACCCTGATGAGCTGCTGGAGGGACACAAAAAAGACGTACCCGAAGAAGAGACGGAAGCAACGATGGAACCGGTTATTCAGAAGCGTTCCAGCCGTCCGGTTGAGCGTAGTAATCGGTGGATGTCTGTCGCGTTGATGTGGACATTCCCTGTTTTGATCGTAGTACTGTTGTATGTATACGTGGTGTATAACAATGGTGATGAATCAGATAATCCGGGTCTTGATCAGGTCAAAATTACAGACAGTCAACAACAGCCTGAGGACAAACCGGATCAACCTGCCGACAACGGACAGGCATCTAATCCGCCTGCGACAGACTCAGGTACTGACGGTACTGGTGAGGGCGACGCTGGCGGTAACGGTGGCGGTACAGACACGGAAGGACAGACGGACGGTCAAACTGATGGCCAAACGGACGGACAGACGGATGAAACTGAGGAAAAACCAACTGACAATTCACCGTCTAATGTGACTGTTGCAGAAGATGGGAAATCAGGGAATATTACGAACTTTAAAGTTAACGGTAGTGCAGGGCAACCTGTAACGGTTACGATCAAAGCAACAGGTAATAGCTGGCTGGAAGTGTATAAAGGCGAAAACTCCAGTGGAGAGAAGTTGGAGTATGGTAACACAGCCGAAGGTGACAGCTATACCTTTGAGTTGGATAGTGTAGGCATGTATATTAAGTCTGGTTACGCTGCAGCGACCACGATTGAAGTTGGCGGGCAAGTTGTAACGGATGGCAAGGCGACCAATCGGATCCGTTTGAAGCTTGGTGAAGACAGTAGTGGTACTACTTCCACAGGTGTTGAAAATGGATCAACGGATGGTACAGGAGGTACCACGGGTAGCGAATAACCGGGTCAACTGCAGGAGACAATAATCGTGTCTTAACTTGCAGTTAACTTTTGGTGAAGTGAGGTGGATGGCTGTGACAGTCAGCTGGATCGTAACAGGTTTAGGGATCATTGTCAGCCTCCTGGGTTATTACCTGACTCCAAGTGCTTGGGGTTACGGAATATTGGGTTTTGGACTTGCACATGTACTTTTGGGTGTGCTCGATATGTTCAGACAGCCCAACCGCAGCCGCTATTAGGTTGGAAGCTAAACCAGCGAGCATTTTTGGCAGCCACTTGAAGTGGAAGCCAAAAATGCTTTTTTCTTTGTGTAAAACAGCTTGAAATTAGACTTTTGCTTAAGGTATCCTCTATAATGTTACAGAACATACGATTAACTGAAAGGGTGACTGGTTTGAGCTCAGAAAATTCATTTGATATCGTGTCCAAAATGGACTTGCAAGAACTGACAAATGCCGTTACACAAACCGAGAAAGAAATTGGCGCTCGTTATGACTTCAAGGGCAGCAAGAGCAGCCTGAAACTGGATAAGGATGCGTTAACGATCGTATCTGATGATGAGACCAAACTCAAGGCTGTCATTGAAGTGCTGCAATCCAAAATGGCGAAGCGTGGTCTACCATTGAAAAACATTGATTACGCAAAGGTAGAGCCAGCGTCTTCTGGTACAGTCCGCCAGCGTTTGAATTTTAAACAGGGGATTGATCAGGACATCGCCAAGAAAATCAATATCCTGATTCGGGACTCCAAGATGAAGGTGAAGAGTCAGATTCAGGGAGATCAACTTCGGGTAACTGGTAAGAGTAAAAATGATTTGCAAGCTGTCATGCAGTTGCTAAATGGTGCTAACCTGCCTCTGGATTTGCAATATACAAATTTCAAGTAATAAGGCCTTTTTGTAGCAAAAGTGTTTTTTGACACGGTATTGGGCGTATATTATACTAAGTGTGCATTGCTGGCAGTCAAGCATCAAGTCCAGTCCTCATCGTTTGCTGACTTTGTGAAAAGCAGTACATCTTCTGGAAGTCACCGGAACGTTTAAAGCGTTTTGCTTTTGAGCGGTTGACTTTATTTTTTGCGTTTCTACATAGTGGGATCATGTTAATATGGATTGACATTGAAACTGTACATTTCATGTTCCGGATGATGATAACGGGATTATGATGATTGTTTGGAGTAATGGAGGATATGAGGGAGGGCGTCTTGTGAATTTACCCAACCGGATTACGCTTGCACGAATTTGCTTAATCCCTTTTTTGATGGTGTTCCTGCTCGTGGATTTTCCATTTTATCCAGAGCCGTTGCAGCTTGGAAGCTTGTCGCTTCCGTATAATCAACTGATTGCTGCTGTTATTTTTATCATCGCCGCAAGCACAGATGGAATTGACGGATACCTTGCGCGGAAAAATAACATGGTTACCAATCTGGGGAAACTGCTCGATCCACTCGCAGACAAGTTGCTGGTTACTGCAGTTTTGATCTCGCTTGTGGAGATGGGCAAGCTGGATTCCTGGATTGCAGTTGTGATTATTAGTCGTGAATTCGCAGTTACCGGCTTGCGTCAAATTGCATTGCTGGATGGTTCGGTTGTTGCCGCTAGTGCTTGGGGCAAGCTGAAGACTGTAGTGCAGATTGTGGCGATTGTGCTGTTGCTGTTGAACAATTTCCCGTTTTCATACACGGGTATTCACGTCGATATTATCGCGGTATGGGCAGCAGCGCTTATTACCATCTGGTCGGGTATCGATTACTTTATCAAAAACAAAAATTTGCTTCATTTAACAAAAGCATAATGGTTTGTTCTTAAATGGGTAATCATGAAGGAAGCATTGGGTCAGGGGCAATAGGAAATTATCCTATTGCCCTTTGATCACTCACCACGTGTACAGGAGGATGCTCAATGAAGGCAGAAATCATTGCAGTTGGCACAGAGCTACTGCTTGGACAAATCGTCAATACCAATGCCAGATACCTATCCCGTGAATTGGCTGCGATGGGGATCGATGTATATTTCCAAACGGTGGTTGGGGATAACCTGAACCGACTTAGTGAAGCTATTCGCATTGCGCAGAGCCGTGCAGACGTTATTTTATTTTCCGGTGGCATCGGACCTACCCAAGATGATCTGACCAAGGATGCGCTCGCAGCTGTTCTTAACCGGAAACTGCATACAGATCGAATGGCAATGGACAAAATTGAGAGCTTTTTCAGAGATCGTAATGTGGATATGACAGAGAATAACCGACGTCAGGCGATCGTTATTGATGGCGGAACACCTCTGGCCAATGAAACGGGCCTTGCGGCAGGAAATGCGATTTCTGACAATGACAAATATTATGTTGTGATGCCTGGACCACCTAAAGAGTTGATTCCAATGTTTGAACAGGAAGTCAAACCTTGGCTGTTCCAGCATGTACTCACAGAAGAGATGCCGATCTATTCCCGAATGCTCAAATTCGCAGGTATTGGTGAATCTGCTCTGGAAGATCGACTTCTGGATCTGATTGACGCGCAGACAGACCCTACGATTGCTCCTTACGCGAGCGAAGGCGAAGTTACGGTACGCGTCTCCACAAAGGCTGCGAGTGAGGGAGAGGCGAAGCTGAAGCTGGATGCGATGGAGGTTCAGATTCGGGAGCGTTTGACAGAACATCTCTACGCGAACGAGGATGTGCCTATAGAGTACACGATTGTAACCATGATGTCTGACATGGGGCTGACGCTCAGCGCTGCTGAGAGCTGTACAGGAGGGCTTGTCATGCAAAGTCTGACCTCTATACCCGGAAGTGCGTCAATGCTCAAAGGTGGAATTGTTTGTTACTCCAATGAAATTAAAGAAAAGCTGCTGAATGTGCCTCATGATTATCTGGAAGGTGAAGATGCACCTGGGGCGGTAAGTCCTGAGGTTGCAAAAGTGCTTGCTGAGCAGATTCGCATGATTGGCGATGCTGATTTTGGCTTGGCTGTTACCGGTGTAGCTGGACCGGGATATTCGGAACGCAAACCACCCGGACTTGTCTTCATCGCTCTTGCTGAACGTGGAAAAGAGACGGAAATTCATGAGCTGCGTATTAATGGTAATCGCGAGACGGTTCGCATTCGTTCAGCCAAAGCGATTCTCTATCGCTTATGGCAAAAACTTGTGGCGATGGATTGATTAGTTAATAGCTTCGATTGCATTTACAGTTCCAAGCAAGTATAATTAAGGAAGACGGAAGAACCGTAGAATTAGGCTTTACAGCCTTGTTTACGGTTCTTTTTTCTGTTTAATGGAAAGTTTCCTTGAGGAAGAGGCGCCTCGGCCTTTACAAAAAAAACGAATGTATGTTCGAAAAAAAGCTTGGCAAACGTGTTAAAACAAGGTATCATTATCTTATAAACAGTAAAGGGTGTGAGCTTATTGTCAGACCGTCGTGCCGCGCTTGATATGGCGCTCCGTCAAATAGAGAAGCAATTTGGTAAAGGATCCATCATGAAACTGGGTGAGTCCACTCATATGAATGTGGAAATTATTCCCAGCGGTTCCTTGGCTTTGGATATTGCATTAGGAACAGGCGGCTTGCCTAAAGGCCGTATTGTTGAAATATATGGACCTGAATCTTCTGGTAAAACAACCGTAGCATTGCATGCTATCGCTGAAGTACAAAGAGCGGGTGGACAAGCTGCATTTATCGATGCCGAGCATGCTCTTGACCCACAGTACGCAAGCAAACTTGGTGTTAATATTGATGAATTGCTTCTGTCTCAGCCAGATACGGGTGAGCAAGGGCTGGAAATTGCAGAAGCTCTTGTACGCAGTGGTGCAGTAGATATCGTCGTTATTGACTCTGTAGCCGCATTGGTTCCAAAAGCAGAGATTGAAGGCGAAATGGGCGATTCACACGTTGGTTTGCAAGCGCGTTTGATGTCTCAGGCGCTGCGTAAACTGTCTGGTGCAATCAGCAAATCCAAAACAATCGCAATTTTCATTAACCAGCTTCGTGAGAAAGTCGGCGTTATGTTTGGTAACCCGGAAACAACACCTGGTGGTCGTGCTCTGAAGTTTTATTCCACAGTACGTCTGGATGTGCGTCGTATTGAGAGTATCAAATCAGGCAATGACATGATTGGTAACCGTACTCGTATTAAAGTTGTGAAAAACAAAGTGGCACCTCCGTTTAAACAAGCGGAAGTGGATATCATGTATGGCGAGGGTATTTCGAGAGAAGGCAGTATCATTGACATTGGTACAGAGCTGGACATCGTTAATAAAAGTGGTGCTTGGTACTCCTACGAAGGCGAGCGTTTAGGACAAGGCCGTGAGAACGCAAAGCAGTTCATGAAAGAGCATAAAGATATTGCTGACATCATTGAACAAAAAATTCGTGTAGCCAGTAACTTGGTTACTGCAGTTCCTGCGCCAACGAGTGAAGAGCAACAAAAAGAAGCAGCAGAAGAACAAGAATTGTTTGAAATCAACGAGTAATCTCTCAAAACCTCTCTTGTAGGGAGGACCCTGAGGGTGTTCCCCACTGGACTCCGTAAACTTATCTGATTGAGCTTGGATCAATCTGGATAATGGATTGTAGTGGGAGTACTCGTGCTGTCTAACAGCCCCTGTCCCAATGGACAGGGGCTGTTAGCACGCTAACTGTGGAGTAAAGGCCGGGCAGAGTTCCCGGTCTTTTGTATTATTGGTGTTCTTTTGTCTTATGTGAAGATGTGCTTGGCGTAGTCAGAATGAAAATGTTATGAAAGGGGAGACCAGAATGGATCAACATGACGAGGATTTATATGAAGAAGCAGAACAGGACGGCCTATCCCAATTTCCGGACAACGAAGAACTTATTATTACACGTGTAGAACGAACGAAGAGCAGGCAAGCTCGTTATCGAATCACTTTTGGCATCCACTCCATTACGGTTCTTGAAGATGTGATGATTAAATACAGGATGACTCAAGGTAATACGTTTATGAAGAAGGATCTGGAAGATATCATTCTAGCTGATGAGCGACAGCGGACGTATGCACAGTCTCTGCGTTTTTTGGAGCATAAGCCACGTACGCGCCATGAATTAAGTCAGAAACTTCGTCAGAAGGAGTTTGCTGCACCTTTGATTGAAGAGGCGCTGGATCGGCTTGAGCGGGAGAACCTGGTGGATGACGATCTATTTGCGAAGGAATGGACAAGACAGCGTATGGAGGGCAAGCGGAAGGGAAAACTGTGGATAAGGCAAGAGCTGCGTCAAAAGGGCATTGCCAATGATCTCATTGTTGAGGCACTAGAAGGGATAAGTACAGATGCGGAATTTGAGACTGCTTTGAGTGCTGGACGAAAAAAATGGAATCAGGTCAAAGGGGACGTCAAAGAGAAGAAAAATAAAACGCTTCCCTTCCTAATGAGACGTGGTTTTTCAATGGATATGGTGCGCCGGGTCGTGAATTGTTTAATTGAAGAAGATGAGGCTGGGGACCCTGAAGATGACGAAGCGTTGTTATGGGATTAGCAGACTAGAGTCTCTATACTGCATTCTCTTGACAATTTCTTTCGTCAAATACTAAAATGGACATGAGTCTGTAAGAAATGGACAACCCTTTTTCCTTCCAAAAAAGCGGTTTCGGTTTCTTAAGATTTATACCATTCTTAATTATGGGTTCGCTGGAAACAGTGAATAGTACGTGGAAACATGTACATGTGAAATGAAAATCGGCGGGGGATCGCCGTGAGTATTCGTTATTCCCAAACATATGTAAGGTTTGAAAACTGCAAATTGACCCAAGGAATGCCTTGGAGGAACCAACGAGGAGGTGAACAGTATGGAAATTGCAATCACGATCGCTCTCGTTGCAGCCGCGCTATTCATTGGGTTCGGAGTAGGATATTTTATTCGCAAATCTCTTGCAGAGGCTAAAATCTCTAGTGCGGAACAAGCTGCCGTACAAATCGTGGAGAACGCGAAGAAAGAGGCAGAAGCACTGAAGAAAGAAACGGTGCTGGAGGCGAAGGATGAAATCCATCGCATTCGCGCTGAAGCTGAAAAAGACACTCGTGAACGTCGGAATGAAATTCAACGACAAGAAAGACGATTGTTGCAAAAAGAAGAGTCGCTGGATAAAAAATTGGAATCACTCGAACGTAAAGAAGAGCAAGTGGCTAACAAAGAGAAACGAATTGATGAGACTCAGCAGCAGATCGAAATGATTTACAAAAACCAGGTGACAGAGTTGGAACGTATATCCAACCTCACCATGGAAGACGCACGCAGTATCATACTGTCCAACGTAGAACAGGAAGTTCGTCATGAGACGGCTCAAATGATCAAGGACATTGAACAACAAGCGAAGGAAGAAGCGGACAAAAAGTCCCGCGAGATTATTACACTCGCCATCCAACGTTGTGCGGCTGACCACGTAGCGGAAACAACGGTATCTGTTGTTACCCTGCCAAATGAAGAAATGAAAGGCCGGATTATCGGTCGTGAAGGACGTAACATCCGTGCGCTTGAAACCCTTACAGGGATTGACCTCATTATCGATGATACGCCAGAAGCTGTTATTCTGTCGGGCTTTGACCCGATTCGCCGTGAAATCGCCCGTACTGCCCTGGAGAAACTGGTGGCTGATGGACGTATTCACCCGGCACGGATTGAAGAGATGGTTGAGAAATCCCGCAAAGAAGTGGATGAGCGCATCCGTGAATACGGTGAGCAAGCTACCTTTGAAGTGGGCGTGCATGGTCTGCATCCGGATCTGATCAAAATTTTGGGCCGGTTGAAGTTCCGTACAAGTTACGGTCAGAACGTCTTGAAACATTCCATGGAAGTCGCTTATCTGGCTGGACTGATGGCTGGCGAACTGGGAGAAGACGTAACTCTGGCAAGACGTGCAGGTCTATTGCATGACATCGGTAAAGCGCTGGATCACGAAGTGGAAGGATCACACGTCGAAATTGGCGTGGAACTGGCGAAGAAATACAAAGAACATCCGGTTGTAATCAACAGTATCGCGTCCCATCACGGAGATTGCGAAGCGACTTCGGTCATTGCCATGTTGGTTGGCGCAGCAGATGCGCTCTCCGCAGCAAGACCAGGCGCACGCCGCGAAACGCTGGAAACGTATATCAAACGACTGGAGAAGCTGGAAGAAATCTCAGAATCCTTCGAAGGTGTCGAGAAATCGTACGCCATTCAGGCCGGACGCGAAGTTCGCGTTATGGTACAGCCTGAGAAGATCGATGATGCTGAAGCATTCCGCTTAGCCCGTGACATCACGAAGATGATTGAGAATGAACTCGACTATCCGGGTCACATCAAAGTCACCGTCATCCGGGAAACCCGTGCGGTTGAATACGCAAAATAGAGCATTACGGAAAAGTGGCCGCAGTAGTGGGCCACTTTTCCTGTTGATAGCCTGTTAAAGGCAACTACACATCATGGAGCATGAGATAGAGTCCTGCAAAGGTTCAACATTTGAAGTAAGAGGACTTTGCAGGAATTGAGGAGGCAGTAATCAATGAAAGTTTTGTTTATTGGTGACATTGTAGGCAACGTGGGACGTAAGGCATTAAAGGAAAATTTACCGTATCTGAAATCGAAGTATAAGCCACATGTAGTGATTGTGAATGGTGAAAATGCGGCAGCAGGTCGCGGCATTACCGGCGCAATCGCAAATGAGTTTTTCAACTGGGGTGTACATGGTATTACACTTGGTAATCATACTTGGGACAATAAGGATATTTTTGATTTTATAGATGATGAGCCCCGCATGATTCGTCCAGCGAACTTTCCACCAGGCACACCAGGACGAGGGTACACGGTTGTCAAAGGCGAAGGGAAAGAGCTGGCGATTGTCAATCTTCAAGGAAGAACGTTCCTGCCTGCTCTGGATTGTCCATTCCGTGTAGCTGATGAAATTGTAGATGAGCTGCGCCAAGACCATAAATGTATTTTAGTTGATATGCATGCTGAAGCAACGTCAGAAAAGATTGCCATGGGATGGCATCTGGATGGACGTGCGTCTCTCGTTGTAGGTACACATACGCATGTACAGAGTAATGATGATCGGATTTTGCCTGGAGGAACAGCTTACTTGACGGATGCAGGCATGGTAGGGCCTCGTGACGGCATTTTGGGCATGGAGCGTGAGGCCGTGCTGCGTAAGTTCTACACCCAGCTACCTGTACGTTTTGTTGTAGATGATGGCAAATGGCACTTCCATGGTGTTTTTGTTGGAATTGATGAAGCCACAGGTGCGGCAACACGCATCGAAAAAATTCGTCTGATGGAGGACGAGTGGCGCATGGAATAGGGGTATTGTCCCAATTTGCAGGGAAACCCGTCTAAAAAGAAGGAATTTTTTTGCCTCCCGCGAATAACATCTAGTAAGTGGAAACAAACTTTCAACATTCCCAGGGAGGTACTTACCATGGATGTATTAAAAGTTTCAGCAAAGTCCAATCCTAATTCTGTAGCCGGCGCTCTTGCAGGGGTTCTTCGTGAACGTGGAAATGCTGAACTGCAGGCAATTGGAGCGGGAGCACTGAACCAAGCCATTAAAGCGGTAGCGATAGCCCGGGGATTTGTAGCACCAAGCGGAGTTGACCTGATTTGTATTCCAGCTTTTACAGACATTGTGATCGACGGCGAGGACCGAACGGCCATTAAGCTGATTGTGGAGCCCAGATAATACATGCAGTATGCATTGAACCTGTTTACGATGTAGACAGGTTTTTTTGCGTTTTTTGCAATCACATATTGAGGAGGGTTTAAGATGTCCATGTCTGATTGGCGTGTAGCTGATTTTCACTGTGATGCACTGAGCAAAATTTTGATGCAGCCTGCTCTTTCATTCCAAGATGCTCCACAACTGGATGTGAACTTGCAACGTTTGAAAGAGGGGAATGTAGGGTTGCAGGCGTTCGCGATCTATTTACCCGAAGTACTTGGCAGAGGCAAGTTTGAACATGTGATGGGGCAGTTGGAGATTTATCGTAGACGTGTGGAGAGAAGTCAGGAGCGGCCTGGCGGCACACAGACGTTGTTATGGCGTGAACAGGTGGCTCAGGTGGGGCAAACAGAGGGTCCGTGGGGGTTAATCACACTGGAGGGTGTGGATGGCCTGGAGGGCAACCTGTTCTATCTGGAGTTATGTTATCAGATGGGCGTTCGAATTATTGGACTAACGTGGAATTATGCCAATTGGGCGGCTGACGGAGTAATGGAGAAGCGTGGAGCAGGTCTGACCGAGAAGGGGAAGGAACTGGTGCGCCAGTGTAATGAAATCGGAATGCTGCTCGACGTGTCACATCTGACAGAGAAAGGGTTCTGGGAACTGGCTGACTTGAGTAAACGTCCTTTTATCGCCTCCCACTCCAACAGCTACAGCGTATGTCCCCATGTGCGTAATCTGAAAGATGATCAGATTCAGGCTATCATTGCCCGGGAAGGGCGGATTGGACTGACGTTTGTACCCTGGTTTGTAAAGCAGGAGGGTGTTGTACGTATAGAAGATCTGCTGCCTCATATTGAGGAGATCTGCTCTCTGGGCGGGCAACATCACCTGATGATGGGGTCTGATTTTGATGGGATTTCAACGTATATTCAGAAACTTGAACATTCAGGACATTATCCGAGACTGACGGAAATCCTGCTCAAGCATTATGATGAACATTTAGTGCGCGGCTGGTTGTGGGGGAATGCGATGAGTTATCTGGGGGAACACTTGCCAGAGAGCAATCCGAAGATGCAGATGAAGGGGAATTCCATGAAATAGTGAACTGGTGTGTGCGTTGAATGTGTTGAATTGAAACTTGTTTTCCAAATAAAGGAGGGGAATGATGGTGAAATAAGTGTATTTCATGAATTTTCACCAGTTCGTTTTCATTTCACTCCAAAAAGGGGTATAATACCATTGGATTGTTAAGAGCCTGAGTACAGGCCATAGATAAACAAGGAGTGAATTTACAATGAGTAAAACAGTACCTGTGGGCGTATCTGCCCGTCACATTCATGTATCCCAAGAGCACGTTGAAATTTTGTTTGGCAAAGGTTATGAACTGACTGAATTTAAACCTCTGTCCCAGCCTGGCCAATACGCTGCTAACGAAACTGTAGCGGTAATTGGTTCGAAAGGACAGTTTGATAAAGTGCGTATCCTTGGACCTGTTCGCCCTGAAACGCAACTGGAAATCTCCATGACAGATTCATTTGCGATTGGTGTTAAAGCACCTGTACGTGAATCTGGAAGCATTGAAGGTACACCAGGAATCACAATTAAAGGTCCTGCTGGCGAAGTAACGATTGATAAAGGTGTTATCGTTGCTGCTCGTCACATTCACTTCCATACTTCTGATGCTGCTAAATGGGGTATCGAGGACAAACAAATGTTGAAAGTTCGTCTGGGTGGAGATCGTGGTCTGGTACTGGAAAATGTACTGGCTCGTGTATCCGATTCTTTTGCACTGGACATGCATATTGATACAGATGAAGCTAACGCTGCTGGCGCTCGTAATGGCGACACTGCTGAAATCATCGATTAATTACATGTAATAGCCTCAGCCCCCAATTATGGCGGTCTGAATAACAGTTAAACCTGAGCACAGCCAACAGGGGCCGGTTATTACCAGCCCTGATGGCAAGGCTCAGGTTTTTGTGTTTTCTGAGTGTTCTTCTGAGCATGGCATGTTTCGGATTAGACGAAGGGAGATGCGCTTTGGATGTGGAACTACAGCCCAATTCATGCTATAATTTGCTGTAATGCTCTTTTAATGTTCCAAGCAAGATATTCATGTGGAACAGGGATGAATGAACGATTTTTTATTAATAGAGGCTGTAAGGAGTGACCGAAGGAAATGGCTAAAGACTCAAAAAAGGATTACTCCCAATATTTTGATTTCTCCGATGCCAAAGTAATTTCGCAAGATGAATTCAGCAAAAAGATAAGAATCCGGGGCCGTGAGATTAACATCAAATCGGAACCCAATCATCGTCAGGAGAAACAGCGGGGCAAGGAAGACGTCCAGGTGCTTTACGAAAATGCCGTTCCCGATGAGCTGAAAAACATAGGGAAAGGTAAACACTATATTGTATATACGTATGGATGTCAGATGAACGAGCATGACTCGGAGACCATCAAAGGACTCCTTGAGTCTATGGGATATCAGGCTACAGAGAATCGCAAAGAAGCTGATATTATTCTGCTCAATACGTGTGCCATACGAGAAAATGCGGAAGATAAAGTATTTGGTGAGCTCGGTCACCTCAAAACGCTAAAACTCGAACGTCCGGGATTGTTACTTGGCGTATGCGGTTGTATGTCCCAAGAAGAAGGCGTCGTCAACCGAATCATGCAGAAGCATGGCTTTGTGGATATGATCTTTGGTACACATAACGTGCATCGACTGCCACATCTAATCCAGGAAGCGTTGTTCAGCAAAGAAATGGTTGTTGAGGTATGGTCAAAGGAAGGCGACATTATTGAGAACCTGCCGAAGAAACGTGAGGGTATGCGCGGCTGGGTGAATATTATGTATGGCTGCGACAAGTTCTGTACATATTGCATCGTTCCGTTTACGCGGGGCAAAGAACGCAGCCGTCGTCCTGAAGATGTCATTGCCGAAGTTAGGGATTTGGCACGACAAGGCTTTAAGGAGATCACGCTGCTTGGTCAAAATGTGAATGCGTACGGCAAGGACTTCACCGACCTGAACTACAGTTTTGGTGACTTGATGGATGCCATTCGCCAAATTGATATTCCAAGAGTACGTTTTACAACCAGTCACCCACGTGACTTTGATGACCACTTGATTGAAGTGCTGGCCAAGGGCGGAAATCTGGTGGAGCACATTCATCTTCCGGTGCAATCTGGCAGTTCAGAAGTACTCAAACGTATGAGCCGCAAGTATAACCGGGAACACTATCTGAAGCTGGCTGACAAAATTAAAAAGGCCATCCCGGATGTTGTGTTGACAACGGATATTATTGTTGGTTTTCCGGGGGAAACGGAAGAACAGTTTGAAGATACACTTTCCCTTGTCCGTGAAGTAGGGTATGATTTTGCCTATACCTTTATTTATTCCCCGCGTGAAGGTACACCGGCTGCAGTGATGGAAGACAACGTACCGATGGAAGTGAAGAAGGAACGTTTGAAGCGCTTGAACGAAACGATCAACGAATACAGCCACCGAAGCAATGAAGAGCAACGCGGTAAAATCGTTGAAGTGCTCGTTGAAGGCGAGAGCAAACGGAATTCCGAAGTTCTGGCAGGACGTACACGCAGCAACAAGCTGGTGCATTTTGAAGGACCTAAAGATTTGATCGGTACTTTCGTACAAGTGGAAATCACCGATCCGATGACTTTTTATATTCGGGGCAACCTGCTCTCCGAGCCGGTAGCTGCCAATCAGTAATACACACACACAAATAAGATGAATGATTTTTTGCACTTAGCGGGGTTACGCCGAGCGTAGCGAAGGTGACGGAATCGATTCTGTAGAAGCGAAGCGTTCGCCTTTGTCTCCGAATATTAACCTTGAACAATCTCAATCGAAAAAATTCGGAGACAACAGCGATCAAAAGAACGATCCGACACCGCAGCGGTCACTCAGCAGTCAGCTGAACTTAGTGCAACAGTGAGTTTTCATCTTATATCATCTCATAGAATGGAGCGATTTCAGTGGCGCAGGAAGAAGTGCAGTACAACCATTATGGAATGCCAACCTACGATACGCGCAATCTGGTCATACGCGACGACATTATGGGAAAAGCCAAAGAATTGGCTGATATGCTCGGAACGAGTGAGGAAGTTAGACAGTTTCAACAGGCTGAAACCAAAATTCGGGATCATGAGCGCATCCAGCAGTTGATTGCAACGATCAAGAAAAAACAAAAAGAGATTGTTGCTTTTGAAAGCTTCAAAAATGTGGAGATGGTCAGCAAAATTGAACAGGAAATTGAAGATCTGCAAAGCGAACTGGACAGTATTCCATTGGTTACGGAATTCCAGCAGAGCCAGAGCGACATCAACTACTTACTTCAACTAGTGATCTCTGTAATCCGGGATACGGTTTCTGAAAAAGTAAACGTGGAGGCTGGAACGGATTCACCTCCGACCAGTTGCGGTTAAATGACGGAAGGGTGCGGACGCTGTCCGCGCCTTTTTTGACATTACATAACTGTTAACGTGGAGTGGCTATCGCCAAGTACTCGGAATATAATTCCAAGCAAAGCTCCACGCTGTGGGGTTATTTTGTGTGGCGTAGCTGATTTTTAATGATAAAGGCACATGACATCAAGAGAGCTTGATACGTACAGTGAATAAAGGAGAAATGAATAATGAGTATTTTGGACAAAATGGTGGAAGACGGAGACGGACGATTCTGGGGATTTCTAGGTTGTCGTTATATTAAAGGAGACGGAAAAGAAGTACAGATCGCGTTGACAGCAGGCGAACATCATACCAACTCCATGGGGATCATTCATGGGGGTGTATTGACTTCACTGATGGACCAGGCAATGGGTATGGTTGCAACAGCAGCAATGGAAGTGGATGGCTGTGTGACAACAAATCTGAACGTACATTTTCTTGCACCAATGAAACAAGGGGAATTAACGGTGACAGCTACGGTACTGCATCAAGCAGGACGCAGTGTTACGACTCAATCTGAGGTTCGTGATGCGTCGGGCACGTTGGGATGTATGGCTACGGCGACATTCCGCATAGCACGCCCGAGAACGTAACGCATGAATCCTGCGGTTGACAAAAGATATTATTATGTCATAATGAAATTATCAAAATGAAAATAGTCGGTGGTGCCCATGAGCGAAAACTACGAACACTTTAATGCAGAGAGCGACGAACAAGCAGCACGTGCTTATAGTTCCCAAAAATATCGTACCCCCGATGGTGTTCCTGCGGATATCGTTATGTTCACCTTAACCAAGCGGGAGCGCAAGACGGTGACGAAGACACTTCCCATTCGGGAACTGAAAGTGATGCTGATCAAGCGCAAAGGCTGGCCTTTTGCAGGCAGATGGGCATTACCCGGTGGATTTTGTCAGGAGAATGAATCCATCTACGGTGCAGCGAAGCGTGAGTTGATGGAAGAGACAGGTGTAGACGGTGGACATCTGGAATACTTGAATGTATACAGTCAGCCGGGTCGTGACCCGAGGGGCTGGATTATCTCACACGCATTTTTCGCGCTTGTAGAAGAATGGATGCTGGATCAACGCCAAGCGGCAGATGATGCTGAGGATGTTGGGTTGTTCACGATTCAGGAGGCGCTGCAAGAACTGGAACTGGCCTTTGATCACAGAACAATCATTGAAGATGCTTATCGACGTATTCAACAGCAGATGCTGGAAACGACGATTGCTCGTCAGTTCCTGCCACGTGATTTTACATTAAGTGAATTATATCAGGTTATTCAAAGTGTTGTACCGGATTTTGAAGAACCAAACTTCATTCGCAAGATTACGTCTACCCGCAGCCGTAAAGGCATTGTGGAAGAAGTAAGAGATGAAGAGGGGAACCTGGTGAGTTCCAACCAGTACTCGCAGCGTCCGGCGCAGTTATATCGTTTTACAGAACTCGTACCACGCCTGTCCATCTACACGTAATAAGGTGTAGATGTGTCAATCTGATTGAATCAGGATCAACCATTTCTGGGCTAAGGGAGTGTTGACGATGAAAGCACTGATTGTCATTGATTTTACGAAGGATTTTGTGACAGGTTCTTTGCCTGTAGGTCAGCCGGCAGTAGAGATCGAAGAGACAATTGCAGCTGTAACCGAGGCCTACTGTAAGAACAAACATGAGGTAATCATGGCTGTGGATCTACACGAAGAAAATGATCCGTATCACCCGGAGACTGTACTTTTCCCACCTCATAACATCAGAAATACGGAGGGAAGACAGTTATATGGTCGTCTTGCCCGAGTGATGGAAGAACGGAAAACAGATATACAGTGGATGGATAAGACGAGATATAGTGCATTCTGTGGGACCGATCTGGAACTCAGACTGCGTGCACGTGGTATTACGGATATTGCACTGATTGGGGTATGCACGGATATTTGCATATTGCATACCGCAGTGGACGCTTACAATAAAGGTTTTCATATTACGGTATACGAAGATGCCGTTGCCAGCTTCAATCCGGCAGGGCATGAGTGGGCACTTGGACATTTTCGTTCCAGCCTTGGTGCTTCGGTGGTTAAGGCGAGCGAGACAGTCTTGGCTTAATTTACTCCATAGTCATGTTTGGTTGACTCCATGTTAGGAACCGGATGAATGTGGTGAATGGTGTATAGAGTTTTTTACGGGAGACTTGTTTGTTTAATACGGATGAACAGAATCATGAAGAATGAGTCTCCATATGTTAACCCGTGTTCACAGATGAAATCTGGGGGCACGAGCGGAAGTCAGAGAGGATGAGACAAATGCAGACAACTAGCCTGGCTTTACATACGGATAAATATCAGATCAATATGATGTACGCCCATTGGGTGAATGGTACTCACAAGCGGAAGGCGGTATTTGAAGCCTATTTCCGTAAACTTCCTTTTGGTAACGGATATGCGGTATTTGCCGGATTGGAACGTATTGTGAACTATATCAGCCAGCTTCGGTTTACGATGGACGACATCAAATTTTTATCCAAACAAGAGGAAAATTACGATCCGGTCTTTCTGGAAGAGTTGCTCCAGTTTTCATTTCAGGGGACGATTCATTCCATGAAGGAGGGTGCAATTGTTTTCCCTGACGAACCGCTCATTCGGGTAGAAGGCTCCATTATGGAGACTCAATTGGTGGAGACGGCGATACTTAACTTCATGAATTATCAGACGTTGATTGCAACCAAGGCTTCGCGGATCAAACAGGTAGCACAACAGGATACGTTGCTCGAATTCGGCACACGGCGTGCGCAGGAAGCGGATGCTGCCATCTGGGGCGCACGTGCCTCGTATGTAGCAGGCTTCGATGCAACGTCTAATATGCTGGCCGGAGAGCGCTTCGGAATCCCAACAGCAGGTACTCATGCCCATTCCTGGGTACAGAGCTTTATGAGCGAACAGGAGGCGTTTGACGTGTATGCCAAAGTGTTGCCTGATCAGGTTACACTGTTGGTTGATACCTTTGACACATTGAACAGTGGAGTACCTCACGCCATCAAGACAGCCAAGAAGTTGGAGAGCCAAGGCAAAAAGATGAATGCCATTCGTCTCGACAGTGGTGACCTAGCGTACTTGTCGATTCAGGCACGTCAGATGTTGGATGAGGCTGGCTTGGATTATGTGAAAATTGTTGCATCTAATGATTTGGATGAAAACACGATTTTCAACCTAAAGGCTCAAGGAGCACGGATTGATACATGGGGTGTTGGTACACAGTTGATTACCGCTTCTGACCAGCCATCTTTGGGTGGAGTGTACAAATTGGTGGAGCGTGAAGTGGACGGTGCCATGCTGCCTACGATCAAAATATCTGCCAATCCTGAAAAGGTGTCCACTCCAGGTAAAAAGGAAGTGTTCCGGATCATTGATCCGAAACATGGCAAAGCGATTGCAGATTATATCTGCTATCCAGAGGAAGAGCAGCCGCTACAGGGCGGACCGCTCAAGCTGTTCAACCCGCTACACCCTTATCTGAAAAAGACGGTTACCCGCTACGAAGCGGTGAATATGCTGGAGCCAATCTTTGTGAATGGACGTAAAGTGTATGAACTGCCTAATTTGGATGAGATTCGGGCGTACCACCGGGAACAGATGAACCTCTTCTGGCCTGAATACCAACGGAAGCTCAACCCGGAGATCTACCGTGTGAACATCAGCCCTGCGGCATGGAATATGAAGCAGAAGCTCATTGCGGAACATGTGAAATCCACAGAGGAATAATTCACACATAAGAATTACAGAGAGGCATAACCAGTGAGGTATACTGGCTTATGCCTTTTTGATGCCTATAAAATGTATACGTTCTTAGCGGAGTTGAACAATTCGATGATCGCAAGAAGTAATTTCAGCTATACGCGTTCTGTCTTCTGTGAAAGTACGTCGACAGTTGATAGACGTTATTCTATATGATCCCGATGAGGTGGACCAGTGATGTAAGAAATCTCATGGACAGACTGCCATGGTAACAGGCTATACTGGAAATAGTCATGCCCAATTCAAGAGGTTGTAGGGGAAAAGTAGTAATTATTTCTCGGGAAAGCGCAGGAGCCGCCAAATTCTGCATCGCATTGTTTCAATCCCGTAGCTGTAGGGGATGAAAGTAAGAGGAGGTGCAGACATGAGATGGATATTAGGACTGGTCTGGATCGCTTTTATTGCCTATGCATTGTTGTTGGCACCGGGGCAGTCACCTGGAAGTGATCCGATATTCAAAGAACTGATTACAATGCAAAGCAAAGAGCCCTGGTTACTTACGGTATTTTCGTGGTTAGGTATTTTCCCGGCAGTTTATGCCTGTATGCTGTTAAGAACATCTGTGAAAGAACGAGGTGGCCGTGTACCGGCTTGGCCTTTTGTTATACTTTCTTTCGGATTGGGTGCTTTTACCCTTCTTCCCTATTATGCATGGTCATCATCCGCAAATAGAGCTTCGGGTTACGCAAACTTACATTTTGGTCGTCAGCGGGAGTCGGGAATTGGACGGGTAGCAGCCCACAAGCTGACGCATGTAGTCCTTCTGCTGTTAACGCTGGGGGCAGCATTCTATGCCGTGACGCAAGGTCATCCGGATGTATATATGGAAGCATTCAATCAATCTGCCTTTGTACATATCATGACGATTGATTTTGTACTGCTGACCTTACTTTCCATGATTGCGATATACAGGGATACTAAAGTGAGTCGACGTTCAGCAGCTTGGACCGCGGCAGGCATCATCCCTATTGTGGGTCCACTAATCTATCTGTTGACGCTCAGGAGAGACAGAGTTTGATCATCAATATTTGAAGAATTCCATAGGTAAACGGAGCCGTTAAGCCTGAATGCGAACAATTCATGTGCTTAATGGAAAAATATATAAAATCCAAAAGAGGAGTGGCTATAGATGATAAACCATTTTAACGCATATGTGGTCCGTAAAGAAGAACAGGGCGGAGTGAAAGCTGCTATAGAGCAATTGAAGAAGGAAGATCTGCCAAATGGAGATGTAACGGTACAGGTGCAGTATTCCAGTGTCAATTATAAAGACGGACTCGCTACCCTTGACAAAGGCGGTGTCGTTCGTGAGTACCCGATGGTACCGGGAATTGATCTGGCAGGAACGGTAGAGGAGTCGGTCAGTGGACGTTTTGCACCAGGAGATCGGGTTATCAGTACAGGATTTGAACCTGGCGTATCCCATTACGGAGGGTACAGCGAGTATGCTCGTCTGCGCAGTGAATGGCTGGTGCCTCTGCCACCGGGTCTCAATGAGAAAGAAGCCATGGCAATTGGAACTGCAGGTTTTACGGCTGCACTTTCGGTAGATGCGCTGTTACAGGCTGGAGTGACACCGGAGATGGGCAAGATTCTGGTTACGGGTGCAACGGGTGGTGTTGGCAGTATGGCAGTTGCCATTCTGGCGAAACTTGGTTTTGAAGTAACAGCCAGCACAGGCAAGAAGGATCAGGAGGAGTCATTGCTCCGAAACTTGGGCGCCTCAGAGGTTATTACTCGTGAAGAAGCTGATGCTCCAGCTAAAGGAGCCATGGGGAAACAGCTATGGGCGGGAGTTGTTGATCCAACAGGAGGACCGGCTCTTGCGGAGCGATTGAAACAGATTCAATACGGAGGTGCGGTAGCGGTATCCGGGTTAACTGGAGGCACAGCTTTTGAATCCACGGTACTTCCGTTTATTTTGCGTGGCATCCAGCTTGTTGGTATAGACTCTGTATATTGTCCGATGGAACGTCGGGAACGATTGTGGAAACTGCTCGGCGGAGAATGGAAACCAGAGCGCGCGCTGGAACTGGGAATCCGGGAGATCTCTCTAGATCAATTGCCTCTTACGCTGGAGACGATACTCCAAGGTGGTGCAGTGGGTCGTACGGTGGTCAATACAATATCAGATCTGCCATCCGCATAAGATTCTAAGTCCTTAGACATGCTAATTCTACCTGATTGGGTCACAGCACACGTGGCTGGAAAGGAAGGATTGGCATGTGGTTTGCTAGAAAAGGGCGAAGTCTGGTTGGAAAAACAATGAAGTCGGTACTTGTAAGTGGTGTGTTGATCACGAGTGTCTGGTCCCTGGCGGCTTGTTCGGCATCATCCATTGAGCAGGAGCGGAAGGTCTACACGCGCGAAGCGACGGATGAAGGAAATGTGCGGGCACAGAGTCAAGGACACGGATTAAACGGTGAATTGGTGAGTGAGATCAGTAAGAGTTTTGAAGCAAAAGGCATTCAACTTATGAATAACATGTCTGCCGATGACGACCATGGCGGGATCTCTTATATGTATTTGTTGAATGGAAGTGGCAGACACATCGTGAAAGTCCATATTTTCAGTGATGCGACAACCCGGGCGGCCAGCATGAAACAAATGTATAGTGAGAATCGTGATGAGGCTGTCTTGGAGAATGCGCTTGGCCGGACAACGATTCGTAGCAAAGGGTACGTCTCACTCGTATATACAGCTTCCGGTGGAGAAAAGGACAAGTATGAACAGGATGTTATGCAGGTGTTCCAACATGTGTTGGGGCAACTAAGGTAAGAGAAGATGGGAGCACAGAAAACTTTCAATCCTTACCGTACAGCTAAAAAATAAACCCGAAAAACCCGTCTGATCTTTCAGACGGGTTTATATATTTCACGCATCACATGCCGCAGCTCGGGCAAAATGAGTTTTTCCATGGCCAATTTGACGGCTCCTTTGGAACCCGGCATGGAGAATACGGCTGTTCGTCCAATCGTTCCAGCGACGGCTCTGCTCAGGATGGCAGCGGAACCGATATCTTCGGTGTAACTGAGAAAACGGAAGATCTCACCAAAGCCCGGGAGTTCCTTGTCGAGTAATGAGGATACTGCTTCATAAGTTGTATCTCGGGGTGCAATCCCTGTTCCGCCGCTAAGTAACACGGCTTCAATATCATCACGAACAGCTGCATCTTGCAGGATGCTTCGAATGTTCTCCGTCTCATCTGGTGTGATGATGTATTCAACAATCTGATAACCCGCTTCATTCAAAAGCTGGTGCATGAGCTGGCCACTGGTATCGGTGTCTTTAGTTCGTGTGTCAGACACTGTAACAATCATGCACGATACCGTGTCAGGGGCTTCCTGGCGATGTTGTTCCACTGAATTAGTCATGAAACTTCCTCCTTCAATCAACATGTCCTCATAGCATAGACCATCCGTTAGAATCAGGCAATGTACTGGGGAAGAGTTGAACGTTATTGCACAACGAATGCGGGATGGTGTACACTCGCTAGATATAGATAGACTAGGTTACAAGAAGGACAATCAGAGAGGTGTATACGCATGAATGAAACGATTATAAAAGAACAATCCATACCTGTATATATACTGTCAGGTTTTTTGGGGAGTGGAAAAACAACACTGCTTGTTCAGTTGATTGAACATTGGCAACAGCAGGGTTTGCGCCCCGCAGTGGTTATGAATGAGTTAGGCGATGTCAATCTGGATGGTCAGATTGTGGATTCCACCGTTCCGATGACAGAGATGTTAGGCGGCTGCATCTGTTGTACCGTACGTGGTGACTTGGGATTGCAACTTGCCGATCTCGTTCAGGAGGAATCCCCTGATGTGATCATCATTGAAGCAACCGGTGCGGCGAATCCAATGGAGATTCTGGATGCAGTAACTGAGACTTCACTTTACATGCGATTGGAACTGAAAAGTCTCATTACGGTTGTGGATGCAGCACATCTATCTGGTCTGTATCAGGAGCAGAAGGGGCAGACCTTCAAGCTAATGCAGGAGCAGATTCGTTGTGCGTCTGTGCTTCTCTTGAATAAAACGGATCGGGTGAGTGCACAGGAACTGAAGGATCTGGAGCAGCTTTTGGCAAAATGGAATGGTTTCGCACCTGTAATCCCTACGGTCAAATGTGAGGTGGAGATGGATCTGTTGCTTCGCAGCGGGGCAGACGTGCACGTACGTGATTCAGCTTCTGAAGCAGGCAAGCCGGCTCACAAAGAGCATCATGTGCATACGGAAACCTGTGGTACACATGGCTGCAATCATGGACATGAGCATACAGATCATACAGTCCAAGGCGATGCTACGAATACTGACGCATCTCATAGCCATAGTCATGACCACGGTCACGAGCATTCTGCTCCTCATGCCTCACACGAACATGTTATGGTGTATACACATTATTTCAGTCATCCGGTGAACAGTGAGGCGTTTGAACAATTTGTATCTGCTTTGCCACGGGATGTGTATCGAGCAAAAGGCATCTTATCGTTTAGTGACACGGCGAGCCGTTTCTGGTTCCAGTATGCCTACCGTGAATCGGATTACATGAAGATCACACCTCAGGTAGAGGTCCCTAATGTTGCTGTGTTTATAGGTGAACATTTTGACCAAACTGTCATTCGTGACCAATTACTGGAATTGGAAGCGATAAAGTAGGTTAGATGATTCAATATTCCTCCGAACTGGGTATTAAGATGCATAGCAAACTTTGCCTGGGGGGTAACTTTAAATGACACAACAACAATATCAACAATGTATCGATGCTTGCCTGGAGTGCATGAATGCATGCAACGTATGTTACATATCGAGTCTGAAAGAATATGATCTGGCGATGTTGCGTGATTGCATTCGTTTGAATCGGGAATGTGCAGAGATCTGCAGTTTTGCTGCACAAGCGATGACACGTGGAAGTGATTTCATTGCTGAAATATGTGAATTGTGTGTGAAAGCTTGTGAAGCTTGCGCCGCTGAGTGTGGCAAACACCACCATGATCACTGCCAAGCATGTGCAGAGGCTTGCCGCAGATGTGCAGAAGCTTGCCGGTTGATGGCAGCAGTAGCGTAAATATTATTTCACTGGAATATATAATTAAAACCTATAATGACCGTTTTCCCCTAAGGAAAGGCAGTGAACACAAGCATCTGAGACGATGTGCCTATGTGTTGCCTTTCAGTAGGGGATTTTTAATGTAGGTTGCCAAGTCTGATCGTGGTATGTATAATGATGGCAATGAATTGAAACGAAGAATATCAATGATCGGGAGAGTAGCCAGATCCATACATGACAGCGAGCCGGGAGAGGTGGAAGCCGGTATGACATGACCTGAGTGAACCGCACCCGTGAGATGGTTATCCGAAAAGATGTGCGTATCCCGACCGGGGATAGGCCATATCTGTCTGAGGGTAATCCGGCTTGCGACCGTTATACGCATCGAGCGGAACAGGTTCTACTGGTATGCATGTTGAATCATATTAGGAGTAGCTGTTCACCTAGAGTGGTACCGCGGGAACTGTTAATTCAGCTCTCGTCTCTTATTTAGAGACGAGAGCTTTTTTGTGTTTAATTTCAGCCAATAATGAATGGATAAGGAGTGTTTGACATGTTGATGAAGCAGGCTGCGGCCGATATTACCCCTTTAACGGGTTTGAATGAAGAAGAGGTTCTGAGATTACTGGAAGTCCCACCACAGGCGGAGATGGGTGATGCAGCATTCCCTTGTTTTGTATTAGCGAAGTCATTAAAAAAAGCACCGGCAGTCATTGCGACCGAGCTCGCAACGGGATTGCAGGCATCTGGAATTGAAGCGACTCCCGCCGGGCCGTATGTAAATATCCGTTTCAATCGGGAGAAGCTCGCGCCGAATCTGCTGAAAGAACTGGGGAATGCGGCATTTGGTAAGCTTCAGCTTGGTCAAGGTTCACGTGTTGTAATTGATATGTCTTCCCCTAACATCGCAAAACCCTTCGGAATTGGACATTTGCGTTCTACTGTAATCGGTGCAGCACTGTATCGGCTGTATAACGAAGCGGGTTATACCTCCGTAAGTGTGAATCACTTGGGAGACTGGGGAACCCAGTTTGGCAAGCAGATCGCAGCGTACAAACGGTGGGGCAATGATGAAGCGTTGCAGGCAGACCCGATCCGTACGTCCCTGGAACTGTATGTGCGCTTCCACGATGAGGCGGAGAACGATCCTTCTCTGGAGATTGAGGCACGCGAGTGGTTCCGCAAGCTGGAGCAAGGGGATGATGAAGCACAGCGGTTATGGGCGTTCTTTGTGGAAGTGAGCATGAAGGAATTCAACCGGATGTATGAACGCCTGAATGTACAGTTCGACCATACGCTGGGAGAAAGCTTTTACAATGACAAGATGGGCGCAGTGGTTGAAGAACTGAAGGCAAAAGGTTTACTTGAAGAGAGTGATGGAGCACTCGTGGTACGTCTGGAAGATGAGAACATGCCCCCGTGCCTGATTATCAAAAAAGATGGAACAACAATCTATCCTACTCGGGATTTGGCTACGGCAGTTTATCGTCATGAGGTGATGAAGGCAGATCGGTTGTTATACGTGGTCGGAGGCGAGCAGAGGTTACATTTCCGGCAGGTATTTGCGGTCCTATCCCGGATGGGTCATGAATGGTCTGCGAAGTGTGAACATATCCCGTTTGGATTAATGCGTTTTGAGGGACGGAAAATGTCTACCCGCCGCGGTAAAGTCGTCTTTTTGCAGGAAGTGTTGGATGAGGCAGTCGCTCGTGCTTTGCAGATTATTCAGGAGAAAAACCCGAATCTGGAGAACCCTCAGAAGGTGGCTGAGGCTGTTGGTGTAGGTGCCATTGTCTTCGGTGATCTGCGTAATAGTCGGTTAAACGATGTGGACTTCTCACTGGAAGATGCGGTGAGTTTTGAAGGGGAGACTGGACCTTATGTGCAATATACCCATGCTCGGATTCAAAGTGTGCTTGCCAAGGCAGAAGAAGCGATCCGCGTGGAAAATGAAAACCCTCTGCCTAACCCCGGCCTTGCGGATGGTGAGATTGACACAGTGACCACTCCATCCTGTGTCGGAGATACCTCATGGGCATTGCTGAAACTGCTCGGTGAATATCCCGAGTATCTTGAAAAAGCAATTCATCGGAATGAGCCTTCGGTCATTGCCAAATATACTATAGATGTCGCTCAAGCATTCAACCGTTTCTATCACGCCGAACGGATTGCAGATGCGTCATCTGATGTAAGATCCTTCAGGGTGGCATTGGCCAAACGGACTGCCGAACGCCTCGCGTACAGTTTACATTTGCTAGGTGTCCAAGCTCCAGAGCGGATGTGATCCCAGGTGATATGGAGTACACGTGGACTTTTCAAGAAAGCCAATCAAGATGTACCAGACTCATCAGGTCGAGGTATGTTGCTTCAACAAGTGAGCAAGCGATTAGGTAATGCTCAAGTACTTGATGAAATTACTCTGGAAGTGAAACAGGGCGAATGTGCTGTACTTGTTGGTAGAAACGGCTCTGGCAAAAGCACGTTGCTACGTATGTTGGCAGGTATTTTGTTACCCGATACAGGATCGATCCAGCGCACAATGAAGGGTTCTGATGGGTATGCAGTAGATGGCCTGCCACGTTTACCCTTTACCTCTGGAGAGTATTTGTGGGACATGGGTCGGATTCGGGGCATTCGCCCCGAAATACTGCATGAGCGGATTAGACAACTTAGTGAACTTTTATATCTGGATACCGCGATCGATCAGAAGTTACCCTTATTATCGAAGGGTACATTGCAAAAAGTAAATCTGATTCAGGCCCTGTTACCTGGACCGGGTGGTCTTTTGTTGCTGGATGAACCGTTGTCAGGCTTGGATATTCCAGCTCAAGAGGGCATTGTATCCTTATTGGGGCAATGGAAGGATGAAGGGACATCCATCGTTACAGCTTGTCATGAACCGTTGCTTATTGAACGTTTGGCAGACCAGGTGATTGTGTTGAAGAAAGGCCGTGTGCTCCGCTACTGGAGTCGTGAAGATATACTACAAGCTGGCGAACCCGTTGTACGTATTCAAAGTCTGACGGAAGCTGGAGAGGATCTGGCTAACGATCTATCGATTGTACAACAACCGGGAGTACTGTCTTTAGTTCCTAATACAAGTTCAGGGATATCCAATGTTTGGTTGTGGGATTGGAAAGTAGTTCAACAATCAACAGATGATGTCCTCAGAATGATTCTGGCATCCGGAGGTTCGGTTGTGTCTGTACAACAGGAAGAAAGTCAATTACATATGGAAAGTCTGCTGGAAGGACAACATCCAGCTGTACATGCGAGTCGTGGAGGTGTCACAGAATCTGTGAACTTAAGCTCTTCCATGGATGATGCGGGGGGAGAAGCTGAATGATCAATCTGACCCGATATTTGTTAAGGCATCACATTCGCTCACAGAAATATTTTGCACCGGTTATCTTTTATATCATCGCCATGCTGCTGATCTATTCCTACAAACCCAACCCTATTGCGGACAGTTACAGTGTCACGGCTATGCTGTTATTTCTGGCAGCTGCTTGGCTCGGAGTAATGGTGATGAATACCGAACCTGCAAAGCAGTATCAATTACTTGTCCTTCATGCAGGAAGCAGGCGTAAGGTTGTAACAAGTCAACTCATCTGTGCCTGGATAATGCAATTCATGCTCACCGCAATCACTGTGCTGTATCCCGTGTTCGCGGGAATGTTTGAGAGACAACCCACAGGTGAGGAGTGGATGGTGACTTGGTTAGGACATTTGGGGTTATCACTGCTGGGATTAGGCATCAGTGTATTTTTTCAAAAATCGTACATTCCCTTGCTTAGTCGAAGTATGCCTGCTCTCATTATTGTATTATTACTTTCGTTTGTTCAAGGTTCCATAAGTGAACGTTTGCCTGAATCGTTAGAATGGCTTGGCCGCATTCTTCCACCAGCCTTTTATCTGGTTCGTGAGATGATGTTATTTGATGAATTAAAGATGGGCTCTTTTGTTTCGGTTATGCTATGGACTGTGTTCTATGCATCGGTGTTACTAATCATCCATGTGTGGCTGTCCGGAAGAAGAGATCTGCGGAGTTAGAAGACGCGCTTCCCGATAACTTGAATGTTGCTCTTGGTTTGGTTAGGATAGAGTGACATGGAATGGTTAACATTGTACGGTTGAAGGGGGCGCTCGCATATGCAAAATACAGATATCCAGAATGGTGACATGCTGGACAGCGAACACTCCAGGGAATTGTTTGCCTATTACGGATTGGCAGTGTACTACGGGCAGGCGCTTGAACAGCAGCTGGTCAATCTGATTTTATTAATGAAAATGTCTCAGGGCAAAGCCGTGTCTGAAGAGGATCTGGAAGATCTGTACGAACGAAAAATGAGCAGTTCACTGGGGCAGCTCATTCACGAAGTGCGCCATCATTTTACATTCTCCGAGGAAGAGACTCTTCAATTGAATGAATTATGGCAGCAACGTAACCGTATCGTACATCATTATTTCAAGGAACGAATTCACGAGACATTCAGTCCGGAAGGACGATCACGCATGATTAAGGAATTGGAGGATTTCAAAGACCGTGCACAGGAGTTGGAGATCCGTCTTCAGCAGTATACGGGTGCATGGATTGCAGAGCTTGGTCTGGATGCCGAATCCGCAGCAGCTCTGCAAACGCTGGAGCGGATGCATACCGAGAGTATGCAAGCAAGGGCTTTGGAAGAGGATGAATGACAAGCAAACGGATAACGAAACGCTGGATATTAATGACGGCTCTGGCTGTAGTATTGGTTGGAATCCTGTGGACTGGGATTACCGCAATCCGTATATCTGCATATACGGATGAGGATTCATCCAGGATATCGGATGCAGCAATCATTCTGGGCGCAGCCGTGGCGGGGGATAACCCTTCACCTGTATTTCGCGAACGTATTGAACACGGGATTGAATTATACCGTCAGGGTACCGTTCGTAATCTGCTTTTCACAGGTGGATCAAGTGGTGATGGAGAACATACGGAAGCTGAAGTGGGTCAGAAGTATGCCATCGCACATGGAGTAGATCCTGCGGACATTCGCATAGAGACCAAATCCAGAATTACCGAGGAGAATCTAGTCAATTCAATTCCGATTGGTGAACAGGCCGGTTATCAAACCTATACGATTGTGAGTGATCCATTACATATGAAACGGGCCATGAAACTGGCTGCCGGACTGGGCATGGATGCCGTACCATCTCCGACACGAACAACGGCGTATCAAACCTGGCGCAGCAAGTTTCCTTTTCTCGCAAGAGAGACCGTGATGTACATGGGATATACGATCAAAGGATGGATAGACAATCCGCAGCAGCCATGAGGTTGCACGCGGATTGTTTTTTTGTCTGGCCTAAATAAACAGTAACGGAACCTGAATCCCGATGAAAATACAAAAAAACGATCTACACCGCAAACCCTGAGGTAACTGTGTAGATCGTTTTTTGTTTTGCCGTCGAGTACATCATTTTGATTGGTTACTTAAAGAGCTTTCTGTTTTACTCTGTTATGCATTGCCCCCGGCAAAGGAGGTTGAGGTTGGAACGGAATCACCTGACGGATTCTCGAGCGTTGCGACCGCCGCTGCTTGCGCACCTTGCTGGAGCTGATACATTTTATAATAGCGGCCTTTAAGCTCCATCAGTTCATCATGTGCACCTTGCTCAACGATACGCCCGCGATGCAGAACCAGAATCTGATCTGCCGAACGAATGGTAGACAGACGGTGAGCAATGATGAAGGTGGTACGTCCTTTTTTGAGGACTTCGAGTGCGTTCTGAATCAATGCTTCCGTTTCCGTATCAATATTGGCAGTCGCTTCATCCAAAATGAGGATGGCCGGATCAAACGCCAGTGCACGAGCGAAGGAGATCAACTGACGCTGTCCAGCAGACAATGTGCTTCCTTTTTCGATGACAGGTTCGTCAAAGCCTTGAGGCAAATGAGCCAGGATACGTTCAGCGCCTACATCACGCAGCGCCTGTTCAATTCGCTCACGGGAGATCTTTTCATCGCCGAGACTGACGTTGGAAGCAATGGTGCCTGTGAACAGATACGGGTCCTGCAATACAATCCCCATATGCTCGCGAATCCACTGTTTAGGCAGATCTTTGACGTTCTGACCGTCAATTGTAATCTTGCCTTTTTGCGGATCATAGAACCGGAACAGCAGGTTGATGATTGAGCTTTTGCCCGAACCGGTATGACCGACCAGAGCGACCGTCTGACCTTGGGATGCTTTAAACGAGATATTGTTGAGCACATAATCCTTTTTATAGGCAAAGGATACATCATCGAAGACAACATTCCCTTTGTATCTTGGCATAGAGCCATCGGTTACGGCTTCTCCCTTTTCATCCATCAGCTCAAAGACGCGACCAGCGGATACGAGGGAGGAGTCCAGGTTGGCGAGCTGATTGACCATGCCGGTAATCGGCTGGAACAAGCGGCCAAGGACATCAACGAAGGCATACAGAACACCCAGGGAGATAATACTTGTGCCATCCAACACACTGGAACCAAAATACCACAGGACCACCGCAAAGGCGATATTCCGTAATACGTTAACCAAGTTGTGTGAAGTGAAGGCATTCAGGTTCAGCATTTTGTTCTGGTGTTTCATATAGTCATCATTCAGATCTTCGAATTCCTGTTTGGTTTGTTTCTGATGGCGGAATACGCGGATAATGGACATCCCCTGAATGGACTCGTTAATGATTGCATTGATCTCACTCAGTCGGGATCGAATGATCGTGTTGTAACGAGTAGCGAATTTGCGATAGAGCACAATCCATGTAATGAGCATCGGCACAACGAATAATGAAATCAGGCCGAGGCGAACATCGAGCAGGAAGAGTGCGACATATACACCTGTAATCGTGATGATACCTGAGAAAAAGTTCGAAAGAACGGCAACGAACAGATCCTTGACGGCTTCTGTATCGTTTGTGACCCGAGATACAACTTTACCTGCGGGCAGGTTATCAAAAAAGTGCACCGGCAGTCGCTGAATATGGGCATACACATCGTTACGCAATCTTTGAATGACCTTGTTGGCCGAGGATTGCAGCCAGAATGTTTTACCAAACTCCATAATGACCGAGATCACGAGGAAGATCATGTAATACACAATTAATTGATAGATGCTGGGCATCTCCGGTTTGTAAAAAGCAAACAGTTCACCAGCGGACAGGGGGGTTGCTGCATATTGGCCTGTCACTTCACCTGCGCGTGTAACCGTGAGGGTTCCATCCGTATATGTGCGGTCCCCGTCAGGTGCGCTTACCGGTTCGTTTACAAAATAAAAACTTCTGCCGGCTTGTAATACCCGGACTTCGGAACCTTTGTTTTCATCCGGTGCGAACAAGCCTTCGCGTTTGTAATTCTTACCGTTGTAGACTGCGGCTTCATCTGAAGCTGTTGTCTCATAGAAAGGCTGCTCAATCGCGAGCAAGTGATTGTCAATCATCGATTTGGCGATGAACGGCCCGGCAAGCTCGGCCGCAACCCCAATGGTAAGCATAATTAATGCAGCAATAAATGTTCCTTTGGCTTTCAAGGCGTAATCAAGCAGCCTTTTGCCTGTATTAGACTTCAATGAATTGACCTCCTACGTGGACAGATTGGACTCGACCTGTTGCCGTTCATACTGTTCACGGTACCAGCCGTTCATGGCTAACAGTTCCTGGTGAGTGCCTTCTTCCGTAATTTTCCCGTGCTCCAGTACGATGATTCGGTCAGCATGTTCAATAGCAGACAGGCGATGAGTCGAGATCAGCGTGGTTTTTCTCGAGCGTTTGTTGCGTATATTTTCAATGATTTTGGCTTCAGTACGTGCATCGACAGCAGATAAGGCATCATCGAGGATCAGGATATCAGGATTAGCAATAAAGGCACGCGCCAGCGATACCCGCTGTTTCTGTCCACCGGACAGAGAGATTCCTTTTTCACCAACAAGTGTATCCAGTCCATCGGATAAGGTTCCCAGATCCCCGTCAAAAGCGGCGGTACGAATGGCTTCCAGGATGACTTCATCACTGGCCCCAGGTTGACCGAATTGAATGTTCTGACGAACTGATTTGGAGAACAGAACTTGTTCCTGTGGTACGTACCCGATCCAGCTGTGCAAGTCATCTTTGGCGATATCCTGAATCGGATGACCCGAGATGCTTAATGTGCCCGAACCGGCAGGGTATTCATGAAGTAGTTGTTTGAGCAAAGTAGACTTACCGCTACCCGTACGACCCACAACACCCAATGTTTGACCCCGTCGTAGCGAAAAGCTGATGTGACTGAGATTGTCGACAGTGGAACTTGGGTAACGGAATGTAACATCCTGCATCGCAATTTCTTCTGGATTCGTAACGTGAGCAGGTTGCTCCACATCTTGTACGGCAGGTTCTACCGATAGTGTCTCGTTGACCCGATCAAGCGAAGCGCTACCACGTTGCATCAGGTTAATTAATTCGCCGATGGCAAACATGGGCCAGATCATCATCCCCAGGTACATGTTAAACGATACGAGATCCCCCAGGGTAATTTCATTATGAAATACAAGATATATGCCGTAGGCAAGTGCAATTACATAACTGAGTCCTACGAAGAGCCGGATGGTGGGTTCGAATAGGGCATCCATTCTGGCAACAGCCAGGTTTTTGCGATACACATCTTCGGTCACGTCGGCGAACCGTTTCTCGTCCAGACGTTCCTGCACATAGGCACGCACGACACGAATCCCGGCGATGGATTCCAGCACCTGGTCGTTCATATCTCCGAATGCATCCTGTGCCAGGGTGTAACGTTGATGTACAGCTTTACCATAGATCATCATGGCAATGGCGATAAAAGGTAATGGCAGGATTGCCGCCAGGGTCAGTTTCCAGCTGACCAGGAAACCCATGGCGAACAATACGGTGGCCAGAAAGGCCGTAGAGTCTGTTAAGGTCAGCATGCCAAAGCCTGCTGTAGTAGCAATGGAACGAAGATCATTGGTGGCCCGAGCCATCAGATCTCCTGTTCTGTTTTTCTCAAAAAAGGGAGGAGTCATCCGTAACAAGTGGTCCATAAAGCGTGAACGAAGCAGCCGCTCCACCAGGTTGGCACCACCAAACAGTTTGTGCATCCAAACGTATGTAACCAGATAGATAATGATGACCGTTCCCAGAATAAGCAAAATATAACGGGTAAGTGAGGTGCCGGTAATGGAACCGCGCACAATCTCGTCGATGGCATTACCAAGAAGACGAGGAGGCAGGAGTTCGGCAATGCCCACCAGAATAAGCAAGATGACACCGGTTAGGTATCGTTTGCGTTCCAGCCGGAAGAACCAGGCCAGGTTTTTAAGTACAGAGAACAAGTGTTATCCCTTCCTTTCGATGTCCGAGAAATGCAAATTCCGTTCATGAATGCCGAAATGTACCCACAAAAAAAGACATACCGCACGCAGGCGGTATGTCTTCATATAATCATACGGCAGCATGGCTCAGAGAACAGAGCCGCCACCATATATAAGTTCGATTGTGAGTAAACATCACAGAGGTTCTAATGAAAGAACGCCTTGTCATGCCGACTTATGAACGGAATAATGATTTCGGGTGTGCTCCGGTATTTAGTTGTGCGTTGAATTGACCTATCATATGTTTGTTAAACACCGTAATCACCCTTTCTTTTTTTGGAAATAAATACAATGTAGACCTCGTATGTTTGCATCTTAACACCGGCTTTTACAATCTGTCAAACATTTTTCACAACTTATTTTGTCTTTATGTGGTCACTCGGGTTTGTATTCAAGTCCCTGTCGAGATATGATGGAACATATATATACAGAAGGAGCTGACACCAAATGAGTACCATACATGTATCCGATCAAGCTGCTCGCTGGTACAAGGAAGAACTGAATTTGAACGAGGGAGACAGCATTCGATTTTTTGCCCGTTATAGCTCTGGCGGAGGTCTTCACCCTGGATTTTCGCTAGGTATTGCTGTGGAGAAACCAAGACATCCTGCGGATCAAACCGAAGTGTCGGGGATTCAATTTTTTATGGAAGATCACGATTATTGGTATCTGAAAGGCCACCAACTGCATGTGGATATCGTTGATGAAGGTCAGGATATCGAATATCGTTATACGGAAGTCTAAGCAATAGATGGATTACAGGTCGCCACCGGCTTCCGAGTAGGAGGAGGGGATAAGCAGTGAATCTGCCACCACGAGATTTGGCCCAGTATATCGCAAAACGCTCTCATATTGTTGTAAAAGCGGCGGTGCGGGCTGAGAACGAACAAGGTGAATTACTGCTGATTCAACATGCTGAACATGGTCACTGGCGGTTGCCAGCAGGTGAGATGCGCCCGGGTGAGGCTATTGACGATGCTGCACATCGGGAGTTATGGGAAGAGACAGGTTGGACTGCTGATACCATGACACTGGAAGATCTCTATTCGGGGCCTGACCTTCGGTATTTGCATTCAAGCGGAGATGAAGAGTATTATGTCATTGCTCTTTTCCGGACAGTGATCATTCAGGATGACCTTGTGGAGTCGCGTGTAAATAGTGATGCAGGTCTGAAGTTTTTTGCACTGGAGTCGTTACCACCTCTTAATCAGATTAGCCGAATCCTGTTAGCGAGGGATATTGCAGAATAAAATAAGTATTGACGCAAAAAAATGACCTTGGCATGCACGATAAAGTGGATGCCAAGGTCATTTTTTTAAAAATCCGATTCACGTGCTCAGAGCATGAATTACACCTGATCGAGAGGTTCATCATCCATCGCAAAATCAAAATCATCAATATCAAATACCTGTACAGGTGATTCAGACTCAATTATGCGTGCAATCAGTTCAACCTGATCGGTGAGAATCGGGATACTCAGGCGCTGAGATGTCAGCAGCAGTTCGGTCTCAATGGGATCGAAATACTCCCCGTACTGTGCCGTATCTATTGCATTGATAATGGCAATGGATACTTGGTCACCAAATAAAATGGAGGGGCTTTTGGCCCATGGAACAAGTAACGCACGCTCTATTTTTTTCTTATTCAGCGGTTCCTCGAAATAAGAAATCATTTCATTGATTTTGGATTTCACATGCTGATCATCTGCCGGGTTATCCATCATGGGATCAGGACTGGTCTGGAATTCATATAGCTCAAGGATGGTGGTATAAGGAACAATATATTCAACAGGCGCGGGCGGCGCTAGCAATTGACCGTAAATGGCCACCATCACGGCTTCTGTAATAAACTGACGTGACATGGTTCCTTAATCCTCCTGCGCCATTAATAGTTGCAAAGTGAATCTATATTTCATGCAACAGCATAACCATAATAGTACGTGTTCAAAAAGGACGGTTTTCAGTACCGAGAAGATGGGATGAAGCTAGAAATGGAGTAGCGGAGCGTAGGGAAAACTACGTGAGCAACGGACATTTCGGCTGAATTCCATATTCGATGCTGATGATGCCTCTAGGCATCCTTCGTAATCAAAAGCGGACTTTTTGAACAACCTCTAATGTGGATTATTCTGTTGTAGACTCGTGTACACAATTTGCATGAATAGAAGTATATCACACAACGGTGGGAAATACAGCCAATCTGCATAGCATGTCAGGTCACAACCTTCACAACTTGAATCAGGATTTGCCCAGGAGCAATGATAAAATTCCCGCCGCAATCAATGGACCCACAGGTACACCCTTGAACAGGGCAACCCCAAGTACCGTTCCGATTAACAGCCCTGCAACGACAGTTGGCTGTGTACCCATCAACGTAGCGCCACGTCCTCCGAGATATGCCACCAGTAATCCTACGCCAATGGCGAGCAGGGACTTCCAGTGTAGGAAAGACTCACCGATCGTCTGCAGACTCATCTTGCCACTGGCAAGAGGTGCCATCACGCCAATGGTCAGAATGATAATGCCCAGTGTAAGTCCGTATTTTTCAAGCCATGGAAATGCCTGATTCAGGTTCAGGACTCGTAGCAACAACAGAAATACCATCGCTACAGTCACAGGTGTGTTGCTGCTGATAATCCCGAGAGCCGCAAATACGAGCAACAGCAGGGAAGTCATATCCATTGTTTTCATTTCCCTTCAGTCTGTCCACGTTGTTTGCTAACGATATGTTCCGCAATGTACCGTCCATGCCAGCGTCCGGATTCAATAAAGACTTCATTGGCATTACGACCCGAAGCGATGACTCCACCCACATATACACCAGGTACGCTGCTTTCCATCGTTTGTGCATCATATAGAGGTTTATCCATATCATCAGACATCTCCACACCTACCGACGTGAGTAGTTGACGATCTGGACGGAAACCGGTCATTGCCAGTACGAAGTCATTATCCAGTTCCCGAGTGGAACCATCCGTGTGTATCAGACGAATCGAATCATCGAGTATTTCATTCACGCGTGATTCCAGGTGGAGTGTGATATGACCTTTTGTCACCATGCTCTCGAATAGCGGGCGTACCCATGGTTTAATATGCTGGGACAGACCACTGCCGCGATAAACCATATCAATATGTGCTCCGACCCGAACCAGTTCCATGGCCGCATCCACGGCTGAGTTGCTTCCGCCAATAATGGCGACACGTGTACGGGTATACGGGTGGGCTTCCCGGAAGTAGTGGGTTACCTTATCTTTATCTTCTCCAGGGATGCCCAGATAGTTAGGATGGTCAAAATAACCGGTAGCTACAACTACATTGCGTCCAACATGTACGATGGCTTCCCCGCGGCGATTGAGCGTATGTACCTCAAACGTACCATCATCCTTGCGTTTAATTTCACGGGCTTCCTCATAGTTATGAACACGCAGACCAAAATGTTCGGCTACCCTGCGATAATAGGCAAGTGCTTCATAACGAAACGGTTTATCATTAGGTGTACTGAACGGAACGTTTCCGATCTCAAGCAGCGGGGCTGTGCTGAAAAACTGCATATGGGTTGGATACAGATAAATAGATTGAACGATATTGTATTTCTCAACGATCACAGCGGACAGTCCCAGCCGCTCACATTCAATTGCAGCAGACAGACCGCATGGGCCTCCGCCGATAATAATGACATCTTCCATGTTCTTAATCCTCCTTATTTCAAGCAATATAATCCTACCGTAAATAACGAGCCAATGCCAGTTCAAGCGTGGAGTTTAATTAGACAAGCTTACTTGAAACCAAAGGAGTTGACGTGCAGAGAAGAAAAGACTAATATCAAATTAGATATATATCTAATTGAAAGCGAGATGAACGATGATGCAGCTGGAGAAAATTGTGGCTTATCATAAAGCGTTGGCTGACCCGACCCGGCTTCGCATGCTGCTGTTATTGGCACAGGGTGAACTGCACGGACAGGCACTTGCCGAGCGACTGAATCTGTCACAGCCAACCGTGACACATCATGCATCCAAGCTGAGAGAGGCGGCGCTGATTAAGGAACGACGGGAGAAAAATACAGTGTATTTCACACTCAATCCTTCGTTTATCCGCGAGAATGCACAGGCTTCGGTTGATTTTATCTTTAATCGAGAGGAGGTTGCGGATATGAGTGATGTGAACGAAACACTGAAAGCGTCGGTCATGAGAAATTTTTTCTCCAAAGATGGACGACTGCGTCAGATTCCGGCTCAATACAAGAAAAAACTGATTGTACTTGGTCATCTGGTCGAGCAGCTTGAATTTGGTCGGAAGTATACGGAAAAAGAAATCAATACATTTATAAAGCAATACCATGAAGACTTTGCCACGATTCGGCGGGAATTTATCATGCATCAGTTCATGTATCGGGAAGAGGAGATCTATGAATTGAATCCGAAGGAAATGTGGACACGCTGGGATCAGGTCAAATAGAGTAGCTGGTGGTAAAAAAGTTTGGGCTTGACAACTGTAAAGCTCAGTGTGTAACATAATGGATAATTCTACAAGGGAGGCGATTGTTTATGACAAATTTAAATGCAGTATACGTTAATTTGAATATGAACAGCGTCTCCGGAACGGATCAAAGCATGTAATTTTGCGTTAGCTGGATAGCAGTATCCATTGTAACGTGAAGTAGCGCATGCTCACATGAAGCCACGGGTGACGCACCCGTGGCTTTTTTGTTTGCCGATAAAAGGGTGTTCCTGAATTGTTTATATCGGATGGTTAAGTATTTTATCCGGTAGATCTACAAGAAGGGATGATCTTTGATTCGGTTAACTGCTTATTGCCGCGGGTGTATTTCTACCCGTGGTTTTTTGTTTTGATCTGAACCGGAGATGATTGTTCACTCGGCTTGAATGAAGTAAACAACTTATTTTGGGAGGGATTTTTATTTTAGATAACCATATTGAGAAGTACGGCTGGTCTGCAAAGTGGCAGGAACTGTGGCAAGAGACAGGGATGGAAGAGCAGGAGAGAAAGCCAGCCAGAATTATCGCAGACCATGGACATCTGCAACGTTTGATTACAGAAGAGGGCGAATGCTGGGGAAGAATTTCGGGCCGAATGCGTCATGATAGTCTGGAGACCAGCTTGGTACCAGCGGTTGGAGATTGGGTGGCCATTACAGGTCAGGCAGGTGAAGAAGCAATTATTCACAATCTGGTGTCCCGTCGGAGCAGGGTATCGAGACAGGCGGCAGGTCCAGTGACCAAGGAACAATTAATCGCCGCAAACGTAGATACACTGTTAATCGTGGCTGCACTTAATCATGATTTCAACCTTAGACGACTCGAAAGGTACGTGATGATGGCTTGGAATGGTGGCGTAAGGCCAGTCATTGTTCTGAGCAAAAGTGATCTGTGCAACAATGTGGAAGAACAGATCCGAAGTGTAGAGGGAATTGCTCCAGGCGTTGAAGTGCTTGCGATATCTGCAGTGGAGGGTCAAGGGAAATCCTTACTGGAACGATATTTGCAGCCAGGGCTGACTGTTGCGCTCACAGGATCTTCTGGCAGTGGCAAGTCGACGCTGGTGAACTGGATGATGGGTGAGGATGTGCAGCTTACGCAATCCGTCCGCGAGGGAGACAGCCGTGGGAGACATACGACAACACACCGGGAGATGTTTGTACTTCCACAGGGAGCCGTATTGATCGATACTCCAGGAATGCGCGAGCTTAATCTCTGGGATGAGGGCAATGATGGGCTGTCGCATGCTTTTGGAGAAATTGAAGAACTTGCCGCCACGTGCCGATTTCTGGATTGCAGTCATACACGGGAAGCTGGATGTGCAGTGAAAGAGGCCATACAGGATGGTTCATTGGATGAAAAAAGACTGAATAATTATCTGAAAATGCAGAAGGAATTGCAATATCAGCAACGCAAGGAAGAAGTGGCATCCAGAAGGCGTACCGCCTCCAGCAAACCGGCCAATAGTCGCAAACCCAAGCACTCCCATAGTGTGAAAGAGTGGGAGGAAGCCTGAAATCAGGCGGGCATCATCCGGTATCTTGCATAAGATAGGTCAGGAGGGATGTCATTATGCCAGATTACAGGATTATTGTAGATCTGTCTGACCACATGTTATATCTTCTGGATGGCAATCAGGTGATTAAGGGCTATCCTGTGGCCACCGGCAAGATGCTCACGCAGACTCCAAACGGGGAGTTCACTATTATTAACAAACAATCGAATCCAGGTGGGCCATTTGGCGTGTTCTGGATGGGACTGTCTGCTCCCCATTATGGCATACACGGAACCAATGAGCCTTGGTCTATTGGCAAATCCGTCTCCCATGGTTGTATACGCATGTACAACTCGGATGTACTGGATCTGTCTTCCAAGGTATCTGTAGGCACCAGGGTAACGATCCGGCCGTAGGGCCGGATTTTACTTTATAAGAGGTAGTTCAAAAAGTCCACTTTTGATTACGAATCATGCCTAGCGGCATCAGGACTGAAGTGGATGAATTTGGAATTATAGAAAGAAGAATATATAATATGGTAAATCTAAGGGAGTTGCGTGAGAAAGTGAGTGATAGCTATGCTGATCAGGCGGGCGCGTGAAGGGGATGCGCAGGGGATAGCCCATGTACATACGGAGAGTTGGAAAACAACGTATCGGGGAATTGTGCCCGACGATTTTTTGGATCATTTGACTACAGAATCAAGATTGTCCCAGTGGGAAAAGAATATTCGCTGTGGCGAAAAGGATCAGATCCTGGTGGTAGCTGAACAGGATGATGGGAACATTGTCGGATTTGCTTGTGGGGGTAAGGAACGTGAAGGCAAATTACCTTATGATGGGGAGTTGTACGCTATATATTTGCTGAGGGAAGTGCAACAAACGGGGATAGGTCAGCAACTCGCGACACATGTCGTTCATCATCTGCAGACCCACAATATGAAACGTTTGATCATATGGGCTTTGGAGCGTAATTCAGCTTGTCGCTTCTATGAAAAGATGGGAGGCACTCCAGTCCAGACACAGTCCCTCCGCATTGGTGGTCAAGATCTGATCGAAGTTGGCTACGTATGGGAAGATCTGAGCCTCTTTGGAGAGAAGAGCCTGCCTGACAGATGAAAGACTTACAGGGCGGCAAAATACTGTGGGTTGTGTTGTTTCCTTATGCTTAAGGAATGGAAGGTTAATTCAGGTCTTCACGTTTGCGTATTTCTGAACAAGGTTAATGATGTATTACACCGTTGTGCAGGTGTGACATTTAATCTTGATCAGGAGGCGTATTCACATGACTTTAATAGACACTGAACATATAACATGGACGAAACAATATATTAATGGCAGCTGGGTAGAAGGCTCCGGTGAGAAAACAATGGAGAATATCAATCCTTATACGGGAGAAGTTATTGCCACATGGCGCTCTTCCAATAAGAAAGACATAGATAAGGCTTATGAGTCAGCTCAGAAAAATTCGATTGAATGGGCAAAGTCATTACCTGCTGCGAAAGAAGAGGTATTGCGTAAAGTTTCATCCCTGATGGCGGAGCGAAAAGAGGAGATCATTCAACTGTTGATCACGGAATCCGGGAGTACCCGAATCAAATCGGAGGCGGAGTTTGCAGCGGCTAAACGGATTGTGGATGAAGCAGCATCTTTTCCTTATCGCATGAAGGGTGAGATCATCCCGTCCAACACCCCTGGCAAAGAGAACCGTGTGATTCGTGAGCCGAAGGGAGTGATTGGTGTTATCGGGCCGTGGAACTTCCCTTTGCATCTATGCCTGCGATCTGTAGCTCCAGCGATTGCCCTTGGTAATGGTGTGGTGATTAAACCAGCATCAGACACTCCGATTACGGCAGGTTGGCTCATTGCCGATTTGTTTGAACAGGCTGGTCTGCCTGAGGGCGTGCTAAATGTCGTTGCGGGAAGTGGCAGCGAAATCGGGGATTACTTTGTCGCTCATCCGGTTCCCAAAGTGATTTCATTTACGGGTTCCACAGAAGTTGGACAAGGGATCGGTAAACTGGCGGGTGAACATTTAAAAGAAACGGCACTGGAACTTGGAGGCAACAACGCGATGGTTGTGCTGGAAGATGCGGACATTGAACGTGCTGCTGAAGCGGCGGTCTTTGGCAAGTTTCTGCATCAGGGACAGATCTGCATGGCTCTGAATCGTATCATTGTGCATGCCGATATTTACGATAAGTTCGTCGAATCATTTGTTGCCAAAACGAAGAATGTCCAGGCAGGTGATCCAGCGGATGCCAAAACACTCGTGGGTCCTCTCATTCGGGAAAAAGAGGTAGAACGATTACAGGAGCTTGTGAACAAAACCAAAGCTGAAGGAGCCCGGTTATTGCTCGGAGGGTCCAGTAAAGGCAGTGTGCTTTCTCCTACTGTACTTGCCGATGTCAAACCTGAACAGGATATCGTGCAGCAGGAATTGTTTGGCCCAGTGGCAGTGATCATGAAGGCTCATGATGAGCAGGAAGCTGTACGTTTGGCGAATGATACGCCTTATGGACTTAGTGGTTCCGTATTCACCAAAGATCTGAATCGAGGATATCAGGTTGCCCAGCGCATTGAATCGGGTATGGTGCATGTAAATGATCAGTCTGTGAACGATGAAGCGCATGTGATGTTTGGAGGTGAAAAAGCTTCAGGGATTGGACGTTTCGGTGGGGATTGGGCCATTGAGAAGTTTACACGTACTCGGTGGATCAGCCTTCAGCACCAATATCGGGAATATCCAGGAGTGAAATAAGTCGAAAAAGAGTAAATTAGCAGGGGCATTTATGAATGATTAGGGTGGGTTACAAAAAGATCGACAAATCATGCGAAAGTCCGTCTCCAGCTTGGTGGGACGGGCTTTTTGCACAATATTACACCTTGGCAAAATACGGCTTAATATAAGAGCGGAAAAGCTGTTTGGGGCTGACGCTATCTGGTTATTTATGGATACACGGAAGAATCGATCCGTAAATCCAATGGCAAAGGGGCTTAAATTCATGTCCATTGACCGCTTTATTCTGAGGAAACTGAATACCTGTCAGGAAGAACATACACGTGCCAATTTGGTTCGGCTGTTTGTCATTCGTATTCGTAAAGCCGAGATTGCGGAAGAACATGATGCCGCCTATGTCCTGAGCAAACTGCACTGAGCGATGGCTGATAATAATTGCGAGCCGCTGTTAACGGGTATACAACTCAAAAAAGGAAGCTTGTCTATAACGACAGCTTCCTTTTTCATGTCTTGTAATGGATGTGTTTTGGTTGACTCCTTTTAATATAAAGATAAAGCAAGAGAGTCGTTTTCACTTCGACTGTGGAGAATGGCTTCTCCATTAACAATCTCAATACTAATTAAAGAATGCAGACATTTTTGAATGGCGCGTTTACCGTTGCTAATTTTATGCTCAAGAGCACTGCTAAGCAATCTTAATGTCTTCTGCATAGGTTGTTTGTTTTCTTGATTAAAATATACAGGGATTGATTTGTTTTGAAAGGTTATTAGGGTTCTCACTTGAAATCACCTCACGGTTGTTATTTCATACAGCTAATATTAAATTCCAATGCTTAAAATTACCTTAAAATCAGCTTATGAAAACATAAAGGTGGGTAATGTTTGAAAAGTGTTCACAATTCAATTGTGAGCGAAGGAATAAAAGTCCTGAAAAACGTAACTTAATTACCATTTAAATGGAACAAAAAACTAAAGTTTTCGTATCCTCGCAATAATTAATTGCATAACTGCCACGAAAGTTCTGAGTCGAATGTACGATATTTTAATATATACGTGGGTCATATGTAACAAAATTACAGGTGGTACATTGCAAACAGGGTGTTTATGTAAGAAAATAGGGTTGATATAACGATTCATTCTCTTTTTTTTGATTTAATCTGACATTAGGACAATTTACATATGAGACCATGGGAGGGATTCGGATGATTCTAACCGTGTATTCCGGCCGCGAGGAAGGAGAATGGTTCGACATCGATGTTCCGGACGAATGTACCATTGAACATTTGAAGACATTACTCGGCGTTCGCATTTTTGGACAGGCACCGGGAGACGGCATTCAGTACATCCTTGAAGCCAAGTTTCCGGAAGGTCTGTGGTTCTCTCCGCAGAACGCACAGCAGTTAATGGAAACAGGGCTGCGACAGGGCAGTTGCGTACGTGTTCAGCGGGCTTTTTCAACGACTTCGGAAGAAGCGCCTGTATATGGAAGACGTTCATTGTTTCAGCAGGACAGCAACGAATAGGGCTTTTGAACGTATACATTCATTATTGAACGAACTAAAGGAGGTCTTCTCTTCGTGAATGTGTTATATCAGCGTTCTCCAAGAATGACACCGGTTCTCAAGGAAGAGAGACTCGAAATACTCAGGCCTCCAACAGAACCGAGCAAACCCACGTTTTCCATGATATCCATTATTGTGCCGATCATGATGACTATGGTCAGCATTGGTTTCTACGTATATATCAATATGACCGGCAAAATGAATAACAGCAATTATATGATGTTTCAGATGATGACGGTCATGATGATGCTTACTTCTTACACCATTCCATTCTTCGTGTATCTGAGCAACAAGAAATCATATCGCAAAAAATTGGAAGAACGAAAAATAATGTATCTTGCCCAACTGGACAAACACCGGGAAGAACTGAAAGAAGCTCAGGCGGAGCAAGTGAAGAGCCTATACGAAATTCATGGTGATCCGGGTGTGTGTCTTCAAGTGGTGAAGAACCGGAACAGTTCCTTGTGGGAGCGTTCACCAGAGGATGATGATTTCCTTCAGGTGCGCATTGGCACGGGAGAGATTCCATTCCGCATCAAACTTCAGGTTCCGCGGATTGATGGTTACGAGAAGGATGAGCTGATTGAAGCGGCCCATGAACTTGCGGCTGAATTCCAGACGGTACCAGATGCTTCCATTACATTGCCTTTGTTCCAATCGAAGGTTATGGGACTTGTCGGTGATCGGGAGGAAGTGCTTGCTTCCCTGCGAGTCATCATCTCACAACTGACGGTACGCCATTCCCCGGATGAACTGAAGCTTGCTGCTTTCTATGAAGAAAAGGACAGCAAGGAATGGGACTGGCTTCGCTGGATGCCCCATATCTGGGATGAAGACCAAGGACAACGCTATATGGCCGACAGGCACAGCGGTGCGCATCAATTGGCGGACAGCTTGTTTTCCGTGTTGAATCGGCGTCGTAACAATAAGGAAGACCGCTACAAGAAAAGCGTACAAACTCCATGTTACGTTGTGATTCTCTCCGATACGCAATTGATTGAAGAAGAACCGTTACTTCCGCTGCTGCTGGAGTCGGCTCATGACATTGATGTATGCACCATCATACTGGCTAATCGCAAGGAGTCTCTACCGATGCATTGTCAGTTGATTATGGATGCCTCGAAAGGCAAAGGGGTGTATATCAAAAAAACGGAAGATGCGGATGTTATTCAACAAACGTACAAGCCTGATGTGATCTCGAAGGAGATGGCAGAGGCGCTTTCCCGTTATATGTCACCGATCCGGTTAAAGCGTTCATCTGCTTCAGATATCCCGCAAGTGCTTCCGTTATTCGATATGCTGAGTACATCACGCGTGGAAGATCTGGATGTGGTGTCCAGGTGGGGACAGACGAGATATCCTGATACGCTGCCTGTACCAATGGGTGTACGAGCTGGCGGCAAAAAAATTGCGATAAACCTGCATGACAAAATTGAACGTCAGGGTCATGGTCCCCATGGTCTAATTGCAGGTACAACTGGTTCAGGTAAAAGTGAAGTCATCCAGTCCATCGTAGCTTCACTCGCTGCTGAATTCCATCCACATGATCTGGCCTTCATGCTGATTGACTATAAAGGTGGCGGTATGTCCAATACATTTGTTGATCTGCCTCATGTGGTAGGGACAATCACCAATCTGGATGGGAATCTGATCGAGCGGGCGAATATTTCACTTCGAGCCGAATTGGTCAGAAGGCAAAAAATATTAAATGATGCGGGAAACCTCCAGCATATTGATGAATATTACAAGATTCTGCGTTCCAGACATGAACAGCCACTGCCACATCTGGTTATTATCATTGACGAGTTTGCGCAATTGAAGCGGGACCAACCGGAGTTCATGGATGAATTGATCAGTATCGCGGCCATTGGCCGGACACTTGGGGTTCATCTAATTCTGGCAACCCAAAAGCCAGCTGGTGTTGTGGACGATAAAATATGGAGTAATTCGCGCTTCCGGATCTGCCTTCGTGTACAGAGTGAGGGAGATAGCAGGGATATGATCAAAATTCCAAATGCTGCCTGGATTACAAAGCCTGGTCGTGGATATTTCCAGGTTGGTAGTGATGAAGTGTTTGAAGAAATGCAATTCGCCTGGAGTGGTGCACCTTATAACCAGCAGGAGGATTCAACAACAGTTTTGCCTGTTATGGAAGTGCGCCTGAACGGTAAGCGGGAGCCTCTGTTAACTGGAGAGCGCAGAGCCGTCCTCAAAGGTGAAGATGTTCCGAAACAGCTTCAGGTATTTATTGATTATGTTGCGCAGTCTGCAGCGGATGCCGGTATCCGTCGTTTGCCAGGACCATGGTTGCCACCTTTACCAGAGACACTGGAATGGGAAGGTCTTCAGGACTGGCAGGAAGAAGAGAATCGGGATCTGCTGCTTGATGGCGGGGCGAATGGTCTGAAACCACTGGTTGGTTTGCTGGATGATCTCCCGAATCAGCGCCAACAACCGCTCGCATTGCCTGTGGATCAAGGACATCTGGTCGTGTACGGCATGCCAGGACTGGGCAAAACAACATTTGTTCAGACCTTGCTTATGTCTCTAGCCCGTTCCCACAGAACTGAGCCTTGGCATGGTTACATTATCGACATGGGCCGTATGATGAAGGATTTTGCAGCACTACCTCAAATCGGTGGCGTGATGATGGCTGAAGAGGAAGACCGGATCAAGCGGTTATTCCGTTATATTCTCAAGCTGTCAGCACAACGTAAAGATATCATCTCGGAGGCGGGGGTTAAAACGATTTCGGCGTACCGCCGGACAGCTCACGCGGCTGTCCCGCAGGTTGTGGTCGTTATCGATGGTTATCTTTCATTCCGCAATGCCTATCCGGAAGAAAATGAACTTCTGGAGACGATCCTGCGTGAAGGCGGAAGTCTGGGTATCACCTTTGTGCTCACCGCCAATCGGGTAACAGATGTATTTGAAAAATTCAGAAGCAATATTCCCAATGCGGTTTCATTTGAGTTATCCGATCCAAGCGATTATTATTATGCCGTGGGAAGACCTTCCAAGGCGCCAAGCCAACTTCCGCCAGGAAGAGGTCTGGTCAAAGGGCAAGTGCCTCCGTTAATGTTCCAGGCGGCATTACCTTCTTCAGGGGCAGATGAGGGCAAGCGTTCATCGGCACTGCGCCGTACGATTGCTGAGATTCGCCAAGGCTGGACAGGGGAAGAAGCGCCGCAGATTGCTCCACTTCCGGAAGAGATCAAACTCAAGGATCTGCTCATTCGGACAGGATCATATGGTCAGGCTTGGGATACATCGTCTGTAACTGTCCCTGTGGGACTGCTTACGGATGATCTGGAACCATTCGAGCTTAATCTGCGTGAAGGTCCGCATTTCATGGTAACGAGTCCGATGGAAGGCGGCAAAACGACATTTTTATTGACATGGATGTTATCACTGGCTTATCATGCTTCTCCGGAAGCTGTGCAAATATACACAGTAGATATGCGTTATGGATCAGGTGGGCTGGGGGAAATCAGCAGTTTGCCCCATGTCCGTGGACATGTATCGCGAGAAGAACAGCTTGCACCTGTCATTCAACAGTTGTACGATGAAGTTCTGAAAAGAGGCGAGATTTCCGGTGGACCGGAACTTGTGCTCGTCATCGACGATGCGGACACCTTGTCCAAGCAGCTAAACGATTTTAATGTAAAAGATCAATTGGGAGCGATTGTTCGTCAAGGAAGGGATCGCGGTGTACACGTGATTCTATCCGGAGTTCCGGCAGACTTCCCAACCTTTGGTTCTGACTGGGTAACGGATGTAAAGGCCTCCCAGAGTGGAATGCTGTTCGGGACTTTAGACCCTAACGATCTCTCGTTCTTCCGTATACCTTATTCCGAATCCGGAGGTAGTTCAGGTGGGCTGAAGGTACTGCCTCCGGGTCAAGGTTATTATGTAAAACGTAAATATTCCAGGGTTAAAGGTGCAGTTCCATGTGATGACAGCTGGAAAATGACCGATTGGATTTCTGAAATTCGTGACCGATGGCATGTTGTAGTTTGAGGGGAGGTGGCTCATAATGTTGACGGTTCATGATTCTAAGCAAAAGGTAGTCACGTTGCAAACAAAGGAACTTTTTTTCCTGGCTGGTATTCTCGGTTCAGACCGACTGCTTGGTGTGGAAGATCCGTTTCGCGGCTATATGGCGGAAGATATCGCGATGGAGTGGGAGCGTGTCAAAACCTCCCTGCTTGACAAAGGATATCTGATTCGGGATCAGGATACCGATGAGCTGATCATGACACCGACCGTTTTCTCCAGGGTAGCCATTGCCGGATTGTCCGACAGAGCTTGTTGGATTCGCTACACGATCAACGGCAAGTCGTATGAGAGTTATATACATTGCACGGATGAGCGGGTCGTTGAGGTTTCCCGTGTTGACGACGTACCGGACTCGTTCCGGCTCAGCGATCTGGGAAGTGTTCGTGAAGCCATTGATGTTCTGATAGAGCGGATGAAATGGAGCGGCCATTCTCCTGCGGAGAAACCGGCCCTAATGTGCTCCAAGAAAAAATTTTATGATGTCATGAATGAGCTCGAAAACAGCGGAGTACAGACCGTGGCAGCGGAACTCGAACAGGAGACAAGTGATCCTGAGGGCTCACTTGCACTGGCACGCTGTCTGGTGGGTAAGGAGTCAGACGGGGAGCTCAGGTTGCTTGTATGGAATGAAGACGGGTGGAAGTCGCAGTCGGCAGCATTTGCTGCAAGTGCGGTATCCAACTGGTTGTTCCGGATGAGCACTGCGGCTTCAGATGATTGGCTTGTTGCAGCACTAACGACTAGAGAACAGTTTCACGAGATGCTGCTGGACTGGCTTAAACAGCCTGCAGGGGAAGAGGAAAGGTGATGGTAAATGCGCATTCGTGTGGAACCGGATGTGCTTCGGGCACTGAGCAAGCAGATTCAGTATGCAGCGGAGCAAATACAGCAAAAGATGACAGTGTTGGATCAGGCGATTCATTCGCTGGAGTGGGAGGTTGAATCCCGCTCAGCGGTGATGAATGAATGGAATCACAGTAAACGACTGGGCGAGGATGCGCTGCGTCGATTAATGGACTTAAGCGTACAGCTGGGACGCAAAGCGTTGTTATTCCAGCAGGCAGACATGGAGTACCGTTCCGTGCTGAGTCATGTGAACACAGCCTATGGTAATGCGGTCAATATGCTGAATGTTCTTCAGAACAATCGTGCAGGAGAAATCATGCCTGCACATTCTGCAACTGTAGCTGTAGTATCCGATCCCCTTTCCGCAATGGCGGCCGTATATCGTGTACAGGATGCCGCTCCGCCTGATGGCTCCCCGGCTACACTGGTGCAGGCTATGCAGCCTGAGCCTGTAGCATGGAGATTCACAGATCCTTCCTTTCGGGGAAGAAGAGGGACCGAGCCTGTGGTTTCCTGAACAGGGTGAATGAAAGTAACAGCAGAAAGTGAATCTTTTTTTGTAAATAGGCTGTTAGGAGAAGTTTCAAGCACTGAAAATGGGGTAAATAGGATTAGGTCCTTCGGCTTTTGTCCGATCGATCCTGGTATAGTACAATTTGAACAAGTAAAAATTTAATTGCACAAACCAAGGAGGAATTTACAAATGGCAGGACGTATTTTAGTTACCCCAGAGCAGCTTGATCAGGTTTCCAACCAATTTAAACAAAGCGGTGAGCAAAGTCAGCAAATCGTATCTACATTGACTCAATCCATCACAAGCATGGAAGGACAATGGGAAGGTATGACAAAGCAACGCTTCTTCCAAGAGTTCCAAGAAGCTAGCAAACAAATGCAATCATTCGTTCAAACGCTGAACAGCATCAGCGCTGAACTTACAGCTATTGCTAACAAATTCCGTACAGCTGACCAAGCTCGTTAATCTGCTTTACATAGATCAGGCCGATGTGAAGTCTGAATTCGTCCTGAATTATAGGTGGATAGCAAGCTGAAGATGTACAACTACAGCAAAAACCGGGCGTTGTCACAACACCCGGTTTTTGCTGCAACTATGACACTAGGATAGAGAGAGGGATAAGCATGTCTTTTCAACCAAATCCCGGGGATGAAGTGGTGATTAACGACATTGCCTATACGATTGGGCAACATCCGGCAGCGCCGGGTCTGGCTTATGCCCAAGCCGGAAGGCAGGGGATTGTTTATCAGTTGTTACCCCGAAATGGTTCCATTCATGGGGCTAAAGCACTAAAAGTCTTTTTTCCTAAATTCCGTATTCCGGCTATGGTGTATCAGTCTGAGCATATGGAGTCTTATAGTGAACTGCCAGGTTTGCAGGTATGCAAGCGTGATGTGCTCACTCCGGAAAGAAACGGAGCGCTCATTGGAAAACATCCCGATCTGTTATATGCGGTGTTGATGCCATGGGTGCAAGGTCAGACCTGGTTCGATGTGATCAGTGATCAGAGACAGTTGACGGCTGAGGAGAGCCTGAAGCTGGCTAGAGCGCTTGCTGGAACAGGTTCGGCTATGGAACAACGTGGACTGGCTCATTGCGATATGTCCGCTCCCAATGTAATGATTCCGTTTTTTTCCGAAGTGGAGAACCTGGGGAAGATGTCTGCGGTAGAACTTGTGGATGTCGAGCAGATGTACGGTTCCAAGATGGATCGTCCGGATGCCCTGCTTGCGGGGTCACCCGGTTATGCAGCCCATCGAACAGTGCACAGCGGTTTGTGGAGTTCATATGCTGACCGATTTGCCGGAGCTGTTATCATTGCTGAAATGTTAAGCTGGTCGGACCCTGTGATTGTAGAGAAGGCCTGGGGCGAAAGCTATTTTGATCAGCATGAAATGCAAACGGTAAGTGAACGGTATTATGCGATGCGGGAGTCCCTTGGGAAGCGTTGGGGTTCCAAACTGTCCGATCTGTTTATTCGAGCTTGGGAAAGTCACGATCTGAGCAGTTGTCCGACGTTTGGTGAGTGGTATGTTGCATTGGCTGCGGTAGACGTGGATCAGGCCAATGCGGCGGCTGCGACATCGGAAGAAAAAGCTGCCAATCCGTCCGAAGCTGATGTGAATCTGAAAAAGAGCTCAGAACCAGTAAGTGAACCGGTGAATACACAAGACGGGAACCGTCCCCAAACGCCTCACTCTCCCGATCAGGAAGCGGTTGTGAACCGTCTGTTCCTGCAAGCAAGAGCCCTTGAGGATGAAGATAAACCGGCTGCAGCACTGGAAGTGTACCGTTCGCTTTATCATTTTATTCCTCATAACAGCGCGATGCAGATGGAAGTCGAGGCTGCAATCAAGGAACTGGATGCAAAGCTTAATCCAAAAGAAGACACAGACAAGCCCGTACCTGTGCCATTCTACAGATCCAAAAAGTTCATGATTTCCTCCGCTGTGCTTATTGTATTGCTGGCAGGTGGCGTGCCAACGGTCAAAATACTCGCCGATCAGGCAGAGGTGAAACAGAAAGAACAGCAGGAAGCCACACGACTGGCAGATATCAAAGCTGCGGAAGAGGCTGAAGCAGCAAAGGCAGCTGCGCTCAAACAGCAGGAAGAGCAAGAGAAGCAAAAGGCCGCAGATGCTGCGAAACTGGACGCAGAGGAAAAGAAAAAGCTTGCTGAAGCCAAGCAGAAGGCAGCTGAAGCAAAGAAAAAAGAAGAAGAACGTAAGGCGTTACAGGCCAAGTACGACAAACAGGCGAAATATGAGGCCTTTCTGGTGAAGCAGGAACAGCAGAAGAAAGAAGCTGCTAAGAGAGCGCAGCAGGAGAAGTATGATAAACAGGCAAAATATGAAGCTTATCAGGTCTGGAAAAAAGAGAATGATGCGAAGCTTGCAAAACAGGAAGCGGAGCGTAAAGCGGCAGCTGAAGTTAAACGTCAACAGGAGATTGCTCAGAAAGCAGCTCTGAAGAAAAAACGTGCCCAGAATGTGGTCACGCTGATTGCTCATTACAATAAGACGTATAACGCGCAAAAAGGCAGAAAAATTGAAAATGCGGAATCGTATGCCCGTGATTTCAAAAATCTCTACAATACCGATGCTTCCTATTTCAAAGGTGTCGGCAAAGTGGCCGCTCGAATGAGCGCCATTAACAAATTCCTGAGCAACAATAGCTACACGTTGCCTAACTTATAAATAACACGTGAATGATGGAGGTGACTCACCCTAGATGAACTACACGATTCAAGCATCACAGCGTACACCTGCACTTATTATATATTTAATTGATATTAGCGCCTCCATGAATATGGTTCTGGAAAATCGTCGACGGATTGACGTCGTCTATGATGCCTTATCTCTCGCGATCCGCCAAATGGTGTTTCGGTCTACCAAGGGAAATCGTCTGACACCTCGCTATCGTATAGCCATATTGGCTTACAGCGATGATGTATATGACTTGTTGAACGGAATCAAAGGGATTGACGAAATCGCTGCAGTTGGTTCTTTGCCTGACCTGACTCCGAGACGATTTTCAGATTCTGCGAAGGCTTTCCTGCAGGCGGAAAAGATTCTACAGGCCGAAATTCCGAATATGCAGGATTGTCCTGCGCCACTTGTATGCCACATGACGGATGGGGTAGCCACAGGTGAAGATCCCGAGCCTATCGCGAAAAGAATCATGGGTATGAGTGTACCTGACGGGAATGTGCTGGTGGAGAATATTTTTATATCGGATCATCTGCTGGAAGGCCCAATTGCTGAACCTAGAAGATGGAAGGGAATCTCTTCGGAAACGAATCTACAGGATGAGCATGGAGAGAAGCTACGGAACATGTCATCCGTCCTACCCGAAAGTTATCGGGAAATGCTTGTTGAAGCTGATTATTTGCTTGCACCCGGTGCACTCATGATGCTGCCAGGTACATGTGCAGAATTGGTATCAATCGGGTTCCAGATGTCCGCTGCTACGCCTGTGAGATAGGAGGGGAATCATGAGAGCGATGCGTTTGGCAACATTGTCTGCTGGAGATAAGGGGGGCCATGCCGAGCAACGGCATGGCAACTTTCGCTATGTGAGTGTACAGACCGGGGAACAGCCGCTAACTCGCTATCAGGGCACGATTAAGTGCAGATATGGTTATGGCAGAGCGGCTGAGACGGTACATCAGGGAGATACAGGACAGGACTTTGCTGCGGTACGTATGAAAGGAAATGTCTGCAATTTTGTATTGTGTGATGGGGTAGGCATGAGTTATCTGGGTGATTTTGCAGCGCGTTTTCTGGGGAATGCCTTACTGGATTGGCTGGAAACGACGCAGCATCCGACGGAGGATGCCGTGGAGCGTCTTCTTCATGACCTCACCCTTCCGGCATCCGAGCAACTGGAGAAATTACAGCCACTGGAAAGTTCCCCTTTGTTGCTGCGTGAAGTGTTGATGGAAAAGCGAAGTCGGGGCAGTCAAGCCATGTATGTATGTGGACGGATTGAGCTTACGGGAGGCGGTCGCAAAAGTCGGGTGTGGCTTGCGTGGCAAGGAGATTCGCGTATTCGTCTGTGGCGTAATGGTCAGGAACAGTCTGAATTATTTCAGACTCACTGCAAGACAAATGAGCGTTGGTCTACACTTGAAGGACCTGTTGGTGGTAAGCCGCACATCTGCGAGATGAAAGGGTCCGCAGGAGATTCACTGCGTCTACAGTTATATACGGATGGACTGAACGACCTGGATGCCATTCAAGCCTATATCCCGGATGAACACATTCAGGTACTGCTGGATGCTACACATACGGGCGGACTTGAAGATGATGCCGCTTTCATTGAGCTGGAATGGTGAGTGCCAGTTACAAAGTTGTGGACCGATCCTGATGTTGCTGTGACAGCGGCGAAGATCAACTGTGAAAAAACTTGTTGGTGTTGATTTAAAAGACACTCTTTTTGGGTAATCTTGTGAAGAATTGATTTTAAGTGCGTGTTCAAAAAGGTCGGTTTTCAGTACCAAGAAGATGGGATAAAGCTAGAAATGGAGTAGTGGAGCCTAGATAGAGCTACGTGAGCAACCGCAATGTTTCCGAAGGAAACAACCTTCGTGAGCCCACACTTATTTCGGCTGAATTCCATATTCGATGCTGATGGTGCCGTTAGGCACCTTTCGTAATCAAAAGCGGACTTTTTGAACAACCTCTTTAATGATGAGCTTAAACGTACATTCTTACATAATTGCTAAAATGAAGGAGTGGGATGGATAATGACACAACATAACGGAAAGTCGCGGTTCCAAGGCAAGGTCGCGATTATTACCGGAGCAGGCTCCGGTATCGGGAAAGCCACTGCGGTCAAGCTGGCTAAAGAGGGTGCACATGTTGCATTGTTTGATCTGGTGAATGATCGGATCTCGGAAACAGAAGCAGAGATTAATGCGCTGCACCCTGGTGCGGCAAGAGCATTTGATGTAGATATTTCCGACCCGGCACGTGTGGAAAAGGCTGTACTGGAAACCGTTGAGTTATTCGGCGGTTTGGATATTGTTTTTGCCAATGCGGGCATTAACGGTGTATCGGCACCCATTGAGGAAATTCAGGTTGAAGATTGGCAACAGATTATTACAACCAACTTGAATGGTACATTTTTCACGATTAAATATGCATTGCCTCACGTGAAAAAACGGGGTGGTGGCAGTATTATCATTACGAGTTCCATCAACGGCAATCAACGCTTCTCAAGCTTTGGCATGTCGGCGTACAGCACGTCGAAGGCAGGACAGGTTGCTTTTGCCAAGATGGCTGCGCTTGAACTGGCGAAGTTCAAGATACGTGTGAACGTGATCTGTCCAGGAGCGATTGCGACAAATATCGATCAAAGTACGGTCAAAACGGATGATCTACAACAGATCATTATTCCGATGGAGTTCCCGGAAGGACAGCAACCGCTTGCGGACGGGCCGGGTCAGCCGGAACATGTTGCCGATCTGGTAAGCTTCCTTGCATCGTCCGAATCCAGACATATTACCGGAGCAGAGATCGTGATTGATGGTGCAGAATCATTGCTCAGCTAAGTGAGCATTCTGGATAAATTTCATTTTTGCTAAGGCGTGTCTTAGGGTATGTCTGCGATAGTCGTTCCTCTGGAACGGCTTTTTTTGTTATAATGCTAACATTCGAATAGAGATATTGAAGAGCAGTAGGTACATTCAATAGGAGCGATCATATGCATACAGAGTTACCGATACAAGAGGTTATTCCTGAGTTAAGACAGTTATTTTGGGATCAAGATACAGGTGTGTTAATTGCAGAGCCAGGAGCGGGAAAAACAACTGTTGTACCGCTGGCTTTGCTGGAAGAACCGTGGGTTGCGGGACGGAAAATCATAATGCTGGAACCCCGGAGGCTGGCCGCGCGTTCGGCTGCGTCGAGACTGGCGGCTACGCTTGGGGAAAAAGCGGGTCAGACTGTAGGATATCGTGTACGCATGGATACCCGGGTGAGTCAGGGGACACGCATTGAAGTGGTGACGGAAGGGGTATTGACCCGGATGTTGCAGCAGGACCAGGGTCTTGAAGATACGGCAATGATTATATTCGATGAATTTCATGAGCGGCATCTACATGGGGATTTGGGTCTGGCTCTGGCCTTGGAATCCCGAGCGATGTTACGTCCAGATTTGAAATTGCTGGTGATGTCGGCGACCCTTGATCCTGTTCCCATCTGTGCATTGCTTGGCGAAGGTACAAAATCAATTCACTGTCCGGGTCGCACGTTTCCGGTGGAAACACGATATGTGCCGAGACCAACAGCTATGCCGCTGGAACAATTCACGGCTCAGACGGTGACTAAGGCATTAGCCGAACAGGAGGGAGACGTGCTTGTTTTCCTTCCTGGCGCAAGAGAGATACACCGTACAGAACGGGAGTTATCGAACGGTTCTCTTCCTGGACATGTGAAAGTTCATTCCCTGTATGGCAGTATGCCGGTGGAACAACAGGATGAGGCCATACGCCCGGCGGCTGAGGGCTCGCGCAAAGTAGTGTTGTCCACCTCCATTGCGGAATCCAGCCTCACACTAACTGGAGTCAAGATTGTGGTGGATGCGGGGCTGAGCCGAGCATCGGCATTCTCGCCGCGCACGGGCATGAGCCGGCTTGTTACCCTGCCGGTGTCCAAGGCGTCAGCCGATCAACGGCGGGGTCGTGCAGGGCGAATTGCCCCAGGGGTGTGTTACCGGCTATGGAGCGAAGAGGTTCATGGGGGGCTGCCTGAGGCAGCTCGCCCGGAGATCACCTCCGCTGATCTCGCGCCGCTGGCGCTGGAGCTTGCCGTCTGGGGTGTCCAGTCCCCAGCAGAGCTGCAATGGCTGGACACTCCGCCTGACGCCGCCTACGGCCAGGCACAGGTGCTGCTGCGCCAGCTGGGCGGCCTGGACGACGCAGGCCGCATCACGCCCTTCGGGCGGCGGATGAACACGCTTGGCGTGCATCCGCGACTGGCCAGCATGCTGCTCCGCGCGGCGGAGCTTGGGCTGGCCAGCTACGCCAGCATGCTGGCGGCACTGCTGCAGGAGCCTGCCGGCCTCCGCAGTAGTGGCAGTGCAGGCGCGGGCACGGACCTCCGCCCGCGCGTAGAGGCGCTGCTGACCGCGGACAGCAGCGGCATGCCGCAAGCGGCAGCGGCTGTCGCAGACGGCGCGGCCGTGCGGCGCATGCTCCAGGAGAGCCGCCAGCTGCGCTCGGCTCTCGGCCCGGCGGCAGATCCGGTGCGGCCGGATGAGGACAGCTGCGGATTGCTTCTGTCCTTCGCCTATCCGGACCGGATCGGGCAACGCCGGGAGGACGGCCGCTATCTGCTGAGCAGCGGCCGCGGCGTACGGCTCGCAGCGACAGAATCGCTGAGCCGTGCAGCGTATCTGGTCGCAGCCGAGGCAGACGACCAGGGCGCAGATGCGCGGATCCTGCTGGCTGCGCCGTTGCAGGAGCAGACCTTGTTGCAGGCAGGACAGCACTTGCTGCACAATGAAGTGCAAGTGGCCTGGGATTCCAATACCCGCAGCGTGCGGGCACATAAGAGACTTCGGATTGGAGCCCTTGTGATTAAAGAGAGCAGTATTGCACAGCCGCCTGAAGATCAGGTGCTAGAAGCACTGTTAAACGGGATACGGATGGAAGGGCTGGATTGTCTGCCCTGGACAAAAACGTCCAAACAACTTGCGGACAGGCTGCGGTTCCTGCATCTCCATCTACCTGAGTGGCCTGACCTGATTGAAGATGATCTGACCGAAGAGCTGGCAGAACATCTTACCCCTTATCTGACAGGCATGCGATCGGCAGCCGACCTGAAGAGATTGTCGATGCAGGATGTATTACTGGGTGGATTGAGCTGGACGCAACGACAACAACTGGACGATGAAGCGCCGACGCATATACAGGTGCCCAGTGGCTCACGTATTCCTGTGGACTACAGTCGTCCAGAGGACCCGGCGCTGGCAGTAAGATTACAGGAGATGTTTGGACAACAGGAGACACCGCGTATAGCGGGTGGGCGAGTCCCGTTGACCATCCACTTGTTATCGCCAGCTCAGCGACCTGTACAGGTTACACGAGATTTGGCCAACTTCTGGCGAGAGACGTACTTTGACGTCAAAAAAGACCTGAAAGGTCGTTATCCGAAGCACTACTGGCCGGATAATCCACTTGAAGCGGTCGCCACAAATCGGGCCAAACCACGGGGGAAATAGATGAATTACTTCATTTTTTAAGATATTAACGACTAGGTTCCCAAAGGGCGCGCATCAGGCTTAGACTGTGCTGGAACAACGGTCGGTTTTGTAGCTGTTCGATAATTCTCTACCTTAAAGAATTACCCTTTAACCAGGACATGTCTCAAAACTCGCTGAAGTGCATCTTTTACTATCTTTCGCCCCATGTTACGTCACTTTGCCTTTTCGCTCCATGCTACGTTACTTTCCCTTGACGTCTGCTGAAAACTTCCGGCATGGAACGAGAATTTGGAATAATCTGCTTCTTTTGAGGTTGAAGACACATCCTAGAGCGTATCTTCAAACCTGCCGAAGCCGAAGCGCAACTGAACGTGCCTGGAGTGGAGCTGAACATGGAGCAGAACCATGGAGCGGAGCGCTAACGAACTTGTGACGTCTTATTCAGCGATTTGAAGCGCCCGCAGCAATCTAAGGAATCTGAAACACCTTATATCTGAATAACCAGCTGTATACAACGGGTTTGTCAGGTGATTTTGGTAAATAACGTGTCTCATGTTCCTTACAAACTTAAATGAAGACCCGAAGGCTAAATAAGACGTCCTTGGTTCCTTAGAAAATCGTCTGGGACAATCCGCCAGGATCAGCCAGTCTGGACTTCAAGATGTTTTGGACCCTAACATCCTTCAACGTAGAACATGCCTAACAACGTATCACATGTCTGAGTTTGAAGGCGCAACCTGATGAGGCATGAAAAAAATGAACCTCAGCAATTCATTGCTATTAACACATACGATATTGACTTGCAAGCGTTTGAAAGAAACGAAGGCGGGTAATAACATAACGAACCACTCAATCAGATGAGGAGGGATTCATTATGCAAAAGAAAATCGTAGGTGTGTTTAATACAGAACGTGAAGCATCGCAGGCTATCGAGGGTCTGAAAGCACAAGGATTCACTTCAGACGAAATCTCCGTTGTTACACAAGATCGGGACGAACTGAAGGCAATTCGGGAAGAGACAGGTACCAAAGCCCCTGAGGGCGTGGCTGCTGGTGCAGCAACAGGTGGTGTCCTTGGTGGCGTAGCTGGTCTGCTCGCAGGTATAGGTGCACTAGCCATACCGGGCATAGGACCGATTCTGGCCGCAGGCCCTATCGCAGCAGCATTTACCGGTGCAGCTGTGGGTGCAGGAGCTGGCGGATTGGTGGGTGGACTTGTGGGTCTTGGTATTCCGGAAGAGGACGCTAAACAGTATGAGGAGTATGTACAGAATGGTAAAATCCTGCTGCTCGTAGATTCTACGGATCGGGACTCCGATGTGTATGATGTGTTCAGTGGCAACAGCCAGCTTAACCGAGACAGAGCCGAAGCAGCTCATCGCGGAGATGTGCCAGCCGAACGTCCGGATCTGGATATGGAAGAACGCAGATTGGAAGCCCAAAACAAGGCAGCACGATTCGGTAACAATACATTCCTGTGATCTTGCCGCGAATTTAATCGATATGAAATAAAACCCAATGACTTATTATCTGCAAAATGGAATGACATATATGATCCACCAGATGGTCATTAGCCGGTTTCCTTAAGGGAAGCCGGCTTTTGTCCCTGTGTTGCATATGGGTGGGTGTCAATAATGTTGGATGGTGTTTTTACCCAGTCAAGCAGGGAATAACAATACATATAACAGTACAGCCAAAGCGAGTCCAATCACCAGTAACATCATGGTAAGAAACCGGATTAATCCGGTCGATGCCTGAAACGTCTGTTCATTGATTTGTGTACGCTTCCGATGATACGCTGCTGCCGAATACACAATGATGGATATGCCCCCAATCAGAGAAGTGATACCCGTAATAATCGCCGCAATATGTGCAAGCCGATCATACGCCGACGAATTGAAGCCAAATCCGGCAGCAAGAAAGCCGATGCCCGCCATGGCAATACCGGTGCGTACCCAGGCCAGAAAAGTTCGCTCGTTAGCCAGATGTTGCTGGACATACTTGGAATCGGTAGTGGTTACGTCTTTGTCTGTTAAAGAAATGTGAATCAACTCCGTTCATTAAATATACGGCTTCATTGTACTTTGTTTTTATCGCAAAACCAAGAAAGGATGGCTGAATGTATGCCTCGCAAAGAACGAATTACAGAAATAGAGAGCTTAAGGGGAATTGCCTTTGGAGCGGTGGTTCTCCAGCATTCCATCGCACATTACTCTTTAGTCCCGGAAACGAGACTGGAGGATGGCGTGTTACTGGCCATACTGCTGATGCTCTCCAAATTTGCAGTTCCTTTATTCATATTCATAACAGGGATGGTGCTGTTTTATAACACGGGAGACAAGCTGCATTACGGCAAGTTTATGAGAAAAAGAGTAAACGACGTGATTGTGCCTTATCTGATCTGGTCACTCATTTATTTTACACTTGCACCGCGTGGTTGGACCGGATTTGGATGGAATGACATCCCAGACTTAGGCCTGAAGTTGCTTACGGGCAAAACGACTTCACACTTTTGGTACATCATTATGTTGATTCAGTTTTATCTGTTATTTCCGCTTTTCTTGCGTGCAATTCGTTATGTATATAACCGATATGAGGCCAAGGGGCGCTTGATCGCATTATTGATTTCTGGCGTGGTGTATCTTGTACTTGCGGATCAATTAAGAAACATCGCCAAGTTCATGGAACGGGTGAATATCCCGGTGCTGACAGATGCTTTTACTACGTATGCAGACCGTAATTTCCTCTATTTCTTTATTTATTTTGTACTTGGTGCAGCAGCGGGGTTATCCGTCCAGCACTGGAATGAATGGATTCATCGATTGCGCTGGATATACTGGACAGTGTTTATTGTTCTGGGTCTGCGGTTTACTTATTTATTAATGTTAGAGTTTCAAAAGCCGGAAGGAATCAAAATTACATTCTACACAGTCAGCTTGATCCGCCCTGATATGGCACTCTTTCTGATCGCTTCCATTATGGTCATGTACCAGTTGGCCGGAAAACTGCATAACCTCAGGGCTACACGATTGCTGGGATGGATTGGTGGTGTATCGTATGGTGGTTATCTGATGCATATGTTGATGCTGCGGTATAGCTACATTCCGGATGAGTTGTTTTACGTTGCTATGGGCTGGAACCCTGTCCTTCGAATGATCATCACCTGGTTGTTGGCTCTTACATTATCCTGTGTAGTGACATGGCTTATCTCTCGTGTAAGCTGGGGCAAATGGATTGTGGGAGCCGTACCGAAATCTGTCCGCAATAAATGAAAACATCAACATATGAAAAATTCATAATAGATTACCACAGCCGCACAGAAGCGTACGGGAGTACGAAAGTCTACTAACACAAGATACAGGAGCACAGATATTACAGCTTTTGCACAGACTTTCTTGTCATTAAAATCCGATCTCACGACTCCCTAAGCCATGAAATAAACAACTTTTGAATCAATTTCATAACTCACTAAAAATGGATTTCTGTAACTGGATATAGACAAATTGAACCGTTTCGATCTATATCCAGCCTTGGTTGAAGCAGCTAAAGGTATTATGAAATTGATTCTTTTGAATATAAATTAAAATTTCATTACATGAAAAATTCACAAAAGCAAACCTTTTTCTGTGCTTCCCCCAGGTTAACGCGTATTCACACAATTTCTTTCTCACCTTCTTTGAAGATAGATAAAAGGGAGGCAAAGCGGAGAAAGATGGCAGAACCCGAACATAAGTTTTATAATACTAGATATATAGGTTCTGACAGGAGGGGAATGAACGTGGCTTTTATGATTGCACAGCGGGCATTTATCAAGCTGTATCTGATTACAATGGTTGAACAGCACAGGGGGTATGGTTACGAGATGCTGGAGGCGATGAAGCAGGAATTCAAAGACTACGGTTATGTACCACCCCAGAGCGAGGTATATCGGGCACTGCATGAATTGGTACAGCAAGGTGTTTTTTATCGCACAAAGAAGCTGAAGGGCAATGATCCAAAGGTCGATTTTCAGGAAATCGTTTTATATCATTTCACGGATGATGGTGCGGAAAAAGCTGAGTTATACAAGAAACAGGTCAAAACGGATCTGGATCGTTGTCTCGGCATGTTACACAAGGCAGAAGAGGACAATTACGGTACGAAAGGAAGATGAGCATGAACAGACAGTTACAGTGGGGTGTACTCGGTACGTCAACCATTGCCAAAAATGCAGTCATTCCGGCGATCCAGCAGTCTGAACGTGGTGAGGTGTTGGCGATTGCCAGCCGCAGCAAAGAAAAAGCGGAAACCCTTGCCGAAGAACTCGGCATTGCCAGATCGTATGGCAGTTATGAAGAGCTCATCGCTGATCCGGACATTGAAGCCGTCTATATTCCTTTGCCTAACCATATGCACAAAGAATGGACCATCAAAGCGGCACAGGCTGGCAAACACGTGTTGTGTGAGAAACCTGCTGCACTGAATGCAGATGAATCGGCAGAAATGATTGAGGCATGTCATCAGCAAGGTGTTCTTTTTGCAGAAGCAATTATGTATCGATATCATCCCAAGCACAGACGTGTGCAAGAGATTATAGCTAGTGGAGAGATTGGTATCGTCAGAGCCATCCATGGTAACTTTACCTGTAATACCGCTGATGACAAGGAGAATGTAAGGTTCAAAAGAGAGATGGGCGGCGGATCATTATTCGATCTTGGCGTGTATCCGATCTCGGCAGCCCGGATGTATCTGGGACAGGAACCGGAAGCGGTGACAGTTCACGCTCTATTCTCGGACGAGCATGATGGCGTGGATATGATGGCGTCGGGACTGGTAGAATTTCCGAATTCGGTAGCTTTAACTTTTGACTGTGGCATGTGGGCTTCAGGACGAGCGGAGATGGAGATTCTCGGGACGGAAGGGCGGATTGAACTGCCAAAAGTGTTTGGCTGGGAGAACAGTGATATTCCACCTCAGATTATTGTGCACACCGATTCGGTTAGCCGTGAGGAGCGTGTATCGGTGTCCAATTCCTATGTGCTTCAGGTGGAGACGTTTGCAACGGCTGTGCTTGAAGGAGAGGCCTTACCTTTCAGTCCGGAAAATACCATTCAAAACATGCGCGTTATTGATGCATGCCTGGAATCGGCTCGAACTCGTCAACGTGTGCAATTGATCGGTTAGATTAGGTCAGGTCAGTTTAAACATACTAGAAAAGTAGACTCCATCTTCAGGGATGAGAGTCTTTTTTTCTGTCTTAAAATGTTACAATTATAATATTTTACAATTTAAACGTCTTCATTTGATATTTCTACCAAAATGATGTGATATAAATAGTCATGAGATGACTTGTTTACTATAATCTAGCAGAACATACAACTAGACCGTTACAGCTTATAGAACGCATATCGTGACAACGTTCATCTACTTTGAAGGATCGGGAGGCCGGATTGATGAAAAAGTTGATATCCACCGCATTACTGGCATTGTTGTTAACGTTTGTTTTCCTCACAGGTTCACAGTTCACTCCAGTCGGACAGCAGAAGGCATCTGCTGCAACATGTACCATCATCAATACGTTTACGGGTGTAGCAAACTATTTGAGTGCAAACGGAACGTTGCCATGTAACTTTATTACCAAATCACAGGCAACAGGACTTGGCTGGGTAGCGTCAAAAGGAAACTTGGCTGTAGTTGCTCCTGGCAAAAGCATCGGTGGGGATACATTTGGCAATCGGGAGGGGCTTCTGCCTTCGGCCAGCGGACGTACATGGCGCGAAGCGGATATTAACTATACTTCCGGCTTCCGTAATTCGGATCGAATTGTGTACTCCAATGATGGACTCATCTACAAAACGACAGATCACTATGCATCATTTACACGTTTGAAATAGAGGAAGGAGCAGCCATGAATACCGTGATTCTGGATGGAGAAGACTTTGCTAGTAGCACTGAACTTCATCAACAATTAAAGGATAAGCTGAAACTGCCGGATTTTTATGGCGGTAATCTCGACGCTCTGTGGGATTGCCTCACGGGTACGATTGAACTTCCACTAGAGTTAAAATGGACCAACTACCAAATCAGCGAAGAACGCCTGGGGAATGAAGCAGGCCGGGTACGTGATTTGATGTTGGAGGTACAGGCTGAACAGTCTGGATTTCAATTGCTTGTTGAGAAGTAGGCAGCAAATAAAGACAGTTCAAATACAATACGTCCAGCCGAGCAGACCACATGTGGTCTGTTTTTTTTGTGTTATAGGAGGTTGTTCAAAAAGTCCTTGTGTTGATTGCGAATTCTCTGAAAGAATAGCGAGCTATAACTTTGCTTACTTGTCGTTAAAATTATTTTCACGGAGGTATTGATTTCTGCATAACTTACGTTAAAATAAAATTAACATGAAAAATATTTTAACGTTGAGGAGTGAAAAGGGATGAGCGATAACACAGCAGTTGGCAAGCAAGGTATGGGTGAGTTAATACGAATCAGACCGTACATGCAATTTATGCTTAGTAAAGTTGTATCCAGATTTGGTGATTCGATTGACTCGATTGCCTACAGTTGGATGGTGTACATTCTAACCGGTTCGAAAGTGCTGATGGGTACGTTGCTGGCGGTGAATTTTTTGCCCAATATCCTTCTGGGTCTGTTCGCCGGGGCTTTGGTTGATCGCATGTCTCCCAAGAAAGTGATTGTGATTACGAATACCGGCCGCGGGTTGTTGGTTGGTATTACAGCTCTGCTGTTTGGATTGGGCCAACTTGAAGTCTGGCATCTGTTTGTCATTACAATTCTGAATTCTTTGCTGGAATGCTTCACTAGTCCTGCAGAAGTGTCCAGTGTCCCCCGATTGCTTCCCCCATCAATGCTGCTTTCGGGTAATGCCATGTCCTCTTCCGCAACCAGAGTGGCCGAACTCGCAGGACTTGCAGTGGCGGGTGCCCTTATTGCCACAATAGGAATTGCCTGGACGATCTTGATTGATGCGGGGTTGTTTGCGCTAAGTGCTTTAATGATGAGCCGAGTAGGCTACCCTGAAGTCTCAACAGCTGCTAACAATGAAGATAAAACATTAACTGAAATGAATTCTCTTTCATCCGACAAAAGTAGTATATTCTCCGAAATGGCGGAAGCTTTTCATTTTCTTCGTAAACATGCCTTACTGTTAATTGTCTCCATCCTGTTTGCTTTCGTTAATTTCTGCCTGATGCCGTTTAATGTTCTTCGTACACCCTATGTCATTGAAACGCTGCATGCTGGCGCTGGGGGATTAAGTCTGCTCAGTGGGCTGATGGTGGTGGGGATGTTGCTTAGCGGTGTATGGTTGACACAAAGGGGAGCGAACTATCGTAAAAGTGTGCTGGTCATCAGTGGCATTGTCATGTTGGGTCTCAGTTATGCGATGACGGCACTACCCGCTTACATGACTTCCTTCCAACTGCCGGTTGCAGCGGCTTTTTGTCTACTGATGGGTATGGGGATTCCGCTGGCTACAACACCGCTTGGTACCTATCTTATGGAAGTTACCCCTTCGGAGATGCTGGGCAGAGTGTATGCCCTTCAGACTATGCTTGTCTTGAGTGTTGCACCCCTTGGGAGTCTGGTTTCGGGAGCACTTGCAGATTGGCTGACCATGCCGGTTCTGTTTATCGTTTTTGGTATTATGCTTGCCATGTCAGCAGGTATGCTGTTATTTAGCAAAAGTTTTCGAAGTGCTCTGTGAAGATTTTCAGAAGTGATCATTAGCCGATTTTCTGTATCAAGTCATTTTCGGCTCGTTTTGACCGAAGTCCTGACGCAGCGGTATAATAGAGTCATCGATGGACAACAGGTACCCCGGAAATGAGGATACAGGGATGGAGCACAAGGTTCTTTCAACAATTGAAGAAATTAAAATCTACTCCGATCCGTATCGGATACAGATTATGAATATGTTTAACAAGCAGGGCAGACCATCCACGGTCAAAGAGATCGCCGACCAGATGGGTGAGGTGCCAGCCAAAGTTCACTATCATGTAAAAAAGCTGGAGAAAATTGGTCTGCTGACCATCGTTTCTACACGTGAGATTAATGGGATTATCGCAAAATACTACGAACCATTCACCGGAGAGATCCATCTCCGTCACGAAGATGAAGACAAGGAAAACTCTCCATTGAAACAGGTGTTTCGGTCCGAGACGCTCAAATTATTAAATGAGATGTTCGAACAAAGTCGTCAGCGATTCATGCATCAGGCGGAAAATGAAGATCGGATGTTTCTCTCGGACATCACGCTGTATGCAACCCGTGAGGAAGTAGAGCAGTTGTATAAAAACATCATAAAACTCTGTGAACCCTATACAACAAAAGAGAATCGGCAAGGGGAACATGAGGTCTTTCAGTTATTCTCTGCTCTCTCTAAACCTATAGTGAAAATACCTGCTTCTAAGACAGATGCAAAAGAGAAAAAGAAAGCTACGTCTGATAAGGGTAAAGCAACTCCGAAAACGTCTCGATCTGTGTCTAAGCGGCAGGAATCTGCATCATCTGGTAGTGAGTCGGAAGAATAAACGGATGGAATACATGGGTTCAGCCTTATTGATGGAAGCAAGTAACCGCAAACGTGAGAGACTGCTATGGAGAAAACTAGAAAAAGCCGCCCAATGGCGGCTTTTTAATGCGTGATAAGGAAGGCTAATGGTGGAGCAGTCTATGGAATCAATCAATTTTGACGCTTAACGTTTCAGTTCATAACAAAGTTACATGTTCTCATCGTAGCCCTTCACATCACGTTTGGCTGCGGTTGCGGGGGAGTTGGATGTGCCATATTCTTCGACCGCTTCCCAGGCATCTGCGTTGTCGAACTTGCCGGCCCGCTTCTGTCTTCCTTCTCCAGCACCACTCGGAGGCATGGTCATCACTTCTTCTTCAACGGGGCGATCGTTGCTGATCTCCCGATTAGGCGTGTCGTCAATACAGTAAGCCGTATAGGGGATAGCTTCAAGTCGTTCGAAGGGAATATCTTCGCCGCACGTTACACAGGTTCCATATGTACCTTGCTCCATACGTTCCAATGCGTCGTTCACTTGATTGAATTCGTCTGTTAATGTATCGTCAATCGCCAGATCACGGCTGCGTTCAAATGTTTCCGTACCGGCATCTGCCGGATGATTATCGTAGGAGGACAGCTCACCGGTTGAATCTTTCAGCGACTCGACTGGAGCACCGTCTTCCATGCTGGATTCAAAATGACGCTGCAAGTTTTCACGTTGCTCCAAAAGGGCGTTTTTCAGTATTTGATGTTGATCTTTAGTTAATGTACTCATAAGGACATGCTCCTTTCCCGTTGTGGGGTGTAGTGAGTCTTTACCCGAATTGGATGAAAAGCAATCATTTTCGTGAGGAATAGGGCTGTATCGTTTTATATCTGACGGATTATGTGTTATAAAAAATAGAGAGAGAAATTGCCGTGTGTTCTTCCCAGGAAATAGAACTACGGCTTGGCTTATAATGGAGGTTGTCAATATGGATGAACATATGAAACGAAGATTGGATAAACAAAGACAATTGTTCAAACAATTGGGTGTGCAGCTAGATGCGTTATCGATTCATGAAAAACAATTTAATTATAAACTTCGTGGTTATGATCCGGATGAGGTAGATGCTTATCTTGACCTGGTCATCAAAGATTACGAACGTTTCTATGCCAATATTGCAGATCTGATGGACAAATGGCAAGAACAGCAGTTAACGATCCGTGATCTCAAGTCGTCCGCGAAACCGGTGGAAGATCCAACCAAGATTGATCGCAAACAACTGGATGATATTGTGAAACAACTGGAATACAGTGTGCGACAGCTCAAGATCAGAGCACGTCCCGAAAAGGATCTGTTCTCTGAATAAGGTCGTCATGTCCTGGATTATATTAAATAAAGGTGGTTAATCATGAGTACTCATTTTTCGGTCAGTGTGCATTGTTTGTTGTTATTGTCACTCAGCGCGCCTGAACGAATCACGTCTGCACACATTGCAGGTAGCGTGAATACCAACCCTGTCGTCGTCAGACGTATTCTGGGCGGGCTGAAAAAGGCGGGATTGGTGAACTCCTCTCCTGGAACAAGAGGTTTTTACTTAGCGAAGCCATCAAGTGAAATCACATTAGCCATGATCTATCAGGCTGCCAAGGACGAAGGTCCATTGTTCCCGATTCACGGCAATTGTAACCCGGATTGTGAAGTGGGCTTGCATATAGACAGCTTGCTGACCAATCTGTATCAGGTTGCCGAGGCGAAGGTGGAGCAGTTCTTTGCATCCATTACACTCGAAGATATGGAACGTTCCTGTACTCAGATGCAAGCTGTTCCATCACAGACAGAATAGATTGCAATAAAGACTTAAAGTGCATGTTCAAAAAGGGTGGTTTTCAGTACCGAGAAGATGGGATGAATTCCATATTCGATGCTGCGATGCCGTTAGGCATCCTTCGTAATCAAAAGCGGACTTTTTGAACGACCTCTTAAAGGAAAGGTGGGTTGTTATATGAAGATTTTAGTCATCTCTGACACGCATTTATCACGTAAATCACGGAAGTTACCGACTAGGCTCCTGGATGTATTGCCGAGTGCAGATCTCATTCTTCATGCCGGTGACTGGTCGGATTGGAGTGTATACCCATTGCTTAGTGAGTATGCACCAGTTGAAGGTGTAGCGGGTAATACGGACCCGTCCGAAATCGCTGAAAAACTGGGATATTCTCGTATTGTTGAAGTGGAAGGGCTTCGTCTGGGTCTTGTGCACGGTCATCTGGGATCAAAGGGTACGGAGCAGAATGCAATTCATACGTTTGCAGGCCAGCATGTGGATGCTGTGATCTACGGACACTCACATATCCCGGTGATGCATACCGTGGACAACACACTGGTATTTAATCCGGGGTCGCCTACGGATCGGCGTTTTCAGAAACAATACTCATTTGGCATCATGACAATAGAACAGGGGAAAATACAGGCTGAACATGTGTTCTTTGATCGGGATTAGAGAGATAAGCGCTGGTTGCAAGTTGGACGAGTACAAGAGCCAGAACCAGAACCAGCTACTGAAGTGGCGACTTGATAACTGATAGGGAACCTTTTCCTTAAATTTCATATTATATATATGATTATTGTACAAGGCATCTTTGAGCAGAATTCAAATCTGTTCCAGGGATGTCTTTTTTGATTTTTGATCACATCATTCTCTTGAGAAGTTATCTCTGAATGGGGAATGTGCTCTGATCGTTATCTGTCATTCATCTGTTGGCCTTTTCCCCTATGGTGACGTTCAGTGGAGTGATACAATGCCTTTACGACATGAAATGAATACGTTTACATAAGGAGATGGATCATGATGAAACTGTCTGTATTCACGGTGGCTACCCCTGATCTGAATGCAGAAGAACTGGCATCGGCTGCGGCAGCAGCGGGAATTGATGGAATTGAGTGGAGATTCCGTGGAATTCCTGAAGATGCTATGTCTGAAGAGCCTTCTTACTGGAGAAATAATCGATGCTCGGTAGATCCGAGCCGCTGGGAGGAACAGGTTACTGTTTTTCGTGAAGCAGCGTTAGGGCAAGGTAGAAAATCCATCGCACTTGTACCTTATCTGAACTGTGGAGATCTTTCTGCCACCGAACAGGCGTTTCAGGTTGCGGCTGGGTTAGGAGCTTCAATGATGCGTGTAGGTGTTCCTGGATATGATCGCAAGACCAGTTATCCTGAGTTATATCGTAAAGCCGTTGATTACCTGAGTGAAGTACAGGATTTGGCCAAACAGTACAACATCAAGGCGATTGTAGAGACGCATCATCAGACGATAGCACCGACGGCATCGCTGGCCTATCGGCTTGTGCAATTGCTCGACCCGCAGCATGTTGGTGTATTGTACGATCCAGGCAATATGGTGCATGAAGGATATGAGAATCATCGGATGGGACTTGAGTTGCTGGGGCCTTATCTGGCTCATGTGCATGTAAAAAATGCCGGGTGGTTTGAACCAGAAGGGAAAGATTCACAAAAGGCTAATGTGACTGAGAAGAGTAGCGGAGTGGCTTTGAATACAGCCTGGAAATGTCACTGGACGCCGCTGACTGAAGGCATGGTCGATTGGGTACAGATGGTGCGGGATCTTCGTGCCGTTGGGTATGACGGATACTACGGAATTGAGGACTTTAGTGGTGCCTTGGAATCCAAGGCGATGTTACAGCATTTTGCAGACGTTTTCGCCGAAATTGAGCGTCGTGTGGACGAGGAGGAGCAGTCATGAGTATCGTACGAGTAGCGGTGATTGGTATAGGAAACATGGGAGCAGCACATGCCAGAACGTTGGTGGCTGGAGAAGTACCCGGTGCAGAGCTGGTCGCCGTATGTGATGTAAGAAGAGAGATGGAGAGCTGGGTATCCAGTCACCTTCCGGCAACGGTCACCTATTGGCAGGATGCAGAGCAGATGATGGCTTCGGGTACGATTGATGCAGTCATTATTGCAACGCCGCATTATGATCATCCGGAACAGGCCATTCAGGCTTTCAAGCATGGCTTGCATGTCATGATCGAGAAGCCGGCCGGTGTGTATACAAAACAGGTACGCAAGATGAATGAAGCGGCCGCAGCCAGTGGCAAAGTCTTTTCCATGATGTACAACCAGCGAACCAATCCACTCTACATTAAGCTGAGAGACTTGATTGCTTCGGGCGAACTGGGTGAAGTACGGCGTACCAACTGGATTATTACGAACTGGTATCGATCCCAAAGTTACTATGATTCCGGCGGCTGGCGGGCAACATGGGCAGGTGAAGGGGGCGGTGTACTGATTAACCAGGACCCCCATCAACTGGATCTGTGGCAGTGGACCATCGGCATGATGCCGGTACGAATGCGTGCGTTCTGTTCGTTTGGCAAGTATCGGAACATTGAAGTGGAAGATGATGTAACAGCTTATGTGGAGTATGAAAATGGAGCAACGGGTGTCTTCGTAACGACTACTGGAGAAGCACCGGGTACCAATCGATTCGAGGTCAACGGAGACCGGGGTAAAATCGTGATCGAAGATGGAAAACTTACGTTCTGGCGACTTCGGGAATCTGAGCCTGAATTCAATCAGCGGTTTACCGGAGGTTTTGGACAGCCAGAATGCTGGAAATGCGAGATTCCGATTACAGGTGTGGAAACGGGTCACCCGGGTCTGATTCGTAACTGGGTTGATGCGATTCGTACAGGCGTACCACTTATTGCTCCCGGTGAGGATGGTATACACGGATTGACGTTATCGAACGCTATGTTGCTGTCCACCTGGACGGATAACTGGGTGGATCTGCCGATCGATGAGGATCTGTTCTATGAGCATCTGCAGGAACGCATTGCTGGCTCAACGACGAAGAAAGACAAGGCATTCAGTGGCAGTCAACCTGCTGATTTGAGTCAGACGTTTAAATGAAGACGATTTGTTATGTAAGACGAGTTCATTGTAATCAACATTTTATAAAAAGGATGGGATGACATGGCTAAAGACGGGATGTTTTATGCACCAAAAAGTGTTACAAAAGAGGTCGTATGTGGTCCGGGTGAGTTCACGATTGCTGCTGTTGCGCTGGATCACGGACACATCTACGGCATGGTTGGGGCATTGTTGGAGGCTGGAGCTACTCTCAAGTGGGTGTATGATCCGGACCCGGCGAAGGTAGAGGCATTTCGGAAGCAGTTCCCACAGGCTCAAGTTGCTGGATCTGAAGCCGAAGTGCTCGCCGATGATGAGGTGTTATTGGTGGCAAGTGCAGCGATCACTTCAGATCGTGCGCCGCTTGGCATGAGAGTTCTGGCCGCAGGCAAGGATTATTTTACAGACAAAGCGCCATTTACCACACTGGAGCAATTAAAGCTTGCACGAGAAGAAGTGAAGCGAACAGGCAAAAAGTATATGGTGTATTACAGTGAACGACTGCATGTAGAAAGTGCGATCTATGCGGGGCAGCTTATCGAACAAGGGGCAATCGGCAAAGTAGTGCAAGTTATGGGCACAGGCCCGCATCGCTTAAATGCTGGAGGAAGACCCGACTGGTTCTTCAAGCATGAGCAGTATGGCGGCATTCTCTGTGATATCGGGAGTCACCAGATCGAACAATTTCTGACGTTTGCATCATGTACGGACGCTGAGGTAGGGTTCAGTCGTGTGCATAACTTCAATCACCCACAGTTCCCGGAACTGGAAGACTTCGGCGAAGCTTCTCTGATTGGTGATAACGGAGCTTCCGGTTACTTCCGAGTGGACTGGTTCACACCGGATGGTCTGGGCACATGGGGCGATGGGCGTACAGTTATTCTGGGAACGGACGGTTATATCGAGCTGCGGAAGTATATCGACATCGCAAGGGAACCTCAGGGGGATCAGGTGTACCTGGTCAATCATGAAGGGGAGTACCGCTACAATGTAAAAGGCAAGGTAGGTTACCCGTTCTTCGGCCAACTCATTCGCGATTGTCTGGATCGCACCGAGACAGCCATGACACAGGAACATGCATTCAAAGCCGCAGAACTCTGTCTGATTGCACAACATAAAGCGATGAGCGAGCGCGTGGTGTGGAGTAGCGGAGCGAAGTAAATATTTTAGGTGAAGGAGAGCAAAGGTTGATCACTAAAGGTTATCCGTAAATCTTCTTTTGTTGAGTGAAGAAAGAGCAGCCCAAATGTTAAACTGCATCCAACAGGTTAGTTATGTCTAACGAATGGAGTAGTTCACACTGGGGCTGCTTTTTTGAGTATGTTCGTGACTTCGCAGATGGATTAATATGGGTTATATTATATATGTAGTTCGGATATTGTTTGAAAAGAGAGGTGTTTACGAAGTTCGTAGATATAATGTTATAGGAAATCCATGCGAAGTTAATTCAGGAGGGACTAAAGAAGATGAACAAGAAACTATTAGAGCAGTTTGAACATTTCAATAAATTTGTAAAATCAATTGATGATGTGACTTGGCAAAAGTCGATTGCTCCTGGAAAGTGGACGGTGAAGGAAGTCGTGACCCATCTATGGAATTGGGATACATATACTTTAAATACAATGCTCCCACACATAAAAGACCAAGTGAAACTCCCAGGATTCGTCGATCATGATACCCATAACTTAAAAGCAATAGAGAAGGCTAAAGAATTTACAGACAGAGAAAGTATGATTAAAACCTTTATTGAAACTCGAACCCATTTAGTCAACCAATTCCGTGAGGTAGATCATTCAGAAATTCACTTTTTTATAGGCAATGATAAACGACCTTATACCTATGAAAGATATCTAAAAATATTCGTACACCATGATGAACATCATAAGAAACAAATCGAAAACCTATTAGCGTGATTCAGAGAAGACATGGACATCCTATAACATCATATTCACGCTGCGGACATTCGTCCTGGGTCCGGCATACGCCGGACACTCGACATGCGTCGAGTCGTGAATACAGGAACGTTATATGCAACCTGAAAGGCAGCCATATCTGAGAAGGTCAAATTTCAAAGGATCCAATTCTTGATCCGAAACTTTTTTTAGAGGCAACCAAAAGGATTTAAAGCATCAAAGCATATCCAAAGAAAGGCAGAAAAATTGCGGGAAAGATTCGGAACAATAAACGGGACAACGAATTGCTTTAGAATACGAAGAGAGTTGAGAAGGATTACAAAAGCTAAAAAAGTATTACTTAAAGATAGCAAGAAAGCATAAAATTAAATAAGAAAATGTTTGGTTAAGACCATTAGAAATTAGAATATACCAAAAATGACATACGGTTTTTATCTAGTCTTTGCTAAATAACTGGAGTATATTGGGTTATGAAGATAAAAGGGTCACATGAAACTTAAAATAATACATAAGAAATGGTTGGTGTTTTAATGAACATTGAAGAATTGGATGAGTTAAAAAAGAAAACAGTCGTAGATTTACAAAATCAAGAGATGAAAATCAATGAATTTATTAATAGATTTGATACAATAGAAATGCTATCTAGGTTAAGTTATTTTTCTTATATTACAATAGATAGTGAGAAGGGATATAAATATATTCAACCTGCTAATTTAGAACACTTAGCGGGTATTATACTAAATAGAACATTTGTAGTTAAAGAAGAAATACCAAATCCGTTAGAAATAGACGACTTAATAAAAACTATTGATCACTTCATGTCATATTGGAAGATCTCTAATTACTTACGAAAAATAGATTTTGACTTAAGTGAAAAAGAATTGAGTAAAGCAATAGTAGCAGCGAATATGACGAGCAACTATGGAATTGTTAGAGGATATTCATGGTTTACTCCTATGCAACAGCAAATAATAGATCTATTGAATAACTATGACGAGTATTTAGAAAATACTATTGGTTTTACAATAGGAGATTGTTTTGAGTTTTTTGAACATCTAACACAGCTATATTCAGAAAAACTTGAGAAATTAGCAGAAAAATCTATTACAAGAGCAAATGAAATGATACCTTTTATTCTTGAAGATTATAAAAAAGGGGAAATAAGGGATAAAAATATTAAGAAGATAGTGAAAAATTATTCCAAAAATCATAAAAAAGCGATTCATGAACTTGTTCCTTATATATTATTTTCTGAGAGTCTAAAAGATGAACTTTTGTTCTCGAGTTTTGATATAAAAGTTGATGATGAGAAACTAAAGAAATTAAATAAATTCCTTGAGTTTTTCTCTACTAATATCGCTGAAGAAGTTCAAGAATATCGTTTCCCAAGCGATGATAATATTTTTAGAGCTAAACCTATTCTCAAATATGAAGACTCTTATCTTCTGATGTTTCCTAATAGTTTAAGGTGGACTTTACAGGAACAAATGGAAAAAGTTATTCAAGAAAATGAAGAAATGTGGAATGAATATGGACAGATCAAAGGTGATTATTTAGAAAAAGAGACTATTAATGTTATGAGAAAAATTTTACCTGAAGCAGATATACATTCTGAGTTATACTACAAACATAATGGTGAAAGATACGAGCTTGATGGTCTAGTGTTGTATGACAGTAATCTATTTATAATAGAATCAAAAAGTAGAGGTTTTCACTCCCCGGCAAAAAAGGGTGGGCTTGGTCGTTTGAAAAAAAACATTCAAGAGAATATTGAATATGCATTGATACAAGCCAAAAGAGCAAAAGACTTTATTGAAAGCAAGGAAGAAGTCTGTTTCTATAATCGTAGTGGTAAGAAAGTTCTTAAACTTCAATCAGAAACTTATAAAAATAAGTTTATAATGAATACTACCTTGGATTATTTTGCGGATATAACTACTTCTTTAACAAGTTTGAAAGAGGTGGGATTATATAAAGCAGAGGAATACCCATGGTCTATATCTTTGGCTGATTTTAAAGTTATTTCTGATTTTATTGAGTTTCCCACCCAGTTCATACATTATGCTTTTTTACGTACTAGAATGAATGATAATATCGCCTTGAAATCTACGTATGAACTTGATATTTTTGGGTTGTATCTTTTTCAAGACCAGGAGGAGCGACAAGATTACCATGTTGAGGAAATTGATATTGGTAAAGTGATGAAGAATATTATTTTAGGTACTCAAGAAAATGTTTATTCTGAAGTTCTTGATTATTCTCCAATATATAACAGACATTACTATGATAAAAATGTAGGACTATCTTCAGAACCATATAGAAGAAAGTTTAACAATAAATTCAAAATAATTTTGATGGAATTAAATCAACTAAATCAATATGGTCATACTACTATTGGACTAAAATTGATAGATCTTTATATGAATGAACAGGATACCATCATTGAAATGTATGATAGAGTAGTCAAAATGACACAAAACGATGGTAATTTGCATGACATTTCAAAGCCTGTTAATTATGATAAGTTAACTGGTTCTATTTATGGAGTAACTATAATGTCAGGCTATACCAGAGATAGAGTTATTATTTTAGAAAAACTAAAAGCACATTGTGTATTTAAAATGCATCAATCACAAGCCAAGGAATGGATAGGATTATGTACGTTTCTTGATGATAGAAGAAAAATAGTGAACAATTTTGTTTACGTTGATGAAGATATGCTTTCTAGTAGTAAAAAAAATCCGGATTTTATTTCTTTATTAAACATGATTGATCAGGAGACTAAAAAAGTAGGAAGAACTTTATATAAAGCAGGTAGAAATGATCCATGCCCTTGTGGGAGTGGAGTGAAATACAAAAAATGTCATGGATCTGGTATCTAAGTGTTTTAATTATATATTTGTAATGATTTATAAAAATAAGATTGCTTATTTTGGATATATAAAGATTAATAGTGATACATGAATTAAAAGGTAAAAAATTAATATATAGTAATGATAGAAATATAAGAAAGCGCCGAATCATCTATCGGCGTTTTTTGTTTAGGGTTTAAAAATCAAAGAAAATTTAAAGCTAAAAAGACGATTAAATCAGGAGATCGGGGGTTGAAATAGGAAGCATGAAGTGGCTTCAGATCAAATGAGTAGAAAGAGAGATTGGAAAAAGAGTTTTAAGAGAAAATAGATCTAAAAAAACGGATTAAGAGTTAAAAATCATTTTAAAAAGATAGAAAGAAAGCATAAAATTGAAGAAGGAAATAATGAAATAAGATTAAGACAAATTGGAAGGTCACAGGCAGCATATAACATCATATTCACGCGGCGGGCATACGCCCTTGATCCGGCAGTCGCCGGACACTCGACATACGTCGAGTCGTGAATACGGGAACGTTAGACGAAATAGACTGTGAAAGGACATATATATATGATAACAATCTCATGTACCAAGAAGCTATTTGATGCTAGTTCTTTTGTCGAAGAACCAGACAACGAATTAGAGGACGAACTCTACAAGTGGCATGCCAATGTATTTCGAATGGCTAAAAAGAATAATTTAATTATTATGAATAATAAGACAAGGTATTGCTTTATTTTGTTTGGAATAAGAAAAGAGCACTATAAAAACTTTAAAGAGATATTTCTCCATGCACTGATAGAAAATTTAAAAGCAGAAGGAATCTCTGAACCTTTAATTAACAACTATATCAGTCATGCAAACAGCATTAAGTTCATCAAAACGTATGATAGAAGCGTCATTGGATCCATGATAGACATGGTTAAAATGACTGAATTCATGATTGAAGACTATTTACCCATACAAGAAATGAACATCATCGAATTAAATAAAATGAACAACGCGACTCCCTTAGTAAAGCTAAAAAAATTTCCAAACCAATTTATGAGGGAGGCTCTTAGTATGTGAGCCTACAGTCTACTTCGTCTAGCATAATATTCATGCTGCGGACATACGTCCTTGGTCCGGCATTCGCCGGACACCCAGCATATGCTGGGTCGTGAATACAGGAACGTTATACGAAACCACTCAGGAGTAATTGTATAGTTATATGCGGATCAAGGAAGGGGATAAATTGAATGATATTGAATTTGGAATTAGCGGATATTTTAGAAAAATCTGAAATTAATTATATGGTTGATCGAATGACTGCAATCAGAGAACGAGAAGGAAACCCTGAGGGAATTGAAATAAAACGATTCGGGGAGAGCACGGCGTTTTATAGTAAAACGATGCCATGGGGTCTTTTTAATAATGTAAAGGGAAGGATTTCTGAAGATGTCATTGAAGATATCTTAGACTTTTATAATGAGCGGGAAAGGAATTTTGAGATTCAAGTCATCCCGGGTAATATAAATCAAGAAGTTATGAAAAAACTCCATAATATAGGCTTTTATCAATCAGGATTTCATACAACGCTTTTTTGTGAACCTGGAAATCTAAATTCGTTTGATCATCATAAACTGGAAATTCGTGAACTACTCGAAGATGAGTTCGATACATATGCAGAAATTCATTGTTTAGGTACAGGATTATCACTTGATGGGAAAGAACACGTAGCTGCAAATAACCGAGTACTGTTTTCTCGTCCTGGATGGCACTATTATTTGGGGTTGGATCAGGGCTATCCAGTTGCAGTAGCTGTAATGTATATAGAGAACAATGTTGCTTCATTAACATTTGCGACAACACTACCTGAATATCGAAATAAAGGATTTCAAACAAATTTATTACTTAGACGAATTCATGATACCTACAACAATTGTAATCTCGTTGTTAGTCAGTGCTCATTTGGCTCGCAAAGCCATCGGAATATGGAAAGAGTGGGTATGAGAATTGGATATACCCGGGCAACATGGACAAGGAATTAATTGTGAGGGGGAATTTAGGCTGGCATCGCCTAACATAATATTCAAGCAGCGGCCCTTCGGAGCCTTGGTCTGCGGGGTAGATTTCGAAGAGGCTTTTCAGCAGACAACCCCTTCGGGTTTCATGAATACTGAAACGTTATTTGACATAAAACTATTACATTTTAGGAGAAAATAATGAATATCACTTTCTCGAAATGGGTGCAATATTATCGAAGAAATAATCAAAACCTCAAATATATTCATTGGGATGACAACTATAAATTAACAACTAATGAAAGAGAAATAATCATTAAGTCAATTCAACAGTTTCAATTAGGAGAAAACTCCGAAGGTAAATATCTAATTAAACGTGCGCAAGAATATGTACATCAGACGCAAGATCAGGATTACTATGAAGCGCTTATAGAATTCATTAAAGAAGAACAGAGGCACGCTAGAGATCTAGGCAGATTTATGAAGGTACAGGGAATCCCACTCCTTCGTAGACATTGGGTGGACAATGTATTTAGAAGATTACGTCGATATGCGAGTTTAGAACAATCAGTCATTGTTCTATTAACTGCTGAGATTATTGCTAAGTTGTACTATAAAGCCTTGCAAAAATCTACAAAGTCAGAAGTATTAATCGATTTATGTAATCAGATTTTAAGTGATGAGGAGAAACATGTTCAGTTTCAATCTGAAACACTTCATAAATTTGCTCAAAATAGAAGCGTTCTCTTTAACAGAATAGTTTATATCCTTCGTAGAATCCTTTTTGAAGGAACGCTAATTATAGTGTGGTATCAACATAAGCCTGTATTTAAATCTGGGGGATATAAACTCAAAAGTTATTACTATGAATGCCGTCATGAGTTTAACTTAACGAAGAAGATTATAGCTAATTCACAGTAGAGGTTTACGTCAGATAACATCAGATCCAAGCTTCGGGTCCTGACGCCCCCTGGGTCAGCACGTAGGGAATTGGCAGGGGCGACACATCCGCACCGACTAACCGCATCACGGCCGCCCTTAATGTGGCTTAAGTCGATGGGACGTAATGGATACAGTAACGTTATATGCAATCCCGGAGATCTAAGTTCCAATTGAGGATGAATGTATTAGGAGGGAAGGATGATGAATCATGGTATGGCATCATGGCAAGAACTGAAAATAGATTATGAAATTAATCAAATATCTCCCAATATATCAACTAGACTAGAAGATATTGAACTTATCCCTACGGGGCTTGGAATAAAAATACTCACTATCCTTATTGAATGGGCTTGCCAGCCACAAAATACCCACCCAATTGAAATAGCGAGGAAAAAGATTAAAACAATTCCTTCTGATTGGCTAATAGAACATCTTCCTAATGTAGCTAAAACAGCAATCTGTCTTGACGATGAATGGGAGTATCGTAGATTGTTAGAGCTACTTTCAGAGGCAATTCCAAAATTACTAGATTGGGGAATTGTATTGGGAATTAATTCTAAAAATGAAGGAATTAAAGAGGAAGCAAATGACTATAAAGAAAAATAACAGTTTTGTAGAGTGCAATGAAATGAGGATGTAGATGTGGATCGAAGAAGTCTGTAAAGCATATAACATCATATCCACGCATCGGACCTGACAGTCCTATGTTCACGAGAAGTGATTGGCAGGGAAGCAGATTCAGCGAACACTTCCTCACCGACTAACCACATCGCTTCCGTCTCTTGACGGAGCCTTAATTCAGTGGGGCGTTGTGAATACAGAACGTTTATTGAAATCAGCGTAAAAACAGTATAACAATTCATTATTTTATTTTGAATAGGAGTGAAATCATGCTGGAAGCGGTTATTTTCGATATGGATGGTACACTATTTCAAACAAACAAAATCTTAGAGTTATCGTTAGAAGAAACATTTACTATCTTGAGGTCTCTAAATGAATGGTCGAGTGAGACTCCAACTCAAAAATATCGTGAAATAATGGGTGTTCCTCTACCAGTAGTTTGGGAAACGTTATTGCCGAACCATTCAAATGAAATCAGACGAATTGTGGACGAGATCTTCCTAGAGAAACTAATTGCAAATATTAATAATGGCAATGGCGCCCTATATCCGCATGTCAAAGAAATTTTTAATTACTTGAAACATGAAGGCTATTTCATTTTTATTGCAAGTAATGGACTAAACGAATACCTTAATGCCATCGTTAACTGCTACAAATTAGATAAGTGGGTGGCAGAAACTTATAGCATCCAACAAATAGGAACTCAAAATAAGGATGACTTAATCGGTCATATTCTTAAAAAACATCACATCAGCAATGCAACTGTAGTTGGGGACAGGATTTCTGATTTCAATGCCGCAAAAAACAATGGGTTGAAGGCTATTGGTTGTCGATTTGATTTTGCCCAAGAAGGGGAGCTTGCACAAGCGGATTTTATTATTGACGGCTTACTTGAATTAAAAAATATATTTAAACATCAGGGAAACTAGAATGCTTTTGTAATTATATCGAAGAAGACGCTGAAATCCTATAACACCATATTTAAGCTGCGGTTACCCCTTGGTCACAATGATGTTTTTGGCAGGGGAGTTGATTCATGTGACAACTTGCTGCGCAAGTTCGTGAATACAGAACGTTATACGCAACCCTTAATAATGTTAAATCATGCAACCAATTAATAACAGATAATAAATATAGGTGAAAGAATACATTTACAAGGTAGCAGTTGAAAACCAGGATGAACGGAATATTAGAAGGTGTACCATATAACAATAAATTTCCACATCGTTAGTTATGCTCCTCGGTCATCAAGAGGAATACCAGAGAAGCGGATTCATAATAAAGTGCAAACTAAAGAATATTGCTATTATGCGAAAGAGAGGATCAAATGAATTATCATTTTGGTTTTTCATGGAAGGGTCTGATAATCTTTTTATTGCCAATGATACCAAATATATTTTATTTTTTAATTCCTGCGTCAGATATATCAGGAAACCATGCAAATAGCCATTTGATTTTAGATGTTTTGGAGCACGGAAGTCAGGCGATATTTTTCTTTCTTCTGATATTTGTTGTAAGAAAACAAGCATCTGAAGTGCGATGTCCGTATATAATTGGTATGGCAATTATGTTGATTTTTTATTATGGGCTATGGATATTGTATTTTACAGGCAACGCAAACTTTATTATTTTTTTGGGGATGGCCGTTCTCCCGGTAGTATATTTTATATTAGCTGAGATTTGGCTTCAAAATTATCTGGCTATTATACCAACAGTACTTTTTGGTATTGTGCATGTCATTAATACATATTTGTCTATTGCGAATTAAAGGGAGGACAACAATCCTCTTAAATTTTGATTGTGCGTTCAGCATGTATTCTATATCAAGGATTAAATCCCGAATGGTGAGGGTAGAAGTAAGCCATAGCTTAAGGCAGGGGTGTCCAACGTGAGCAGGAATCTGAATGAAGCCATTGGCAAATCTCCGGTCCGAGGAACACGAGCCTCTTATATGGCTAGCGTTCACTGGATGAAGTTACTACACAGACCAAAGTTGATACTGCTGAAGGCGTACGAGAGTAAATGAGGGGATCTTTCCTATGCGAAACGGATTTGATAGGAGCAAAAGATAGAACCAAAAGATAAAACACGTAAAGACATATTAAATATATAAAACACACAAGACATATAAGGATGTGGAATCGAAGAAGAAGGGGCAGCGTATAACAATGCATTTTTGCTTCGTCGCTGACGCACCTCGGTCTTCAAGAGGGATTTCGGACACATCCAACCAGCTAAGTGGCAAAGCCACCCGGACCTCCGGTCCTTAAGCCGTTTGGACGTCAGAAATGCGCAACGTTATACGCAATACCCTAAAATTAAGAAGAAACTAAAGAACAATAAAAGAAGAAACATAATAAAACTTAATTGAAGGTGATAATTATGAAAGAATGGGACTACAGTAAGCCTTGGTTTCATGGCTCGCCATTATTTCTAAATGAATTACTAGTCGGAAGCACAATAACCCAAGATCGAGAGTTAGCAAGAATCTTTTCGCAGAAACCATCTATTGTTTCTTTTGATGAGAATGGCGCAAGATTTCATAATGGTAAGTTATGTGGATACATTTACATAATTGATGAGGAAATTATAAGTGAGGATGTATATCCACATCCAGCAACTACCATGAAACCTGGTGAAGAATGGCTCATAAAAAGAGGATTAAAAGTACTAAAGATAGATGAAACAAAAACAAGAGCGGAAGAACAACTTTCAGAGGAAGAGGAGGTAGAATTATTGGAAAAGCTAAATAACAGATAGCCCATAGCTTAGTCACAGAAGAGGGCACTGCGTATAACAATATATTCACGCCTCGGGCCATTCGGCCCTAGGTCAGGCAGGGGAATTGGGAGCAGCCGGACAACCCTGCACTAGCTAAGTCCGTCAGACCCGGCTGTAGCCCTTAAGCCAGTGAGGGTTCGTGAATACAAGAACGTTATCTGTAAGATTGAAAAATGATTAAAACTGTAAAAAGTAAAAGTATATATTATCTAATTATAGAGTTAATTCAATTGCAACGTTCTGTTGCTAGAGGGGTAAGTGATCAAGGTGCTAATTTTGATCCTGCTTATAATTATTGTTATGGGAGTAGCAATTATAGATGGGAGATTAAAAAAGAAACTTGAAAATGATAAAAGAATTATTGAAAGATTAGATGTGTTAATTAATGAAGTGAGAGATATCCGTAAAAAATAGAGAAATAATAATCACAAAAGAAAATAAAGGTTTATTGTTAATTGTAAATCGCTGAAACCTATCAAATTCAAATCAGATGGAAAATAGGATTAAGTGGACTTGTTTACAAAATGTTAATAAGAAATATTATGATTATCAATAAATAAGTTATAATTCAACGTGTTATTTCTGCTCGAAGAAAGTCAATCCATCAGATAACATAATATTCAAGCTGTGGCTCCGATGGAGTCTTGGTCTGCGGGAAGGAATTCAGAGAGGCAATTCAGCAGACAACCGTTGGGGTTCATGAATACAGGAACGTTAGATGAAATCCCCAATCAATAAAGACTAATACTTTTGAGTGCATTTCATTTTTAAGGGGGAAACATAAATGATAGAACTTAGGAAAATAACATTTGATAATTTTTCAGAATGTCTGGACTTAAGAGTTGAGGAAGAGCAAGGCAGATTTGTAGCATCTATTATATATACTCTTGCGGAATTGTATGTTGTTATAACAAATAAAAGCAGTTTTATTCCAATGCCATATGCGATTTATTGTAATGATAAGATGGTTGGATTTATCGCAATGTCATATGTTATTTCTGAGAGTGAAGATTCTGAAAATTATTATGACATATATAGATTTATGATAGATAAACGATATCAGCGCAAAGGATATGGCAAAAAAGCAATAGAAAAGTCAATTGAGTTACTTCGAACTTTGCCGCATGGAAAGGCCTCAGAAGTCGTGATTCTTTATTCGCCCGAGAATAAGGTAGCAAGGAAACTTTATTCTTCTCTTGGTTTTGTAGAAACAGGGGAGTTAGATGAAGACGGCGATATTTTCGCAAAACTGATCATATAAAGCAAGCAGGATTTCTATGTAGTAATTCGAAAAAATAAGGTGAATCATCTAATATCATATTAACGCATCTGGTATTCGCCCTAGGTCGCTAGGAGGGATATCGAGGGAGATGTGTCAGGCGACAATCCTGCACTGACTAAGTCCGTCGGACCCGTGCTGTCGCGCTTAAGCCAGTGAGTGTTCGTGAATACAAGAACGTTATAGGAAATCAAGAGAAAGCTTAATTAAATTATAAAGATTAGATAAATCATTAGTTAAGGACGGTGATTTCAATGAGTAGCTTGTTACTAACCTCTTGTGGTTTTTATACTGAAGATATTAAAAATCAATTTCTGGATTTTATTGATGGAGATATTTCTCAATTAAAAGTCTCAATTATTACAACAGCATCCCCTAGAAAAGAAACTAATAGATATGCACAAAGAGCAATGCAAGAGTTTAAGGACATGGGATTTCAGCATATCAATTTTGTAGATATTGAATTTGATGACCCGCAAATACTCTTACATAGAGATGTTATATATATTAATGGTGGGAATCCATTTACACTATTGTATTACGCTAAGAAAAGTGGTGCTGATGAAATTATCAAAACACTGGCCGCACAGAATGTAATTATAGTTGGAGTAAGTGCAGGAACGTTATTACTGGGGCCGAATATTAACATTGTCGATTTCTTTACTCCACAGATGAACACAATGAATTTAACGGATTTTAAGGCATTAGGTGTAACAGACAAGCTTATTTTTCCTCACTATGATCGAGAGGACATATTTAAAGATAGTACTAATAAAACAATTGAAGAGAGAATAGTAGAATTTGAATGCAATGAGAAATGTAAGGTGACAAGGCTTAAAGATGAAGAATATATCTCAATATTAATGAACCAAGCACATTGAAAGTGATAAATTCATTGAATGTAGCTCGAAGAAGCCCCTAAAATCTTGCCAACACCGTATTATCGCTGCGGGGCTACGCCCCTTGGTCTGCCAGAGGGTTCCGAGGAAGTAGCGTGGCAGCAGACACAACTCCTGCGAGGCTAAGTCTTCGACCCAATCTCTCGGGTTCGTGAATACAACAACGGTAGATAAAATAACGAAGAAGTTTATATTGGGAGTTGATTCATTGAAGTATTCAACTGTAGTTCTTGACTTGGACGGAACATTATTAAATTCAAAAAAAGAAGTATCTAAGAGAAATGTAGATGCGGTCTTATCTTGTTATCAGAAAGGAATCAGAATAATATTTGCAACAGCTCGACCGCCCAGGGCGGTTAATTGGTTGCTTCCACAAGGATTAGTAGATATCGGGGCTTTTGTATATTACAACGGAGCTCAAGTGATATGTAAGGAAACCAAGATAGAAATTAATGAATCAATCCCTGCTAATGTAACTACAGAAATTCTTGATTACTGTTTGAAGTGTGACCCTCAAATTGAACTGACTATGGAAGTGAAGGATGAGTGGTTTAGTTTAAGAGAGCTTGATTATATTAGCTCAATGAACACACAATCAAACCCCATAGTAAAACCCTTAAAAGAATTAAAGCAATATGATGCCACGAAGATACTTCTGACTGGCAATAATCACAATTCTGGATTGTTTGAAAAATTCGAGGGTAGAGTGAATATACTAATTACGGATAATAATAAATTAGTACAAATCATGCCTCTTCTGGCATCTAAGGAAATGGCAATTACTAAACTCTGTGAATTATATAATGTAGAATTGGATTCCGTTATTGTATTTGGTGATGATCATAATGATGTAGGCCTCTTTAAGATGGCGGGATATTCTATTGCTATGGGGAATGCGATTAGGGAATTGAAGGAAATTGCTGATGAAATAACCGTTAATAATGATGAAAACGGTGTTGCTGTAAGTTTAGAAAGATTTTGTGGGTAACTCAAGGTTACTTTATCTAACAGTACATTCATACACCGTCTCACTTGGTCCTCGGTCGCCAAGAAGGATATCGGAGAAGTTAATTAAGGCGACCCATTCAATCAGCTAAGTCTATTAACCCGTTCCCTACGGTAAGCTGCTTGAACGTCAGGAATACAACAACGTTTAGCCGAAAGAAGTTCTTATTTTAGGAGGGGTCTATATGATATTAGAAAAAGTTATAAATAGAATTGCAATACAAAGTGAATATAAAGATTTGGTTGATAAGTATGTGGATCATATTCTTAACGAATTCAAAGATAAGATTCATAGCATTTATATGTGTGGCTCGATTCCCAAAGGAACGGCTCAACCTTTTAAGTCAGATGCAGACTTTACTATTGTATGTGCAAATCCCCAAGATATTGATTACGAAAGATTGTCAAATATCAAAGACAGGCTGTTGGAAGAATATCCATTCGTCACTAAGATGGATACGATCATTTGCTCGATTGATGATGTATTAAGTAGACCGAATGATTGGGGTTTTTGGATTAAGATTATTTGTGTTTGCATACATGGGGAGGACATTGGTGAAAAAGTACCCCCGATCATAATTTCTCCAGAATTCATTTTAGACTTAAATACAGATACTAAGGAGGAAGTAGATCGTGTACATCGATCACTTTCTAATGTTAGTGATCACTCAATGAAAACTAGATATATTAAAGGTTACTCTAAGAGATTAATTCGTGCATTATATTCTTTGGTTTTAGAAGATACAGGGGTATGGGAAGATGAAATCATTAAGATGAAGAATGCCATATTAAACTATTGTGAGATTGACTCCGCTTTAGTTGAGTATCTATATGCTTGTTACTTGGATAGTAGCAATGTACTTGTTGAAGAGTTTTTGAGAATTGCAGATGAATTATATCGCTATTTTGAGAATGCTTTAAATACAATGGCTGCTTCCAGAAATTGATCGTAATCACCTTGAGAAGCGAGTGACCACATTCAGCCCCTTAGCCCGTCGGGACATCGCCAATACAAAACGTTATCTGAAACTTGCAAGATTGAAAGGAGAAAATATGATACTTGGGTTGTATGAAGCACATTTACCAGTAAGTAACTTACATCAATCTATCGAATTTTATTCTAAATTAGGATTAGAGCTGGCCTGGAGAGATGATGATACAGCGTTCTTCTGGATTGAAAAAGAAAAGAGTTGGGTCGGTCTATGGCAAGGCAAAGAGCATAAAACTTCTTATCATCCATCATTAAGGCATATAGCATTTCGAGTTAGTTATGAAGATCTTAGAGACAGTGTGAAATGGCTTCAAACTATTGAAATAGAGCCTGTCCCATTTGGAAAAAGAGATTCAATAAATCCATTTGTAAGGCCTAATCAGGGAAATGCTTCAGTCTACTTCAATGATCCAGATGGAAATAGTTTAGAATTAATGTGTTTTGTAAGTGTCCCTGAAAACTTAAAGAATATATCCAATAAATTATCAATCGAAGAATGGGAAGACCTTTTGAAGAGATAAAAACTAAAGAATGTATTTGGGGATTTAAAAGAGGTATCAGCATCAGATAACATAATATTCAGGCTGCGGCTCCTTCGGAGCCTTGGTCTACCGAATGAAAGCGTTCCATAAAAAATATTAAACTAAGTTGAACGTATGAATACAGAAACGTTAGGCGAAATAATGCTAGTGGAAGGAGATTTAAATGCATATTAGAGGAGTAATTCTTGAGGGGTACTCAAATGCCGGGAAGACTTCAGTATTAAAAGCAATTAAACGATATCAATCACAAGAAGAATCCTCAGAACGGAGCGTAGTTATCCTTGGAGAACATTATACTCAAATTTTGAATAATAAACATGGAGAATATGTAAGTCTAACCCGAGAAGGACATATTGAGTTACTTAAAGAGCGGGTTGAAATGCTAAAGAAACTTAACGAATGGGCAATTCAACTTGGTCCTGCATCTAGAGGATCTAGGGGACTATTTTATGTTCTGGAGAGGTTTCACTTAAATCATAGAGCTGCATTTGTAGATTCGGATTTGGATGAGATAAATAAAATAGAAGAACAGCTTGAGTCTTTAGGTGCCAGGTGTATTTTGCTTACAATCTCGCCCGAAGTTGTAGAAGAAAGAATTAAAAGTAGACAACCAGAAGAATGGATCTATAAAACAGAAGAAGAAGTAAGATCGTCGGTAAGTGAATTATTAAGAATCCAAAATGTATTAAGACATCAAGCTCAAATCTCAAGAGTGCCAACAATAGAAATCAATACAGATGATAAGAATTGGGATGAGTATGTAAGGGTAATCATGGAGGGCAACGACATTGCCTAACCAGATGTTCAAGCATTGTCGCTAGTGCTCCTTGGTCGGGTAGAAACTATAAACAGAAGAATGTATCCAGCCAGTCGTCGTGAACACAAAATGTTAGATGAAATCAGTTAAAATCAAAATCAATATGAGGTGCGTAATGGATCGTAAGATTATTCAAACCGCAAAAGAGATAGCAATAAGAATTATTCGCGAAGCAGGTCTAATCTCTAAAGAGAAGTTTGATAACTTTGTTGAACTGAGATCTAAAGATGAATTTGGGGATGTGGTTACTGAAGTAGATCATATCTGTGAAGAAATCATCATCAAACAAATACAAGGCGTATTTCCAAATCATCAGATACACAGTGAAGAGGCAGGGCTTATCGGAACTAAGCACGATTGGTTATGGTTAATTGATCCTTTAGACGGAACTAATAATTTTGCGATTGGTTTACCTGTTTTTACGATATCAATTACCTTAATGTACAAAAGAGAGCCTGTGCTTGGAGTGGTCTATGAACCTCTAACAGAACGTTTATTTGTATCTGTTATTGGTGAAGGGACAAGCTGCAATAATCGACAAATACAAATTAAGAGTAACCCGAATATTTTCAAAGGAAATATAGGTTGGATTCAAGGTCACAGAGTACAAAACGACCCACAAGCAGTAAAACTAAGACAATACATTGATATTAGATTTAAACGAATGTTAAGATTGTGGGCTCCAACGCTTCAATGGTGTATGTTGGCCAAAGGAGATATTGATGGAATTGTTCTGTACAATTCTGAAGGTGATGACTTGTATTCAGGTATCTTAATGGTTAAGGAAGCAGGGGGGCTTGTTATAGATTTTGAAGGAAATAAGTTTAATGGAATGAAAGAAGAACCTTATTTAATTGCATGTCACCCAGACCACAAAGAAGAACTATTGAAAATTGTAAGAGAAGGATTGAGCTAACACCTAGAAGCAACTGACTTCGGCTAACATTATATCCACGTTTGGGAGCCTGACAGTTCCTCGATCGGCGAGAAGCAATCGGCAGGGAAGAGAATTCAGCGGACACATCCGTACGACTAACCGCATCGCGCCCGCTCCAATTGGTCGCTTAAGTTGGTGGGAGGGTCGTGGATACAGTAACGTTATGCGCCATTAAAGGAGATAATTTATGAAAGGTAAGATACTCTTATTAGTTTTTATTACAATAGTGTTTTCATCTTGCCAAAATAGTAGTCAATCGACTACCTTGAACAGCGAAACTAAATCAAAAATGAATTCTGAACTGCCTCCTGATGAAGAGAGTACAGGTAATGGAACAGAACCGAAAGAAATAACTGAAGGTCGATCAGATGCTTCTAACAATGAAGTGTTATCCATGAGCATTGGGAACTATGAATTGAAAGGAGAATTTTATGATGAAATGCTTCGAAATCCTATAGATCATGATTATGAAGTGGAATTTAATGAGGCTCAAAATTCAAAAGAGATTATTACAACAATGGGATGGGGGGCGTTGGAAAGTAAATATACAGAGATTTGGGATAAAGAGTTGAATCAAATATATAAAAAGCTTCGTTCTAAGTTGGATAGAGAACCAAGAGAAGCACTAATCGAATCGCAGAAAGAATGGTTACAGTATCACTTAAAGGAAACAAAATTTGTAGAGAAGGCATTTATTAATAATGGTTACCTTGGATCAAAAGGATCGGTAAGCCTAGGCACGGTTATACGGGAGAGAATTAGGGAAAGAACAATGCAATTATTTGAATATCGATATTTGTTAGATGGTGAAGTTGAGTTTTTATACCAAAGTAAAAAATAAAGTTGGAATGTTTATTATAGGTTCTAGGTGATGCTTCGAAGAGAGTAACGGCGCATAATAATGTATTCAAGCTGTAGGGATACCACCCTTTGGTTGTAAGATGTATAATCATGGAAGAACACTTAGAAAATACGACTCAGCTTAAGATAAGAGCTATCTAAGGCTGGGTATTTTCGTGAACGTGCAGGACGTTATACGACAGAATCAAAAACAATAGAAAAGAGGGTCATATAGCCCTCTAAATACTAGAATTCTGCAATACACTAAATAGTTGTAGGGCATCTTTGCAACCTTGTATGTAGATACTTCTTTCTAGGATGGATTGGAGTGAGATTTGTGCGTCTTCGTAAAGAAAAACTGTATGTTGAAGTTTATCGGGCAAAGCATCACGAAGTGTTTTAAAATATTCATCTGTCTCCACAGAAAGCTGAGTGTACTCCCTATGACACTCCAGAAGATAGAATTATGGAGGGAAAAAGATGAACATAATCAAATGTAATATACGAGAACTCATGGCAGAACATCGAATAGATGATATAACAGAATTGATGGCAAAATCGGGCTTAAGCCGGAATTCGATCAATAAACTCTATAGGGAAACAAATATAGAAACAACAAAGCTGGAAACCTTATTCAAGCTATGCGATACATTTAATTGTAAATTATCTGATTTGATTGAATACGTACCAGGAGCAAAATAAATAGTGAAGGTCGATTTGAGAAACGATTCCGTCCTATAACATAATATTCATGCATTGCTCCTTCGGAGCCTGGGACTGCGGATGGATTTCGAGAAAATTTTCAACGGACACCCCCCTTTGGGGTTCATGATTACAGAAACGGTATCCAATACTCTCAATCAAAACAACAAGCATAGGAGCAATATTATGACAATCATTTTCAAAGAAATAAAAGACATTGATACACAGGCAATTCAAGAACTGTTTCATTCGGTGGACTGGAAATCAGGAGATTTCCCAGAAGATCTTAGACAAGCAATAAACAACTCGCATACGGTTATTACTGCATGGGATGATAACAAATTAGTTGGTTTAATAAATGCATTGTCTGACGGCGTGATGACAGTATATTTTCATTACATGTTAGTACACAAAGAATATCAATCATTAGGAATTGGAAAGAGAATGATGGAACAAATGCTTAGTCGATATTCTAATATCAAGACAAAAGTGCTTATATCTTATGATAGTGCAGAAAAATTCTATGGATTATTTGGATTTAAGCCAGAAGAAGGAACTAAAGCCATGTTTATTTCAGATATGGTATAGCATTGAAGTAAAGATTCCGATCAGATGAGAATTGATTATAGATGAATTTGTTTTTGAGAAGGTCCTATATAAAGCTTCAATTCGGATATGAAGGGATACCAGATGATAAGTTATAAACCATTTCAAAATTTATTGATTGACAGGGAGATTAAGAAGCAGGATTTATTAAAAATCACGGGGATCTCATCGGCAACGATGGCAAAACTTAATACGAATGAGTATGTATCGTTAGAAGTAATCGATAAATTATGTACGGCATTGGGATGTCAGCCTGGAAATCTATTGGAGCATATAGCAGATCAATGATGGGATGATAACATCTGCTGTTAACCAAAATTGAGATTCCGTCGTATGACATAAAGCAACGGCTCCTAACGGAGCCTTGGTCTGCTAAATGGATTTCGAAGTTGATATTTTGGCAGACACCTCCGAGAGTTTGTTGAACTGCATAAAAAAAGGAAGGTGATTAGAAATCACTGCAATAAATTAAAGAGGAGAAGCTAATTATGTCTAGACCTTTAAGAATTCATATTATAGGTTCAACTGGTAGCGGAAAAACATACCTTGGTCAAGTTTTGTCAGAGAAGTTAAATATAAAAATTCACGAACTAGATACAGTCATGTGGAGCAGTAAAGTGAAGTTTTCAGGAAAGAATTCTCCAGACGTGAGAGATAAATTACTACATAAAATAATTGATAATGATAGTTGGATTGTAGAGGGAGTATATTATAAATGGCTTTCTGATAGCTTTTCAAGAGCAGATGTAATTTATTACCTAGACACTAATGTATTGATTCGACATTTTAGAATTATCATGAGATTTGTTAAACAAAGAATAGGCGCAGAAAGATCTATATACAAGCAAACATTAAGAGGACTAATTGAAATGCTTATTTGGAATCATAAATTTAATAGTACAAATCGGAAAGAAATCTGTAGTTTCTTGTCCCCTTATAAAGACAAAGTGATAATCATAAAAACCAACAGGCAAATGATAAGTTTACTCAATGAAGGCAGTGAAATCACATAACTCCGTATTTACACATCGGGATATACGTCCCTCTGTCAGCAGAAGTTTTGGTAGAGGACCAGGAGGTAATATAACAATTAAACGGTGGACATTGATCCTTGGGCCCAATAAGCAGTACACCCAGCCTACGCTGGGTCTTATATACAGAAAAGTATGTGAAATCGACGAAACTATTTAATGAGGGTGAACGATGAAGATAATAAGAGATAGGGAAGAACTTGAAGGAACTGGTTATATTGAAGTTTTACCCGGGAAGTACCTTGGGCAATGTTGGAATGAGGACTCAATTTACTTTGATGAGGAAGTATTCGGCTTTGTAGAGAAAACAATAGAAAATATATTTTCTGGATATGATCATTATGCATTTAACGAAATACATCGAAAAACGTGGGAGGTGATCCTTGAGGATTTGAAAACGCTTGCTAATCTCCTTGATGAAAAAGTAACAATGGAATTAATAAATGAACATGTATATTTCTTCTTTGGCAGTTCTAAAGATGAGTTTCAACAAGATTTTCTCAATAGTGTTCAGAGACTTCGTGAATTAATCATAGAGTTTGTTGTATGGATTAAAAAGCAATTAACCACTCATGATTATGTTTCAGTTCTAGGCATTTAGCTATTCCATTCGAGGGAGAGTGGTTATTTAAACCAACATAGGAGGAATTAGAATGAAATTTATTGTTTCTGCAAGTGTAATCGTTATCAATGAACATAATGAGATTTTACTCATGAAAGGTCGAAGAGGTTGGGAAATGCCTCAAGGTTGTGTTGAAGAAGGAGAGACTATTAGGCAGGCAGCAGTTCGAGAAGTGAAAGAGGAAACAGGGATTGACATTGAATTAATTAAATTTTGTGGTTTGTATCAGAACATAACGCGCGGTGTATGCAACAATATATTTACTGGAAAACCGATTGGTGGAGCTTTAACTACCAGTGATGAAAGTGAAGAAGTGGGCTACTTTACTTTAGAAGAAGCTGGGCAAATGATAACATGGGGGAATTTCTATGAAAGAATTCATAATGCATTAGATGAGAAAAGCCATCCTTTTTTGATTGAATTTTCAGAATAAGGTCACTCATTATGGTAGACTCCACCTTAAAGCCGCTCCTATCTTGGTTGGTGATGTTCTAGTCAAACACCATTCTACCTAAGATAGGGGCGATTTTTATATAATTGTACCTTTGTAACTCAGGTTTAATTGCGGTAGTTTCTAATCAAAATACAGATATGAGAGTAGTCTAATATAAGGAGCAGCCCGAGAATACAGGTTGCTTCTTTTTTTGCTTTTACACTTCGCAAATGGAACATTGTGGGTTATATTGGATATGATTTGGTTCTATAGTAGAGAAATGGAGAGGTGGTCAACCTTGGATGAAAATGTACGCTTTCCGATAGGACACTTTGAGCCAAGTCTTAAATTCTCTAATGAGGACCGAATCCACATCATTCGTCAAATTCCCGGAATTACGAAAACCTTAAGAGAGATTACACAACATCTCAATGATGATCAACTTTGTATTCCTTATCGTGATGGCGGTTGGACGATTACACAGATTGTGCACCACCTTGCGGACAATGACATGAACGCTTATATCAGATTTAAGAGAGCGTTAACTGAAGAGGAACCGATGGCAAGCTCATATCGAGAGGATTTATGGGCATCATTACTTGATTACAGGAATACGCCCATCGAAGATTCAATTTTGCTGATGGAGATACTGCACAAGCGATTTCTCACTCTGCTGCTTGGTTTACATCCCGATCAGTTTAGACGAACACTCCGAACAGAAGTGTTAGGTGCAATTACATTGGATATCGCGATTCAAAGATTTGTATGGCACGGGCAGCATCATATTGCTCAAATTAAATCTTGTATAACATCGCAAGGGTGGTAGGGTTTTATACATTTCAAGTGTGGAGGTAACATAATGGGGAAAGGAAGAATTCTAGGCATAGCATATAATGTAATTCCAGTGAAAGATTTGGAATTGTCAGCTGCCTGGTTTGTAAAGCATTTTGGATTTAACATTCGCCACCAACGCGAAGGATATTTGAGTTTATTTCGGGGTGATCGCCCAATTTTGGACTTGATTCAAAGCGACAATGAAACACGAGCGACATTTGAAGTGCATCAGAAAAAGAGATGGGTCATTACATTTTTCACTGATGACATTGGTTCTTTACATGACTACTTAACATCAGAGAATGTGAAAGTAGGGGCTGTTAGTGATGAGGGACAGTATGGGAAGTTTTTTGTGTTAGAAGATCTGGACGGTAACTTGTTTGATGTGTGGGAACACCGTGATTGTGAATTGAATTTCTGAGGAGCCTTGGTTTGCTGCTATCATTTACTGAGCATTTGTATGTAAACGGATTCAGAACTAGATGAGTGACTGCGTTTTAAATATAAAGTCAATTATAAGAAAACTAGATTAGGGAGATACAAATGTTGATTGAAGACGAAAAAGTATACCCTGATTGCGCAGTTGAAATTAGAATAGTTGACGTTGGCGGTTTAACAAAGCCAGAGCTTATTCAGAAACTGGACCAACACTCTATTTTATTAAATAAATATGGAGAACAGTTGTTAAATGATGAGAGATTTGTAGTTTCCGGTACAAAGCAAAGCTTGCAAACGGTTGAGTTGACCGTCAGACAACTTGGATTTTCAGATGGTGCTACGACTTTTCAGCTCTTTCGAAGAGCAAATGATCTTGGGTTAGAATGTTGTCCGGTTGAGTTAGGACCTTATCTAAGAATGCAATATTTGGATCAGCCCGAGATATGTTCTACCAATATTTCAGAGGGTAACAAAGCTCCGTCCGGCTCCATTACCATAGCATCTGCAGCCCTTACGGAGGATAATGAATTTCCAAAAGGTTTTTATCTCAGACGATTAAACGACAAGTTATGGTTACGAGGATATCTTGCCGACCATTTGCATATTTGGAGTCCTCATGATCGCTTTATCTTCTGTAGGGCTCGGCTTTCTATTGTATGAGGATCAGGAAGATGTTTTGAAAGCAAAGGAGTGAAGGACCAATGGATATCAAAAACAAAAGCGGAGATGTGCTTGGAAAAATTCAAATTGAATCCTTACGCAATGATAATGCGATTGACCGGATAGTCATTGACTTAAAGCCTGGTGAAGGGAAGGCGATATACACCGCAGATGTTACAGAGAACCAATTCACGCAACAGACCAATTATGCAGCTATTCCATGGGAAGACGGTTTGGAACAATTGCAGAAACATTATTCTCCATGGCAGCCGAAATTTCCGATTGATTCTGATATAGATGCCATTCATGTATTTTATGGATTTGATAATTTTACTCCGCAAGAAATCGATGAAATGATTGAAGAAAGTAACAGGTCAGGTAGAAATGTAGTGATACGAGACCTGAAGCCCAATAAGAAGGTTGTGGGCATCAGCATAACGTATAAAGAATACGGTGGTTATAAACTTAATATTTTCGGGACAACAAAGAGCCGGATCGCATTGTCTGATCATGATGGTACTAAGGTTAAACAGGTAGCCATACGTGGCGTCCAAGCATTTTATATTTTCAATAACGAAACTTCCCAATTGATATGGATCGAAGAGGATATGCATGGGAAGGCGTTGCAATACGAGATCAATGGTAGAAACATGTCAGAAGATCTTGTGATGAAGATTGCGAAGTCAATGAACGGATAAATGATGATGTTAATCTGAGTGAGGTGCAACGATGAGTTACAAAGCTATTCTCATAGACCAATTAAACGCCTGTTATCATGACAAGAGCTGGTTTATTCCACTTCATGATATTTTGACAGACCTCAATGCGGCGGAAGCCTCTTATGTAAAGAATGAGGGAGAGCATTCCATTTGGGCGATCGTCAATCATCTTATTTTCTGGAATGAGAAGTGGCTTGAGAGATATATTGCCGAACAGGTCAACGGGCAGAATTCAGTGAATAATGAGGATACATTCGAGATAGATACGTCTAACCTGAATGATGTGGAGTGGCGCAAGACATTACATAGACTGAAAACCGTGTTTAGTGATTGGAACAGGGCACTCGAAGATAGTGAAGAACATAAATTGACCCGTGAAATCCCTACCTATTTCAACGCGCCATGGTGGGGAATTGTATCAAATCTATGTATTCATAACGCCTATCATATTGGCCAGATCATGCTGCTCAAAAAATCAATGAAACACACGTAGTACACGCTGTATTACATTTATGAAATTATACTTAAGCAAAGGAAGATGACTATCATGGAAAAAGGCAAAATTATATTTTTGAACGGTGTAACCAGCTCTGGTAAAACTTCAATTGTAGAGGCGATGCAATCATACGATGATCCGTTTTTCTATGTTGTGGCTAATGATTTATTTGAAAATACGATTGGTGATAAACATCTTCAGACGGATTACTGGAAGTATCTGAGTGAAGCGATAGTAATGATGTATCATACGGCAAAAGTATTTTCAGACCATGGAAAGCATGTTCTGATTGATGGCATTCTTGTGGAAAGACCGGAGCTCGCGCCGCATTATGAACAAGTCAAACAGATTTTTGAAGGGTATCCACTGGATATCGTTGAACTGCACTGTCCTCTCGATATCTGTCGTCAGCGTAAAATTGAGCGTGGTGATCGCAGAGAAGAGCAATCGGATGAGCAACATCAAATTATGGCTAAACACATCAACTATAGCTATTCGATTGATACAAGTATGAACACACCGGAAGAATGTGCAGAGAAGATTATTGCAGCGCTGTTCAAGAACCATCATGAACCATTGAAAAATATGTAAAAATTATATTACGAAGCTGTAGCGGAATCGATATCTAGTAATAACTTTGTCTGCTTTAGTCTGGAGGATTAAATGAGGATTTCAATGGAGTTACAAACAAGAAAAAGTATAGTTCATGATTTAAAGTCAATGGGGATAAGGGAGGGCATGACGATAATCGTTCATTCCTCCTTCAAAGCAATAGGTAAGGTTATAGGCGGCCCGGTAAGTGTTATTTTAGCTCTGGAAGAAGCCGTTGGAACCAATGGAACCATTGTCATGCCCACTCAAACAGAACATCTTTGTGAACCTTCAGAGCATGACGCGAACCTGTCCTCAGCGGAAATTGAGTTCATCAAAGACAATATGCCTATTTATTATCCTGATTTAACCCCAACCTCGTATATGGGTATCATTTCTGAGGTGTTTCGGAGGCAAGATGGTGTGTTTCGAAGCTCACATCCGCATATGTCTTTTGCTGCCTGGGGGAAAGAGGCCAAACGGATAATGGAAGATCACAACTTGCATTATGCATTAAATGAGAAATCTCCGCTAGGAAAAATCTATGATTTGAGTGGATACATTCTGTTACTTGGTGCGCCTGAAAATAGTAACACCTCCTTGCACCTGGCCGAATATAAACAGCAGAATTCATTTGTTAAGCCAAAAGTCTGGGGAGTAAAAATGCTGGTGGATGGAATTGAGCAATGGACTACATACGATGATATTAACAATGAATCAGATGATTTTGAATTGATTTTTAATGAGTTTAAGATCCAGACTAACGCTGTTACCGAAGGAATGGTAGGGGAATCTGTGAGTTATCTGATACCCCAAAGAGAGATGGTTGATTATGCTTTGGGATGGATGAATCGTAACCGAAGATAACATATCGAGCAGTGAATCATTTCAAAAAAGATAGAAGGGGGAAATGTAATCATGACTAAAGAGATTGAACATTTGCTTCAAAATTTTGAAGAATGGGCGTTGTTTGTCAAGACGATGAATCATCTTGAAGAGAAGACCTGGAATTCCAGTATGGAAGAAGGGAAATGGACGATAAAATCCATCGTCAGTCATATCATGTTATGGGACCGATATTTTTACAAGGAAGCGATTGAGAAGATTGCTCTGAAGCAGCCAGTTACGTTGAAACATATGAATTTTGAAGAGTTTAATCGCAAAGCTATTGAATTTAGTAACCGCACAGAGACGTCCGAAATCGTAAACAAGGCTATCACGTACCGCCATAAAATTATGAATGACATTCGAGGGTTATCGGAGGAACAGCTTCATCAGACGTATTTGGACGCAGAGGGGAACGTATTTTATATTCCCCAATACCTTAAAGATTTTATATGGCATGACCAGCATCATATGGAACCGTTGAAGAAATATCTTGCCAACCTTGAAGCATAAAGGATTTAGCAGGCAGGGGGTGACACGGAACACAGCATGTTGCTTGCTTTGAATATAATATGTATCCCAAACCAGGGAGGGATTGTAGTGAGTACTCATACAATTGAATTAACTCAGGAAAATCTGATTGGTTCATTTACCAATGAGGTAACTCCCATTTTGAGCGTGAAATCTGGTGACTCTATTCGTTTTCAGACGCTGGATGCGGGCTGGGGAACAGGGGTGAGTTATGCGGAACGCATGAAACCTTTTGATCGTCAAGGTGAAAAAGATGGAGGTCATGCCTTAATCGGTCCGATCTATATCGATGAGGCGAAGCAAGGACAGACGTTGGAGATTGTTTTTAATGAGATCGTACCCGGGAGTTACGGGTTTACTTCCGCTGGCGAATATCCGAACTGGCAGAACCAGAAGTTACATCTAACAGAGATTGAAGAACTGTCGCTGAACTGGACACTTGATCGCCAAACGATGAATGGAACCTGTGAAATAAAAGGAAAGTCCTTCACTGTATCTCTCTCGCCGTTTATGGGTGTAGTGGGCATGCCGCCAGATTCAGGTGGGATTCATACGACTTGGCCACCTCGCTATTGTGGAGGAAACATCGACTGCAAGGAACTGGTGCAGGGAAGTAAATTATATTTACCTATCCCCGTAGACGGGGGTTATCTCGCGATTGGTGATGGTCATGCACTGCAGGGAGACGGTGAAGTCAGCTGTCAGGCCATTGAATGTCCGATGAAAGTGGTGGATGTCACGCTTAATGTGATTGATGATATGATTTTGACCAATCCTCGTGCACATACGCCATCCGGCTGGATTACCTTCGGTTTTCATGAAGATCTGAATGAGGCTACGGTTGAAGCATTAGACGGGATGCTCAATCTGATGGGTGAGTTGTATGGACTAGATCGAGTGGAAGCGATTGCACTTGGAAGCGCGGTAATTGACCTGCGTATCACCCAAATTGTGAATGGCGTTAAGGGTGTGCATGCTGTCCTTCCGCATGACGCTTTTAAGTGACTTAAGGCCTGTTATACGTCGTATTAGTTGAACTCGGGGGTCGATAAAATGAAAGGCAGACCACAGATCGTTTTAGATATCGCAGGGGTTTTGTTAAGTAATATGTCGTTGACGTGCTGGAAAGATATGAGTGAGGAAACCAACCTATCGGCAGAATCTTTGAAAGTACATTTTGCAGGAATCAAACGAAAGCTCTGGACAGGAATGATGAGGGAAGAAGAGTTCTGGCAATCGTTGAAGGAGATGTATCCCGAATTATCAATAAGCCGAGCGAAGGACATCTTATACAATTCAATTGTTCCCTTACCAGCCGCTCAATACCTTGAGTGATGGAGTGAGTTCGCAGATATCCATCTACTCAGCAATCATTGTAAGGAATGGATTGAGCCGAATCTGAGCTGTTTAAGCTCATTTACCAAAAGTGTAACCATCTCTAATCAAGTGGGTTTATGCAAACCTGAGATTGAGATATACCAACGGGTCAAAACCCTCCTGGCAGCTGGAGAAGAGGTTCTATTTATAGATGATCAAGAGAAAAATTTACATTCTGCTAAGCTACTTGGTTGGAAGACTTTACTGGCTGACGAAGAAGGAGATTGGGTTAATGAAGTTGAGTCATTGCTAATTTAGAATGTAATCCAGAAACAGTAATAGAACAGCATGCATAACTGGCACACCGTGCATAACCGCTAAACTCCAAATTGCTTTAGATGATGATCTAAATGCTTGTATATGCCCTTACCCCATTGCTCGGCTGTTAATTTTCCGAAGAAGGGATGGGGGTGGCGGGAGAAATTTTCTGAAGCACCTTGTTGAAAGATATTAATCTGCTGCTCAAGCTTTTCTTTTTCTGCCATAAACTGTCGTTGGTCATCAATAATGATTGTCGGGATCGTAGACATATTATGGGGCAAGGGCTTGTCATTATAAAACATTGGTTTTGCGAACCGTCCTATAAGTCTTCCAAGTAATCCTCTAGGTGGAAAAGCATTTCCTAAGGGGATATCATGAAATGCTGAACAGTGAGCCAGCATTTGAGAGACCTGCATCGTGCCCCATTCAGGGATGGATTTTTCACTAAGTTGATCCATGCGCTCTGTAATTTCAGCAGCATTCATCGTATCAAATATACTTTTCACAAGAACACCTCATTCCTCCAGGATATAAAATTTGAACTTAAACTATCATCATTCTCTTATTGAAAGGTTTATCCTCTTACTATCAAGAATAATAAGATATGGTAAGTTTAGTCAATGTGTTATAGGAAAATCACAATTGAAATCGGAGGATGCGAACTTGGAAAATAAGGAAACGTTTAATCTCGTAACACATGAATATGAACGATATAGACCCCTTTATCCGAGTGAAATGTTTGATGAGATTTTTACATACCTGAATCTTAGTAAAGAGGGTTCCATTCTTGAGATTGGCTGCGGAACGGGGCAGGCCAAGGAAAGTGATTTCAATTGATTGTGTCAGGAACGGCCTTTCACTTCATTGATCCGGAGGTCGGTTACCACCGGGCTTGGGAATTGCTAGAGAATACAGGCGGCATTGGACTTTTCTGGACGATTCATGTACCGGTCTATGACCAGCTGCACAATGAAATTCGCATTAGCCCCTCATCTGGATGATTCTCACTATCCTTCGCCAGATGAAGTTATCCAGGAGCATAAAGAAATAACAGAAAAATCTGGCTTGTTCACGGATATTGAGGTTAAGGAGTATAACTGGATACAGTCCTGTTCCAGCGAAGAGTATGTCACGCTGTTAAATACCAATTCCAAACATCAGCAGCTTTCTATTGATGTTCGGCGTTCACTTCTAGAGCGAATCAAACATTCCATTGATGCTGCAGGTGGAACGATAGAGAAACAACATAAGGTTGCCCTTTTTCTAGGGAAGAAAAAGGTCTAAGGATATATGTTTTTATTTTTCCACAGAAGAACAGGAGGGAATATATGAGTAATCCGCGTTCAACATACAGTATCCAAACGGCAGTGTTAAGTTTACAAGAGGAATTAGAGAGGTTAAAGATGCAGGCGATAATGGGGTGGTCCAAAGAATTTCGAAATCTAGAGTGGTATGGTTTGAAAAATGGAATGCGTGTATTGGAGGTCGGAAGCGGACCAGGTTACATTACAGAGCAACTATTGAACAATCTGCCGGACAGCGAGCTTACTTCACTTGAGATTGATCGTTCACTGCAAGCACAAGCCAAAGAACGGCTGAAAGATATTCCTTCCAAGCGATTACAATTTGTAGAGTCTTCCATCTACCAGATGGATCTGCCTGATGATTCTTTTGATTTTGTCGTGGCAAGACTTATCTTTCTTCATTTGAACAATCCTGACGAAGCTGCACAAGAGATATATCGTGTACTGAAGCCTGGCGGCCGTCTTGCCATTATTGATGTGGATGACGGCGTTTTTGGAGCAGTGAATCCTGATGTTCCTGCTTTGCATACGGTATTAATGAAAATTTCGGACTATGTAGCACAACACGGCGGTAATCGTTTAATTGGCAGAAGTCTGCCGCGTCTCCTTTCTGAGAGCGGATACATCGATGTTGACATTGATTCTGTCCTTCAACATAGTGATCTGTTAGGCATAGAAGGGTTTAAGCAGCAGTTTAATCTTAATCGTTTTGTACATTTTGCTGAAAAAGGTGTGATCAGTTCGGAGGAATTTGCTCAGCTGCAACAAGCTTCTGAAGCGATAAATCATTCGCCGGAAGCCTATGCCATGATGAATTTCATTACAGCTTGCGGCACGAAGCCATTGACATAGCTGGGTTGAAACTAATTAGGGACGGAGAATGGGGATGAATATCGTTCATTCTTTTCAGGAATTAGTAGTTCGAGGCGATCATCAGGGTATGATTGAGTTACTGAAAAACTACGAACAATCCAGGAAATTGTCTGTCCATGAACGAGGCTGGGTCTACTGGAATGTTTCAGATGGTTATGCCTTGTTAAGAGAGCCGGAACCGCTTTATGCCAATCACCGGGAATTCTTCGAATGGGGGAAAGAAAACCTCGCTCCGGAGCAGTTACACTGGATTGTTTCGGATTCGACACAAGCGTTGTCGTTATCTCTGGGGAACTACTTTGATCATTGGATGGACTGGTACCAATATGCTTGCGATAATGCTCCGAAGTTGGATACCAACCGAGGTGTTCGATTCGAGAGCCATCGGGCTTTGGGTGGTTCGCTTTGGGTTTTGGAGAGATACAGTGAAATGGACAGTGTGCTTGAAAATATGAACCAGCTTATACAAGAAGATGAGACATGGTCCAATATTCTTTTTGCCCGGATTACATATAACAAACAGCGTCTGGCCTATCTGTATCATGTTGGGGAGGTTAGAGAAGTAAATCTGCTTCTGGATGAAACGCTGAATTTGATAAACAAGATCGACTGGTCAGCATTAGATCAAATAAAAAATCAGGAAGTTGTAGGTAGCTGGAGACAATTGAATTCATCCAGTAACTCACAGAGAGATGTTCACATCGCGATGAACAATCTGGCATGTATTTTGACAGATATTGAAAAGGTAGAGGAAAGTGTGGGGTTATTCAGACGGCTACAGGACAATGGATATGCTTTGAATGGGTATGCTTTTTCTAAATATGTCTGTTCGGTCTGGAAGTCAGAGGGGGTTGAAGCTGTTAGGGAAGTGTTAGGTGCCAATAAATCTTTTGAAATCGCTGAACTGATTAAACATAGCCCTATGCTTTCAGAGATCGAAGATTAGGTTTGAGGTTGTCTAAAAGAGGACTGAACTTCAAGGACTAAGAAAGAAGGAATGCATGAAGTGAACCATGACATCTTGTTAAACAGATTTCCGAATGTGAACATTGTTAAACTAACAGGTGGTTATACCAATACGACCCTTTTACTTGAGGGAACTGATCCGCAGATGATTGCTAAAATCTATCATGTAGAAAATACAGATGCAAGGACAGAAATAAGCGCGCTAAGGTTGTTAAATCATTCTGGCGTGACTCCGCGAGTGCATGATTGCTTTGAAAAAGAAAACTGGCTGTTTGTTATGATGGATTATGCTCCAGGAATAAATGCACAGAGGCTGCTGGATCAAGATGGACGTGACCAAGGCAGGAAAATTTATGAGCAACTTGGTATATATCTCGCCAGAGACGTGCACACAATCAAACGAGGTGACTGCGAAGCAGAGCTGCCAGTCATAACGAAGTCCGCTAATGATGTGGAGGAACTTAAGTTTGTACCCTCCGGAATCAAAAGCATGGTAAAAGAAGTGTTGGACATTTCCGATCATGGGGAGCAAACTCTGATTCACGGAGATTACGGACCACATAATGTCATGTTATCCAACGATTCAATGTTCATTTTGGACTGGGAGTGGGCAGGATGGGGCAATCCGTTGTTTGATATCGCATGGGTGGTCTGGTTTGTGCATCTTCATTACCCTCACATGGCAAAGGATCTGTCAGAAGTCTTCTTAAATGCATATACAGAACGTACAAATATTGATGTAACAAATGATCTAATTCGGGCATATTCCACATCCAAAGTAATACAGATCATGCACCGAATCAAGAATGCTCATCCAGATGTACATAGGGAATGGCTCCGCAGATTAGAATGGACACTGCAAGCGAGCTTTAACAAGTCTTAATCGTGAAATTTCGTTGAAACGCTGAGATATACGTGAGAGGAGTGATGTGATATGAGAAACAATACGAATCCGAGTAGAAGAAATGAAGTTGCAAGAGGTGTTTTTGTCTAGCGCAGGGACCCAAGGAAGAGTTCCGGGGGATTCCTCTGTGTAATTTTCACAAGGAGGAATTTCAAATAATGATTCATTTAAAACGTGTATCGGTGGATAATTGGTATGCATGTACTCAACTGAATGTAACGGAAGAACAGAAAAAAAGTTTTCCCGCGCCGGTTGTATATTGGATTGCTGAATCCAAGGTTGTGACCGATTTTCGACCCATGGCCATCTATTTTGATTCGGATCTGGTTGGTTTTGCCGTGTACTCAGATAAGGCGGATCATGAGGATAACTACTGGCTTCTTGCTCTAATGATAGATACAAAATATCAGGGCAGAGATTATGGAAGAGAAGCATTGAGGAAGTTAATTGATCTAATGAAAGAATCGCAGAATTGCAAACGCATCATGATTGGACACAGGCCGGAAAATGGTATCGCCGAAAATCTGTATGAATCACTTGGTTTTCACAGCGTAAGTGAAGGGCTGATTGATGGCGAAGTCGTTCGGCTTCTAAGATGCAAGTAGTGCCAAATCACAAGCGATTTGGATTGTAAAGGAGGTAATTTGTCTTTGAAGCGTGTACACATTATTTTCTCATTACTCTTTATCATGTTAGGAATTGTGATTATTACAATCTCGAAAATGATTGAAGAGGTAATTCCCAAGCTAGGGTATACAGCATTCCAGTCAGCAGCAGCTGGCAGTTATGATTCGAGTGCTTATCAAGTGAATTTTGCACTGAATTATTGGATAGGCGCGATATGTATTTTGGGTGGAGTTATCTGTTTAATTAGTACAATGAATGTTGTCAGAAACTACATTCGTGAAATGAATATAAGAAACAGAGCGTTTGATGAAACTCATAATCATGACGACACAAGAGAACTGAAATAGGATATGATATGACATAAAAAAGAAGGGGCGGATACACATGATTACATTCCAATACTTTGAACCGGAAGATTTTGATCAACTGATCGAATGGAGTGGGGATGAAGCATTTTTGCTCCAGTGGGCAGGCCCTCAGTTCCAATATCCACTTTCCAGAGAGCAGCTATTGGATTATTTGCATGGTGCCAATGATAAGAACACTTCAAATAAGTTCATTTATAAAGTGATGGATGAATCGACTCAGGAGATTGTAGGTCATATTGCTCTTGGCGGTATCGATCGATATAATCGTTCAGGGCGTATTGGTAAGGTGCTACTTGGCAAGCCGTATCAGGGTAAAGGTTATGGGAAGCAAATGATCGATGAGGCACTTCGAATTGGATTTGAAGAGGAGAAGTTACACCGGATCAGTCTGGGCGTATTTGATTTTAATGTCTCAGCCATCCGATGTTATGAAAAAGCGGGCTTTGTACAAGAAGGACTTATTCGTGATGCGAGAAGATATGAAGATACATTCTGGAATCTTATCGAGATGAGCATATTAGAAAACGAATGGAAAAAATGACTTCTCAAAAGGAACATCATACTTGAGAGTCATCTTTCTTGAGAAACACTTCGATGAACGGATGTAATAACTACGTGTATTAAAATTTAAATGGGGATGTCCTCCTGTCATCAGAATGACAGGAGGACATCCCCTTAATTACTTTCTTTCTGGTTTATTTCAATGATCCCCGTATCAATAAATTCCTTCACAGGCACACCATCGCTAGCGAGTAACAGGGTCTCCATCATTTTGGTACCCCAGACTCCTTCATTCTGCGAAATAACGGCAGACAATTGACCGTTAAGTAACCCGTTTTCACTGGTCGGGCTATCACCGAACGCGATTAAATGCCGGTTAAGGCCTTTTGCTTTCCAGATCAGGGTAGAGGCAGAGACAGAAACAAAATCGAGCCCGATAATTGCATTGAAGTGAGGGTGAGCTTGAATCATGTTCTCCATATCGGACATGGCTTGATCTTCATTCCCTTGATGATAACGAACTTCCAAGATCTCGATGTCTGTTTCACTGCGGATATAATCAATGAATCCATTAAGCCGCTGTTGCAAACCCTGCATCTCCTCCAAGCCATTCTCGACAAGAATCATGCCTTGATTATGCAGAAGTCGTGTAGTCGTCATCGCGAACTGCTGGCCAGTGCGATAGTTATCGGCGCCCACATAAGCGATTCGATGACTGGATGGGACATCTGACTCAAATGTAATGACAGGAATACCTGCAGCTTGGGCTGCATCAATAACGGGTGTAAGTGCAGCAGCATCCACAGGAGATATAGCTATCCCGTCCACATGCTGTTTGATCATATTCTCCATGATACGGATCTGTTGTTCGGTATTGGCTTCATCAGGTGCGTTTACAATTAATGTAATATTATGTTTCCCTGCATACTCCGTTGCATCCTTCGTGATCATCTCATAGGTTGGATACGTCATTGGATAGATAATACCGAAAGTTTTGCTCACTGCAGATTTCTCTACAGGTGAAGTCGCAGGAAGTGTTGCAGCCATTTGCTGTGGGCGAATGTGTGCCGAACCGGATGAAATGATCATCGGGAACACAAGTATTAGCGTAAACAAAAGTGCAAATCTGGCTTTATTCATACATTGGCTCTTTTCTCATATCTGATGGTCTGGCCTGCGATTCCTCGGTTCCTTGAGTTCGGTATTCTCTTGGCGTAAAACCTGTTGTTTTCTTGAATATATTAGAAAAATAGTGAGAGTCATTGTAACCAACTTTGTAAGCAATCTCAAAGGTTTTGTTGTTGGTTGTTTTCAGCAGCTCCTTGGCTTTGCCGATTCGAATCTGAGTTAGATACTCCGTTATCGTTTGACCAGTTTCCTGACTGAAAATCTTGCTTAGATGACTTGGACTGATTCTGACGTGTGCAGAAATCATCTTCAACGAGACCTGTTCGTTATTGTATTCACGGGATACATAGGCTTTCACCTGATCAATGACATCACTGTATTTTCCAGAGCACGCTGCTCTTCTCTGCCATAACAGGTTAAGCAGGGAACACAGATATTGGGTACAATCCTCCCAGCACGTAATCTTCCGAATCGTCTGTTGCAGGGAAGTAATGTTCTCATCCGAATGGTCACTCATGCGGAACAACTGATTGGCGAGCCGAAATGACTCCAGCGTAAGATCATTCAACAGATAGAAGCCATACGAGGAGGACTTCCAGTCGAAGGACTGTAATGGAGCGGCAAACTCTTGCACAAAATGGTCACGCAGATTGGGGCTGCCGATTTTGAGAAATTCAAGAAACGAATTCCTGTCGAGAAAAAGAGTCGTTTGCTCATCCAGGTTAATTTCACTTAGAGAAGCTCTGTTTTGAAGGGTGAGTCGATTAATATATTTATCCTCCTCCGCTTCCAGATAAGAGACATGAATTCCTTGCAGACGTTCCTGTTGACTGCCAATGCCCAGAATAATATTACATTTGAACGTATGCTCAAGTTCCATACGAACCCGCCCGCGAAGCTGCTCCAGATATACGGATATGTTGTCATCGGAGTGATACTTGAGCAGAAGCACCAACTCGGTCCGGCTTCGAATATAAGGAAGAAGTTCGACGTGGGGATCACGAGTTTCCTCCAGTATGGGAAGCAACTTCTTCATCAGGGATTCCGGGTCCCGGGAGTCATCTGTTAATCGAACGTCGATAATGACAATTGTATAATACCGGGCCGAGAGTGGAAGTGAGAGTTGTTTGGCTGATTCAATCGCATCGGTTGTACCGATGAGTCCTCCGCACAGATCGGCCAGCAGTTTTTCTTTGGTGATCGTCCGGTTTGTCATGCGTTGATGTTCTTCATCCATTTGTTTGCTGACCTTATGAAGCATTTGGATTAGCTCTGCTGCGCTAATGGGCTTTAGACAGTACTCGGTCACACCAAGTCGGATAGCCTCCTGGGCATAGCTGAATTCATCATGACCGCTCATGATAATGATTTTGATATCAGGTTGTTGAGTGCGAACGATGGAGGTCAGTTCCAATCCGTTCATAAATGGCATTTTGATATCCGTAATCAGAATATCCGGAGCCCATTCATGAATTAAAGGTAACGCAAGCTCGCCGTCGGGTGCATCCCCGCAATAGTGAAAACCTTCCTTTTCCCAATCGATGCAGCTCCGTATATTCTCCCGAATTCCAATTTCGTCATCCACAATCATCACCTTTTTCAACGGTTAACCTCCTTGCTTTTGGGGATACGAATCATAAATGTGCTGCCTTCCATATAGGTACTTTCCATTTCAACGCCATAAGCTGGTCCAAAATAGAGTCGAATCCGGTGATGTACATTGAGCAGACCAAATCCGCCTTCCTGCTCGTCATCTTGGGGTGAACGGGAACCGGCCGGCTTCTCCAGCTCTTCACGTAATTGTGCCAATCGATCCGCAGACATGCCAATTCCGTTATCCTGTACGGTCAGAATGATGCTATTTTCCTCTACATATCCGTGTATGGATATCAGCCCTTGACCGCGTTTGTTCTTGATCCCATGATAGAGCGCGTTTTCAATCAGGGGCTGCAGCGTCATTTTCAAAATGGGATAATCCTGAAGCTCACGATCAACGCTGATCTCGTAGGTGAGAATATCGTGGTACCTCATCTGTTGAATAACCAAGTAACTCCGCGCATGTTCAAGCTCGGTTTGAATGGATACCCAGTCGAATCCTTTGTTCAGACTCAAACGAAAGAACTTCGAGAGGGCCTGCACAAGTTTGATTACATTTTCTTTTTTCTCTGCTTCAGCCATCCATAGAATAGATTCCAACGTGTTATACAGGAAATGAGGGTTGATTTGAGCTTGCAGCGTACGTAGTTCAGCTATTTTCACTTGTTCATTCTCTCGAATGCTCTTTTCGATTAACATTTTGAGCTTATCTAGCATCACGTTGAAACTTTTGCCCAGATCAGCAATTTCGTCCGAGCCGTGTGGTGTGACTTTGGCTTCCAAGTAACCGTTTGCAGCTTTACGCATCTTGTTCATCAGAATCCGGATGGGAAGAATCAGTCGGTTATTCAGGAAAAAATATAACGATATCGCAAAGAAAGCACTTAACAAAACCGTAATGATGATCAATTGGCGAATGCTATTGGCCTCTGCAATGATTTCCTGATAAGGAGCTACCCCGATCATTTTCCATCCGGTCTGTTTTGAGGTGCTGTATACAACAAACTGGGGTTTGGATCCTGCAGACAGGATAAAGCTGTCGTGCTGTAGATGTAAAGGGACCGATCGGATCTGATCCATCATGGTTATGGATGCCGGGGTGACATCCGGCCTGAAGAGTGTATTTCCGTATTGATCACTAATATAGAAAAAACCGGAATCCTTAATGGGGGTATTCGTCAAAAAATCATCAATGAATGAATCATTCAAATCAATCACTATGAACCCGATGACCTCATGTGTAATTCGCTCTTTGACCGTGGTTATAATTGAAAGCGCATTCTGTTTAGGGTAAGCAAACCCATCCAGCCTGTTATATTCCGCATAGGCTGCAGAATGAGGGATGCGCAGAATGGCATCCGGATACTGTATCAGATACTTGAAGTACGGGTTACGCAGCGGATTTCGTTCCAGCTTGAACACGCCTTTTCGTTCACTTATGCCTTTTCCATAAAAATTCACGAATGAGATATTAAGTACCTTGTCATACTTGTAGGTTTCCCGATAAAGATTGTATGTCTGAAGGATGGCTTTGGCTTCCGGGTAGGACTCAGATTGAGAATACAAGTATTGAAGCACTTGCGGGTTCTTGCCCAGTTCGAGCAGCCGTTCCGTATCCTCAAACAAGATGTCAATGTTCCTGGCAAGTTGGTCGGCAACCAGCTGTGTCGAGGCCTTGTTATGATTGGATACGACCGTATAGGATTTGTGGTAAGAAATCAATCCAACCACGATCAGTGGCACTGAACTGAGGATGATAAACATGCTGAGTAATTTAAGCCTGAGGCTTGAAGCAATCCATTGAATGAGTTTCAACGTATTCCACTCCATCTGAAGGGATCAAAAATGTATCATTAGTATAACATGATTTTCTAATATGTAAGAGAATCGCTAAATACTACACAATTAAACAAAGAAATTACACTTTTTAAACTCCATTTTTTGAAATTACTAAATTATTACATAAATAAAGTATGAGACTCCATATAAGCTCGGAATGAAAGCGTTCTATAATGTGGTCACACCACAAGGTGAAACGAAAAAAGGGAGGATCACAACATGCGAACCAAAAAAAAGTGGGGACTTGCCATAACATTGGCTATGGTGATGCTGGTCAGCACGGCATGTAGCAGTACCAATGGAGGAGCAGGCTCCGATAATGAAACTTCAACGAGTGGGAATGGCAGTACACCTGCCAGCGCCAAAACAATTACGCTTGGTTTTTCGCAGGTTGGTGCGGAGAGTGGCTGGCGTTCGGCGAATACCAAGTCGATTCAGGATTCAGCCAAAGAGGCGGGTTATGATTTGAAATTCTCCGATGCGCAACAGAAGCAGGAAAATCAAATCAAAGCTTTGCGCTCCTTCATACAACAGAAGGTGACGGTGATTGCTTTTTCCCCTGTTGTAGAATCCGGTTGGGATACCGTATTGAAGGAAGCGAAGGATGCAGGAATTCCCGTGATTTTGACGGACCGTGCTGTGGATTCCCCGGATAAAACCCTCTACAAAACCTTTATTGGTTCCGACTTTGTAGAAGAAGGACGCAAAGCAGGTCAGTGGCTTAGTGACCAATACAAGGACACACAAGACGAAATCAACATTGTTGAGCTGCAGGGTACAACAGGCTCCGCACCAGCGAATGACCGTCAAGAGGGCTTTATGGAATTGATTGCTTCCAATTCGAAGCTTAAAGTGATTGCTTCACAATCGGGTGACTTTACACGTGCCAAAGGCAAAGAAGTCATGCAAGCTTTCCTCAAAGCACATAAAAAAATAGATGTTCTCTATGCACATAATGACGATATGGCACTTGGGGCAATTCAGGCCATTGAAGCGGCAGGATTGAAACCAGGCGTAGATATTACCATTATCTCTGTGGATGCCGTGAAGGATGGGATGCAGGCTGCTGCTGATGGCAAAATCAACTTTATCGTTGAATGTAATCCGTTGTTAGGACCTCAATTAATGGAAGCGGTTCAATCGGTAGTGGACGGGAAAGACATCGAACCCCGAATCGTTACGGATGAGACGACCTTCACATCGGAGCAAGCCAAAGAAGCATTGCCAACACGTGAATATTAAAAGCAGATTCGTATAACACCGAAAAGTCATTTTTCGACCAGGCTGTCGCTAAATGACTTTTTTCCATAACAAAGGAGAGGGTTATATGGCCGAGCAAGCACCCATTTTGCAAATGACAGGCATCACCAAACAATTTCCCGGGGTTAAAGCGCTATCCAGCGTCAGCTTTCGCTTGTTTCCGGGCGAGATTCATGCCTTGATGGGTGAGAATGGAGCGGGGAAGTCGACGCTTATTAAAGTTCTGACTGGCGTTTATTCCATTGATGAAGGAACGGTAACCATGGATAACCGGCATCTTTCGATCTCCGGTCCGCTTGAAGCGCAAAAGGCGGGAATCAGTACCGTTTATCAAGAGGTCAATCTCTGTCCAAACTTAACGGTCGCTGAGAATATTTTCATCGGGCGGGAGCCGATGCGATTTGGCAAAATCAATTGGAAGCAAATGAACAAAGATGCGGAGAACATTCTGCGAGACAGATTACATCTGTCCATCGACGTTAAGGCTCCTTTACAGACCTACTCGGTCGCGATGCAACAACTGATTGCAATTGCAAGAGCACTCAGCATCTCGGCAAAAGTGCTCATATTGGATGAACCCACATCCAGTCTGGACAAAAACGAGGTTCAGCAACTGTTTCGTATTATGCACAAATTAAAGAGTGAAGGTCTCGCAATTCTTTTTGTTACTCATTTTCTTGATCAGGTATACGAAATGTCGGATCGTCTAACGGTGCTCCGTAACGGGGAATTGGAAGGAGAGTACATAGCCGCAGAACTTCCACGCATGGAACTGGTTCTCAAGATGATCGGCAAGGAACTCGAGGTGCTTGAGGAGCTTCCGAAGGAAGCGGATGCTGCCCAGGCGGAGTCGGGAGAAATGTTAATTACCGCTAAGGCACTTGGACGCAAAGGAGCAATTGAGCCATTTGATCTGGACATTCGCAAAGGAGAAGTCGTTGGCTTGGCTGGATTATTGGGGTCTGGTCGTACTGAGATTGCTCGCCTTTTCTTTGGTGCAGATCGTTCAGATGAAGGCAAGCTGCTCGTTGTAGATACAGGAAGTACGGTCAAGTCGCCGCGTCATGCAATTGATCAGAATATTGCTTTTTGCTCCGAGAACCGTAAAACCGAAGGCATAATCGATGATTTGACCATTCGGGAGAACATTATTTTGGCTTTACAAGCGACACGAGGCTGGTCCAAACCCATCTCACGCAAGAAACAGGATGAGATCGCCGAAAAGTACATCAACCTGTTAAATATCCATCCGAAAAACCCGGAGCATTTAATTAAAAATCTGAGCGGCGGTAATCAGCAAAAGGTGTTGCTTGCACGGTGGTTGCTGATGAACCCCGATCTGTTGATTCTCGATGAACCTACGCGTGGAATTGATATCGGTGCCAAGACTGAAATACAGAAGCTGGTGCTCTCTCTGTCGAAGCAGGGCATGGCTGTGCTGTTCATTTCGTCCGAGCTGGAAGAAGTGATTCGTGTCAGCCACCGGATTGCCGTAATCCGGGACCGCAAAAAAGTGCAAGAACTTAGCGGGGATCAGATCCATCAACAGCAAATCATGAAAGCAATGGCAGGAGGTTAAAGAGATGGCGGGCAAGATGCGTAAACATCATTTGTTTTGGCCGTTATGTATGCTTGGTTTACTTTTAATCTTTAATTTGCTGTACTCTCCGGATTTCTTCTCCCTCGTCATGCGTGAAGGGAATCTGTATGGCAGCTTGATTGATATTCTCAATTTTGGAGCGCCCTTAATTCTGGTATCGATCGGCATGACACTGGTGATTGCAACCGGAGGTATCGACTTGTCCGTGGGCTCTATTGTAGCGATCTCCGGGGCCGTGGCTTGTATGAGCATCAGCAGAGGAGTGGATCAGAGTTCGCTCTGGCTTGTGTTGGGTGCACTTGGATTATCTATAGGTCTCTCACTGATCTTGGGCATATGGAACGGGGCGCTGGTTTCGGTCGCCCGAATCCAACCCATTATTGCAACGCTTATTCTGATGGTAGCCGGACGTGGGATTGCGCAATTGATTACGAGTGGACAGATTATTACTGTATCCAACGCAAACTACGCCTATATCGGGGCAGGTTCACTTGCAGCATTACCTTTTTCCATCTTCATCGTATTAACTGTGCTGCTTGTTGCCTCATTGCTGACGAGAAAAACGGCACTTGGACTGTTTATTGAATCGGTTGGAAGTAACGCAAACGCGAGCCAACTGGCAGGTATTCGTTCAAAAACAGTTATTCTCACGGTATATGTCTTCTGTGGTCTGTGTGCCGGCATTGCCGGGCTTATTCTCAGCTCGAATGTATCCAGTGCGGATGGCAATAACGCAGGTCTGTGGTATGAACTTGATGCCATTCTTGCTGTAGTCATCGGGGGTACTTCGCTCAATGGTGGTCGTTTCTATCTAATGGGTACTGTCGTTGGAGCACTCATTATCCAAACCTTAACAACGACGATCTATATGATTGGAGTCCCGCCAGAAGTTACGCTGGTTGTCAAAGCCTTTGTTGTACTGGCCGTATGTTTGATTCAATCCGATTCATTCCGCAATTCCATGGTGATCCGTTGGAAAAAACGGAAGTTTCCAGCCGAACAGGGGGTTAACCGCCATGTTTCTTAATCGTAAGTATCTCCCGGTCTTTGTCACCTTCGGTTTGCTGGCCGTGATGTTTGCCATAGGCTCTTTCCGGTATACGGGGTTCTTTTCCACACAGGTACTGCTTAATCTTCTCATTGATAACGCATTTCTGATTATCACGGCAATTGGCATGACTTTTGTGATTGTATCGGGAGGAATCGACCTGTCGGTAGGATCTGTCATTGCGCTGACGACCATCATTAGCGCAAGTCTGGTCGAGAAGCAAGGATGGTCGCCTGCGATCGTTATACCTATGGTGCTTGTCATGGGTGCGTTGTTTGGCACAGTCATGGGGGCGATCATCCACTATTTTAAAATTCAGCCTTTCATCGTGACACTGGCAGGCATGTTTTTGGCGCGGGGGCTGTGTTATGTCATCAGTCTCGACACCATTACCATTACGAATCCATTTTACACACAGGTTGCGCAGGCGAAGATTTCCCTGCCAGGGGGCAGCTTTGTCTCCATTAATGTGATTATTGCTCTGGTCATTGTACTACTCGCGATCTTCCTGGCACATTACACCCGGTTTGGGCGCAACGTTTACGCCATCGGCGGAAGCGAGCAATCTGCGCTGCTTATGGGACTGCCGGTTGCACGTACCAAAATCCTGGTGTACACGTTCAGCGGTTTGTGCTCCGCGCTTGCCGGTGTTGTCTTTACCTTCTATATGTTATCCGGTTATGGATTACACGCCATGGGTCTTGAACTCGATACCATCGCGGCTGTTGTGATTGGAGGCACCTTGTTAACAGGTGGTGTAGGGTATGTGGCGGGAACCTTTATTGGTGTATTGATCCAGGGGGCTATCCAAACTATAATTAGCTTCGAAGGTACGCTCAGCTCATGGTGGACCAAGATTGTAATTGGCCTGATGCTGTTTGTTTTTATTTTGTTCCAGCGACTTCTTAGCGGGCGGCGAGTATCCTCGAAATCACTGCATTAAGTTGATCGAATTAAATGATATGACAATGAGATGGGGGATGCGTGAGTGAGAAGACATGTGAACTGGTTGTGTTTGTTCATTCTACTGCTGCTTGTCGGCTGCACAACCCCTGAGTCTGAATCTGTTCCTCCTCCCATCTCGTCTAACAACTTAGAAACTCTTCCCTCCGTTGAGGAATGGATGGAATCAGCAGTAGCAAGGGATACCTCTACGAAACCGATTGTCTTAGGTTTTTCACAACTGGGCAGAGAGAGTGCCTGGCGTCTGGCAAACTCCACGTCTATTCGCAATGCTGCGGCTGAATCGGGAATCTCCCTTGTAATAAAAAATGCAGAACAGTCTCAGACGAAACAGTTCGAGGCTGTTCGGTCGTTCATCAGGCAAAAGGTGGATGTCATTGCCATTGCACCGGTCGTGGAATCGGGCTGGGATGGTATTCTTCAGGAGGCCAGGGATGCAGGCATACCTGTGATCATCGTAGACCGGTCAGTTGATGTCAAAGACACTTCACTTTTTGTGACAACGATTGGATCGGACTTTTATGAGGAAGGTGTGAAGGCTGGGAAGTACATTCAGGATCGGATGCGAAATCATCCGGGTTTGATACGGATTGCCGAACTGCAAGGCACGAGTGGTTCTACACCCTCTATCCAGCGTGGCGAGGGATTTAGAAGCATTTTCGAAACCAGAGCAGATATCATCTTCTCACAAAGTGCTCCTGCCGATTTTACGGAGGACAATGGGAAACAAGTGATGAAAGAATTCCTTCAGGTCCCGGAAGACGAACGGCCGCAGGTTCTTTTTGCCCATAATGATGAAATGGCTTTTGGCGCTATACAAGCGATAGAAGAAGTTGGGCTGAAGCCGGGAGAGGACATTATCATTGTCTCGGTGGACGGCTCCCGCAAAGCACTTGAAATTCTGGCGAGTGGGAAAATCAACGCTGTGGTGGAATGTAACCCGCTGCTTGGTCCTCAGCTTATGCAGGCTACAAAAGAAATTATTGCAGGGCGTACACTCCCAAAGCGCATGGTGCCCCCGGAGGATATTTTTACACAGGAGAGTGCTGGACGGGAGATGTACAACAGGAGATTCTAGAATATGTGGATAAATAGAACATTTTGGATAAAATTCAATTTACTTTAAATAAACTTATCGTTTATACTGAACTCACCTTGAACTAAAAGCTCTTCTCTATGAGAAAGGACGTAGCGGATTACATACTTTTGAAAGCGCTTTTTTCGAGGGGGTGAGAGTTCGATAAAGAGAGGGAGTGTAGAAGGTAGTATGCTGTGAATATATTATGAGGAGGTAATTTTATGTTCAAAGTTAAGCTGGCAAAGGCGGTAATATCTCTCGCACTTTTCGGTACCTTGTTTTCTATTCCGGGGGTGCCTGATGCTCGTGCTGCAGATGCAAGTTGTCCGAATGGTTATGTAGGTCTGACGTTTGATGACGGCCCATCTGGAAATACAACAAACATGCTTAACGCGTTGAAGCAGGCTGGCTTACGGGCAACGATGTTCAATGTTGGACAAAATGCACAAAATAATAAATCTCTGGTTTCTGCACAAGTAGCAGCTGGTATGTGGATTGGCAATCATTCCTATACACATCCAAACATGACTACATTGAACAGTTCTCAGATGTCGTCAGAGATTACTCGGACACAACAGACGATCCAGTCTATTACCGGAAGTTCCCCTAAACTGTTCAGACCTCCTTATGGTGCGACAAATGCGACCTTGAAATCCGTTGTGAGCCAAAACGGCCTGAAGGAAGTACTGTGGAACGTAGATTCCCAAGACTGGAATGGTGCCAGCGCAGCCCAGATTGTAGCAGCTGTGAATACGATGAAAAGTGGTGACGTCATACTAATGCATGATCAGTACCAGACGACACTTCAGGCCATTCCGCAGATTGCACAAAATCTGAAGAATCGTGGCCTTTGCTCAGGTATGATCTCATCAACTACCGGTCGGGCAGTCGCGCCAGATAATAGCACTACCAATCCCCCGAGTAACGGAACAAAAGTGGAAGCTGAGAACATGACCAAAGGTGGACAATACACCGGCAATATCAGTTCTCCTTTCAATGGTGTGGTCCTTTATGCCAACAATGATTTGGTTAAATACACTCAGAATTTTGCAACGAGCACTCATAATTTCTCGCTTCGTGGAGCTTCAAACAATGCCAACATGGCTAGAGTTGATTTGAAGATTGGCGGACAGACGAAGGGAACCTTTTACTTTGGCGGAAGCGCTCCAGCGGTTTATACCCTGAATAATATCAGCCATGGGACGGGAAATCAGGTCATTGAGTTGGTTGTAACAGCCGATGATGGGACATGGGATATATATATCGATTACTTGGAAATACATTAACAAGCTCAAGGTTGATTGAAAAATAATGCATTATAATGAAATCCCGTTGGGTTGACCCAATGGGTTTTCATCATGTTTTTTGCCATTTTGTAACACAAAAGTGGAAGGAAAACATTTATAATGGATGAAATTGTATGTGAAGAATCTGGTTTCTATTGAAAAATTTCATTGAATGGGAGTGAAAGGATCAAATGATTATCATGATTAACGGAGCGTTTGGTTCGGGAAAAACTTCTGCAGCTGAAGCACTTCAGCCCTTAATTGCAAACAGCATGATCTACGATCCTGAAGAAATAGGATATATGCTGAGAAAACTTCTTCCGGAGAATTGTAGAGAGGAAAGGGAACGTACGGATGATTTTCAAGATATCGATTTATGGAAAATTCTAACCGTAAAGACGGCTAAAGAAGTAAAGCAGAAATACAACAAACACTTAATTATCCCCATGACCATCTATAAAGAGGAAAACTTTCATTACATCTATAACGGGTTAAAAGAGATCGATCAGGACATTCATCATTTTTGCCTTACGGCTACAGAAGAGACGATTTATCATCGTTTGGCTAAACGTGGAGATGAGTATGGAGGCTGGCAGTATCAACAAGCACCAAAGTGTGTTGAAGCTTTCAAGGATGAAAAATTTCAAACTCGCATTATTACCGATCATCTGGAGACTAGTGAAATCATAGAACTCATATTGAGGAAGGTCCTATCCAAATAATTATCATTTTTTATTAAGGAGGATTTTAGGATGATGATTGTACATGTACTCTTAAGAAAAGAGTGGGAAGCCGCGTTGATTAATGGAATTCTAAAATAAAGTCAGAAGATATATGGGAAGATCTGTATAATGAAGGCAGGGAATATCCTCATATTTACGGTGAATTAAATCTAGACGCTGGTTTCGTTGAAGAAATTGAACAGAAGAGGATGGAACCTAATTGACGACTGTGACTTTTGAAGAGGTAACCGAACAGCACCTCCCTGAAATTAGAGAGATTTATAACTATTATGTAATGAATACAACAATTTCGTTTCATACGGAGGAATTAGATCTTGATCAGATTAAATCCTCTGTCATGAACAAGGATACACGGTATAAAACTTATGTAATTCTTGAAACCGATCAAATGATGGGCTATGTTCTGATCACCCAATATAAGAGTAAACAGGCATATGACATTTGTGGTGAAGTCACCATATATTTGAAGCCCGATATTTTGGGAAAAGGCTTGGGGAAACAAGCATTACGTTTTATTGAGAAGATTGCAAAAGAACAAAGATTCCATACCTTAATTGCGACGATTTGCATGGAGAATACAAGAAGTAAATCATTATTTGAGAGAAATGGTTATGAACAATGTGCTCTGTTTAAAGAGATTGGATATAAATTCGATAGAAAACTGGATATTGGAAGTTTCCAAAAGATATTGTAAGGAGAATACGAAATGAGTAGAAACCTATATATTATATCTGGACCCCCTGGAGTAGGGAAATCTACAACTTCCAAGCTGCTGGTTCAGACTTTAGATAAAAGTGCCTACATTTCTGGAGATGCGGTTAGTCACTTTCCGGTCAAAGGGAGAGGTAAACCCTGGCTTGATAAGGATACAAACGACTTAACTTGGAAAAATATATCTAGCCTAGTGAAAAACTTGTTGGATTATAAATACGATGTAGTGCTGGACTATGTGGCCTTTCCGGAAGACATTGATGGGTTAATGACAGAATTGGCAGACTATCATGTTCGCATAATCTATGTTGTATTAATGGTTGATCGTCAAACCATTATTCGTAGAGACCGTCTAAGAGCAGAAGAATATCAAATGAAAGAAAGAAGTATAATTCTGCTGGATGAGTTTGAAAATCATCCTGATCTGAGAGTAGATAACAAGCTGTATACTAATCATTTTACAGAAGCACAATTACCTGGAATAGTAAGTGAGATTATAAATAATGAGAAATATCGAGTGAAATAACTGCACTGTTATTATGCTTCGAATTGAAAATGATAAGAGGGTGAGCAGATGAACAGAGGAATACGTTTTGAAATACCAAATGCCTATGGTCATTTTCTTGGGGAGATTTTAAAACCAATGGAAGTATCTAATTTCGATTGGTTTATTGGTGAGGAGGAGTCCTACTTCGTTGTTGATGATACGTTAGGGGATGATCTTTTTCCGGATGTGATTATGGGTATGAATGGAGAAGAATTACAGAAGATTATTGATGACAACGAGTATTATTTAATATTTGCGAATTTAAAAGCATTTCCAAAAGGCTCACAAATAACAGATGTAATCACCTATGAAGATTATGTAGAGAGTGAGTGTCAGATGGTTCTTCTTGTGATCGATAGTATCTACGTCACGGTTTATTGTAAAGATCTAGAGAAAGTCGAGGAATTATATAATCATATAAATAGACAGGGACTTGAATCTCTCGCATATTTAACAGATGAGAATGATGCTAGGACAAAACTATCGGTCTGGTGATAAAGGAGCATGGGATTAACTGCTAAGGTTTGATAGAACTTCCCATGCTTTCGTTGTTATGCATTAGCATAGCGTTGAGTTTAGTGTTAGGGGTTAAATGCTAACGAACCTGACACGTCTTATTCGGGAATTTGAAACGCCCTCCGAAATCTAAGAAATCTGAGACACGCTATACCAGAAAAAATAGCCTTTTGTAGCGTTTTTGTAAGATGATTTTGAGAAATAAGATGTCCTGTGTTCCTTAGAAAATCGCCTGGCGATTCGCCAGCATCAGCCACCCTGAATTTTAGGGATTTTCGGACGGTAAGCTGGCACCCATCATCGTTTAACTTGCCTGAGTATGAAAACAGACTCTAGTCCGTTTCCCCATGATATTTGAATGTTTATGAATACGATTACATCTTATGAATGAAAAAGGAGTTGAGAGAAAGATGGAGACAGAACGACTTATATTTCGGAAATACACCAAATATGATTTCGATTTACTTTTTGAGATGACACGTGAGCCAAATATGATGAAATTTATAAGACATGGAGGACCCTGGACGAAGGAAGAAACCATGCAAAGCCTGGAAAAGTTCATCAACTGGAATAAAGACGATAAAGGGCTGTTCCTCGCATTTAATAAAGAGGATAACAAGTTAATTGGAACCTCTGGACTGATTCCTCAAATCATTGAAGGCAATGATGAGCTTGAAGTTGGTTACTGGGTTGTAGAGCAATACTGGGGAATGGGTTATGGTTATGAACAAGCAAAAGCGTGGAAAGAATATGGCATGGATCACTTGAAGCAGAAAAGATTAATATCGTTAATTCAACATGGCAATGTGGGTTCTATGAAAGTCGCGCAAAAGAATGGTATGAAACACGAGAAGGACGTAGATATAATTGGGAAAAATGTAGCAGTATACTCGATTGAGGTGAAGTGAATATGACTCCATTTCCTGAACTAGAAACCAAAAGATTGCTGTTAAGAGAGATTAAACAGAGTGATTCCCAAGACATATTTCATATTTTTTCTTTAGATGAAGTTACAAGATTCTACGATGTAGAAAGTTTCACAACTATAAAACAAGCAGAAGAACTTATACAAAGGTGGAAAGAACGATTCGAAAATGGTCAGGTGATTCGCTGGGGAATTGCTTTGAAATCGGATAACAGAATTATTGGAACATGCGGATTTCATGGTTGGATGAAACAACATCATAAAGCTGTGTTGGGATATGAGTTAGCACCAGAGTTCTGGCGGCAGGGTTACATGACCGAGGTAACTCAGAAAATCGTTGAATATGGATTCAAGAACCTTGAATTAAACAGAATTGAAGCATTTGTCGAACCAGAGAACGCGGGATCAAGGAAGTTGCTTGAGAAAATTGGGTTCAGTGAAGAAGGTATATTGAAAGAACATTATTATTGGAAAAATCAATTTGTTGATAATGTCATCTATGCATTTTTGAAGAAAGAATATGTATGAGAATACGAATTATTGGATCTTGCGGTAGTGGGAAATCAACATTAGCCAAAGAATTGTCGGATAAATACGGTATTCCTTCCTATGAATTAGACAATCTCATCTGGGACAGAAGTGCCGAAAATCTGAGATATCCTGAACATGTTAGGGATGAATCAGTCCAGTCTATTGTCAGTTCAGAAGCTTGGATCATAGAAGGAGTACATTGCAAAGATTGGACAATAGCGTCCATCCAGGAAGCGGATTTGATTTTTGTATTAGCTCCAAATGTTCTCATTAGAGATTATCGAATTATAAAGAGGTTTGTATTGTCCAGAATGGGCTTGCAACCGTGGAATTACAAGCAGTCATTTAAGAACTTATGCAAGATGATTGTGAAATGGAACCATCAATATAATATAGAAGAAGTTATATGTACAATTAACAAAACCCATAAGACTGCAACAATCACGAAGAATAAAAAACAAGTGATACAGTTGATTGAACATCATTTGGAAGTGGTTGTAAGTGAGAGTGAAAAGAACCTTAGAGGTAATCAAAGATTATCGAAAGAGGAGATACAGTGGTGAATATAAAGATACAACCAGTCACACGGGAGAATTGGGAAGAGGCGCTGAAGATCTCTTTGTATGAACACCAAGTCTCATTAGTTCCATCTGTTATTGAGGGGATCGCTTACGCCTATATAAAACCGTGGGATGAAGCATTTGATCCTTACGTACTTGAGATTGATGGGAAGGTATTTGGTTTCTTTTATCTAAGTTATACGCCAGATAGTACAGATAATTACTGGATTGGTGGTTTTCAAATCGATCAATCCTATCAAGGCAAAGGAATGGGAAAGCGCGCTATAAGAGCCATTCTAGATTACATTACAAAACAGCATCCGGAATGCAAGGTTATTTCATTAACGGTTGAACGGGATAACGAAATAGCACAGAATTTGTATAAGAGCATGTCCTTCATTAGTGAGAACAGAACCAATTCAGATGATGAAGTGATCTACAGGTTGGAAATAAAATAAGAAATTTGAATAGTGTAAAGATTACATGTGATGACTTTCTAAATGAGGGGACTTAAACAATGAATCGTATGAATCATGAAGAAGAATTACAAATCGCATTTGATGATCATGAAGAAGACTACAAAAACGTTTGTAATAACTTATATAACTATAACGTCTCTGAAACAAATGGGTTATTAAAGAAGCCTGGAAAGACAATAAATCTTTTTTTACGGGACAAGACAGGTAAGGCAGTTGGTGGGATCTTCTGTGCTACATATTGTGAAACATTATATATTGATAATTTTTGGATAGATGAGGAACACAGAAAGAAAGGATATGGGAAGTCTTTAATCATGCAAGCAGAAAGCATGGCTTCTGAATTAGGATGTAAGCTTGCACACACAAGCACATTTTCATATCAATCACCGAAATTCTATCAAAAAATGGGCTATGAAGTGTTTGGATTAATTGATGAGTATCCTGATGGAATCATTCAATATTTTATGAAGAAAAGATTATAAGACGAGTACCTAACATAGTATTGGATTTAACGAATGATGAATTTTTATGGAGAAACAAAAGGATGGCGGAAAGTATGCGAGCCACAAGGGAGGGTTACATATCACTGAATTTAATGATCTCGAAAGAGAGATAAAACGAAATAAAGCGGAGAGCTGCATGATATACCGAGAAAACGCAATTCAATATGAATTTTATCGGAATCGAAAAACGAAAGAAAAACAACATAAAGTGAATTCAATTACAAAAAGTGTGCTCTCCGCATTGGTGGGAATAGCTATACAACAGGGTTACATTGAGAATGAGGATACCCCAATTGTGAATTATTTTAACGATGTGGATGACAGCAAAAAGGGGATTACGATTAAGCATCTATTAACGATGTCCTCGGGCTTGCACTATCCGGGGAATGAAGCGATGATCCCATCTAGGAATTGGACGAAATTTGTTCTTGAGCAACCCATTGAATTCGAACCTGGAATCCAAATGAAATATAGTTGCGGGAGTTCGCATATACTTAGCGCCATATTGCAGAAGGCGACTGGTATGAACACTTCGGAATTTGCAAGAAAGAACTTATTTGCACCTCTAGGTATTAACGATTTTCATTGGTATCAGGATACACAAGGGATTGCCATAGGTGGTTTTGGTTTACGAATGAAAATTGAAGATATGCTGAAGTTTGGAATGTTATACGCTGAGAATGGGAAGTGGAATTCTAAACAACTCATCTCTGCTGACTGGATTGCTAGAAGTGTAAGTCCTTCTCTTACTTCCGAACCCTTATATAGCTACCACTGGCGCATAATGAAAAGCATCAAGGAAGAAGACGCTGAAAATAAAACGTTTTATGCTATGGGTATGGGCGGAGGAAGAGGGCAATATATCTTTGTTAACCAAAAGCAAGGATTGGTTGCGGTATTCACAACGATTATATCCGAAGATAGCTTGTTACCACTTCAATGGTTTAACAATTATATATTGAAAGAATAGTTGTTTATGGGAGAGATAACATGAGCCACTGGTTTGATCTAGATGAACTTGATCCGGAGTTAATCAAATTTGCAGTTATGATCGCTAAATACAATAATAAATTCATCATTGTAAAAAATAGGAAAAGAGGAGGTTGGGAGATCCCAGGAGGCAACAAAGAAATAGGGGAAACCATTTTACACACGGCAAGTCGAGAACTCTATGAAGAGACAGGGGCAGTACACTTCGAATTAATACCTTATGGTGTATATGAATGGAATGGGAGCTTTGGTATAGTTTCTTATGCTGAGGTTAAATTGCTGGAGAGCTTACCGGAGTCTGAAATCGATGAAATAAAGCTTGTGGATGTATTACCTGAAGGCATGAACTTCGGAGATATGTTTTATCGTTTCTCAGACAGATGGGATGGACTTGAGAACCATAAGCTTAAGAAATACACTATCGAAATAAATCATTTGAATGAGTTACCTGAAATTAAAATAAGCTAGTTTTAGTTGGAGAAACTCTGTTTTGAAACTAAAGGAGATGAAAAGAACTAGTGAATAAGAATAAGGGACTCATCAGGTCACTATTACTTTTATTGATTTTAATTTTGTTATGGAATTCCTTTCGAACTTCAATTTTTGAAGCAGTTACTGTTCAAAAGATTAATGAAAATGAAATGACTGTAATTAATTTTAATAATCTTGAAAGAACAATAGCCGTTCCAATGGATATGTCAAAACTAATTGAAGAGAACAAGGAATACACTATTTTGTACGATAAAAGGGTCTTTGATAAATACAGACTTCGATCAATAAAGCCATAGGATCTTAGAAATAACATGGGGAAGGAGAGATGCAACAATCATGATAACGTATAGAACGTTGACCCTTGATGATGTGAATCAGCTGCAGGAAATAGATCGCTCGGAACATATTGATCTCATTTATGAAATGAGAGAGAACCGATTGGTTGAACTTGAACAAAATCATGAATGCTCAAACTGGGATGAGATGCTTTTGAAAGAGATTCAAAATCGATATGTGTACGAATTAGAACAAGGTGGCATGGCATATGGTGCGTTTGCTCACGATCAATTAATCGGATTTGGTGTGCTGGCACATCAATATAGAGGAAAAGAACGAAATCAATTACAAGTTGACTTGATGTATGTCTCACGCGGGTACAGAAGACAAGGTATTGGTAAACGTATTCTAAACGAGTTAGGTGAAGAGGCTAAGAAACGTGGTGCACAGTATCTGTATATCTCCTCCACAGAGACGAAATCAGCGGTATCCTTTTATAGAAGTCAGGGCAGTCAGATTGCAAGCGAGATTGATCAAGAACTTTATGACAAAGAGCCGAACGATATACATATGATAAAGGAGCTGGGCACATGACAACGGTTGGGATACTCGGAACCATTCATAATCCTGAACTCAGAGAGCGATATCATTGTTCTCTTTCCCTTTACAAGAATGTGATTACTGAGTTTAAACCAGATCTCATTTGTGGTGAAGTTCATCCGCAGAGTTGGTTGAGGTATCTAAAGGGCAAACATGATAGAGGATACTGGGGAGAACCAGCCAGTGAGTATTGGGAATTGGTCTTCCCTTTATGCGAGGAGCATAACATCCCATTTGTCCCTATTGACTGGTTTGAATTGGATGTCTGGAATGCTTTTGATCCATTCAACGGTTATTCGGACGTGGAACGCAAAGAACTTGAACAACGGGATGATCATTGGTTTGCAGAGCAAATGGAGACGTATCAGTTTGGCGAGATTCCTTTTAATTCAAAGGAGTTCGATCGTGTAACCAGACAAAAATATGAATGGTTGCATCAGGTAAACGCGAAGGCACAGAACTTTCGCTGGGTGGTCCGTAATCAGATTATGATTCAAAGAGTCAAAAATACAATTGAAGCTCATCCAGGAAAACGAATCCTCTGTATCGTTGGAGCCGATCACAATTACATCTTCCAAGAAGAGCTGATGATAGAACCCGTTGAATTGTTGTATCCGTTACGATAAAGGAACCGTTGGTAGAATTACAAATGAAACTTATTATTTAAGGAGCATTACATGCGCAAAAAAATACGTAAAACACTCAAGTACAGCATATTCAGTATTATTTTAATAGTTATAGTAGCTCTGATATTTCCCACATGGACACCCAAAATTAAAGGTGAAAACAGCATCAGCATGTTAGAACAGGTCGAAATTAACGGTACAGGACATGAAGTCATGATCAGGGGTGTTGATCGGACTAACCCTATCCTGATTTTTGTGCATGGTGGGCCAGGATGCTCGGAGATTCCATACGTAAGGAAGTATCAGAAAGAGCTTGAGCAACACTTCACGGTGGTGCATTACGATCAACGTGGGAGTGGAAAGTCCTATCACTTTTTTGAAGATTACTCGAATCTCACAACAGATGTATTAGTAGATGATTTGTTAGCGTTAAGGGATTATGTATCTAAGGAGTTAGGTCAAGAGAAGGTTATATTAATCGGTCATTCATTTGGTACATACATCGGGATGAAAGCTGCGGCTAAAGCACCTACTCAGTTTCACGCTTATATAGGCATTGGACAGATGGCGAATACACTTCAGAGCGAACTGGAAAGTTTGGAGTACACGTACGAGCAAGCGAAACAAGCCGGTAATGAAGATGATGTTAAAAAACTGGAGCTAATCCGCAGCTCGATCGAGCAAGGAAAGGAACTTACGCCTAGAATTTTGTTGCAAAAGTACGGTGGTGCAGCCAGACTCATCAACGAGAATAGAGATTATATTTCAGGATTCCTTTTAAATCCCGAATATAATGGGCTGGATATGATTCGCTTTTATTCAGGGATGTTCAGTTCACAAGACATCTTACTGAGGGAAGCATTTGATCAAAATTTACCCGAAATTGTTGATCATCTGGAGATTCCCACCTATTTTGTAACGGGTAAATATGATTATATGACCACTGCGAATGCAGCACGTGATTATTTTGACGTATTGGATGCACCGATCAAAGACTTCATTGTACTCAACGAGTCGGCGCATTACCCACAGTTTGAAGAGAAAGAAAAATTCGTAAAGTGGTTAAATGAGCTATTTTAATATGCATGGAGAGGAGCAAGATCATATTGTTAAATGAATTCATTGAGCTTGAAGAAGAGAGTGATGAGAGTTACCGGTGTTACACTCTGCAAAATACTGTGCAAATATTTAAACATTGCATACAGGATGAGGATTTAAATGACGTTCGAATATATGTGTCCACTAATACACCGTTAGATTCAATTGTTCATAAAATAGAAGATTACATTAAGTGGTTTTCAACTTGTGAGACTGTCTTTCGAGATTATTATGAGAATGAACTTCATGAAAAGGTACATCAGAATTGGTTTAATGAGATTGAAGTCTATCGTGTGGATATCACATTTAACAGTGTAACCGACTACGGCGCAACAATATCTTGCGGAGATCATATTTTGCGCGATCACATTATGATTATTGATTTTGATAGAGAACAAATCCAAGCAATCCACTTAAACGGATAGATGGATTATTTTGTAGTAAATAGTCACAAAAAACAATAAAGATATCGCTTTATTTTCCATAAATGTGTTATTATGTTGTTGTTGGACGAAGAATTCATTTGTTTGATCGATTAGAGAGAGGAGGCACGTATTCTCGAATCATTCAATCTGTATGCATAGATTAACTGCACTGCTTGTTAAAAATAATAGAATAAGCGGAGGTATGGTTATGTTCAAAAAATGGAAGAAATTTGGCATCAGCAGCTTGGCACTGGTATTAGTGGCTGCGGTAGCCTTTACGGGATGGAGCGCTAAAGCATCAGCAGCGGACGCTTCGCAAATAGTGTCTGAGATGGGTGCAGGATGGAATCTTGGCAATCAGCTGGAAGCAGCGGTGAACGGTACACCGAATGAGACAGCTTGGGGCAATCCTACGGTAACTCCAGAGTTAATCAAAAAGGTAAAAGCGGCAGGCTTCAAATCCATTCGTATTCCCGTTTCCTATTTGAGTAACATTGGAAGCGCTCCCAATTATACAATCAATGCGGCATGGCTGAATCGAATTCAGCAAGTCGTGGATTATGCGTACAATGAAGGTCTGTATGTGATCATCAATATTCATGGTGATGGGTTTAATTCCGTACAGGGTGGATGGCTACTCGTGAATGGTGGCAATCAGACTGCCATTAAGGAAAAATATAAGAAGGTGTGGCAGCAGGTTGCCACCAAGTTTAGCAACTACAATGATCGTCTTATTTTTGAATCCATGAACGAAGTATTCGATGGTAACTATGGCAATCCAAACTCGGCCTATTACGCCAATCTGAACGCATACAATCAAATCTTCGTGGATACGGTTCGTCAGACTGGAGGTAACAACAATGCCAGATGGTTGCTGATTCCAGGCTGGAATACCAATATTGACTACACTGTTGGTAATTATGGCTTTGCTCTTCCAACAGATAATTACAGATCCTCAGCTATTCCTAGTTCGCAGAAGAGAATCATGATCTCAGCACACTATTACTCTCCGTGGGATTTTGCAGGTGAGGAAAACGGCAATATCACACAGTGGGGTGCAACTTCTACGAACCCTGCCAAAAAGTCTACTTGGGGCCAAGAGGATTATCTTGAATCGCAGTTTAAGTCCATGTACGACAAATTTGTGACTCAGGGCTATCCCGTAGTGATTGGTGAGTTCGGTTCCATTGATAAAACGTCCTATGATTCCAGCAACAATGTCTATCGTGCTGCTTACGCCAAAGCAGTTACAGCAAAAGCCAAGAAATACAAAATGGTTCCTGTTTATTGGGATAACGGGCATAACGGTCAACATGGATTCGCCTTGTTTAACCGTTCAAACAAAACCGTGACGCAGCAAAATATCATTAATGCCATCATGCAAGGTATGCAATAAATTACTGTCTGGCTGTATCCGTGTAAACGGCGTGTTCCTGTAAAAGGGACATGCCGTTTTTTTGTGCTACTGGAGATGAAGATGAACAACATTTACCAATGCATTTTACATAAGCCACATACAGAATTCATTAAATCCCACACTAGCTTTTATATACTTAATTTGCTTGATATAGCGAACTAAAAGGACTAGGTGGTAGACAGAATGTTAAAAAAACGTGATTTGCAGGAATGCCTTTCACTGTACAGCTTAATGATGGACCCCGCAGTTTCTCCTTACGTTCGTTATCAATGCCAATCGTATGAAGAATATCTATTCCTGACCAAACAATTGATGGTCGAAGAAGAGCAAAAGACAGTGATTTCCCGAACGATTTTGAATGAAACAGGGCAGCCTATTGGAACCATTGATCTATATCATATTGAGCATCAAAGCGGTTTTTTAGCCACTTGGATTGGTTCACCGTTTTTTGGAAATGGGTATAGCCAAAGAGCCAAATCAGCCTTTTTTGTTGAATTGTTTCTGGAACATGGGATTGAAATGGTATTTATGAAGATACGCAAGCAGAATATAAGATCCAGAAAAGCAGTACAAAAACTGCCTTATGTGAAGTTAGCCAATGATGTGTATCCAGATGTATATCAACGGATTAATTTGAATGAACAGATGTATGATCTGTATTATGTTGAACGGTCAGCCTTTTTCGAAAATAGTATGGATCTGCACCAAGTGGTAGCTACGTAACTTATTCAGAGAGCGTCAACAGCGGCGTCAGTGATGACGCCGCTATTTGATATGATGATATAGGAACGGACCGTTAATATAACATGCAGGAATATGGACTAGAGAATCGAAAGACATTAAGTAGATAACCTCATAAAAAGTGGACGGTTAATCAAGGAGGCATGAAATGAATAATATTAACAAGATTTTGGGTGTAGTCCTCATGCTTGGCAGTGTGTTTATTTCAACGATGGACAGAATTTCAATACGAGTCTCTGTCGCTATAGTAGAAGCAGGATATGCGTCAGGAGGGACGAACGTACCCCAGTTTGCTCAGATGAACGAGCATCCAACAGGTTTACTCGTATACTTCATATTTTTTGTTGGATTCATACTATTGGTGGCGGGATTCCCGGGGAGTTATAAGAAAAATCGTAATCATGGGTATAACAAGGAAGTTTAGCTTGAGGAGGGATGAAAGTGGCCCAACAGGAGGAAGTGTTATCGGGAGGTAATGTGAATCAGGTCGTCAGAATAGGTGAGACGGTTCGCCGGCATGTGAAGCCAAATCCATATGTGGTTGAACTGCTTTTACATCTCGAAAAAGTTGGTTATGATCATGCCCCTCGATTTCTGGGAATAGATGAACAGGGGAGAGAAACGCTCTCTTACCTCAAAGGCATCGTTCCAGGCAATGACTACCCTGATCTAGAAGAGTATATGTGGTCAGACGAATCTTTGATTGAAGTCGCAAAACTGTTGAGAAGTTACCATGATGCGACCGTTGGATTTACAACAACATCAGTTTCAACGAACAGATATCCAGGCATAACAGAAGATGAAGTTGTATGTCATAACGATTTTGCGCCGTATAATGTGGTGTACAAGGATGGCCGTCCTCAAGGCATTATTGATTTTGATATGGCGGGTCCGGGTCCGCGAATGTGGGATATCGCCTATGTCTTGTATACATCCGTTCCACTCGCAAATTTCTCACCAGAGATGGACGGAAAGGGTGTAATGCCATACGTCAGCCAGGCACACGGAACTGTTCGAAAAGAACGGATTGCCTTATTCATGGCTACGTACGGGCTGAGTGTTCCAGCAGATTTGAAGGATTGGGTCATATCACGTATCCGTTTCATGTGTAAAACACTGACTGATCGTGCGGCTGATGGAGATGTCGCTTTTATGAAGATGGTCGAAGAGGGGCATCTGGCCCACTATGAGAAAGAAGTCATTTTTCTTGAAAACCATTGGGATGAATGGGTTTGAAAGGTAATGCTAATGGACCGCGTGATAGCCTACGGGCTGGACAGCGGTTTTTTCGTATTGTCAGGTTAGCCAGTAATTACTGGTTGGCCTTTTTTTGTGGTCGTTTTACGATGGGGGAAGCCGGGAGAACGTGGCGGTTTTAGGGGCTAGGACCTCGTAACAAAAACAGTTCTCC